>CACYYG010000011.1 GCA_902778535.1 uncultured Prevotellaceae bacterium
ATTTATTCACGAATTGGAATAATTATTATTCTCATTCGTGGCCAAAATTAATCTCATTATTCTCATTCGTTTCATTAAAAACCGTACCAACTTTTTTTGCATATTAATGAAAAATTCGTGTTAAAAGAATAACTTACGCTGTTCAACAAAATTTCCATGAATAATCTAGGTTAAATGTTAGCCTCATTAGGGCAGTGCGGCCACAGAGGCCGTAGTCGCAGCTGTAGGTGTTGATGCTGCCGAGAGTGAGAATGATTGTAATGAGGTGCCTTTTGTTCCAGTTAATATATCGCAGTCGCTTTGCTGTATCTTCATACAAATTCTTGCATGGGTAAGCGTCCCTTTGTGCCGAGCGGCCACTAATTGCCGTAAGGTTAGCCAAGTTGCTGACCGTACTTATATCTACGACAATTCCATTGACAATCAGGAAGCCAGTTTGTTGGTTAGGATGGTGGACGGAAAGGTATTATTTCTTCTTCGGGTTCTTATTGAGCATTACTCTTCCTCCATCGCGACTCGGCAAAGCTCAATCAAGATTGGCTTTGCGCTTGCTGCTCTGTCGGTTGAAATGATACACCAGATGCAGCATGACGTAATGCAGGAGAGATCGGTACCATGTCTCGGTGCGGCACTGTGCGAATAGAGATAGCTCGAAAGCAGAACGTCAGCAATGGTTGCTAAATCTTATGAAGGAAAAATCTGGAGGGCGCATCGCTGCGGCCTCCAGCATTACCCGGGTACTAGTTACTAACTATACTATTTACTCGCTCGGCTATGCCGCTTCGCTATGCGAAGAACTATACTAACGCGTTATCTCATTTTGATTTTTCCTTTGCATCCAAATGGTATGTGAACCTGATGCCAACGTAATGGTGGCGGAAGTCCTGCCACGAGGTGGTCTGCTGGTAGGCCGTCTGCTGGCTCCGGCGTCCGTCCTCGTTGTTCAGTATGTCGTCGAACTCCAGGCCGAGGCGGGCTTTGTTCTTCAGGATCTTCCAGCCAACGGCGGCGTCCCAGACAAGGATGTTGCGGTTCATGCTGCCGAAGGTGTAGCCTCGGCTGGTGTGCTCGGTGAGAGTGGTGTAGAAGACGAAATTGCCGTAGGTAGCCTCAGCCCTCAGGCCGTAGTCATTGTTCCAGAGGGTGGTGTTCAGCTCGGGCGAGGCGGAGTAGCGCAGGCGGTCGGCGCTGATCTCAGTGAAGACGGTGGCCTTGAGCCAGTCGTAGTCGAATGAGAGGGTGATGTTTTTACGGGGATTGAGGGAAGCTACACACTGCTGACCCACCCCCGCCCCCTCCCTATCAGGGAGGGGAGTAGTAACTATAGAAGTAAGGTAACCATAACGTTTGCTCGCATTCAGTCGGAAGTTGCTTTGCAGTCGGAAATAGTCGCCGAGGGCCTGGTCGAGGTTCAGGCGGAAGCTCCACGAATGGCTGCCACGGACGTTCTCGGGTCGGCTGACGTAGACGGCGGTCGCGGGGTTGTAGCTCAGGGTGGTGGTGGTCTCGCGGTCGCTGCGGTAGTAGCCAACGGTGGTGCTGAGCGAGGTCTGGCTGCGGGCAAGCACCATGTTATAGGTCAGGCTCACGGCATGGGTGTGGGTGTTTCGCAGGCCGGGGTTGCCCTCAGTGATGAAGAGCGGGTCAGTGAGGTCGCGGTAGCCGATGGTTTGCATGATGTCGGGCTGGCGTGTCGTGAAGCTGTAGTTCAGATCGAGGCCTACGGTATTGCTAAGCTTCCATGTGGCACTCAGTGAGGGGTCGACGAAGAAGCTGCGGCGCACGGCGGTGGTGTCAAGCGCCCCGCGCCGATAGTCCTGGCTCTCGCGCTGCCAGCTGGCATTGACGTTCGGCATTAGCTGGAAGGGGGCAAGGTTGATGGTCTGCGAGAGTTGCAGGCTGTGCTCGTTGCGAGCGTACAGGTTGTGGTAGCTGTTGGCGGCGTCGGGTGCCCCGTCGGTCATGAAGTCGCGGTCGTTCCGGTTGCGGTTGTAGGTCAGCGCGTATCGCGCCTGCACCATCCACTGCTTCGTCAGCCAGCGGGCGTGGTGGGCCTCGGCCGTGGTGGAGAACGATGTGGAGGGCGCGGTGTAGGTCTGGTTCAGGTGCGACGAGGTGTAGGCGCTGCTGTGGGCCGTGATGGTGCGGTCGGTCTGGCCGTCGGTTTTACCGTCTTGGTAATTTAGGGTGACGCTGGCGCCGAGGGCGCCGTCCTTGACGTAGTGCTCCCAGCCGGCTCTGGTGTTCATGGTGGTTTGGTGGCCGTCTGTGTGTGAGGTGGTTAGTTGCGACAGCGTCGCAACATACGGGTTGTTGGCGGCGGCGAGGGCTTCCTGCTGGTCGGTAGACTGGCGGCTGTCTGAGCGGCTGCTGGCGTGCTCAGCGCCGGCGCTCAGCGTGAAGGTGTTCAGCGTGTCGCGCACCCAGTGCAGGTCAGCCTTCACCCGTGGCTCCAGCTTGTGACCTCGCTGGTAGCTCTCCGAGGTCGAGCGGGTGGCGGCCGTGCCGGGGAAGTAGTTCTCGGTCTCCTGGTGGTCGTTCTGCTGGTCATCGTCGTGGGCCACGCCGCCGGTGATGCTGTAATAGTTCTTCAGGTCGTGCGTCCCCGCCTTGCGCTGCCAGTTGTGCTGATAGCCGGCCGACGCGCCGTGCTCTTTGCCGAAGCCGTTGCCCATGTTGGCCGTACTCCCGTTCATGTTACGGCGCCAGTGCTTGTCGACGTTGTTGGCGTTGGCAAAGACCATCACGGGGTCGGCCTTCGACAGGCGGTTCATCAGCAGTTCGCCGTCGTAGTACTTCGCGGTCTGGTAGCCGGCTTTCACGTCGCCATACCAGCGGTCGAGGAAGCGGGGCTTGATGGTCAGGTCGAGCACCATGTCCTGCTTGCCGTCGTCGCGTCCCGTGCGCTCGCTGAACTCCGACTGCTTGTTATAGGCCTTGATCGTCTCTACGGCTTCGGCCGGCAGCTGCTTCACCAGGGCGTCGCCGCCCAAGAAGCTCTCGCCGTCCATCGTGATGCGTATGGGTTTGCCGTTCCACGACATCCTGCCCTGGGCGTCCACCTCCACGCCGGGCAGCTTGCGTATGAGCTCGTCGAGGCGTGCCCCCTCCTGCAGGTGGAACGCTTCGGGGTGGAAGACAATCGTGTCGCCCTTGACGGTGAAGCGCCTGGTGCGGCCCGTCACCTGCACCATCTTCAGCATCTGCGGCGACATCCTCAGCTCTATCGTCCCTATGTCGAGCGTGTCCTTGCGGCTGTCGCTGAAAGCCAGCACGGGCTTCGACTTCGAGTAGTAGCCCAGCATGGAGACCTCGATGCTGCCGCGCCCGCTGGCAAAGACGCTGAAGCAGCCTAGCGAGTCGGCTTTCAGACTGTTGATCATGGTGCCGTAATCGCCGTAGCGCTGTGTCAGTTTCACCGAGGCTTCGGGCAGCGGTTCCTTCGTCTCGGCATCCACCACACGGCCCTTGACGATGTCGGCTTGGACTGTTGTCTGCTTGCTTACGATGAGGCACAGCATTAGCAGGATGCGGAGGCTTCCGCATCTGAAGTGTCTGTCTTTCATATTGTTTCTGGTTTTTTAGAAGTTAGCGATGATCTGGTCGAAGGTCACGGCGGGGTCGGTCACGCCGAAGCCTTCCTTCTTCAGCTTCTGCTTGCGGTGCTGCACGGCAGAGACGGAGATGAGGTATATGGCCGAGAGGGCCGTGTTGGAGAGCTGTAGCCGCGCCAGCATACACAGCCGGATGTCCTCCTCGCTGAACTGCGGGTGGGCTGCTCGCAGCCGGCTGACGAAGTTGCCGTCGGCGGTGTCGAGGGTCATCTCTATCTCGCGCCAGTTGCGAGCGTTGATGATGGTGCGCTTGCCGGCCGTCGGCTCCAGCATGTCGAGGATTTCGCTCTTGTCCATGATGTGCCCGCGCAGCATGGCTATCATGGCGTCCTTCTGCCGCAGGCGCTCGGCCAACTGCTCCGCCTCGCGCTGATGGGCGGCCCGCTCCGCCTCGTGGCGCCGCCTGACGTTGCCAAGCCAGTTACGGAAGACGAGCAACAGGACGAGCACAGCCAGCACCAGCAGGCCGATGACCGCCGTCATCAGCCGCCGCTGCAGCAGTGCCGACTTCTTTACATAGCCCGGTGCCAGATAGGTGTCGCGGTTGATGGCGAAATTCTGCTCCTCCTTCTTCGTCTCGCTTTCATACGATGGCCGCCAGTGCTTCGTGTCATCTTCGTGGTGCTCCTGCTGTACTTCCTCATACATGCCGACAGGCACGGTGATCTCTCCGAAAAGGAAGGTAGACTTAGACACTTGCAAGGTACACATATAGGAAAAGTCGTCGTGGGGCAGGGCCCAGAGTGAATCCAGACACTGATAGACGGCGTCGGTGACCGCCGGCGACGGGGGCGCGTCGAGCTGCCGGGCCGCGAGGGTGGCGGCGTGTTCCAAGGTGCCGAAGTGGTGCAGGTCGAAGGGCGAGCGCAGGAGCACGGTGTAGCCATAGTCGTTGAGCATCGTCAGCAGCCAGCGTGGCTGGTCGGGCGACTGGCGGTAGTGCTTCAGCGCCCGGCGCAGGTAGAATTCGGGGAGTTTCGCATGTTGGAACGACATACGATTGAAGAACTTATCGTAGGCACGATAGGCCAGGGCGTGGTCGCCGGTAGCCTCAGCACAGTGGATGGCCAGATGGAAGAGCTGGTTGACCTGCATGGGCACGATGCTGTCGTTCTGACGACGGCTGAGCACAAAGCAGGCGCGCCCAAAGCGGCGCAGGGCGTCCTCGTCGTCGGTTGTGCCGCCGAGGCTCTGCTCTTTATAATAATTGAACACGCGCAGGCGACTGCCGTCATCGGGAGTCAGCACGCCGTCCGACTCCCGGTCGTCCGACTGGCGGCTGAAGTTCCACGTCTCAGCATCCGACATGAGACAGACCGTCGTGTCGGCGTGGCGCAGGTACCATCGCTCTTCGTAGACCATGGCCCGCAGCAGGTCGTAGAGCATCAGCGAACTTTCCGTCAGCCGCGTCGTGTCGACCCGCGCCAGCAATGCTGCCGCACTGTCAGCGTCAGCAAACACCACATTCTCAGCCGCGCGGAGCAGGCGCTTCTGCGACAAGTCGCGCAAACTCCATACCGTGCCGCCCACAACGGCCAGCACCAGTAGGACGGCGATGATTCCAATAGTCTTTCTTTTCATGTCCTTTGTTCGTTTTGACGATGCAAAGGTACGGCAATTAGGCGACTTCAGCAAGCGTAAGGAATGGAAAAAGCGCTTTCAGCCTTTTCCATCTGACATCCAAAGACTTAGCCGCCTTTTTTCCACCTCTTTTCCACCTGTTTTAGTGGAAAAGTAAATATAAGAAAACAGCCCAGCGTACAGGTACCAGCGACGAGATAGCCGAAGCCGCAGCCTTTTTGCTGGGCGAGCATGCACGTTTCATTACCGGAACCGATTTACTCATCGACGGCGGCGTCATCGCCAGCATTCGTACAGGCGAATTCAAGCTTTTGCAATGACAGAAGGGGGAGACATGAAGCAACCCCTTATCACAATCCTACTAATAGGAAGAAAGCGAAAGTCAAATAGAAACCCTGTACAGTGAGATGTACGAGGCCAGCGCCTTGCCTCATGGGTATAATGACCTAACTGATGAGTAAGCGAAGCCGCTTCGTTGGGACTAAAGAGGCTTATGGCGGAAAACCGTCATCTCTGAACGATTCTCCTGTCTCCATTCCTGCATACCACATAGATGCCGCGAGGCAACTGCCGCAAAGCGCTGACAGAGGCGGCACCGCTCAGCACACGCCGGCCTGCCAGGTCATAGACGCCATCGGTGCAGAGGGCCGTGGGTAGTTGCGAGAGCTCAACCCGCTGGTCGATACCAGTATTTTCAGCCTGGCTGTGCAGGGGGCAGAGCATCCACTGCCGGTGGGTAGGCGTATCGGTGTCGGCGGTGTATGACCATGTACACACCGTGGTGCCGGCATTGCTGTTGGCATTGCTGAGGTCAAGTGAATAGCTGCGATGGCGGGCAGGCGAAATCTTGTAGTAAGGACGGTCGACGGCTTCTATATAGAACTGCTGTTCGGAAGCTGCCGCCGTCTGTGCCGTCAGCTTCGACGAGCCGGACGCTCTGAAAGAGGTCAGCCGCTGGCCACGTGCGTTTTCGAGAATGTAAGGAGCTGTATTGCCGGCGGTAGAGCCGTCGTTTGCTCTGAGTCTCCAGCGCTGGCCCTCGTCATACGTGGTGTTCTCAATGGTCACTGCTCCGCCGGGTGCTGCTGTCAGCGCCATAGTCAGGTTGTGGCGTGGCACGATGATGTATTCTGCATCTTCCTCCAGCTGCTGGTTGGCGGCAATGCCGCCCACAGGCAGCACAAGCGTGGTGATGCTCTGTGTGGGCAGCTTAACCAACAGCGAGGAACCGTCGAGCTTATAGTCCCTCACACGCTTGAGGTTTTCTGCCGGTGAGGTGCGATAGGCCATGATGGCGCCGGCATCGGGCAAACTGGCAAACTGCGCCAGGTCTACAAGGTGATAGGCCAGGCTGCCCTCGTTGAGCAACACAAGCACAAGGGTGTCTCTTGCCTCGCTGATGGCGGCCAGCGACTGGTCGTTGAGCGACGCCACGATGTCGTAGCCGCTGTTGATGAAGCGTGAGCACTGCTGCCGCACGTAGAAGTTCTTCACCTTCGAGTAGGTCTGCTGACTGAAGCTTCCCCTGATGGTACACCACTGGTCGTTTGCTTCTTCCATATACTGCCAGTCAATCCACGTCTCGGGCTGCAGGTAGCGCATGTCGTCGAACAGCTTCTGCGTCAGGCTCAGGTTGCCGCCAATGCCGTTGCCGCCAGCTCCCACCTCGCTCATCCACAGTGGCATGTTGTCCTGATGAGCCAGGAAAGCCATGTGCACACGGTCGGCAATGCTTCCCGAATAGGTGTGCGTGTTCCACTGGCCAATCTTTGAGAGCACGCCGCCCTGCTTGTAGGTCCTGTAGCCATTGACGGCCAGCCCCACGTTGGTCTCGTCGGATGCCGAGATGACAGTCGTCAGTCCCGATGCGTCGAGTATGGGCTTGAGCACCTTGATGAAAGCCACCTGCGAGGCATAGTCGAAGTGACATCCCTCCTGCGGGCCGTTGGCATACCAGAAATTAGTCACCGACTCGTTGAACGGCTCCAGTGTCTTGAACACTATGCCGTATTCATCCTTGTAGTGCTTGCACACATCCACCAGATAGTGGGCAAACTCCTCGTAGTATTCGGGCTTCAAGTTGTCTTTTCCACCGTCGGTATTACCGCTCACGCAACCGCTGTAGGTCATGTAGTAAGGACATGAATTGCTGAAAGCCTCGAACACGGCATCGGGCCGCTTCTCACGAATCTTCAGCATGATCTTGCGCTGAGCCTCGTCGCGGTCCCAATGGTATTCGTCGCCCGTAAAGTCCTTAAATCCTTCCATCTCTGCCCGAAGACCCTTGCCGTTGCCCATGTGGTGAGGCGTGCAGTTCTTGTTCTCCGGGTCATCGCCACCGCCAATGTTATAGCGGAAATACTTGTAGTTCAGCCCCGTGCTACTGGTCATCCACGTCACTATCTCGTCAATCTTCTCATCGCTCCACTTGCCACACTGGCCTGCCCACCAACAAAGCGAGACACCCCATCCGTCGAAATGCTGACGTACTACCGAGGGAAAGACCGCATAGCTGAGTGTGTCGACAGGCACAGTGCCGTTCACCTTGTCGCTGAAGAACCAGAGGTGCTTCATGTCTGCGCCGTTCTTGTCGGAATACACCTTGCTGCCGGCATCGTTGCTGTCGGTTCCCAGGCACAGACCGTTGCCCTTGCAGCGTATGCGCACATAGGCACCCTGAGCCTGCTCAAACGAGAATCTGGCATCGTCGGTGGCCGAGTCGGTGACAAACGATGTGTTCCAAGCGTTCACCTTCGACAGATAGCGATTGTCCTTAGCCTTGATATAATAATATCCATTGCCGTCGGGCACAATGGTCATCTGTTGGGCATTGGCAGCATTGGCGGCCTCCAGCTGCCCGCCATAGTCGCTCGCCATCTTCAGATGATTGTTGCTGCTGTGCATCACGAACAACGTGGTTGGCGAAGTGAAATCCGGCTGAGACTGTGCGGCCAGCAGCATCATTAAGCCCAAGAGTGTAAATGACAGACGTTTAAGTTCAAAGCGATTCATATTCCAATATTATTTTATTTAAGTTTCGCATTCGCTTAACTTCGGTAGTTAGAGGTAGTTAGAAGAATTTATCGGCCTTCGGCCTTAGAAGTATAGGTCATTTGTTATGGTTCCCCATAACTTCCTTTTACTACTTCTTACTACTCCACTTGAGAAAGTTGAATAAAATGATGATAAAATCGTGGTAGCTCTTGGGGGCGAGCATCATCTTACTATCCACTCAAACAATCCTGCAGCGTTGTCGTCGGGCAGTGTCACCTCGAGGCGGAGGGCTTTGGTCGTGACGGGCGTGAAGTTGACGGTGCAGGGAGCTCCCTTGTCGGTGGGATAGCAGTCGGCTCCCTCTACTGGCTTCCACTGGCCTTGAGCATCCTGATAGAGGATGCGCCACGACTTAGGCACGCGGCATCCGCCCCAGGGGCCGTCGTCGAACCAATAGACGGTGGCGCTCTGCACTGCAGACTCCTGTGGCAGTTCATAGCCTATCCACTCGGTGACGCCCTGCTTGGGCCACCAATGGGTGTAGGGCACTGAGCGGTCGTTCTCGTCGCGCGGCACAAGGCGGTCGTTGACACTCGACAGAGCAGGCACGCGGCTCGATGCTGTCACCTTGCTCTGCGATGCCAGTGTAGCGGGCTGTGAGGGCGTAGTGGCGTTGAGATCCTGCGGCATCCATACGCGCATCTTTCCGCTGCCGCGATGGCACCAGGCGTAGTAAGGGATGAGCGTGAGGCGTTGGTCGGCGGTGTGCAGCCTGCCCTGCTTGTCGAAGCTCAGCGTCTGGGCATCGGTGGTAAGTGTCACAACAGGCGTTCCTGCAATCTCACTCTTGCCAAGGGTGAACTGCGGCTCTTGGTTCATCAGAACGCCCATGATGTCGAAGCTGTTGTCAGGATGTTCTGCACAATAGACCAGCGGTCCGCGCTCTATGGCCACCATTCCGCGGTCGGCGTCAACTTTGTTGTTTGCACGGACGATGCGCGGTTGCATGTCGAAATGAATCTGTATTTTGTCGCCCTTCTTCCATTTGCGCGTAACGGAGAAATAGCCCCGTTCCAAGTCAATGGCCTGCACAACGTTGCCGTTCACAGACACAGTATAGCCGAGGCGTTTGTTGTCGGAATAAGTGTAAAGATCAGACGGAACAACCTTGCCGCGCACCCAGCCTGGAATACGAATCTGAAGGGTCATCTCCTCCTTCAGGGCGGTTTTGCCGATGGTGATCTCAATGTCGCCGTCCCACGGGTAGTTCGTCTTCTGGCTCAGGGTCACACTCTTGCCTGCCACTTTCTGCGTCACGGTGTTGGACATGAACAAGTTTACGTACAGCGCATGATCCTTTACAGCATAGACATAGCCCGGCAGGGAGGGGATGAAGCGGCAGATGTTGGAAGGGCAGCAGGCACAGCCGAACCAAGCCTGTCGCTGGTGCTGGCCCATCGATTCTAACGGATTGGGATAGAAGAAGTTGCCGCCGTCGAGGCTTACGCCTGAGATGAGCCCGTTGTAGAGCGTGCGCTCCAGCACGTCGTAGTATTTCGAGTCGCCGTGCAGCAGGAACAGGCGGTAGTTGACGTAGACATTACCGATGGCAGCGCACGTCTCGCAGTAGGCGCTCATATTGGGCAGCTCGTAGTTCTTGCCGAAGGCCTCGCCCGAAGCCGTGGCTCCGATACCGCCGGTGATGTAGAGTTTCTTGCTAACGATGTTATCCCAGATGCGGTCGATGGCGTCAATGTAGCTTTGGTCGCCTGTGAGTGCTGCCACGTCGGCCATACCGGCATACATATAGGCAGCACGTACGGCGTGTCCCACAGCCTCGTCCTGCTCAACGACGGGTTTGTGGCTCTGACTGTAGTCGTTTTTAATCTGTGTCTTACCGCGGTAGTCGAGCAGAAACTTGGCAAAGTCGAGGTAGCGCTTCTCGCCTGTAGCGAGATAGAGGCGGGCCATGGCCATCTCGGCAATCTGATGGCCTGGCACGACGCATGTCTGACCGGGACGGGGACCTACCTCTTTGCAGGCCACATCAGCATAGCGGCAGGCAATGTCGAGGAACTTGCGCTTGCCCGTAGCCTGCCAGTAGGCCACAGCGCCCTCCACCATGTGGCCGAGGTTGTAGAGCTCATGCGAGAGGTCTTCCTCCGAGATAGCCGTCGGGCTCCTGTGCCTTGCCGATGATGTCGATGACGGAGTCGCAGTAGGCCTCGAGCTGCTTGTCGGGATAGGTCTGCAGGATATAGGCGGCGCCCTCCAGCGTCTTGTAGGGGTCGGTGTCGTCGAAGGAATAGCCCACGCCGTTCACCTTGAACACAGAAGGCGAGGGGCACGGTGACACGGCGCGATGCCTCAAGGCGCTGTCCCCAGAATGTGCCGGGCGTCACCTTGACGGCTGTGAAGGGCACAGGGCTGATGGGGTAGCCCGGTTGTGCTGTGCTGAACGATAAAGAGCCAATGATGAATGACAGACTAAGGACAAGCTTTTTCATGCTGTAAGTATTTTTTTTATAGGTAATATTTCGTTATTTCGAAGGCTTCAGCGCTTTTAATTGCCTGACGGCCCTTTCTATCATGTCCTTCGTGCCGCTGCCGTCGCTGACGTAACGGATGACCATGTCGGCATAGCTGATAGCGCGGTTGGCTTGGTCGTTGTCCTCGGGCATTTGCTTGGCCTGCTCTAAGAGCAGCTGCAGCTCGTCGAGGTCTTCTAACTCTGGCAGGTTGCCGGGTCGCATGGCGTTGATGACGGCATTGAGAGCCGAGGCGGCCTTGTCAATCTCCTCCTGCGTGGACTGGCCGTCGGGAGCATCCATCAGCGGCTGTGCCCGGCGAAGGCAAAGGCCATAGCCGACATGTAGTGGCCTGAGCCGTGTCCTTTCAGCTTTGTCGTGGGCGAGTCCCATCCGTCGGACTCGGGATAGCCGTCGGTGCTGAGGCCGTAGGTGTCGCGGTAGTTATACAGCTGCTGCTTCACCGGCAGGCTGATGAGGTGGTCGATGTCGAGGTCGCGGTTGTGAGTCAGGCGGTTGTCGCCGTCGATGCTCACCCTGTCGAGGGGCAGCGGCTCGGCCACAGGGCTGATGGTCGTGGCTTGCGGCGCCACGACCCTCACGTCGGCCGTGACGGGATATCCGTTGGGCGTGCTGTTGTCGCCGGTGATGAATCCGCGCACCCTGTACTCTGTTCCCACGGGGTTGAGGGTGGCGTCGGCCTCGGCGCGCTCTGTGGCCTCCGAGGCGTTCAGCCATCTCACCTGGCGGTACTCGCCGCTGCCGTCGCCGTAGGTCACCCACAGCCGGTAGGGCAGCCGCGGCGCATGGCCTACGGCCACCTCCACCCGTACGCTCTCAACACTCACCACCGTCAGGCGCCCGGCAGCTGAGGCTCCCGTCAGGAGCACGACAGCCGCCACGACAGCCGCAACGGCTCTCCTCATAGCAGGTGTCAACAGAATCTTCATGTCACAAAAACAAATACCCATCGCCACACGTTGTAAAAAAAAACAGTCCATAGTGATGGAATGACCATGCCATCCGCTTATTATAACGCCTCGTCATGCGATTTTATTATTATCTTGTCCAAAAGTTTTACGTTTCCTCAAGAGAAATCAAAATTAAGCGACATGTTGGTGTCCTTGTGGATCCGGAAGGAGAAGTCGTCAAGGCTTCACATCTAAAAACACGAAAGGCACGAATAATTGGTTCTTTTCGAGTTTTTCGATGTTGACAAAAAAGCCTCCTACGTGCTGCACGATAGTCTTCTTTTCCTTCTACATATTCCTTTCTTCCTAAAAACCATAACGTTCAGCATCCTCCACGTCATCTACATCAGTTTTCTTCACATCTAAAAACACGAAAGGCACGAATAATTGGTTCTTTTCGAGTTTTTCGATGTTGACAAAAAAAAGCCCCCTCTACGGGAGGGGGTTGGGGGGAGGCTTCTACTCATTTGCCACATACTCCCCTTTCCTGCTCGACAGGGTGATCTCGCCCTTCTTCACCTTCTGAGCCATCGAGGTGTAACCCAGTTGTGTGCTCTTCGACACCTCTGCGGGCGTGCTGTCGCCGGTGGCGGTGAAGCGCAGGCGCGTCCTCTTGATGTTGTCGTCGAGCTCAAAGCTCTCCACGTCGTCGGCGGGCGTGCTGGTCACCTGGGCGCTGATGATGCACAGGTTGTCGAGCTTCACCGGCTGTCCCATGAGGCACAGCTCGCGGATGCAGCCCACCAGGTCGGTGAGGATGCCCTGCATCGTGCCTGCGGAGTAGGGCGTGTTGTGGTGGCTCATGTGCTCAGCCAACTTGTCGAGCCCGATGGGCTTGGTGTTCTTCACTCTGCCGTAGTACTTGCCATAGTTGACGTTCCCCTGGCGCTTGTCTCTGTAAAAATCAATCTGAAGCATAACTTTACATTGTTAAATGGTTAATACTAATGTTTTCGGGTGTGCGTGGGTGCGTGGGTGTGCGAGCTTGTCGAGCTGTGGGTGCGTGATTACTTTGCCGGCTTCAGGTATTCTCGTACCTCCGTTACCATCGTACCTCCGTACCACCACAAAGTTACGAATTTTTTCTTGAACCACCAAATAATAACGCATTTATTTTCAACGAAATAAGCAAATATTTCTCCATACATTCATTAGTAGAGAAACACAGAAAGTTGGAAAGTTGGAAAGTGGACATTTAGCCTTTTTCAGAGGCACGAAGTAGACACAAAGAGAAAATATGTCGCAGTTTCTTATTCAGATTTAATTTAAATAATAATATTATTATAATAGTAATTATTTAAGTAATTAGATGTAGTTAGAAGTATTTATCGGCTTTAGAAGTATATGTCATTTGTTATGGTCTATGAAGGAGTTTTTGCGTAGCAATCAGTGAAGCAACTATTGACCCATAACTTCCCATTAGCTTCCTTTTACTACTTCTTACTACTCCACTTTCTTATTATCGTCTCCTTCCTCTGCCTCAAAATCCAGGTTCAAAAATACCTAAATGTCTACTTTCCAACTTTCCAACTTTCCCACTTTCTCATCCGAGGTATGCAAATTATTTCCTGAGATTCTTTTGCGAGTCTGAATTATTTTGTATTTTTGCGGGCAGATAAATTATATATAAACAATGAGAAAAGCGATACTATTCTTTGCACTTTTTGCTGCGATGGCCCTACAGGCAAAAACCACCTACATCCCAACGTACAGGAACTATCTGCATATTGTGACAGGTGGCGACACGCTGGCTGCGACGAGCAATCTCGACACGTTGGAATTGGCTGACCCTGAGGGGATGTTCGTACTGCGTATTGATCAAGAGGACGTGACGAAAGAGAAGGTGAAGGCAATCAAACGTGCAAAGCGTGCGGCAGGATGGGCCACTTTCTCAGCCGTGTTGAGTGGTGTCTCAACTGCTTTCAGTGATAATTCGCTCGAATATATGGTGCGATCAACGAATAGTCAGATAACCTCCATGATAGCTGATATTTATTCTGCTAACGCTAAGGCCGAGCAAACGTTGGGTATTGACATGTGGATAGACAACACCACCGACAGCGAGTTGATGGTTTGTGACATGGAACGTGGCCTTGTGTGGTGGATATTACCACGCCAGTCTATGCAACTGAAACTGAACAATCCGCGGATGAAGAGATTGATAACAAAGTGTTCGACCTCTACGGGCTAATGGAAGAGGAAAGGAAAATCGTGATGACGGAATAACGTAATGACATAATCACGATAAGAGAGTCGTAATAACGTGATGACGATATATTGTAATAACGACAATAAAATAACGAGAAAGAACGATGATTGAGATTGGCAAGTTCGGATATTTCTGGCTGGACACGTGGGTGATGGCCAACGTGGTTCAGCTGGCGACGCAGGACTTCTGCACTCGTTTTCTGAATCAAAATAATGACCCCTGCGGACGCCAGTATGACCAGATGACACAGGCGGCTCGGTCGGCACCAGCAAACATTGCCGAAGGCAATTCGCGTCATTCCACCTCAAAGGAGACGGAGATGAAGCTGACGGACGTGGCACGTGCCACGCTGTCGGAATTGGCCCATGACTATCAGAACTGGCTCTTGCGCCATGAGAGCCTCCCCTGGTCGGTGCACTCACAGGAGCATCAGACCGTGAGCCGCATCACCTTAGACCGTCCCGCCTACAAGGACGATGTGCTGCATCAGAGCAGCATCCACATCCTCGCCCAGAAGCACAAGTTCGATGCGTGGCTGAAGAGCGACGATTCGCTCTCCGTCGCCAACTGCCTGCTGGTGCTTTGCAACCGGTTGATTCTGATGATCAGCCGCCAGATTGAGAGCCAGCTGGACACATTCAGGGTGGAAGGCGGTTTTACGGAGGGACTCACCGCTGAGCGTCTGGCCTATCGCAAGAATCAGAGTGTGCAGGCCGATGCGCCCACCTGTCCTGTCTGCGGCAAGCCCATGATCAAGCGTGTAGCGAAAAAGGGCATCAACTCCGGCAAGGAATTCTGGAGCTGCAGCAGCTATCCGGAGTGTAACGGGACAAGGAAGATTTCATAAAACAAAACAATACAGAGGGGCAACCCCTTTGTGGTATTTCAAACGTAAATTATTAAAAATTATGTACACATCATGTGTACTTCAACATATTTCCAAATAATATGATTACAAACTAAATCCCTTTTTTCTATAGGTATAAGACTTAAAACAACCTGTCAGACTCATTGACGGAACCCGGACCTGAACGTGATGGTTGTGTAACAGGATGTGCCATCCACTCTGTCATACAGAGGTTTTTCAGACACCGCAGGACGCAGTAACTAACCCATTTAATCAGCTCACAATGAGCAGGCGACACAAAGAATCAGAAATAAAAGACAATTACAAACCACAGCAGATGGAGTCGCATGACGACGGTCATCTTAGAGTTACGTTGGACAAAGAGTCAACAAGTAATAAAATACTTAGCGGATTAACCTGTACAAGACGTCTCAGCAAAATATTAAGTTTTTCTGCGGAGATAGTAAAGGATGCAATTGAAAAAGCTTTCTTAAAGCAGGAAGTCGTAGTAGATGACGAATGGTTGAAAATCCCACTTTCAGCGTTTCAACCTTTGGAAGAACGCAGCCCGTTTAGATTTTGGAAAAAGAAGCGTTCTCAGCCAGAAGAAGAGCCTGAAAAGAGCAAAAGAGGCCGTAACCCAATCAAGCGGCTGATTGATAAAATTTCAGACAGCAAAGTGATGGATTTCTTCCATAATACATGGGACGCAGTTAAAAAGAAGTGTGAGGAACTCTATGAGAATGTTACGCAGTTTAGCATCTGTTTTCTCAGGGGCATATACCGAGCGTTTTGTCCAGATGACGACCCCTATGGAAAGATATCGCACTATCATGAGATACTCCATGATGAGATATGCGATTTTCCGACACGAAAGACGCTGAGTAACTATTACAACTGGTTTGTAAACTGGATACCGGTGGTCATTAATGAAACCCCGAAAGAAAAGAAGGAAAGACACAGGCATAGTCTTTGGAAGGAGCTGATAGAGTGGATTTATTATTATCTGTTACAAATAGCTCCTGAGTACGCTTTTCAAGCACAAAGAGGGTGAGAGTCATTTGATTCTCACTCTTTTTTTGTGCAATTAATTATTGGAAAATTTTTGGAAATAATACATCCCTCAAATGTGCCTATCTTTGCAACGTAATTTTTTTTATTATCACAATAAGATATGGCAAACAACATGCAAAAAAAGTCCGCAGCAAGCGGCACCACGCGTACAAATACTTTATCGCGTGGGAGAGAGAGTTTCCAATGCGTCGTTTACGACGATTTTTCGGGATTTCCCTTGTCAGTAACATTCCTTGGCAACCGCTGGTGGGTAACCACGCCCGGCGTAAAGCTGCAACCTCTGGAGGATTATTTCGAAGGTGGTGGCATCAACTTCTACTACCTCACGGAGGCCGGTGGCAGGGTGGGCGCCTTGGCGCTGGCAAGGATGCTGGCCAAAGCGCTGGAAAACCCTGAGGACGCCGTTGACATGTGCTTGCGTAAGCGAGTGGATAGTTTGAAGCGCATGGGCGTGACGCTCGACGTGAAGGACGAACACCTGATGCTGGAGCTGGAGACGTCGGCCAACATTGAAAACAGCTATCGGCAGGGCAATTACTCTGTGTCTTGCTGTCTGGCTGGCAACGACTGCGACGAGTTGTTCGACATTGACGGCTTCGACACCAAGGGGTGCGCCGAGAAATGGGTATCGTATTACTTTGATTTGCTGGAAGAGTTAGGTATCGTTTTTTCAATAATATAATAGTAAACAACAATGGTAAGTACAAAATCAAAGAAAGTCAGGGTTCGCGGCACAGGCTGCTTTGACCCTGAAGACAACAGTTTCGGATTTACGGCTTTCAACGAGGCTCCCTCGACGCAGACAAAAGTAAAAAGCTGCGCAGGCGGCGGCAAGCGCTGGGTGACCACCGGCTCCGACCCGTCGAAGATGATTACGCTGAAAAGCAAGGAGAGCTCGGCCGACCAGTATGCAGACTTCGTCAGCCAATTCAACGCGCTGACCAAGGACTTGAAGCCCAAGGCACCCGTCGAGCCGCCTATGGAGCAGCGCGTGGTGAATGAGGCAGGCTTGCAATGCTGGCTCGACGAACCCAAAGCCGAGCTGACATTCTCAGGTACCATCGACCTGAGTAAGCACCCTCGCGACTGGCAAGCTGAGGTGCTGCGCCAGGTGCAGCTGGTGGTCAAACGACTGCCCGCAAGTGAGACGTTTAACAAGCTTATTAACTATTTAAAAAATGGAGGAAACAAGTAATGTCTAGAATCATGTATCAAGTTCGTACCTATCTCGAGTTGACGCAGATGGGGTACGAGGAATGGCAGAAGGCCATGCAGATGGCTAAGGACGTGGTGGCTGAGGTTCGCCGTGAGTACAAGGCTTACCTTGAGTCGGGCGACAAGAGCCACAGCGACAAGGCCAACGAGCTGAAGGGTACGCTGCCGGGAGCCTGCTTTCAGGTGGGTGACGTTGTTGTGAGCATCGGCACGAAGAAGTACAACAAAGGCAAGCGGGGGCGTTGGCGCGAAATGCGCTACGCCTACCTCAACGGGCTTGTGGTCATCGACATCGACCACCTGAAGGAAGACCCGCGACTGTTGTTTGAGCGCCTTAACAAGGAGTACGACCTGAAGGCTCTTGGAATTGTGCTGGTCTATGTCTCCGCTCGTGGCGAAGGTCTGAAAATAGTGTTCAAAGCCCGCCCTGTAGCCGAATGGGGCAATCTGATTTGCCAACAGTACGAAATGGCTTCGCTGCTCGGACTGATTGACTACGTTGACGATGCCTGCAAGGACTCTATCCGTCTCAGCTGGCTGACAGGCCCTGACGACGTGCTCTACTGTGACACCAAGGAACTTTTTAATGTTGAACCATAAAATGATTAATCGATGATGACTGAAGAAATCATTCGTAGTGAATTCGACCTGGCTTGTGGCGAACGCTACCGCCAGGCTCCCAAGGGTGATTCCTCACCTACGCTGCCCAAGTGGCAGGATTTTGAGAAACAGCGTAAGGCCGAGCGTCGCAAGGCCAAGTCGGGAACCAAGACGGCAGCTGCCACAAAGCCCCAGCCGACGGCGCTGTCGGCTGCCGTGCCCATAGCAGCATCGGCTGCCTCACCGGCAGAGCCTCCCAAAGAAGCATTGTCGCCTGAGAACGAGGTATTCGTGCGTGCTGTCAATGAATACTACGCCGAGGGTGTGGCTGAGGGTCATCGGCACGAGACCTTTATCAGCGAGTTGGCTCCATGGGCTTTAATGCGCTGCGACAACGACCCCGCCAAGGCCTTGGCTCTGGCAGAGCACATCGACTGGGTGAAGCAGTGGACAGACCGAGCACCCGACGAACTGGTGAATGTGCTGCAGACGGTCAGCCAACGTCCGCTGCTGCGCAAACTGCCCAAGCGTCTGACCGACCTGATGGTGAAGCACAATGCAGGCGTGATGCAGCAGATGGCTGCTCAGACAGGTGTGTCACCCTTAGCCATCCTGCCTTTCGAACGCTGGTGCGACACGATAGAACGCTATTTCGACGTGTTCCCCTGTCTGCGAGAGGTATGTGAACCTCATCCGCGCCGCCTGTGGCCCTTCCTACTCTTTGCCTCAGCAGCAATGATGGGCACTTGCATGGATTTGACGTATTATTATTTCTATGCCTCCGAGAGTGATCGCACACGTCTTAATTATATTGTCTGGGGCGTGGGTGACCCCACATCGGGTAAGCACACGTTAGAGCGACTGATGAACGTGTTGCTGGCTCCCATCATTGCTGAGGGAGAGATTGCCGACGAGAGCACTAACATCTGGAAAGAAACCACAGATGCCAAGGGTGCCAACAAGGAGAAGGATTTGCGTCCTGCTATTTTCAACAGAATGTTTGGCTACCGCTCGTCAAACACAGAGTTCATACGCAGTATGATTAACTGTAAGGAGGAGGTGGATGGCGAAATGATGGGACGCCATATGGTAACCGTTTCGTCAGAGAAGGATCTGGAAATAGGCAAGTCGGGCAGCTGGATTTCGCGTAGCAATATGGTATTGCTGAGTTTTCATAACGAGATTGACGACCAGCACTTTTCGAACAAGCAGTCGGTCTCAGGACGCTATCGCGTGTGTTGGAATCAGATGGAGACCTTCACGCCGCCGACGCTCACAAAGCTCGTGAATGAAAGAACGGTAAATTCAGGTCTTGATACACGTACTGCGACAATCCCTATGGGCGAGGAAGACTTCAAAATGATGCCGTTGCGCCACAAGAAGGATTCAAAGACAGCTGAGTATAATGAGACGCTCCGTGAGTGGGCGTACCGTCTGGAGCAGCGTCGTGGCGAACTGCCCATCTGGCCTCTGGTAGAGCATGTGCACAAGTGGTGCGATGACCGCCGTTCCATAGCCGAGTTCAACGACAGAGACAAGGCCGACTGGCTGCTCGTCAAGCGCGTGCCTTACTACGGCATCAATGTGAGTGCACCCTACATTGACATGCGTCACTGGGAGGAGCGCGAGCAGACGGGCACCTATACCATCGACGATACCGACCGTGCACTTTGTGACCTGGTGCTTGACATTCAGTATCGCACGCAGATTTATTGGTACTATGATCTGCACCGTGCTTACTACGACAACCAGCTACGCGATTGTGCCAAGCAGCGTAAACGCAGCAACAAGTTCTTAGAGTGCTTCCGTCAGCTACCCGAAGAGTTCACCACTGAGAAGTTTTCTGAAATTTTCGGTTATGCCAACACAGGCTCAGGCCAGAAGACACTGGAACGATTGCTTGCCGACAAGGCTATCAAACGCTTGAAGCGCGGAAACTATAAAAAGCTCGTTTCTGAACTGCCTACCATATAAAAGTTGGAAAGTTGGAAAGTTGGAAAGTAGACATTTAGCCTTTTCCTGATTTACGTTAAGAGGTCCCGCTGGGGCCTCTTTTGTTTAGGGCTGCACGATTTTATAGCGTGCGAACTTCAGCAGCAGCTGCTTTGTGCCTGCGTTGTGGAATTCTACGGTGGCTTTCTCGTTGTCGCCTGTGCCTTCGAGTCGTGTGACGGTGCCTGTGCCGAAGCGCTGGTGCTCTATGACGGTGCCTTCGCGCAGGGAATGACTCTCCCCCGGCCCCTCCCTTGTAGGGAGGGGAGAGAGATGCTTGTTACCAGAGAAAGCAACGGAAGAACTATTTGCTCCCCTCCCTACAAGGGAGGGGATGGGGGAGAGTCTGCTGGGGGAGACTCTGCTGACTTTGCTGTCGCCGTCGACTTTCAGCAGCCGTGGGTCGATGTCGCGTATGAAGCGCGACGGTGTGTCGAACTCCATCCGTCCGAAGCGGAAGCGGTTTTCGGCGCAGGTGAGGATGCAGTGCTTCTCGGCACGGGTGATGGCGACGTAGAGCAGGCGGCGCTCTTCCTCTAATTCTCGCATGGAATTGGTGCACATGGGCGAGGGGAAGATGTTCTCTTCCAAGCCTACGATGAACACTACGGGGAACTCCAGGCCCTTGGCTGAGTGGATGGTCATCAGCGACACCTTGGGCTGGTCGCTATCCTTGTCGCTGTCGAGGTCGGTGAGCAGCGCCACCTCCTGCAAGAAATCGTTCAATGACGTCTGGTCGGCCATATCCTCCTCACGCCGGCTCTCCACAAAGTCCTGCATGCCGGCAAGGAATTCCTGCAGGTTCTCCTGTCGCGACAGGTCCTCAGGATTGCGGCTGCTGTAGATGTCCTTGGCGATGCCGCTCTCCTGTATGATGGCGTGGCCCAGCTGGTAGGCATCTTCTGTGTCGAGCCTGGTGCGCCATCCCTCTATGAGCTGTCGGAAGGCCTCAAGCTTGGTTGCCGTGCCTTTGGAAACGTCTAAGCGGAAGAGCACGGGCTGCGAGATGACCGTCCACAGGGAGACGCCGTGCTGCGTGGCTGTGCCGACGATTTTCTGTACCGTGGTGTCGCCGATGCCTCGGGTGGGGTAGTTGATGATGCGGCGCAGGGCTTCCTCGTCGTCGGGGTTGGCAACGGTGCGGAAATAGGCGATGACATCCTTGATCTCCTTGCGCTGATAGAACGACAGACCGCCGTAGATGCGGTAGGGGATGTTGTCCTTGCGCATCTGTTCCTCGAAGCTTCGGCTCTGGGCGTTAGTGCGGTATAGAATGGCGAAGTCGCTCCACTGCAGGCCTTCCTTGCGCCGCAGGCGCCTGATGTCGTTGCACACTATCATTGCCTCCTCGCGGTCGCTCTGTGCGGGCTTCAGCTGCAGCCGCTCGCCCTGCTCGTTGTGGCTGTAGACATCCTTCGGAATCTGTCGCTCGTTGTGGCGTATGAGGCTGTTGGCGGCCTCGACAATGAGCTGCGTGGAGCGGTAGTTCTGCTCCAGCTTGAAGAGGCGGGCGCCGGTGTAGGCCTCGCGGAAATTGAGGATATTGTCGATGTTGGCGCCTCGGAAACTGTAGATGCTCTGTGCGTCGTCGCCCACCACGCAGACGTGCTGGCGCTCGCGGGTCAGCAGGTAGACGATGCGCTGCTGGGCGAAGTTCGTGTCCTGATACTCGTCGACGAGCACATACTGGAACTTCCCGACGTATTTCCGGCGTATGTCCTCGTGCTCGTTGAAGAGCAGGAACGTCTGCACGAGCAGGTCGTCGAAGTCCATGGCATTGGCCTGACGGCACCGCATGGCGTACATTTTATATATATTGGCCACCAGTGGATGCTTCGGGTCGAAGAGCGAACAGTTGCCGAAGGCGTCGGGCAGGATGAGGTGGTTCTTTGCCATCGATATCTGGTCGGCCACCGTGTTGGGCTTGTACACCTTGTCGTCGATTTGCATCTCGCGGATGATGTTCTTCACCAGTGAGCGGGAGTCGCTTTGGTCGTAGATGGTGAAGTTCGACTGGTAGCCTATGGCCGCCGCCTCGCTGCGCAGGATGCGGGCAAAGACGCTGTGGAAGGTTCCCATCTGCAAATAGCGGGCACGCTCTTCACCCACCAGCCGGGCTATGCGCTCCTTCATCTCACGTGCCGCCTTGTTGGTGAACGTCAGCGCAAGGATGTTCCACGGTGCCATGTTATACTGCTCCAACAAGTAGGCTATCTTATAGGTGAGCACTCGCGTCTTGCCTGAGCCTGCACCTGCTATGACCAGCTGTGCGCCGTCGCAATACATCACGGCTTCGCGCTGGCTTTCATTCAATTCGTTCAGAAGATTCTCCATTGTGTTTGCAAAGGTACTTAATTCCCCGAAATAAACAGAAAAGTTCTCTATGAAAAAAACGATAGGGAGGCTTTATCTCGGTTTTTTGTTTTTCCCCAACAGCCTGCGCAGGCTGAAGTAAAGCCACTCCTGACATCGGAAGAGTCGCCATGAGGGCATCGGGCGGTAGCCGAACTTGTGTACTTTGGGAGAGAGGAGCAGCGTGCGGTCGATGGTATTGCGGAATTGCCGCATTGTCTGCAGACCTTGGCGACGGTCGGCAGGCGACAGTCCTCGTCCCTCGTCATAATAGAAGCGGAAACACTCCACCAGCATCAGCATACGCTGCACCTCCCACTCACACATCACTTCGTGAGCGACATGGGCATGCAGCAGTTGCTCTTTCATGCTGTCGGCAGCCCGCAGACGGTCGAAGCGATGCACGCTGACGGCATGTGAAGTGGACTCGGGATGCTGGAAGTAGTAATACACGCCCTTGCATTGACGCACCTCTCGCGAATGAAGATAATGGATGCGCGAGGTGTTGTCGTCGCTGAACCAACGGCAGCTGTCGTCGTAAGGAAAGCGCTGGTGGATGGATGTGCGCACCATATAGACACCGTGAAGCTGCCAGTCGAGGCTTTTAAGAAATGCCTCATGCCCTGTCAGTACCTCAAAGTCAGGCAGCAGATAGCGCTCCACTCCGTCGGGATGCATGATGTCTACCTGAAACAGCACGCTGTCGGTCTGGCCGTACTGACGGAAAACATCTACTGCCGAGGCGATGGCATCAGGCGACAGCCAGTCGTCGGCATCGAGAAAACAAACATAGTCACCCTGTGCCTTTTGCAAACCCTGATTGCGTGCGTATGCCTGGCCGTGATTCTCGCTGAGGGCCATCACTTCGATGCGCTCATCGCAGGCCGCATATTGCTGCAGGAGCTGCAGGGAACCATCGGTAGAGGCATCGTTGATACAGACTATCTGCAGGTCGCGCATGGTCTGTGACAACAGCGAGTCGAGACTGCGTGCCAGCCATGCCTCGGCATTATAGACTGCAACAAGAACGGTGACCTTACTCATGGTGTGAGAATCTTGCCTTTAGCTTTGCCACCAAAGCCGACCACAACGATGACTTCTGGTGCAGGATATAGCCCGAGATCATCAGGCTGACAAGGCACAACAAACTGCCCATGCCCCAGTAGAGTATGTCGTTGTCAACAAAGGTGAGAATATACACGCCCATGCCTAACGGCAGCTGAATGGCCATCAGCCATATCACCTGAGGTGAGATTCTGAGGTGATAGCGGATGCTGGTATAGGCGTAAGTGATGAGGATGTCGCACACATTGGCCAGCGCAATGGCAAAGCCGGTGCCCGTAAGACCCCAGTTGTGATAGCCGATGATGACGAATACCACCACGAGAATGTCGTAGACAGCCTCTAAAAGGAAGTAGTGGAACGAGTCGCCCTTGGCCAGCGTGATATAGGCCATTGGCAGGTAGACAGCCCGGACATACATCGAGAGAAGGATGACCTGCGCCATCGCTACCACAGGAAGGAAGTCGCTGCGGAACAGGATGGGAATGAGCACCGGCAGCAGCAGCATGAGCAATGGCAGCATCGGCGACACGATGAGCAGCATCACCTCGCTCTGGCGGTTGACCATCGTGTTCAGTTGCTCCACATCGTCGCCAACGGCTGACAGACGCGGGAAATAGTCGGTTTCCATTGCCGAGAACACCATGCCGGCGTATGTCATCGTGAGCATGAAGCCGGCGTTGTAGAGACCCACCGTGTCGAGGTTGCCTTCCACATTGAGGAACGAGCGTATCAGCATTTCGGCGCCGCTGCCCATAATGCCGGCCATGACAAAGGCCACGCCCAGGCGAACCATCTCCATGCCCTCGCCCAGGATGCCACTGGCTCCTGTGAGTTGAAGGGGATAGAGACGGTAGGAATGGCGGATGGTGAGCAGCATGGTGGTGAGCGCTCCCAGCACGATGACGGGCACAATGCCCGCCTCGCCGAATATGGCATAGACGGGAATGGTGATGAGGAGTGAGATGACGATGGTGAATACCTGTATTACCGCCAGCGACCGCAGTCTTCGCGCTCCTTTTAGAATGGCCGTCTCGCCGCCTGTGATGGCCAGCAGTCCTACGGCTGGCGCCAGCAGCATGAAGTGTAGCGTGTGGTCACCCCAAGTGAAGGTCTTGTTGCTGAGCAACGGGCCAGCCACCAAGCATACCAGCATGCCCAGCAATGCTGTGAGCAGGCTCCATGCACGCACAACTTTCACGAAATGCTGGATGCGTGCCTCGCCGCCTTGGTCGAAAAGTTCCGACACATGGCGCACGGCACTGAACGAGATACCCAGGTTGGTGGCCTGCGACACGAAGTTCACCACAGAATTGAACAGCGCCACCAGTCCCATACCGGCAGGGCCAAGCAGGAAGGCGACACACTTGTTGCGCACAAGGCCCACGATAATGTTCAGCCCTTGCACGCCGCCGAAGATGCCAGTATATTTCAGTATGTGAGTATAGGTCTGCTCAATATTCTCTTCTTTCATTATTTACATAACGCTGAGAGCACAAACTTATTATGTGAATAAAGCTGAAAAAAAGCATCGTTGCAAAAATAACGAAAAAGATTCTCAATGTCAATTATTATTTGTACCTTTGCACCCATCAAAAACGGTTATTGTTTATTGGATATTGTAAAAGATGGGTTTTTGGAATTCATTGTTTGGGGGAGAGACAAATCCCGAAGAAGAAAAGAGAGCTGCTGAAGAGCGCAACTTCGACCTGTTGAAGTACGACGGGGTGAAGGCCATGCGCATCGGCCAGTATGAATATGCCGTGAAATGCTTCGAGAAAGCATTGGAGACGAAAGAGGATGCAGAGGTGCGCGACTATCTGTCGAGGGCTTTCATCCGCATGGGACGTCTCGACGATGCACTGGAAGAGCTGAAGAAGCTGACAATGCAGGAGCCAGACAACATTCATCTGAAGATGCAGGCCGCCGGCGTGGCCTTTATGAAGGAGGACTATGCTGAGATGACTGCTCTGTGTGAGCAGGCATTGGCCGTAGATGCCGACAATGCGATGGTTCATCTCTTCTATGCCAAGGCCGAACTGGGACAGAACAATGTCATACAGGGCATCGCACGACTGACAAAGGCCATCGCCTTGGAGGAAAATCTGGCCGACGCCCGCCTGTTGCGTGGTCAGACGCTGCTGAAGATGGGCGACTTTAATGCAGCATCGGAAGACGTGGCATGGCTCACGGAGCATACCGAAGAGAGTGAGGATGTGCTGCTGCTGCACGCTCGCATTGAGGCAGCCAAGGGCAATGCCGATGAGGCTGTCGGTATCTATAGTCAGGTAATCGACCTGAATCCTTTCCAGGTGGATGCTTTCCGCGAGCGTGGCAAGCTGCGTCTGGAGCAGGGCGACAAGCAGGGCGCCGAGGAAGATATGAAGATGGTGCTGGAACTGAATCCCGAGGAGATGGCCGATGTCAACGGCGAGTATTCTGCCGAGGGCATCGAGCAGAAGACGCGTCAAGCCTATTCCAACCTTAACCCCTTCGGCATCTAATAATATTTTAAGGTCAGATGAGAGTAAATACAGGATATAACCGCGAGGGCGACTATGAGCACCTGATGGTGAACGAGGAGGCTCCGCTGCTTGAGTGGCTGCTGGCTCATGTCAACGAGAGCCGTACAAAGGTGAAGGCCACGCTGCAGGGTAGGGGAATCAAGGTGAACGGCAAGACGGTCACCCAGTTCGACTTCGCCCTGAAACCTGGCATGAAGGTGGCTGTGAGCAAGACCAAGCGCAACCAGCAGTCGTTCAAGAGTCGCTATGTGAAGATTGTCTACGAAGACCGCTGGCTCATCGTGGTGGAGAAAAACGTAGGCATCCTGTCGATGGCGGCAGGCCACTCGTCGCTCAACGTGAAGAGCGTACTCGACGATTACTTCAAGAAAAGCCGCCAGAAATGCACGGCTCATGTAGTACATCGCCTCGACCGCGACACCAGCGGCCTGATGGTCTATGCCAAGGACATCGACACAGAGCAGATGCTTGAGCATAACTGGCACCAGATTGTCTACGACCGCCGCTATGTGGCTGTGGTCAGTGGCGAGATGGAGCACGACGAGGGCACCATTCAGAACTGGCTGAAGGACAACAAGGCCTACATCACCTATAGCTCGCCCGTCGACAACGGCGGCAAGCTGGCTATCACGCATTTCCATGTGCTCAACCGCACTACCGAACATTCTCTGGTGGAGTTTCAGTTAGAGACTGGCCGCAAGAATCAGATTCGTGTCCATGCTGCCGACATGGGGCATCCTGTATGTGGTGACATAAAATATGGCAATGGCGACGACCCGCTGCATCGTCTCTGCCTACATGCCTGGCTGCTCTGCTTCACGCATCCAGTAACCCATGAGCGCCTCGAGTTCGAGACGCCCGTTCCAACAGCCTTCCGCAAACTTTTCAGCAAATAATGTTCAACGTTCAATGAGTAACACCGTTTTCTACATTATTGCCGTCGTAGCCGTCATTGTAGCTGTAGGCTTGATGAAATTTGTGGTCAGCTGCCTGATGCGTACCGTTATTCTCGTAGTTACGTTAGTTGGCTTAGCCTTTGTCTATTATTTCTTCGTGGGACAATATGATCCTGAGATACGCGATGCTGTGGATCAGGCAGTGGAGAAATACGAGACACATGACAAAAGTCATCGCCACTAACCCTGCGTTTCTTCGGTAAAGAAACGCTCAAACTGTTCTCTCAGGGCTCTCTCGTTGGCAATAATGTTGCGCAGTTCGTTCAGTTTTTCTTCATTGGGCGAACCGGGAATCCAAAGGCGGATGTAGCCGTGGGAGGAATACTTCTGGTCCATGTGCTCGCGGAAACGCAGCCAATGGTGCTCCTTGTCTAATTCCGGGTAGTTGCTCAGCCCAAACTGCACCGTGCGACGGAATACCTGCTCGGGTACAATGTCGCGGTCTGCCTCGGCCACAATCTTACCGTAGAGGCTGCGGGGAGCACGCGAAGCGGAGGCGCGGTGGTCTTCAATCGCTTCTTTCATGATTTTCATCTGCTCGGCTGTAAACCAACGCTTTAAGCGAGCATCCTGCATTAACAGTTTTCCACCTGTGATGTGGTGGACGGCACGAGGGCCTGACATGCCGATGTCGTGATACGCTGCGATGGTGTACACCATGTCGGCATCGGCACCAGTACGTGAGGCAAGCTCCAGCGAGCGGCGTATGACGCGTGTGACGTGCTCCAGATTGTGCGCTTTGTCGAACTGTGCATAACGAGGCAGAATCTGTGTCTCGATAAACTCCATCAAATCGAGGGCAGGCTGAGCTTGTGGCATAATGGTTAAGGTATTGGTTGTCGTTGCAAAGATAGCATTATTTCCGTTAAGCGCAAAAAAAGAGAGGCAAAATCTTGCCTCGTCGAAAGAAAATCATTATTTTTGCACACATGAAACTGATTGAGAAATATTTTCCGGCACTGACCGAGACGCAAAGGCAGCAGTTGACAGCCCTCGACGCCCTCTATCGCGAGTGGAACGAGAAGATCAACGTCATCTCGCGCAAGGACATCGACAACCTCTATCTTCATCATGTGATGCACTCGATGGCCATCGGCAAGCTGTTGCGCTTCAAGCCGGGCACGCAGTTGCTCGACGTGGGCACCGGCGGCGGCTTTCCCGGCGTGCCGCTTGCCATTCTCTTTCCTGAATGTCAGTTTAAGCTTATCGACGGAACGGGCAAGAAGATTCGCGTGGCGCAGGAAGTGTGTCAGGCCATCGGCCTGCAGAACTGTACCCCTGTGCAGCTGCGCGCCGAGGAAGAGAAGGGCAAGTATGATTTCGTGGTGAGCCGTGCCGTGATGCCGTTGCCCGACCTGGTGCGCTTAGTGAAGAAGAATATCAGCCGTGAGCAGCACAATGCCCTGCCCAACGGCATCATCTGCCTCAAGGGCGGCGACCTGCAGGAAGAGACGAAACCCTTCAAGCGTATTGTTCAGACCACGCCGCTGAGTTCATGGTTTGATGAAGAATGGTTTAAGGAAAAGTATTGTATTTATCTGCCATGTTGAATATACAGCGATTTGAGGTAAATCCCATTCAGGAAAACTGCTATGTGGTGAGCGACGAGACAAAGGAAGCGGCGGTCATCGACTGCGGCGCGTTCTTCGACGAGGAGCGAAAGGCTGTTGTAAACTATATTAAGGAGAATGGTCTGAAGCTGCGTCATTTGCTTTGCACCCATGCACACTTCGACCATATCTTGGGGCTCGACACGCTCTTTGAGGAGTTTGGCGTCAAGCCACGTCTGCACCCTGCCGACCGCCAGATCTACGATGGCATGAGGCAGCAGGTCATGGCATTCTTCGGCACCCGCTATGACAAGAAGATGCCACCCTTGGGCGACGACCTCAGCGACGGGGAGCTTATTCCTTTGGGCAATAGTGAGCTGAAGGTGCTGCACACGCCGGGGCACTCGCCTGGCAGCGTGATGTTCTATTGTGAGAGCGAAAAGATACTCTTTGCCGGCGACACGCTGTTCCGCATGAGCGTAGGCCGTACCGACCTGCAGGGAGGCTCGTGGCAGCAGCTCATGCATAGTCTTCACCATGTTGTGGCCTTACTACCGAAGGACGTGAAGGTGTTTACCGGTCACGGCCCGTCAACCACCATTGGCGATGAGACAAGCATGAATCCCTATTTTTACTAACCAATAAACAACAACCGATAACCAGGCAATGCACATCGTCATAGCAGGAAACATTGGCAGCGGGAAGTCGACGCTCACGCAGATGCTGGCCAAGCACTACGGATGGGAGCCGCGCTACGAGACTGTAGCCGAAAATCCCTATCTGGAGGACTACTACCGCGACTTGCACCGATGGTCGTTCAACCTTGAGGTGTTCTTTCTCAAGGAGCGCTTTCGCGACCTCATCGACATCGCACATGCCGACCATACCATCATTCAGGACCGCAGCATCTTCGAGGGCGTCTACGTCTTCATGGCCAACAACAAGGCAATGGGCAACCTCTCCGACCGCGACTATGCCACGTTCATGGAGCTGTTTGAGCAGATGATGGCCGTGGTGCGCGTGCCTGATCTGATGATCTATCTCAGGGCATCGGTGGCGCATCTCGTGGGCAACATTCAGAAGCGGGGACGCGAGTACGAGCAGCAGATTCAGCTGGATTATTTGGAGAACCTGAACCGCCGCTACGACGACTTCATCAAGAACAAATATCCCGGGCGCGTCATCACCATTGAGAAAGACAACCTCGACTTCCAGCACAACCCCAAGGATTTCGCCCAGATCATCGACCGCATCGACCGCACCCTGTTCGGTCTTTTCCCATAGCTTTGACTTTTCAGAAAAAGATATATGTTTCTTGAAAAACACCTGCTTTTTTTTGAAAAAGGATGTAGAAAATAATAATAAGCATTAAGCATTAAAGAATATGCACATAGCAATAGCAGGAAACATTGGCAGCGGAAAGACGACGCTGACCAGGCTTTTAGCCCACCGATACGGATGGACGCCACGTTACGAACCCGTAGACAATAACCCCTACCTGGCCGATTTCTACGCTGACATGCAGCGGTGGTCGTTCAACTTGCAGATTTATTTCCTCAACAAGCGTTTCAAGGAGGTGGTGGAGATTTCGAAGTCGGAGGACACCATCATCCAGGACCGCACCATCTTCGAGGATGCCTGCATCTTTGCACCCAACCTGCACGGGCAGGGGCTGATGAGCGACCGCGACTTCGCCAACTACAAGGATCTTTTTGACTTGATGATCTCGCTGGTGAAACTGCCCGACCTGATGATTTATATCCGTAGCAGCATTCCCACGCTGGTGGCTCAGATTCAGAAACGCGGACGCGAATATGAGCAGACCATGCGTCTTGACTATTTGCAGGGACTGGAGAAACGCTATGAAGAATGGATTGCCGGCTACAAGGGACAGCTTATCATCGTCGATGGCGACCATTGCAAGTTTGGCGACAACCCCGATGACCTGAAGCAGGTTACCGATATGATTGATGCCAAACTCTACGGACTGTTCCCGATGGAGTAGGAGAGAGACCTGAAATTATAAAGCCTTGAACTTGATTTCGTGGAAGCCTACCAGGCGCCATGAGCGCTCGCCTGTGCCTTTGTAGTAGACCAGCGCTTCGTATTTGTTCTCCGTCTGATAGAAAGACCCTTCTTCGGGCAGCGGGTGCGTGGTGCCGTCGAGGTCTTTCATCAGGAACTGATAGTTGTAGTAGCCCAGCTTTTGCAGCACGATGCCGTTGTAAGAGCCGTCGTCGGCATCGTATTCCATTTCGTAAGTATCAGCCGATTCCGTCGTCCAGCGCCCGTCGATGACAACGCGGGCGTTGTCGTATTGTCTCAACGTCTTTACCTTGTAGTGCACGTAGACATACTCCGATGTGTTGTCAATCTCGATATTGTCGCTGTTGCGTATGATGAAGGCGCCGTCGGCATCCTCGTCGTAGACATAGTTGCGGCGCTGCTCCACATAGAAAGGAACGGCGTGGAAACGGCGCTCCTGCTCATCCCACGCCACGTGGGCCAGACCGAGAGTGGTGTGGCTGGGATCTAACAGTTCGAACTTGTGATATTCGTTACCCGCGTCGAAGATAAGATTGCGGTTGTGCTCCCACGTGAGCTGTTGCGGCGTGACGTAGTTGGGGCGCACATTCTCCTTCATGTTGTCCTCACGCCCGTTCTGCAGGACGAATGTCTGCAGCTGGCTGTTGGGGTCGGTAACGCGTAGAGAGCCGAAACCCAAAGTCATGTTCACCTGCTGATAGCGGCCGTTCAGATCGAGGTCGGTATTGGTGGTCACGTGGAGTCCTACCTTAGTGCGGGGCTCCAGCACGCGCAGCTCCACCACGATGACTTCCTCGTTGTCCTTGTCCTCGTCGATGATGCTCAGACGGTAGTTGCCGCTCATCTTCAGACGTGTGTCGGCGTTGGGCAGTTGAAAACGGTAGTGGGTGTAGAGCACATTCGTGTTCAGTGAGTTCTCGTAGTCTTCGATGGGCCTGTCGTTGAAGCCCTCCAGCCAGTCGCTTTCGAAAAGCCCTTCGTTAGGCGTCCAGTCGGGATTGCAGGGCTCTAAATGATAGACAAGGCGATGGTAGTCGTGCGACAGCTGGTCGAAGCTGATGTTCACCACATCGCCCGACCCCAGCTCCATAATGGGTAGGGGAGCGAGCCAGTCGTCATTCACGATGACTTGAAGCGACTTAAAGTCAGGCGCCAGGATTCTGTGATGTCCCAGCGCCGTGATGGGCAATAGTGCCGTTAAAAGAAGGAACTGCCTCAACATAAGAAGTTATATGCTGAAAAGCCCGCTGAAGGCTTCCAGCAATTCGTCTTCGTCCAAATCCAAATCCTTGCCGTGTTTGTCTGCCTTCTTCATGGCTTTCTTCATGCGTTTATCCAATTCTTTGTTCTTGCTAACGGCTTTGCCGCCTTTCTGCATCGCCTTTTTGGCTTTTCTGTCGTCAATGTCATTGACAGCCTTGCCCACATCTGTGAGTGCTTCGGCGAAATCCAGCAATTCTTCTTCGGTAAAGTCTGATTCCATGAATTCGCAGGCGGCGATCATTGCATCTTCAATGACGCTTTCCCACTTGTCGGCATCGGTCCATTCGTTGCCGTTATTATCAATGTCTTCGGCCAGACTTTGCATTTTGCTGACAGGGTTACTGCATGATGTGATTATCAGGCAAAGTGTTGCAGCCAGAAGACTGAATATTGTCTTTTTCATTTTCAGATGATTTAGAATTAAAAGATGCTGATTTTCCTGAAAATATCCCATACGTCATCTTCATCAATGTCTAATTCCTTGACGCGTCTCTTGGCTTTCTTTTCTGCTGCCTTCATGCGTTTCTCCAACTCTTTGTTCTTTTGGATTTTTTTGTTGGCCTTACTAAATGCCTTGATGACTTTCTCGTCGTCAATTTCATCGTCAAGTTCTTCCAGCGCATCTCCCAGCTCTGATGCAGCATCGCCAAACTCCTCTATATCGTCCTCAGTAAAGTCTGACTCCAGGAAGTCGCACATTGTAGTGGCCAAATCTTCCATAAAGCTTACCCATTGGTCTGCATCGGTCCATTCGCTGGCGTTGTTTGAAACGTCTTCGGCCAGACTTCTAAGTTTGCTTGCAGGATTGCTGCATGAAGCCATCATTAGGCAGAGTGTAGCAGCCATGAGGCTATAAAAAATCTTCTTCATGTTCTAATAATATTGGTTTTAGGTTTGAATTCAGTAAAAAAGCCTGAGGAAGAGCAGCTCTATCCCCAGGCTTGCAATTCATTTATTGTAGACAAGGATTATTCGTCGTCCTCGTCATAGTCGTCCTCATCCTCGTCCTCATCCTCGTCGTCGTTCTTGGCAGCTTTCTTGGCAGCCTTACGGGCCTTGGTTTCAGCCTTATCGGCGGCTTTGATGAGTTTCTTGAATTCCTTGTCCTTGTCCAGAGCCTTGTATGCTTTTTCTAAAGCTTTTTGCGACTTATTCGATTTCATGGCTTTTGACAATGCCTTTTCAAAACTCTTGCCCAGCTTGTCAAATGCCTTGATGTCATCCTTGGTGGGCTCCGACTCCCAGAAAGCCAGCTGCAGGTCAGCGACGTCGCGCAGAACACTTTCCCACTCTTCGGTACCGAATCCCTTACCGTTTTCACTCACGTCGTCAACAATGCTTTCAAGCTTGCTCATGGGGTTTCCGCAGGATGCCAAAAGTACGCACATGAGGATAGTGCCAAGGCTAAATAATACTTTTCTCATAGTGTTTTGTTTTTAGTTTTTATTGTTTTTTAAAGTCATTATTGGTGCAAAGATAGCAAAAACAAGTAATACTCAAAGGAATCTGCTGGAAAAAGTTACAGCTCCTTCCTATTTTTTAACACTTTTCTTGCCGTTGATGATATAGATGCCTGCTGGCAGACGGTCGTAATCATCCATCGTGCCCACCTTCTGTCCCCTGATGTCATAGATGCTGTTGTTGGCCTTTGCGTTCTCTATGCGGTTGATGTTGGTGATGTCGCTGGGCAGCTCGTCAATCTTGAAGCGCACCTGGTCGAGGTAGTTCATGCGACGTGTGAACCAGTCGTCGAGATAGTCCATCTCCACGTCGAAGTTCAGTTCGCGGCCTGCCACGTCGCTGTCGTGGCTCCACTTGTCGTACTCGCGCTGGGCGGCACCGCACCTCTTGAACTCGTCGAGCTGTGTGCGGAAGCGGTTGAGGATGCTCTCCGTGTTCAGATAGCTCTGGCGCAGATCGCGGTAGCGCAGGCGCACCTGCATGTTGAAGTCCTCGGTATCGGTGTTGCGCAGTCGGCGGAACAGGTTGTAGTCGCCGTGCTCGTAGCGGGTGATGAACTGTGCATAGTCCTGCTCAGGGCCGAGGAACGCCTGGTGGTAGTAATCGTCGCTCCAGCGCTGTCCGCAGGTGGCGTCCATATCCCACACGCCGAGGGTGATCTTCTTGTCAGCCTGCTTGTCGTAGACGGCGAAGAACATGTTCTTGCCGTGATTGTCGGTAGAGAGAATGGTCTCCATCAGGATGTAGTAGTCCATGACGACGGGCAGGTCGAAGTATTCGGTGAAGTGCTCGCGGAAGTTGTCGTCCTTAGCTGTGCAGACAAAGTCGACGGCGTTGTAGAGCGTTTCCCAGTCGGTACGGTAGCCGTAGTCGTCGAAGTCGGGATATTTCACCTCATAGCTTTCCCACATATCGCTCCACTCATAATAATCCGACGGGTGGCGCATGGGATAGCTGTTGTTGTCGGAGTTGTGGCCCATGAACACGCCGTAGCTCCAGTCCTTCGACTTCCACAGCTGTCCGTGCACGGTCTCGGTCTCCTCGTCAATTTTCTTCAGCTTCATCTGCTTGCGGTCCATGTTCTCGGTCATGCAGTAGATGCCGCGATACTCGTCGTTGAGGATAAGCTCGACGAAGCGTCCGCGCGACCCCGACATTGCCTTCTTCTCCTGCTTGATGTAGTAGGGCTTGGTGCAGAAGTCGTTCCACAGGTCGGTGAGCACTCGGTTGCGTATGCGGCTCATGTCCACCTGGCAGCTTTCCAGAATCCAGCTGTTGTCGTTTCTCAGTCCGAAGAATGAGGCCTCCTTCTTGTCGCCGTTCTCATCGAGCAGCTTCACGTGGTAGTTGCGCTTGTGCTTGCCGTTGCCATTGGTGATGCCGCCGCGCCACTTGGCCTTCATGCTCATCAGTTCCGGAGCAGTCTTGTCGGGCTCATTCACGGCGATGCTGCCAGGCAGGTAGTCGTTGTTGAACGAGCCGTACATCTTGACGACGGGCAGCGACGTGAAGGTGACATTCTTCTGGATGGTTGTGCCGTCGTTGGCTTTGATGCGGAACACATACTCGCGCTGCGGGCGCAGGGTGGCGAAGGTGTAGTCGGTATTGGGCTGCACGTTCACTCCGTCGATGTTCAGCACGCCGTAGCCCTCGCGCTGTTCGTAGGCGATGCGGGCCTTGTAGGTGTCGTCGAATTTCTCCAGGGGCACTGTGCACAGGTAGAGGTCGAGCGACTCCACCCATACGAGGTTGCGCCCGTCGATGGTCAGGCCCTTGACGGCTTTTGTCAGCGGGTCGACGGATGCCATCGTGCTGGCGCTCTTGCGCAGTTCCTCCAGTTTGTTGAAGTCGTTGCCTGCCTGCTGGATGAGGGCCTCGATCTCGATAGCTGAGAGATAATCGCTCAGCTCTTTGCGAATCTTCTCTTTCTCGCCCTCAATCATCTGTTTCTCAGTACCCATATAAATGAGCATGATGTTGTCGAAGGCCACCCAGTTGGCATTGGTGCTTTGCAGCTTGATGCCCAGCGTGAGTGTGCCTTCCTCGCCGACGGTAACTTCTACGGCGAAGGCCTCCGGCTGTTCGTTGTAGGTGCCGCATGATTTGGTTTGGTCGTTGGCAAAGAGATAGACGCCATGAGCCGGTGTGCCGTTGCCGCCGTTCTGCTGTACGGCAATGATGTCAGCCCACACTTCGTATTGGCCTTGCGGCAGGTTCTTCAACGTTTGCGATATCGAGCCGTTGCTAAGCGGACCGTACCAGTTGTCGTGCCAGCGCTCAAGGAACGGCGTGCCTACGTAGGCATTCTCATTGCTGTAGTTGCCCCAGTTAGGGTCTCTCCATTCTTCGCCGGTGAATGTCCAGCCGTCGACCGACTCCTCTGTGGCTTCCAGCCAGGAGCTGACATTGAATGCTTCGCCCATATCGTTGGGCTGGCACTCGGGCAGGATGTTCCCTTCCTCGTCGGTAAAGCAGAACTGCTGGTTGGCGTTACAGCCGTTAGGCATCGAGTAGGTGCCTACACAGAAACTGCCGGTGCGCACGTCCCAGATGTGGTCTGTCTCTTGCAAACTTCTGATGGCATAGAAGCCGTTGTCCTGCAAATCCAATTTCCATAGGGAATTAAAGATGGTCACATCGTCAGCCATACTGACATAGCGGCGCAGCTCGGGCGAGTCCTGTCTGATGCCGTCGTAGGTGATGTACTGGCCCGTCTTGGCATTTTGGATAGCGTAGGCCTCGTCCCACACTTTTATAATGACCCACGCAGCCTCGTCGCTTTGGTTGGCTGTCTGCAGATAGTAGAGTGGGGTGTTCTGCCCTACTGAGGCGCCGTCGGCGACGCATCCGTTGGGGAACTGCTGGCACACGATATGATAGCGCTTGCCCGCCTCAAACTTTGGTAAGGCGAGCGAAGCAACTATCGAAATCGAAAATAATAGGATTAGTAGCGTTAGTTTTCTCATAGCTTGTATTTTGTTAGTATGCGAAGAGTGGATATTCCTTCATCTTCTCGTTGACGCGCTGGCGCACGCTGGCAATGACCTCCTCGTTCTGCGGGTCGTTCAGCACTTCCTCAATCCAGGCGGCAATCTGAACCATCAGGTCTTCCTTGGCGCCGCGAGTGGTGATGGCGGGAGTGCCCAGACGGATGCCGGAAGTCTGGAAGGCAGAGCGCGAGTCGAAGGGCACCATGTTCTTGTTGACGGTAATGTCGGCAGCCACGAGGGCATTCTCGGCTACCTTACCCGTCAGGTCGGGGTACTTCGTGCGCAGGTCGACCAGCATTGAGTGGTTGTCGGTACCGCCGCTCACAATGCCGAAGCCGCGCTTCACCAGCTCGTCGGCCAGCACCTTGGCGTTCTTCTGCACCTGCTTGGCCCACTCCTTGAACTCGGGCTGCAAAGCCTCGCCGAAGGCCACAGCCTTGGCGGCGATGACGTGCTCCAGCGGGCCGCCCTGCTGTCCGGGGAAGACGGCGCTGTTCAGCAGAGCCGACATCATCTTCACCTCGCCCTTCGGCGTCTTCAGGCCCCAGGGGTTCTCGAAGTCCTTGCCCATCAGGATGATGCCGCCACGCGGGCCGCGCAGGGTCTTGTGGGTCGTAGAGGTGACGATGTGGGCATATTTCACGGGATTCTCAAGCAGTCCGGCAGCAATCAGACCGGCGGGATGGGCCATGTCAATCATCAGAAGAGCCCCCACTTTGTCGGCAATCTCGCGCATGCGCTTGTAGTCCCACTCGCGGCTGTAGGCCGAGCCGCCGCCGATGATCAGCTTCGGCTTGTGCTCCAGGGCCAGGGCCTCCATCTCGTCGTAGTCCACGCGGCCTGTCTCCTTGTTCAGGTTGTAGCCCACGGGCTTGTAGAGGATGCCGCTGGTGTTGACGAGCGAACCGTGTGAGAGATGACCGCCGTGAGCCAGGTTCAGACCCATGAACGTGTCGCCCGGCTTCAGCACGGCCAGCAGCACGGCAGCGTTGGCCTGAGCGCCCGAGTGAGGCTGCACGTTGGCATATTCAGCATCGAAGAGCTTGCACACCCTCTCGATGGCCAGGCTCTCCACCTCGTCCACCACTTGGCAGCCGCCGTAGTAGCGCTTGCCAGGATAGCCCTCGGCATACTTGTTGGTCAGGCAAGAACCCATAGCCTGCATCACCTGCTCGCTAACGAAGTTCTCGCTGGCAATCAATTCGATACCTTTCAGCTGGCGCTGATGTTCGCGTTCAATCATCTCGAAGATGGCGTTGTCTCTTTTCATTTTTGTTTGTCTTTGTTTTTGTTGATAGAATGAGACTGCAAAAGTACGAAGAAAAAGCGGAACAGCCAAAAATGTGGCCGTGTTTTTCCGCATATCCTCCGAGTTTTTTTGCCTGAATTATTCGTGGAAATAATTTTTATGCCTGCGACGCTACATAAATGACCATAAATGAATGTGCTCGGCTTTGCCCCGGCGAGTCGAGCGCATGGTATTTTTTCTTTACAAAATGGTAGGAAAAACAGGGCTGATCGAGGCTGAGAATGGCACCGAAATGAAGAACGGATGCTTCGCTCGAAAAAAACGCAAAAATGAGAGGGGTTGGCTATCTCGCTGACTGGCAGTTGCTTAGCTCATATTTCTGCTTGTCGGGACCATCCTCGTTTTCAAAAAGGTATATCCGCATGAAAAAAAGTCAATGCCTTTTTTTCATGCGGAGCCTCTTTTTGAGCAAAAGTAAGCCGTTCTGAGACTAAATCAAGCCCTGTCGGAGGCTGAAAAGCTGCACAAAAACAGTATGTGTGTGCAGTTTTTGGCCCTCGTCCATGTTCATCTAATGAACGAAAGACTGCAAAAACCTGTCTTCCCGATTCTATTTCGCAATTTTTATTTGTAAAAAAATCGGAATAAATTTATTTTACAAACAGAACTCAACTTTTCCTCTACGATAATCTGGACTATCTCCGCTATTATGACATTTTCTTTTTCGCATTGAAAATGCTGATATTCATGAAGGTCGGATTGCAAATCCGACCGAGTGGGGTCTTTAGGGTTCAACAATGTTCTTTAATTCATCAATATACTGAGATATTTGCTTTTTTAGCTGCGGCAAGTCGTTGGTGCAGGTATCCCAAACCAACGAAGCATTTGTGGTGATGTAGCCATGCACCAAAGCATTTCGCATATCTACAATATCTCGCCAAGGCACTTCAGGATGCTTATCGCGGAATTCTTTTGTCAGAAGGTTGGCTGCCTCACCAATAATCATAATGTTATAGACAACTGCATGAAAGCACATGATGTTGGCTTTCATGTCTTCGAATGACTTCCCGTTCAGATAGTCGTTGATGTGCTCGATGCACTCGTCAATATGGCGAAGGCGGTCTATGTCCCTAATTGCTTCTCTCATAAATAACTTTTAAGTCACGATTGGCTGTTCGTTGTGCAGCAGGGCGAAGGGTCCCTTCTTCCACGAGATCAACCTTGCGGCCAAGTCTTTCCTCCAACTCACGATGCATGCGAACATACGCAAACAATCCTATTGGAAGGCTGCGATCAAACTTTACGAGTATGTCAACATCGCTGTCCTCCCGCTCCTCGCCACGAGCGAATGAACCAAACAAAGATGCTCTCAGGACGGGTTGCGTCTTGAAGTATTCGGCTATCACTTGTGTCATCGTCTGAGTGCTCATAGCAGTAGCTATTAGTTTTCGTTGGCAAAGATAAGCGTTTTTTCCGTAAGTTCCAAAATATCACGTGAAAAGTTTTCTTAAAAGCAAGAAAGCAGGTATGAAGGGGCGTTTCAGAAAAAAGGCAGGCCTCTGTCGCGGGGCTTGCCTTTTTCTGAAGAGTAGTCTCAGGCGTTCACCTTCAGCTCTTCTATGAACTTGCTGATGCGGTCCATCTCGGCAGGGATGCGGATGCCCTGCGGACAATGTTTCTCGCTGATACAGCGCCCGCACTTGATGCAATGGTCGGGCTGACGCTCGCGCTCGACGGAGCGGTCGAGGCTGATGAGGTATTCGCGGCGCTGGCGGCGGTAGTCGGCGCTGCCTTTGTCGGAGGGCAGGCGACCCTCGGTCTTCATCTTGTTGTAGTGGGTGAAGATGGCGGGAATGTCGATGCCGTAGGGGCAGGGCATACAGTATTGGCAGGCGTTGCAGGGGATGAGCTCCTCCTCCATCATCTGGTGGGCAATCTTCGTGTCCAATAGTTGCTGTTCTTCTTCAGACAGAGGAACCAATGGGCAGTAGGACAGGAGGTTATCCTTTAGGTGCTCCATGTAGGTCATGCCGCTCAATACGGTCAGCACGCCCTCGGGAGTGCCGGCATAGCGGAAGGCCCACGAGGCGATGCTCTTCTCGGGTTGGAGCTGCTTCAGCTCGTTGACAACATACTGCGGCACGTTGGCCAGTCGGCCGCCCAGGAGCGGCTCCATGATGACGGCAGGGATGCCTTTCTTCTGCAGCTCGTCGTAGAGGTAGCTGGCGTCGACATTGCCGGCATTGATCTCGTTGGCGTAGTTCCAGTCGAGCCAGTTCAGCTCTATCTGCACGAAGTCCCAATGGTACTTGTCGTGCATAGCCAGCACTTCGTCGAACACGTCCTGGCGTCCGTGGAACGAGAAGCCGAGATTGCGGATGCGTCCGGCCTCGCGCTCAGCCATGAGGAAGTCCATGATGCCGTTGTTGACGTAGCGATTGTAGAATTCCTCCATGCTGCCTCCTATGGCGTGCAGGAGATAGTAGTCGAGGTAGTCGACCTGCAGCTCACGCATCGAGTCGTGGTACATTTTCTTGGCGCCCTCAGCCGACTGGAAGTCGGGGCTGAAGTTGGATAGCTTGGTGGCCACGAAGAAGTCCTTGCGCTTGTCCTTGTGGCGTGCGAGGGCGATGCCCGTGCAGCGCTCGGATTTGCCTTGGCAATAGACAGGCGACGTGTCGAAGTAGTTCACGCCGTGCTCTATGGCGTAGTCTATCTGGCGGTTGATCATGTCCTGGTCGAACTCCTCGGTGCCTTCTATCATCGGCAGGCGCATCATGCCGTAGCCTAGCAGCGACACCTTGTCACCCGTCGTGGGGTTGGTCCTGTAGGTCATCTTGCCCACGGGCGGCTCCACCTGGTTCTTGTAATCGTCGGCAGCTGCATCGGTGGTCTTCTTCCCAGCGCAGGCTGCCAAGGCAGCGGCACCTCCCATTCCCAGCATTTTCAGAAAGGAACGGCGGTTTATATTCTTGTCATTCTTCATCTTGCAATTCAAATATAAATCTCAATTCTCAATTCTCAAATCTTCCTGTGTACCTCGTGGCCTTCTACGTGGATAGCCGAGAGAGGACGGACGGGACAGACATATTCGCAGGCGCCGCAACCGATGCAGGCGGCTTCGTTGACGGCAGGAACGTAAGGCGACATATCGTCGTCAGGATCGGAGGGCACCATCTCGATGGCACCGACAGGACAATGGCGCTCGCAGTTGCCACAATCGTCCTTGCCTTGGGCCGATATGCACTCGCCAATAGTCACTACGGCATGGCCTATCTGTATGCTCGACTTCTCGGCCTTGTCGATGGGCAGGATGGCGCCTGCAGGGCAGACCTCTGCGCAAAGCGTACATTCTGGGCGGCAGTAGCCTTTTTCATAGCTCATCACGGGCTGCATCAGACTCATCAGGTCGGTTGAGGGTCGCAGCACGTTGTTGGGGCATTTCGTCACGCAGAGCTGGCAGCCGGTACAATGCTTGGCCATGTTCTGCAACGAGAGCGAGCCCGGAGGCGTCAGCGGCGTCACACGGCTTGGGGCCTGCTTTGCCGTGATGGGTGCGAGGCCGCCGTCAACCAGCTTCTTCTGAGCCAGCGCCGTCGTGGCGATGGCTGAAGCAAGGAGGAAGGAGCGACGGCTGGCGTCTGTGGGACTAGTTTTGCCAGAAGTGCTAGTCTGAATGGAAGGACCAGCGTACTTTAGCGCTCCGAACTTGCAGCTCTTGATGCAGTCGCCGCACACCACGCAGCGGGAGTAGTCGACCTTGTGTGTCTTGAAATCGATGCACGACGCTTTGCAGTTCTTCGTGCAGAGCGAGCAGTTCTTGCACTTGTCCTTGTCGAAATGAATCTTCAGGAGCGAGAAACGGGCAAAGAAACTGAGCACCGTGCCTACAGGACAGATGGTGTTGCAGTAGGTGCGTCCGCCTCGCCAGGCCAGGACGAAGAGGATGACTATCGTCGCAAGGGCTATGATGAGCACGGGCAGCGACTTCATCCACACGTCGACGCTGTAGAAGGTGTAGCTTTCGGCTCTTTCGGCGATGCCTGCCAGCACGTTGTTGCCCAGCATGTAAAGCGGCTGGAAAATGCTGGACATGATGCGTCCAAAGGCGCTGTAGGGCGCCAGCAACTGGACAAAGCTGCCTATGCCGGCGATGATGGCGATGATGAAGAGCGCCGCCACGATGTAGCGCAGCCACTTCACCTCAGGCGAGTAGGTGTAGCGGTTCTTCTTCGCCTTCTTGCCCAACCATCCGAAGATGTCCTGCATGATGCCCAGCGGACAGATGATAGAGCAGTAGATGCGTCCGAAGATAAGCGTTAGCACGATGAGAACGATGATCACCACCACATTCAAGGCCAGTACAGCCTCCAAGGCCTGCGCCTTTGCCATCCAGCCCAGCCATTTGTGCGCCGTGCCTGTAAAGTCAAGGAATAGGAATGACAGGCCCAAAAGGAAAATAGTGGCTAAGGCAATCCTTACTTTTCTAAGAAGCCCACCCCCTGCCCCTCCCGAGGGGAGGGGAGATTGATTAGTTTTACTGTTGTTATCCATTATCTAGTTCTATTGTGATTTTTTCTAATACGTTGTCAATATCACCAATAACCTCTTCGTTGGTAAATCTTAGTACTCTGAAGCCTTGTTTCATCAACTCATCGGTACGTTCAGCATCGCGTTGCGGTTGTTCTCCCTCAAGATGATAACCGCCGTCTATCTCTATAATCAGATGTTTTGAAAGACATACAAAATCAGGAATATAGTCTATGAGAATATGTTGTCGCCTGAAATGCCATCCCATCCTTCCCCCTTTTAAATATTCCCATAATACACGTTCCGCATCGGTAGGGTTATTCCGGTTTTTAGATGCGAACTCTTGTAACAGATTATAGTTTGAAGTAGCAGTCTGGTATTTGTATTTCATTTCGTCGTGTTATCAAGTCTTATTCTGTTCGTGTTATCAGGACTTGGTCTATTTAAGCTCCCCTCCCTTGGGGAGGGGGTGGGGGTGGGCTGGTACAATCAGTATACTTGCCTCGTAAAGAAGCCAAATAGGCAGGCTTACGATCATGAGTGTAAAGATGTCGGTAGTGGGTGTGATGATGGCTGCCACGATGAGGATGGCTACGACAGCGTGGCGACGATAGCGGCGCATCAGCGTGTTGGACAACATGCCCATGCGACCCAGAAGGGCACACACCACGGGCAGCTCGAACACTACACCGATGACTAAGCACATAGAGATGAGTGTGTCGATGTAAGACTGCAGTGTCAGCATGTTTGTCACATCTTCACTTACCTGATACGTTCCTAAGAATCTGACAGTTAGCGGGAAGATGATGAAGTAGCAGATAAGCGTGCCCAGCAGGAACATCACATAGGAGAAACCAACAATCTTGTAGGCTGCGCGACGTTCGTTCTGATAGAGTCCGGGCGACACAAAGCTGAACAGCTGATAAAGCACGTAGGGCGAGGCGAAGAGCAGTCCGGCGTAGGCTGCCGTGCGCATGTGAGTCATAAACTGCTCCGTCAGGCCCGTGTTGATGAGGTGGATGGAGAAGTCGGGACTGCCCATCAGCCGGAACGTAATGAATTGGCTCGACGCCGGAGCCAGTACTACGGCGAAGAGCCACTCTTTCATGCAGAAAGCCACAACGGCAAACGCCACGACAACGATGAGTGAGCGGATAATCACCCACCGCAGCACGTCGAGGTGTTCCCAGAATGTAGCCGTCTGGTTATTCATGCTATAAAAGACAACTGGGACAATCAGGACAACTTATTTCTCCTCCTTTTTCTCCTCTTTGTCAGTGTCAATGTCCACTTCCTTCATACCGTCCTTGAAGCTCTTCACACCCTTGCCCAGGCCTTTCATCAGCTCAGGAATCTTGGCGCCGCCAAACAGCAGCAAAACCACCAGCGCTATGAGCAGAATCTCCTGACCGCCGAGGCCGAAGATAAGTAATGATTTGAGTGCAATCATAATGTCTTTTAATTGGGTTAAGTCACAATTCTGCTTGCAAATTTACGGCTTTTCGTTCTATTTGCAGCATTTTTCTCTGACTTTTTTCACGCAAACGGTAGGCATGCCTGTTTTAGAGGTCTTCAAGCGGAGCCTCACGAATCTTCTCCAGAGCGCGGCAAAGCTGGTCGGGACATGAGGTGCCCTTTGTGCCGCAGCGGATGCCGTCGAGGCGTTTCATTACGTCGTCAATCTTCTGACCGCGTACCAACTGCGAGATGCCCTGAAGGTTGCCGTTGCAGCCTCCGAGGAAGAATACCTGCTGGATGACGTCGTTCTCGTCGCAGGTCACGTCGATGAGCTTCGAGCAAGTGCCCGTCGTCTCGTACTGAATGTGTTTTGTTGCCATATTTATGAGTGTTGAGTGTTAATCGAGTAATGCCTTGATGCCAAGGGCTATAAGGATGATGCCGCCGATGAGTTCGGGCTTGATGCGGCGGGAGATGCTTTTGCCGAAGCTGATGCCCAGTCTATGGCCCAGTAGCGACATCAGCAGCGATACCACGCCGATGACAGTAAGCGGCCACCACAACTGGCTGAATGATGTGTAGCCCGTGACGGCCATTGAAACGCCAATGGCCAAGGCGTCGATGCTGGTAGCTACGGCTAAAAGGAGCTGCGTGGGCAGATGGTGGGGATGGAAGGCCGTCGTCTCCTTGTCGCCTTGCAACGACTCCCAAATCATCTTGCCGCCAATGAATAGCAAAAGTGCAAAGGCTATCCAATGGCCGTAAGTGGCCAGGCTTGCAGCAAAATGGATAACCAGCAGCCAGCCAATCAAAGGCATCAAGGCCTGAAAGAAACCGAAGAGTAGGCTGATGCGCCACACCACACCGCCTTGCCATGAGCGCAGGATGGCGCCGCTGACGATTGAGACAGAAAAGCAGTCCATAGCCAGCGACAGAGCTAATAGTATGAGGTCAAGGAAACTCAATTTTCAATCTTCAATTTTCAAAGGAAGTCAAGTCCGATGGAATGAATGGCGGAGCGGGCGATGCGTGAATACATCAGTCCCATGTCGGCAAAGTGAATGATGCTCTGCATGGCTGCCTTGCGCAAGGGCGGGGTAGGGCTCTGCAGCGCGGCGAGGGCTTGGTCCATAAACTCGTTGATGCCTCGCTCGTTGGGCTCCAGCTTGCGCATAAAAAGTCGGCTGAGAATATGATAGCCGCAGATTTGGGGTAGGTCGGCGGCAGAGCTGATCCAAAGAAAAGCCTTCTCGGCAGCGTAGGGCACGTTTTGCATCAGGTTGAAGGCTAATTGCTCGGCTATCTCCACCGTCTCAGTCTGCTCCATCCAGATATCGGCCACCTCGGGCAGCAGTTCGTCGGGTGGCATCAGCATCGTAGCCAGTATCTTACATTCGCGGACATTCTCTTTCCACAGGGCGATAGCGAGCGAATAGTTGCTTGAACGCTCTCCTTCCTTGGGTTGAGGCAGGGGGTGAGCCTTTATCTCCTCAGCCATTTCCCGTAGGCGGGGTAGGGTGGCACCCCAGTTCAGATGGTAGTCCACACCCTTCTGCCTCATGGACTGCGCCACTTGGCCGTCCATCATCTGCCGGAACGACTGCTTGATTTCCTTTACTTTCTGGTCTGTCTCTGTCATTTAGCCTGTGTTTGTCCGTTGTTCAAATCAATGTCCCGTAGTCTGTGCTGTAGCGCAACATCTGGTGGTCGTAGCTCTCCGTGTAATCCACTCGAAAGTCGGTGATGCGGCCTTCTGCATCGGTGACAGGCACCAGCCTGGGATTGATGAAACCCTTGTAGGGGGCCAGGTTAAGCTGACGGTAGCGCAGCAGCACCTCGTCGTGCAGCTCCGGATCAATCTTTATGGCGTAGTCCTCCACCAGCTTTCGGGCAGCCTCGTAGTCGCCCTCGCTCTTGATGCGCTGAATCTCAGCCAAGAGCGTAGCCACCAGTTGGCGCAGCTCCTCGTAGGAATGGATGCGCAGGAAGGTCTTGCCCTTTTGTTTCACCAGCTTCATGCATTGTCCGTGAGCTAAGCACCAACGGGCTATGAGGGCCCGGTTGCGCATGTGAGCCTCCTCAATCTGCCTTCCGGGCTCGATGCGCACCATTTGCGTCAGCAGACCGTTCATCATGTAGGAATAGTATTCTGCCTTGTAAGCCTCGTCGTTGGGCAGCAGACCCAGCTCCACCAGCTTCTTGTCGGCAATGAAATAGAGGGCGAAGAGGTCGGCGCGTGCCTCCTCAATGGTGTTGCCATAGGCCTTCAGCGCATCAGCATCGATGCCGGGCAACAACCGCCCGCTGCCGTGCCCTAAGCACTCATGCAAGTCTGTATGCAGATTGTCACAGTCGTCGCCGTATTCCTCTATCATAGAGAGTGTTGTGTTATCAATCACAAACTCTTCCTTAAAGCCGTTTCCGCGTGCTGCACGATTGTAGGCGTCGGTAATGTTGCTGATGGTGATGCTCTTCGAACCATACCTCGCCCTGATCCAGTCGGCGTTGGGCAGGTTGATGCCGATGGCCGTCGAGGGATATTCTTCGCCGCCCAGCATAGCCGCGCAGATGACGCGGGCCGAGACGCCCTTTACTACCGGTTTGCGGAATTTTGGGTCGACGGGCGAATGGTCTTCAAACCATTGGGCATTGCTGCTGATGGTCTGCGTGCGTTTTGTCGCTATTTCATCGACATATTCCACCAATCCTTCCCATGAGCCTTTCAGCCCGAGCGGGTCGCCGTAAACCTCGATGAAACCGTTGATAAAGTCGATACGGCTGTCGAGCATTTTCAGCCATGCGATGGAATAATGGTCGAAGAGCCGCAGGTCGCCTGTTCGATAGTATTTAATGAGCAGGTCAATCACCTCCTTCTGGGTATCGTTCTCGGCTACTGTCTTTGCTTTCTCCAGCCAGAAAACGATGTGGCGCAGGGCATTGCCGTAGCGACCTTCGGTGCTCCACACTTCTTCGTACAACTTTCCGTCATCGTCCTTCACCAGCGTGGAGTTCAGGCCAAAGGAGGGAAGTTCCTCGGGCGTTGTGCATTGCTGCTTTTTGTCAGTATAGAACGCCTCGGCCTCCTGTTGAGTGACATTCTGATAGAAGTTGCAGGCAGAGGTTATGACAAGGTCGTCGCCGTCGGCTTTGTTCACACGCTTCGGCAGTACGTCGGGGTCGAAGATGATGGGGAAAAGCTCGTCGCAAAGAGCGTCAACGCTTTGGCCATCTGTCAGAGGCAGACACGATGCGTTGACCTGCTTCAGCGTCTGTCTCAAATATGCTGGGGTGAAGCCAGGATTGAACTTTTCACAACCGTAGTGGTGATAGATGCCGTTGGAGAACCAGATGCGCTTCAAATAAACGGTAAGGGCGCGGAAATCGTCGTTGTCGTGGGGAATGTTCGCGTCGGTATATATGGCCTCCAAAGTGCGCCGGATGCGCAGATTATACTTTCCGAACTGGTCGAAGGTGATGTCGCGGCCGAAAAGAGTGGCCTGCGACAAATAATAGATGAGTTCTTTCTGTTGGAGCGTTAACAGCTCAAAGCCGTCAAGGTGGTAGCGCAGCATTTGCACGTCAGCAAAACGCTCGTCGCCATATTGGAATACAGGTGGCGGTGTCATCAGTCTTAGGAAGTTTTTTTCTTAGGCTTTTTGTCTACCATGTATTTGGTGCGGTACTCCTTGGGCGTAATACCTGTAAACTTGAAGAAAGAAGCGTAGAACGACTGGCGGTTGGAGAATCCGACCATATCGCTCACTTCTTCGATGCGTAAATCTCCGTAGCGTTTGTCGGTCAGGATTGACATCGCCTCCTCAATGCGATACTTGTTGATGAACGTGGTGTAGTTCATGCGGAAGCGCACATTCACCACCGCTGATACATAGCGAGAATTCGTTCCAAGATCTTTGGCCAGTTGTCGCGCCGAGTAATTCTTGTCCTTGAATCTCTTCTGCATGACGACAACATCTAAGATGCGCTGCTTTAAATCGTCCATAACTGCCGGACTGACCAATGAACGATAGCTTGCACCTCGCTCCTTTTTCTTGGGTAGATTATACTTTGACATAGCTCCTGTTATTAGAAAGTTATGCAAAGATAGACATTTTTTCTGAATAAACATCACATTTTGATAGAAAAATAACGAAAAACGGAAAAAAAACTATCGTTGATACGCAGTTCAGATGTTTTTTTTATACCTTTGCACACCGAATTGCAAATGTAACGACGATAGATGAAACCAACAGCAATCCTGCTTCTGCATTGCCCAGATCAACAGGGTATCATCTCAGAAGTAACTAAGTTTATTACAGACAATAAAGGAAACATCGTCTACCTTGACCAGTATGTTGATAAGGTGGAAGGAATGTTCTTCATGCGCATAGAATGGGAACTCGACGGTTTTCTCATCCCCCGCGACAAACTATATGACTTTATCACCACGCTCTATGCCCAGCGCTATCAGATGAAGTTCAGCCTTTACTACAGCGACAAGCGGCCACGCATGGCCATTTTCGTTTCGAAGATGAGCCATTGCCTCTACGACCTGTTGGCGCGCTGGAAGGCGGGCGAGTTCAACTGCGACATTCCCTGTATCGTATCAAATCACGAGGAGCTGCGCTATGTAGCTGACCAGTTTGGCATTCCCTACTACGTTTGGAATATCAAGAAAGACCACTCCAACAAGGCTGAGGTGGAGCAGGCAGAGATGGAGCTTCTGAAGAAGGAAGACATTTCCTTTATTGTGCTGGCCCGTTACATGCAGATTATCAGCGACGAGATGATTGCCGAATATCCCCACCACATCATTAATATCCACCACTCGTTCCTGCCGGCCTTCATCGGGGCCAAACCCTACCATCAGGCCTATGAGCGTGGCGTGAAGATAATCGGTGCCACCAGCCATTATGTGACGGCAGAGCTGGATGCAGGTCCTATCATTGAGCAGGATGTGGCGCGCATTACCCATAAGGATACGCCTGAGAGCCTCGTGCTGAAAGGCAAGGACTTGGAGAAAATCGTCCTTTCGCGTGCTGTGTCGAAGCACATCGCCAGAAAGATTCTGACGTACAAGAACAAAACCATTATCTTCAGCTGATGAGAGTTGCAGTCGTAAAATATAATGCCGGCAATATATTCTCGGTGATGAACGCATTGAGAAGACTTGGCGTGGAGCCACAGCTGACCGACGATGCTGAAGCGCTGAGAACGGCTGACCGTGTCGTCTTTCCTGGGCAGGGCGAGGCAAAGACGGCGATGACTTATCTTCGCCAGCACGGTCTTGACGAAGTCATACGCTCGCTGCAGCAGCCCGTCTTGGGCATTTGCATCGGCCAGCAGTTGCTCTGTTGTCATTCGGAAGAAGGCGATACCGACTGTCTCGGTATTTTCAATGCAGAGGTGAAGCGTTTCCAACCCAAACGTCATGAGGACAAGGTGCCCTGCATGGGTTGGAACAACTTAAGCAACCTGAAGAGTGAGCTGTTCTCTCACTTCACGCCTCTCACTTCTCACCCCTCGCCCTACGTCTACTTCGTCCATTCCTACTATGTTCCTCTCAGTGAGGAAACCATCGCTGTAGCCGACTATGTGCAGCCCTATAGCGCCGCCCTGCACAAGGATAATTTCTACGCCTGCCAGTTCCATCCAGAGAAGAGTGGGGCTGTGGGCGAGCAGATTCTTAGAAACTTTTTGGAACTATGATAGAGCTGATTCCTGCCATTGACATCATCGACGGCAAGTGCGTGCGCCTGACGAAAGGCGACTATGAGCAGAAGACCGTCTACGGCGATCCGCTGGAGATGGCTCTAAATTTCGAGCGCATTGGTTATCGGCGGCTGCATGTCGTTGATCTCGACGGGGCCAAGTCCCGTCATATTGTCAACGTCAGCATGCTTCATCGTTTAGCATCTGAGACGAAGCTGACAATCGACTTCGGTGGCGGCATCAAGACTGACGACGATATTGAGAAAGCTTTCAATAGTGGTGCAGCAATGGTGACGGTTGGCTCTGTAGCTGTGACGCAACCCGAGCTCTTTCATCGTTGGCTGCAGAAATACGGGTCGGAGCGCATCATTCTCGGTGCCGATGTCAGACAGGGACTTATCAGCATCAACGGTTGGAAAGAGGATTCCAGCGAGGAGCTGCTGCCCTTCTTGAAGCGCTACATCGATATGGGCGTAAAGAATGTGCTCTGCACCGAAATCTCGAAGGACGGCACTTTGTCGGGTCCTGCCATCAATCTATATAAAGAGGTAATGGCGGATTACCCGTCGTTGCATCTTATCGCAAGCGGCGGTGTCAGCAGTATGGATGACATCGTGCGTCTGAATGATGCTGGCATACCTGCCGTCGTCTTCGGCAAGGCCATCTACGAAGGAAAAATCAATCTGAATGAACTATGGGACTGGCAAAACGAATCATCCCCTGCTTAGACGTCAAGGATGGCGAGACCGTGAAAGGCGTCAACTTCGTCGGGCTTCGCTCGGCGGGTGATCCTGTGGAGTTGGGCAAGGCCTATTCTGAACAGGGGGCCGACGAGCTGGTGTTCCTTGATATTACCGCCTCTTTCGAGGGTCGCAAGACCTTTACGGAGATGGTAACGCGGGTGGCTCGTGAAATCAACATCCCCTTCACAGTTGGCGGCGGCATTAACGAACTGGCTGATGTCGAGCGTATGTTGATGGCGGGCGCCGACAAGGTGAGCATGAACAGCGCCGCCATCCGTCATCCCGAGCTGATAGAAGAAACGGCCAAGCGTTTCGGCTCGCAGGTTTGTGTAGTGGCTATCGATGCCCGCCTCGATGACGACGGTTGGTTTGCCTATGTCAAGGGTGGTCGTGAGCGCACGGAGCGCGGGCTCTTCGAATGGGCACGCGAGGCGCAGGAGCGTGGTGCCGGCGAGATTCTCTTCACCAGCATGAACCACGACGGCGTGAAGCAGGGCTATGCCAACGACGCCTTGGCGCGCCTGGCCGACGAACTGAACATTCCCATTATCGCCAGTGGCGGCGCCGGTGCCAAAGAGCATTTCCGCGATGCCTTCACGCTGGGTCATGCTGATGCGGCCTTGGCTGCCAGCGTGTTCCACTTTGGCGAAATTCCTATACAAGAACTGAAACAATATCTTCACAATGAAGGAATCAACGTTAGACTTTGAGAAAATGGGCGGACTCGTGCCCGCCATCATACAGGATGCCGACACCCGCAATGTGCTGATGCTGGGCTTTATGAACCGTGAAGCCTACGAGAAGACACTGGCTACGGGCAAGGTGACGTTCTGGAGCCGCACGCGTGAGACGCTTTGGACGAAAGGCGAAACCAGCGGCAATTTCCTCGACTTGGTAAGCATCGCCGAGGATTGCGATCACGACACGCTCTTGGTCAAGGTGCATCCTCACGGCCCTACCTGCCACACAGGCACCGATACCTGCTGGGGCGAGGAGAATACCCCCCCTTCCAGCCTTCTTGAAGGCAGGGAGAGGTTGTCCTTCCTTTCCGACCTTCAGGACTTTATCGAGAAGCGCCACGAGCAGATGCCCGAAGGTAGCTACACCACGCGCCTGTTCCGCGACGGCGTGAACAAGATGGCGCAGAAAGTGGGAGAGGAAGCACTTGAGACCGTTATCGAAGCCACCAACGGCACCAACGAAAAGCTCATCTACGAAGCAGCCGACATGCTCTACCATCTGGAAGTGCTGCTCACGTCCAAGGGCCTGCGCATAGAGGATATAGCTACCGAGCTGCAGCGTCGTCACGACCCCAACTGGGATGCCAAGCGTCGCGAGGCTAAGGCCAATGCCAAATAGTTAATTGTAAATCTGTAAATCGTATATTCATTCGATGCTCATCAACTATCAGAAAGCCACGATTTGTCAACTTGACGGAAAGGAAATCCTTCACGATGTTGACATTCAAGTGAACGAAGGCGAGTTCGTCTACATTATCGGTCGTGTGGGTTCAGGCAAGAGTTCGCTGCTGAAAACCTTCTATCAGGAGCTTTATGTCGACGAGGCTGTAGAAGCTCAGGTGCTCGACTACGACATGCTGACCATCAAACGCAAGCAGATACCGGCGCTGCGCCGGCAGATGGGCATCGTCTTCCAGGACTTCCAGCTCTTAGCCGACCGTACTGTGAGGAAGAATCTGCAGTTTGTGCTGAAAGCCACCGGCTGGCGCAAGGAAGATATTGCCAACCGTATTGAGGAGGTGCTGGCCGATGTGGGCATGGCCGACAAAATCGATGTGATGCCCCATGAGCTGTCAGGCGGTGAGCAGCAGCGCGTGGCCATTGCACGTGCCATTTTGAACCGTCCGTCGCTCATTATAGCCGACGAGCCTACTGCCAATCTCGATGCAGAAACTGCCGAAGGCATCATGCAGCTGTTGCGTTCCATTTCGTTCAAAGGCACAGCCGTAGTCATGTCTACCCATAACATTTCTCTGATAGAACAATATCCCGGCACCGTCTATCGTTGCATCGACGGGCGTCTGGAATGTGACAGCCAGATTCTCCTTCCCGCTTCTAAATAGTCAATCAGTAAAATAATTAAATAGTCAAATACCAAGATGAAAGTAATGAAGTTTGGCGGCACGTCGGTAGGCACGCCGCAGCGAATGAAAGAGGTGACACAGCTGGTCACCAAGTCAGGCGAGCCCGTGTTCGTCGTCCTCTCCGCTATGTCGGGCACCACCAATTCTCTGGTGGAGATTTCGGATTATCTCTACAAGAAGAACCCCGACGGGGCCAATGAAGTCATCAACATGCTGGAGCGCAAGTACGAGCGCCACGTTCAGGAGCTCTTCGAAACAGAGGAGTACAAGACGCAGACGCGCGACTTCCTGCGCGACGAGTTCAACTACCTGCGCTCGTTTACTAAGGAACTGTTCACCAGCTTCGAGGAAAAGAGCATCGTGGCACAAGGCGAGATGATGTCGACGAATATGGTGGTCAACTACATGAAGGAGCAGGGCATCAACGCCGTGCTGCTCAATGCCCTCGACTTTATGCGTACCGACAAGAATGCCGAGCCCGATCCCATATACATCAAGGAGAAGCTCGCCTTCCAGATGGAGCAGAACCCTGATGCCCAGGTTTACATCACGCAGGGCTTCATCTGCCGCAATGCCTACGGCGAGATTGACAACCTGCAGCGCGGCGGCTCCGACTACACAGCATCGCTGGTTGGCGCTGCCATCAACGCAGAGGAAATCCAGATTTGGACCGACATCGACGGCATGCACAACAACGACCCGCGCATCGTCGACAACACCCAGCCCGTACATCAGCTGCAGTTTGAGGAGGCCGCCGAGCTGGCCTATTTCGGTGCCAAGATTCTGCACCCCACCTGTGTGCAGCCCGCCAAGTACGCCGGCATCCCCGTGCGCTTGCTGAACACCATGCAGCCCGACGCTGAGGGAACGACCATCAGCAACCAGACAGAGTATGGCAAGATCAAGGCCGTTGCTGCAAAGGACAACATCACCGCCATCAAAATCAAGTCTTCGCGTATGCTGCTCGCTACAGGCTTCCTGCGCAAGGTCTTTGAGATATTCGAGAGCTATCAGACGCCCATCGACATGGTTTGCACGTCAGAGGTTGGCGTCAGCATGTCCATCGACAACTCAGCCCACTTAGGCGAGATTATGGACGAGCTGAAGAAATACGGCACCGTCACCGTCGACACCGGCATGTGCATCATCTGCGTGGTCGGCGATCTCGACTGGTCGAACATCGGCTTCGAGACGCGTGTGATGGACGCCATGAAGGATGTGCCCGTGCGCATGATCAGCTACGGCGGCTCCAACTACAACATCTCCTTCCTCATCCGCGAAGAGGACAAGCGCCGCGCCCTGCAGAGTCTCAGCGCCCACCTGTTTTGAGTTAAGAATTCAGAGTTGAGAATTAAGAATTGTCGGCTATGCCGATTAAGAATTAAGAATTCAGAGTTAAGAATTAAGAAGTGTCGGCTATGCCGATTAGGAATTAAGAATTAAGAATTGTGAAACGAAAGATAATTCTAAATTTGTAATTCTTACTCGCCGTAAGGCGATACCTCTTAATTCTAAATTCTAAATTCTAAAATCTAAATATGAAAGGACAATTTCCTGTAGACAGGTTCCAGAACATCAGGACACCCTTCTACTACTATGATATGGAGTTGTTGCGTGCTACGCTCGACGCCATCAAGGCCGAGATGTCGAAGCACGACAACTTCATGATGCACTATGCCGTGAAGGCCAACGCCAATCAGAGCGTGCTGCGCCAGATCAAGCGTGCAGGTTTCGGTGTCGACTGTGTCAGCGGCGGCGAGATTGAGGCATCCCTGCGTGCCGGCTTTCCTGGCTCGAAGATTGTCTATGCCGGAGTGGGCAAGAGCGATTGGGAAATCAACCTCGGCCTCGACAACGACATCTTCTGCTTCAACGTCGAGAGCCTGCCCGAATTAGAGGTCATCAACGAGCTCGCTGCCGCCAAGGGAAAAGTGGCGCGTGTAGCCTTCCGGCTGAATCCCAACGTAGGCGCTCACACCCATGCCAACATCACCACGGGCTTGGCCGAGAACAAGTTCGGCATAGCCATGCGCGACATGGAGACAGTCATCGCCGAGGCTGCCAAGTTGCAGAACGTGCGATTCGTAGGGCTCCACTTCCACATCGGCTCGCAGATTCTCGACATGGGCGATTTCCAGGCGCTGTGCAATCGCATCAACGAGCTGCAGGATCAGCTGGAGCGCCACCACATCAGCGTAGAGCATATCAACGTGGGCGGAGGATTGGGCGTCGACTATCAGCATCCCAACCGCGTCCCCATTCCCGACTTCCATGCCTATTTCGATACATACGCCCGTCGGCTGAAGCTGCGTCCTGGGCAGACGTTGCACTTCGAGCTGGGACGTGCCGTTGTGGCACAATGCGGTAGCCTTATCACGCGTACATTATATATAAAGGAGGGGGCTACGAAGAAATTCTGCATTGTCGATGCAGGATTTACCGACCTCATCCGCCCTGCGCTCTATCAGGCTTACCACAAGATTGAGAACATCACGAGCCAAGAGCCTATGGAAGCCTACGACGTGGTGGGACCCATCTGCGAGTCGACCGACGTCTTCGGCAAGCAGCGCGACCTCAACGCCTGCCATCGTGGCGACCTGCTGGCCATCCGCACAGCCGGAGCCTACGGCGAAATCATGGCTTCATGCTACAACTGCCGCCCGCTCCCCACCGCCATCATCAGCGACGATCTTTGAGTTTTCGCATTCATCATCTGTAGTTATGTCATCTGTAGTTATGGGTAGTTATGAGTAGTTATCGGCCTTCGGCCTTAGAAGTTCTTTGCAAGCAAAGCGTCGCAAGCGCCGAGCGAGAGGTCATTTGCTATGGTCTCTGAAGAAGTCCCGCGTAGCAATCAGTGAATCAACTATTGACCCCTTACTTCCCCTTACTTCCCATTACTCCCCATAACTCCCCAACTCCTTACTCCTTACTCCCCAACTCATCAACTCACAAACTCCCAATGACCATATTGCACATCTACGACGAGAACGATGCGATGGCTGGACGCTACGTAGAGATGCTCATGCAGGCCACGCAAGCGCTGTTGAACGAGAGCTCGTTGTTTGACGAGCCCTGCGTGATGTACGCCTGTACCAACGCCAAAGAGTGCCGCCAGCTGACCGAAGAGCATCACCCAGACATCCTTCACCTGCATGGAGCCTCGGCACCTTTCACGCTGCCAGCCGGCCTGCGCCTTGTCGTCACGCCTCACGGCGATGTGCTGGGGCCTGTCCGTGCCTACGTCGTTGTGGCTCGCAGCCCGCACGAGGCCGAATCCCTGCAGCGTCAGTTTCCGCGTGTAGAGACCGTGCGCAATCCGCTCATCACCCGCACCATTACTGCCGATACCTGTGCCCGCCAGATGGCTGCCATCTACAGGCGTGTGATGAACTCCGACGTGCTGCCGCTGATGGACACCGAGACACACCGTCTGCTCACGGCTGCGCTGGTTGTTGCCACCTATGGCGATACGCGTTGGCTGCCGTCAACCTATCATTTTTCAGCCGAAAACGCCAACTTCCGCCAGCTCTATCTATATGCCACCAACGAGGGCGTACTGCCGCTGGTGCTCCAAGGCCTGAAAATGCTGAGGATGGCATACCCGGCAATAAAGCTTCCCCCTATGGAGGGCATCGAGGGGGGCTTGCAAGTTTATCTCCCTCCTGACTTTCGTCTGCCCCAACCCATGCCTGTGGCCACCGCTACTGAGCTGGTTGCTCATATCGCCGACGAAGGCCCTTCGCTGTTAAGGCTGAGCGAGCTCGCCCGTGTCCTTCATGGCGACAACATCAATGAAGAGAATCTGCTGCAGCAGCTCGAAGAAAGCGGCCATCTGCCACTATTCGCTGCCCTCCTTTCCCTGTTGGCAGAGCACCTGCTGCTGACCGAAGGCTTCATGCCCTGCGCCCCTGCCGAAGGCCCCACCGCCCAGCAGCTGCGCACCCTCCTCGCCAAGAGGCAGGAGCTGTGAAGCTGGTAGACAATTAGGAGGTCGCGCTTCCAAGCGTGACACACAGACGTAGTCTTCGTCGTCTCATCAAGAAAACTTTCAAAACAGCGGTAACATCGTGGGTTACTGTTTGTAACCACGTGGGTTACTGTCAGTAACCCGCATGGTTACTGACAGTAACCCGCATGGTTACAAAAATGACATTCCCCCTCAAAAATATTAGAAAATCCTGCATAAATATTTGGAGGCTATTGTTTTTCTTCGTAACTTTGCACCGTCGTACGCAGTAGCCTACAAGGTGGGCATCGGGCGACTATAGTACATTGAGGAAGACGTTTTCGAACGTCTGTCGTTGTAGAGCACGAACTTCGCAACTTCCAAACCTACAGCAGGCAGATGACAATCGGAGCGTCTACGTGGTGCGTTTCTGTATATATTTTTTTATATAGAGCACGTGCGGGCGTGGGCTAACTGCATTGTCTATCCTGTGTAGGTGGGGCAATGCGAAGGCCTGTGCTCTCAGGATGGGCAGAGAAACCAGACACCTACGCCTTTTTTTGTGTGCAGAACTTTGATGAATGATATTATGTGTGGCTGACTTAGGGGTGTTTATCAGCAAAGAACAACAAGTATCTGATAAATTGATTTTCTATCCCTAATTATTAACCAACATTATTATTTATGAAAAGATCTCGAACTAAACTTGCGCTGCTGGCATTCTTAGGAATGATGTCAGTAGTAAATGCATGGGCACAAGGCGTGGTCAAAAACACGACGACGGGAACGTCGTATGCTACCCTGCAGGAGGCCTTCTACGACGCTAGCCAAGGCGATGTCATAGAATTGCTCGGCGACGTGGATGCTACTGGCGACGAAGAATTCAACGATGACTTTAACCTCGGTATCGAGGAAAGCATCACGCTGAAGGGCAACAACCACACGCTGACCGTCAACCGCCGCGGTATCTCGGTGGCCCGTCAGTCGTCTAATTCACGTAGGATGGGCGCCCCAGCCAAGGCTCCCGGCAACACCATCGACGTGACCATTCAGGACCTGACCATCAAGAATGTGGCTACGCAGGTGAAACGCAAAGGCGGACAACTCATCAACACCCGGGGCGGCATCGGCACGCTGACGCTCAACAATGTCACCTTCGACACTCAGGGTACGGGATACAACGGGGATGTGCGACCCCTCGTCATCGGCGGCAGCCAGTCGACGGCAGCCACGGTGAACATCACAAACTGTACATTCACCAACCCCACGGCACCGTCAGGCAAAAACAGTATAGCCATCAACGTGCTCAACCCCGTGACGATGAACATCCAGGGCACCACCATCAACGCTCAGTACGTCATCAACCTGGGCGGTGCTGACTCAAGTTACGGCTCGCAGGGTTCTGAGGTGACATTCAACGGAAGCACCGTCAATGCCTCAGCCGGAGCTGCCGTGCTCTTCGACTTCGACGACACGGGCTCGGGAGCCAACGGCTCTACCGTCACTCTGGCCGGCGAAACCAAGGTCACCACGCCAACTGCCGACTGGTATGACTTGGGCAACACTGAGAACACTATCGTCTGGGAGCACTTCGCTACGAATTACATCAGCTCTACGAAGTACGAGACCAAGCCGACCATCCAGATTGCTGAGGTTGCCGACCTGTTGGCACTGGCTACGCTGTGCAACAACGCTTTAACCTCTGGACAGACAGCGGGTAACACTTATGAGCTGGTCAACGATCTCGACCTGAGCAGCGTAGACAACTGGACTCCCATTGGCGGTAGTGGAATGGGCAGCTATCCCAGCATATCCTTCAAGGGAACATTCGACGGTAAGGGACACACAATCAGCAACCTAACATGCATTGACAATACTGCCAATTATGCTACGGCAGGCCTATTTGGTTCTGTAATGGGTGCAACCATCAAGAACCTGACGCTTAAGGATGTCAATATTGAGAGCACGCACTTTACAGGAGCCTTCGTAGCATACGATGCAGACGGCGATTATAGCCAAAATGGTAATTTAATTGAGAACTGCCATGTGGAGGGCGGTACCCTCACTTCAAGGCCAGAACTAATCAACGGCTCGTGGGATAATGGCAATCATGTGGGCGGCATCCTTGGCCATACACAGTCGGGTAGGATGACTATTACCGGTTGTTCGGTGGAGGATGTGGTTATCACAGGCTATCGCGACCTTGGCGGTTTGGCTGGTTATATGGCTGGCGGAACAGTTACAGGCAACACTGTTAAGGACGTTACCATCACGCAAGACAACACCAACGGCTATAAATATAAAAACGGTTCGCTCGAAGACCAGTCAAGTTCAGTAGGACTCGTTGTTGGTGGACGCAGTAGTCAGGCCGTAAAGGATCAGGCTAATGATGCCACACAGAACACCGTTGACAACGTGGTCATCACTGATCCTATTGTCATAATTAAGATTGGCACTGCAATCTATCCGACGCTGGCAGTTGCCGTAGCTGCAGCCAATGAAGGTGATGTTGTGGAAATCTGCAAGGCTGACACCTATACCCTGCCTAACCTCCCGAAGAACATCACCATCAAGGGAACGGTTGAGGGTGTCATCTTCAATTGCGAGGGTTCAGCATATAGCAGTATCGCCTCTATTCCGAACGGTGCTACGTTCGAGAACGTGACCATGAACTTTGGCACAAACGACTACCATGGCTTCCAACACCCAGGAACAATCACGATGAACGGCTGCACACTCAACGGCAAGTTCTTCTCATACGGTGACATGAACTTCGTAGGTTGTACGTTCAACGCTCCAGGTACTGAGGAATCGGGTATTACTTCCACAGATTACAGCATGTGGGCATATTCAGGCAACTTGACCTACACTGACTGTTCCTTCAACTGCAACGGAAAGTGTATCAATGTCTACAACGAGAGCGGCGCAACGCTGTATACTATTACCGCTAAAAACTGCACCTTCAATTCAAAGACCGCCAATAAGGCTGCCTTCAACGTGAAGGCTACATGTGGAACCACTCCGCTCAAGTATAAAGTCATTATCAAGGATAGTGAAGCAACAGGCTCATGGCCGGCAGCAAGCGAAGGTACAGAGCTCGTTGTCCTCAATGCACTCGCTCAGGTGGACGACATCAAAACCGGTGTTGCTTCCGATATTGAGGTGATTGAGATTAAGAATGGCGTTGAGACGGTGCTCTACACCAGCCGTATCGCTGAATATGCAGACAACCGCTACACCTCGCTGGCCGAGGCACTGGATGCCGCTGAAGCTGATAACGACAAAAACATCGTCATCAACCTGCTGAATGATGCTGAGTTGACGATTGCTGCCTGGAGTGGCTCAAATAACAGGTATGCCATAGGTACAGCCGAGACGGAGACAATTACCATCAATGGTAATGAGCACAAGCTGACATTCATGACTACCGATACCGATTGGAACAATGTTGCTACCATGAACGACGCTCAGACCAAGCTCGTGCTGAACAACATGACGCTGGATCAGGGTGGCAGGAACACCAATGGCACTTGGAACGCCTACGACATCAACTTCAACTGCGCTGTGGAGCTGAATAATGTCACTTCCAACCGTCCGATAGCACTCAAGAACGATGCTGCGCTTAACAATGTAACTATCAATGTGGATGAAAGCAAGGATGTCTACGGTTTGTGGATTCAGACCAACGGGCAGAGCGTTTCCATCGACGGCCTGACGATGAACGTACCTAATGGACGTGGCATAGGCATTAAAGACGAATATGTTAATGAAGAACCTGCTTCTATTACTGAGTTGACTATTGAGAATGCAACCTTCAATACAAAGAAGAAAGCTGCCATCCTCGTTACATCAAAGTATGGTGCTGAAATCAACGCTTCCAATCTTAACATCGAGAACGCTGTTGCTGACAATGTGAACGCTGTATGGGTTGACGAAGATCGTGCAGAAGAGTACTATAAGGTAACTACTACAGGCGCAACAATGATTCCCGAGGGTGGTGAATCTGCTTATGTGTCAAGTCTCGTTCGTGGCGAACAGACGCGTGGTTACTATAAGACCTTTGCTGCTGCATATGCATCGACTGACTACGCAGAAGGCGATACCTACAAACTTCATCAGAGTACGTCAGAAGCTGTGGAGGTTGCCAAGGAGCTGACCATCGTTAAGAACGGCTGCACAGCTGAAAATCTTACTGCTGGTGAAGACTATACCAAGAATGAGACCGAAGAGGAAATCGCATTCGTGGAACTTCCCGATGTGGCTCAGATTGGCGAAACAGGTTATAAGACCCTCCAGAAAGCCGTTGATGCTGCCTACGCTATGACTGGCGACGTGACCATTGAGCTGATTGACAACATTACTGGTTACTCTATCGTTAAGCAGAAAGCCGGTTTGAACTTGACTATCGATGGTAAGGAAAAGACTCTTAATGGACAGATTATTATCGATGGTGACGGTGGTTCTACACGTACGGAGACATTGGACATCAAGAACATTAAGTTTGAAGGAAATTCTTCTAATTTCTGTTCTGGTACCGATGCTTTCATTCTTGTTCCTAGCACGAATACAGCAGGTACTCCGTACTACAACAAGCCTACAAACAACTACTCACACAATGTGACTGTATCCGATTGTTCATTCACGAGTACATCCACTAGCTTAAACATTGTGGCTATTAAGACGTCTTCTGGTGGTGGCAATTGCTACAATCTCGTAGTGAAAGATGTGACGGGAACCAACCTACACAGTTTGGCTCAGTTGACAGGTTCCGAAGGAACAAATTCCATTACCAATTGTGTGGTTGATAATAGCGAGAGCTTTATGAATGTGAACGGTGGTAGCGGCAACTTCACTGTCTCAGGCAACACCTTTACTGCTGCTGAGGGTACCGATGGCTACGGTATCCGCGAAAATGGTGGTTCTTCAGCTGTCATAACACTTACTGATAATACCTTCACTGCAGCCGCAGCAGTTAAACTCGGCAAGAGCGGAAGTGCTACTAAAGGCACAATCAACGTTGTCAGCGGTACGTATGTTGGCGACATCGTGAAAGACATCGCTGCTACTGCTACTGGTAAGATCGTCATCAGCGGCGGTCAGTTCAGCGTTGACCTTACGGATGCTGCTTACGAATCATTCATTGCTGAAGGCATGATTGGTGTTAAGAACGATGAAGTCGAAGGTGCACCTTACAGTGTTGAGGAAGGAACTTACGTAGCTAAGGTTACTGTTGGAGAAACAACTCACAATTATAGTTCTCTCGAGGCTGCATTTGCTGATGCTGTGGATGGAGCAACAATTACTCTTCTCGCTAACTGCGCAGGCAATGGTATTCAGGTTCCGCAGGGTAAGTACTCCACAGGTCTTACTGTTGACTTCGCTAACTTCACCTACACTGTTGACGGTGCAACTGTTGGTTCAACAGGCACAGAGACACAGGCCTTCCAGCTCCTGAAGGACAACAATATCACCTTCAAGAATGGTACCATCTACTCTGAGAAGGCGCTGATGCTGGTTCAGAACTACAGCAACCTCACTCTCGAGAACATGACTCTTGACGGCAGCGCGTTGGTTGGCAACGGCAGATACACCTTGTCCAACAACAACGGCAATGTCGTAATTGATAACAGCACCATCATTGCAAAGGAGGGTAGCGGGAACTTCGCCTTCGACGTATGCCGCTATGCCACCTATCCTTCTGTAAGTGTAACCGTGACAGGTGAGAGCGTCATCAACGGCGACATTGAAATCTCCGCTTCTGGCAAAGATGCCAAGGACGGCTTCGGCCTGACTCTGACAGCAGGCACGCTCGATGGCAACATCGTGCTTGATGCAAGTGCAGCAGCCGCAATGGAGGCAACTCCCGAAAAGGCTGTCATTAAGAAGGCTGACACATTCGTGGCAGATGCTCCTGCTGACTACAAGTGGGTAAGCAATGATGATGGCACAAGCACCCTAGCTCCGAAAGTTTACCTTGTTCAGATTGGCGATGTGAAGTATGAGAGCCTTGCTGAAGCTGTTGCAGCAGTTCCTGCTGATGGAACTCAGACAACCATCACAATGATTGCCAACGAGATGATTAATGTGGTAGGTTACGCTGTTACAATTCCTGCCAATACGAACGTCGTGCTCGACCTGAATGGCTATCAGGTTGTTGGTACTGTAGATCAGGAAGGTACATCAGCCCTTATCAGAAATCTTGGCACACTGACCATCAAAGACGGTAGTGATACTGGCACAGGTAAGTTGATGTCTGGCGCATCTACCACATGGACATGGGATGGTACAGACGATTACTCTGGAAGTTATGCAAGCAATCTGATTCGAAATGAAAAAGACCTGATTGTTGAGAGTGGTTATCTCTATAACATGAGCAAAGGCAGTGCTGCTTACGCTATTGACAACTATAGTGCAGGAAATGTGACCATCAACGGTGGTACAATTGATGCAGCCAAGGCAAGTGCCGTCCGCATGTTCTACGTGAATGGTGGTTCCATTACCGTTAATGATGGTATTGTTGGACATTATGTAAGCGATGATGACTGTTCGTACATGGGTATTCAAGTCATGTCAGGAGCTAATGTCAATGTCTCTGTGACTGGTGGAACCATTGCTGGTTATTATGCATTCTATGCCAACAATACCGGTGGTGACATAGTTCTTTCCGGCGGAACATTCGATGGTTATGTTGGTTTTGCAGCATCAGTTCCTAATATCAGCATTACAGATGGTACATTTAATGAATGGGCTGGAACCTGGGGTGACCAAACAGGCTTCATTAGTGGCGGACAATTCGTTGAGAGTGTTGATGCTGCATACTTAGCAGAAGGCTATGTTTGCAGTAAAGAACCTGTGAACGGTTACTATACGGTCACTCTGGGCGCTGCCAAGATAGGCGTAACTGGCTATCCCACCTTTACTGCTGCCGTTGAAGCTGCAACCGAGGACGATGTGATTACCCTGTTGGCCGACATCGCAGAACCCTACACACTGAGCCTTGATGAGACTCTGAAGGTAGCTCTGGATGGCCATGCACTTACTGTTAATTCAGCTGTAGTAGGCTTCGAAGCTAGCGGTAGCTTGGATAATGGAGTGACCACTTATACCCTGGTGCCGCGTGACATGAGTGATGAGGATATCGTTCTTATTGACGGTCAATCCTATGAGTACATCAGAGATGCACAGGTGAAGAGTGCTACTTATGTACGTACTACCAAATCTTCTCAAACGGGTAAGTATCAGCCTTGGTTCGTGCCATTCGACTACACCATCACAGAGAATGATCTTGAAAAGTTCAAGTTCTATAAGCTTAACATGGTAGCCAATTCTCCAAATGCAACAGAGGAGGCAACTGATAACGACTTCTGGGTCTTTGTCAAACCAATGCAAGCTGGCGATGTACTTAAGGCCAACAGACCGTACGTCTTTAAGCCGAAAGCAGTTGTTGAGAATTATGAGTTTAAGACACAAGGTGCCAAAATAAAGGCTAAAGCAAATGCCCCTGTTTTGGATATGTCAACGACCGAGGCTACCTATTCATTCTTTGGAACCTATGAAACGACTAGATTGTCATATTCAGAAGACTATCGTGATTTCTACATGAGTGGTGGCGAGCTGTTCTATGTACCTCAAAGTGAAGATAAATCACTTGGATCTTATAGGTGGTATTTGCGAATGGTAGCCAAAGATAACGACTATTCACGTGGTATAGGTTTCTTTGAATTAGATGACGAAGTCACTGGCATTGAAAATACCGTTGCAGGTGAAGAAACGGTTACTTACTATACGCTTGATGGCGTGCAGGTGAAGACTCCTGGAAAGGGCATCTATATCATGCGATTTGCCAACGGTAAAACCAAGAAAGTATCAATCAAGTAATTAATAATTTTACATTAGATTCATTTAAAAAAATGGAAAAGAAAAGTTATGTACGTCCTAGGACAGTAGTTGTTTTAATGCGGGTACAGCATCACTTGCTGGAAGATTCTCCGATTCACGGAGGAGGATCAGGCGAAGGATATGAACCGGATTCACGTAGAAATAATTCTTGGGACGAAGACTAAGACTCGAAAAGTATAGGATAAAAGAGCGATAGACGTCCTGGGACGGTCAGTGCGCAAGCCTGCCGTCGCCAGGACGTTTTTTTTGAGCCTCTGAACTTGAACATGAACTACAGGCTTTCAGAGTTTGTCTGAAAATACATGAGGCTCCTCTATGTCACCCCTATGTTAGCCTACGTTATTCACGGCAACAAGTCGATTTTTTCTACAACGAATTAAACGAATTTCACGAACTCCATACGGTTTCCAAACTATTTTACAAATAGTCGCAAGCGACCAACGATTGTTTGATGCTTCGTAAAGTTGAATAGAAGGATTCGTGTAATTCGTTAAATTCGTTGTTGTTAATAACGCGTAACAGGTCGAAAAATAAGCTAAGGAATGGTGGCTGTGCGGAGAAACTCGTCCCACTGCTGCTGATAGCCGTTGAAGACATTGAGGTCGACCTCGGTAGAGAAGCCGGAGACACGGCCGTCGCCGCTGAGCTGCCAGATGTCGTGATGCAGGTCGGGACGGAACTCACCATAACGGGCTATCCAGAAGCGGTAGCCGTTTTTTATGTCCGGCGCAAAGGGCAGGTAGTTGTAGGCAAAGTTCTGGTTGAAGTAGAGGATGGGCTTGGTGTGCGTCCGTTCCTCTACGATGCGCAGCCATCGGCGGATGTAGTCGAAGAGCATCTCAGCGCCGCCCATCTCGTCTATCTGCTTATTGGATGGCTCGATGTCGAGCATTGGCGGCAAGTCGCCACGACGGAATCGGGTGTTTCTCAGATAGTGTAGCGCCTGTTCCTCGGGCGACGTGCGAGTGGAGAGGAAATGGTAGGCGCCCACGTGGAGGCCTTTATGGCGCACAGCAGCATCGTCGTCGTTGTAGTAGCGGTTCTGAATGGTGACGCCCTCGGTGCTTTTGATGTAGACGAACTGGATGGGATAATCGAGGCCTCCCCCTGCCCCTCCCAAGGAGGGGAGAATGCGGTCGGCGCTGATGCGGCGTCCTAAGTGGGTGAAGTGATTCTTACTCCAGCTGACGGGGAAGCGGCGGCGCCCTTTCTCATGCTGATAACGCGAGATGTCGATGCCGTAGATGCGGTTGGCGTGGTAGTTCATGCGCTCGCCGCGAAACTGTCCGCGCAGCCATTCGCCCAGGCGCAGATGCTCTGAGCCGATGCTCAATCCGAGACCTTCGCGCTGGTCATGCTCCCAAGGTCCTTCGGTGTAGGTGCCATCGGCAGAATGGTAGTAGCCGTAGCCGGAGGCCTCTGCCCAACGGTTCATCGTGCCAGCGAAGACGCCGGCGGAGTCGATGCGCACGCCGCTGACGAGCATGCTGTCCTGCAACAGTCCGACGATGAGCCGCCCCTGCTCGTCAAGCATCAGCCGCTTGCCCTGATAGTGTTTCAAAAGCGTGTGGATGGTCACGTTGCCCTGCGGCAGATAATGGCGTATGGACGAGTCGCCGCGCTCAGCATAGCTGACGGCCCAGTCGAAGCCCGTATCGCGTGCATCGTGGCGGTCGAGGTAGTATTTCAGCTCTGTGGCTATCAGCTGGCGCCTCATGGCCGATGTCTTGCTTATTTTGCCCAGCAGCTCCTGACGCAGCACGTAACGGTCGGCGTGTAAGGAGGCATCTCCCTTACCCGTACAGCCGAGCAGCGTCGCGGCCAGAGCTATGTGTAGCAGATAGCGCACTCCTGTATCTCCTTCACTCCTTTACTTCCTCCTCGTGGTGCTCGTCCCAATAGAGCAACGCCTTGAGGAATGTCTCGTTGGGATTGTTGTGGAATTGCTTGTCGCGGTAGGCCACGATGGTCATGTACACCATGTAGATCAGCATACAGAGCATGAAGGCCACAGCGTAGGCTTCCCATTTCATCTTACTGAGGAAAAGGCTGAAGCAGGCCAGCGTAGCAAGAAACACGGCACCGAGGATGAGCATACGGCGGCTGCGCCAGGTTTCCTTGAAGTCTTCCAGCTTCTGCTTCTTCTCGAGATAGGCTTCGAAGGCTTCCTCTGTGATGCCGTAGTTTTCGATGCGGGGCAGGGTAGGGTCGTCCTTGTGGTCGCTGCGGATGTCCCAGATGCGGCTCTGCAGCGATACCAGGTTAACGTGTTCTATATATGAGCGGTCTATTTGAAACATGAGTTGGTGAGTTTGTTAGTTGATGAGTTTGTGAGTTGGTGAGTTTGTTAGTTGATGAGTTGTTACAGCGTGCCTTTGGTCGAGGGGAGCTGGTAGCGGTAAACGTCGCGGCGTATGGCCTGGCGAAGGCTGCGTGCAAGGGCCTTGAAGATGGCTTCTATCTTGTGGTGCTCGTTCTGACCGTCGGCATGGATGTAGAGATTCATCAGGGCAGCATCGCTCAGGCTCTTGAAGAAATGGAAGAACATCTCCGTAGGCATCTCGCCAATTTTTTCACGATGGAACTCCGTCTCCCAGATGAGCCAGGGACGGCCGCCGAAGTCGAGGCAGACGTGCGCCTGACAGTCGTCCATAGGCAGCGAGAAACCGTAGCGCTCGATGCCGCGTTTCGAGCCGAGTGCCTGACGCAGACATTCGCCCAGGGCCAAGGCCGTGTCTTCGATGGTGTGGTGTTCGTCGACGTTGAGGTCGCCTTTCACGCTGATGTCGAGGTCGATGCCGCCGTGACGGCCAATCTGCTCCAGCATGTGGTCGAAGAATCCGAGCCCCGTCTCAATGTGACAGGTGCCCGTACCGTCGAGCGCAAGGCTGACGGCAATGTCGGTCTCCTTCGTGGTGCGTCTCACGCTGGCACGTCGCTCACCGTCGATGATGGTTTCGGCAGCTTGCTGCCAGCCGACAGAAGGGGTGAGAATGATGGCACGACAGCCGATGTTCTGGGCCAGCTGGCGGTCGGTATCGCGGTCGCCGATGACGTAGCTGCCGGCAATGTCGTAATGCTCCGCGTCGTCCATGTATTTCTGCACCATACCTGTGCCGGGCTTGCGGGTCGGGGCGTTGTCTTCGGGAAAGTGCGGATCGATGAGGATGTCGTCGAAATGGATGCCCTCACCCTCCAAGGCCTGCAGGATAAAGTTCTGGGCTGGCCAGAACGTTTCCTCCGGAAAGGCGGGCGTGCCAAGACCGTCCTGATTGCTCACCATCACGAGTTTATAGTCGGTGCGCTCGGCAATGAGCCCAAGCCAGCGGAATACGCCAGGCTTGAAGCGGATTTTTTCCAAGGCGTCCACCTGCTCGTCATGCGGCTCTTCCACCAGCGTGCCGTCGCGGTCGATGAATAGTATCTTCTGTTTATTCATTTTCTCAATTTCTCATTTTCTCATTTCCTCTCATTCCCCCACAAATAGTAAAGGGGAAAGAGCGTGCTGAGGTGGATGTAGGCCTGCAAAAGTCCGCAGACGGCGAAGGTGGCGAAGTTCAAGGTGAACAGATGCTCCGGCATCTGCACGTCGTCGCCTACTGCACGTCCTGTCGATGCCTCGATGTTGGCAATGGCCATCACTACGGCAGGCAGCATGAAGAGCATTGTCGTCACCAGCACCACCAAGAGCATGATCAGGCAGACGCTGATGAGCTTGCCTGGCTTGCGGCGCACCAACGTCCAGAGCATCTTAGGCAGCCGCACGATGCTGCGCAGGGTGAGCTTCCACGGCCAGCGGCCCCACCAGTGTCGTGGAGCGCTGATGCTGTCGGTTTGTGCATGCTGCTGAAGCGGCGCTACGCCTCCGGCTACTGCGAGCAGGATGGCGGCAACGATGAACAGCAGGATGCTGCCTATCCAGACAGGCAGTTCAGACGACAGTGAGCAGTGCTGCATCCACAGCGGAAGAATGTTGGTGAAGAAAATGGCCATCGTGAAGCCAAATGCAAGGGCGTAGAACAAGGCGTGTATCCACGATGAACGCACCAGACGCAAAAAATGTCTGGCATAAAGCCTGTAACCGTCGCTCAGCACGGCCTGAATGCTGCGAGAGCGGCGTAGCGAAAGTTCATTCTTTTCCATTGTCTTTTCGCAATTTTGACTGCAAAGGTACGAATAAGCGAGTGAAAAGCAAAGAAAAAACAGATTTTTCTTGCCACTATATAAATAAATGTGTACCTTTGTCCACAAATTTTGAAAACTATTTTTTTTCATGGAGTTTACAGCTAAGCAAATAGCCGAAATGATTGGCGGACGCGTTGAAGGAAATGAGAACGCGGCTGTCAGCAGTTTCGCCAAGATAGAAGAGGGCAGGGAAGGTGCCATCTCGTTCCTGTCGAACCCGAAGTACACCCATTTCCTGTATGACACGAAATCGAGCATTGTCTTGGTGAACGACGACTTGGAATTAGAGCATCCTGTCGGCGCCACGTTGATTCGTGTAAAGAACGCCTACGAGGCAGTGGCACGCTTGCTTCAGCTGTATGAGCAGATGAAGCCCCGCAAGACGGGCATTGACCCCACAGCCTCTATCGCTGCCTCGGCCACCATTGGCAAGGACGTCTACATCGGCGCCTTTGCGGTAATTGGCGAGGGCACGGTCATCGGCGACGGCACGCAGATTTATCCGCATACGGTCGTTGGCGACGGCGTAAAGGTGGGTGAGAAATGCCTCATCTATCCAAATGTTACCATCTATCAGGGATGTCGTCTCGGCAACCGCATCACCATTCATGCCGGCAGCGTCATCGGTGCCGACGGCTTTGGCTTTGCTCCCAACACCGAGGGTTACGACAAGATTCCGCAGATTGGCATTGTCATTATCGAGGACGATGTGGAGATTGGTGCCAACACTTGCGTCGACCGCTCCACGATGGGGCAGACCGTCATACATCGCGGTGTGAAGCTCGACAACCTCATTCAGGTGGCTCATAACTGCGAGATTGGCGAGAATACGGTGATGTCGGCACAGGTGGGATTGGCCGGCAGCACCAAGATTGGCAGCTGGTGTATGGTGGGAGGCCAGGCGGGCTTTGCCGGCCATATCCAGGTGGCCGACAAAACTTTCGTGGGTGCCCAATGCGGTGTCATCAGCAATACGAAGGGCAACGGCGAACAGCTCATCGGCTCGCCCGCTATGGATCCGCGCCAGTTCTTCAAGTCGATGGCTGTAGTTCGCAAATTGCCCGATATTTACAAAGAACTGAACGAACTGAAGAAGCAAGTAGCTGAGCTGTCGTCGAAATAGGAGCTAACGCTTCCCGGCGTCGGAAAAGAAGATGACTGAGCAGGAACGCCTCTTCCGCAAAATCAACGAGCGCTTCGTCAAGGCCTTTGCCGCCTATCAGTTGCTCGAGGATGATGACCATATCCTCGTGGGACTGTCAGGCGGCAAAGATTCTTTATTGCTCACCGAGCTGTTGGCCAAGCGTGCACGCATCCAGCATCCCCGCTTTCAGGTGGAGGCCGTTCATGTGCGTATGGAGAACATCCAGTACGAGACCGACACTACCTATCTGCAGCAGTTCTGCGACAATCTCGGCGTTACTTTGCACCTTGTCACCACCCGCTTTGACGAAGGCCAGAAGCCGCCCTGCTTCCTCTGTTCCTGGAATCGTCGCAAGCAGCTTTTCAACCTTGCGCAGGAATTAGGCTGCAACAAGATTGCGCTGGGTCATCATCAGGACGACCTGCTGCACACAGCCCTGATGAATCTGCTCTATCAGGGGCGTTTCGGCACGATGCCTGCCCGCCTGAGAATGAGGAAAATGCCCTTGCAGATCATCCGCCCGCTCTGCTTAGTGCCCGAAGAGATGATTCGCCAGTATGCTGAGATGAGCAACTATCAGAAGTTGGTGAGACTGTGCCCTTACGAGCAGGAAACCAACCGCACTACTGCCCGGCGCCTCTTCGAACAGGCTGCGCACGACAATCCCGAAGTGCGTTTCTCGCTTTGGAGCGCCTTGGAAAGAGACAACAAACTGGTAGAGGAAACTGAATGATTGGTCACAGTTGCCTCAACATGGCTGTCAAAGGGTATTGACGGGCACCATGAGCTTGAATATAATATTACGCCCCATATTATGAATGCCCTGACGGCCGGTAACGCTGTTGACATCGGCATACTTCAGCCGGCTCAAGTGGCTCTGATAGCAGCGGTTCAGCAGGTTTTCGGCTGTGATGTACAGCTCGGCAATCTTCCTGCCGTGCCAAGTCAAATCGGTGCCTGTCGAGAGATTCAGCAGCGTGTAGCTGGGAGTTGCGCTCTCAGTATCATCCACCGCATAAACATGACTTTGCTTTAGGTAGCACTCCAGTCCTGCAGAGATGTAAAGGTTGTCGGCCGAGAAACCTTTTGCGTGGTGGGTGTGGTGCGAGTGATAGCCCACGGTGGGGTGAGTGTGGTGCATCAGCTCCCACTTCAGCTCCGATGTCCATCGGGGCGCTGGGGTGTAGGGCAGATGCCGTGAGGCTTCTGGCTGGTTCAGCTGGCGGGCATTGACATAAGAAAAAGTGTTCTCGAAGTGGAGCGAGTGGATGGGATGGAAATCCACTCCGGCCTCGAAGCCCAATAGGCGGGCATCGCCCTGCGTGTAGCTGTAGACAGGCTGCTGCTCTATTTCCCGTCCTTCACCTTTTAGGAAGATGTAGTTGTCTATGCGGTTGGCAAAGAGTGCCAGCTGTAACGAAAGATAATTCGATGTGAAGTCAAGCCCGAAGTCAGCCTGGAGACTGTATTCCGGCTTCAGCTGCTGGTTGCCCGCCTCGTAGCGCAGCGCCCCTTCGTGCGAACCGTTTGAGCCGAGTTCGCTCATGTTGGGCGCACGGAATCCGCGTGCCACATTCAGTCGCAGGTTCATGTGTTCGCTTACGTTCCACACGGTTCCCACGCTACCCGTCACGCCGTTGAAGTTGCGGCTGAAGTCGGTGAAGCGCCACTCACCGTCCTCCTCTAAGGCACCGCAATGCAAATGGCGATGGTCTACGCGCACGCCTCCGTTAAACGTCCATTGGTCCTGCTGTTTGCTGGCTGTGGCATAGAGGCCGATGTCGAACAGACGGTAGGCAGGGATGAGGAATTCCTCGCCCAGGTTCTGCGACTGCTGCCACATGCCCTGTGTGCCAGCCGACAACTTCCATCCGTTGAATTCGTGGGTCAGATAGCGCACATCGTAAGTCAGCGTGTGGAGTTTGAAAAACAAGGCAGGCTCCAGTTCGCCCTCGTGCGATTCGTGCGCTGTTTCCTCTGCCTCATGGTGATGATGCTCTTCAAATTCCTGGCGACGGTTCTGCTGATAGCCTATGATGGCTTTCAGCCAGCCATCGGGCAGATTCAGCGAGTTGTCCCACACCAGTTTGTAGTGTTTTACCTGCTGGTAGGGCAGCCACTTGCCGTAGCTGTGCCCGCTCCATCCTTCCTCATAGGCAAGCCGTCCTGTCTGTTCGTCGCGTTCACCCTCAATGATACCAGGCTGCTGGTGATACACCGTTCCCGTCAGTCGCGAGAAACCCCAGGTCTTCTGCAGCCCGATCATCATCCGGCCTGCCATTTCCTTGAACTGCGAACCGGGCACGTAGCCGTCGTACTTGTTCTTATAGGCGTGGGCCATCTTGCCGCTCCAACGGGCATCCCACACGAAACCCTGCTGATTGCCGCCCAGGTTGAGCGAATAGCCCCACAGACCGTTGTTCGTCTGGAATTCTGAGCTGACGTTGCCGCGAAGCTCGCCCTCAGCCGGTGTGGGCTGGCTGTGAAGAATGACCACACCGGCCATTGCATCGGAGCCGTACATCAGCGAGGCAGGACCCTTTAGTATCTCGACCGAGCCCACACTGCCTCCGTCAACCTCTATGCCGTGTTCGTCGCCCCACTGCTGGCCCTCCTGACGCACCCCTTCACTCATCACCACCACACGGTTGTAGCCCAGTCCGCGGATGATGGGTTTCGAGATGCCGCTGCCCGTGGTCAGCTGGCTCATGCCGGGCTGGTGGGCGATGGCGTCGATGACGTTGGTGGAGGCCGTTGAGCGCAGATCCTTGGCGCTGACGATACTGATAGGTGCCGTTGAGTTCTTCAACTTCGTCTCGCCTGTCACACCGGTTACTTTTACCTCATTGATCTTCAAGTGGCGGAAGAACACGTCGGTCGTATCGTTAGCATGGTTATGTCGTATGCTGTCTTGAGCTGTAACTGTTGCGCAAAAGCATAACAATGGCAAAATGATAAAGTGTCGTTTCATCCTGTGTAGCAACGCTATGAACGGCTTCAATGATGCTGTCTGTTGCTTCGTCTTTTCGTTCATGGGTGCAAAGGTAATGGAATGTAAGTAAATATCAAGATTATATTAAGATTATTTAGACATTTGTTGTTATTGCGATGAACTCTGAAAACGTGAGGATGTGGTTTTAATTTCGTACACACCGTGTGTACTAAAAATACACACCGTGTGTACTTTTAGTACACGTCGTGTGTACAAAGTGTGTATCAAATGTTTTTGAAACTGTATGCCCTCGCCGACGGTTTCATGCAAGCCGGCAAGGGTATTTATCTACACAATGGTGAGGAAAAGAAAAAGGTGTGCATGGATGACGCGCATTTTACGGAATCAATGCTGCGTAAAAACGGTGTCATCCTTGACTGATAGTCAGACAATCTTGAATCTTACGCGGAACGAATGTTCGTGCTCGTCCCAATTGGTGCCGAGCATTTCGAAGCGTCCTATCTGCGACGTGCTCCTGACGTGCTTGCCGATGCATGGACAAACATCGTAGTCGCCGATGCGAACCAAACGGACAGTATCGCCGGCGTCGGCAGGCAGACGGCTGGCGTTCACCTCAGGTGGCAGCTCATCGCGGCTCACGAACTGGAAAGTGACGGGCAGGTCTTCGTCGATAAGCTCGTTCATGCGGCGTTCTATCTCTTTTTCCTGCTTGCGGTCGGGCTTCTGGTCAAGGTGGAAGCTCATCTTGCTTTTCTTCCGCTCGATGTGGGCATTGTAGCTGCGTTCACAGCCGAACATCCTGATCATCGTCTGATTCAGCAGATGCTCAGCCGTGTGGGCCGGGGGGAAAGAAACGTCCCTTTCTTCCAATTCAAAATCATTCTGTGCCATAATAACTGTCGTTTAAGAAAAATCTAACGTCAGATTTTTTCAAAAGTCAGTTTCCCATGAAAAAATCTGACGTTAGATTATTTAATCAGGACGCTACTTATTTAGCAGGTGCCTCCTTCTTCTTGCTGGCTGCAGCCTTCTTGGGAGTAGGTTTCTTGTCGGCTTTCTTGGCCTCAAGAGCCTCCAGCTTTTCGAGCTTAGCCTTCAGACGAGTGATTTCCTTGTCCTTCATCTCAATCTCGTCGCCCTGGTTGCGGATGGTGGTGAGCAGCGAGTTCAGCTCCTCGTTCTCAATCTCCAGAGGATAGAGTGAATTGACTCTGTTGATGAAGTCGCCCAGGATGTTCATGTAGTTGGTGAAGGCGTCGAAGGGTCCGCTGTAGATGCCGCGGTCGAGTCCTACGTTGCTGGGCTTCGTGGTCATAAAGCGGAAATTGTTGGAAGCCTGCAGATAGTCCCAGTCCTGCATGATGCGCGGATCGTCGGCAATGAGCAGACGGTCGGCCACGCTGTAGAGCTTCTGGAAAGCCTCGCGCTGCATGGCGTTGCCGAGCCAGCAGCTGACGTCGCGTTCTTCGTCCACCCAGCTCAGGGTATCGGGCACATCGAGCTGGCTGACGCTCTTCATCTTCATGCAAATCTCTGTCGGTGTGCTGAAAGTAATGCCTTTCTCCTTGGCGCAGACGGGCAGGGCCTTGATGAATTCGAGGATGTTCGACGATAGCGGCTGAGCGATGCCGAGGGCCGACAGCTCCATGAAGATGTTGATGACCTGCTCTTCCTCGGGCAGGCGGGCGATGCGGTCGATGTAGGCGTCGGCGAAGAGAGGATAGCCCTCCCACTCGGCGTTGTTGAAGCGCAGAGAGATATCGTCGGAGAACTCCACGTCGCGCAGCAACAGCTTCAGGTTGGGAGCCTGGTTGCAGTGGTAGACGTAGTGGGGCGACTTCCAGCCGAGCACGTGCTTGGCACCCTCGGTCAGCATGCCCTTGAAGCCCAGGGCAGCAATCTGTGCGCCGATGTCGTCGCTGTAGATGAGCGATGAGTTGCGTGCCACCTTCGGCGTCTGTCCGAAGTATTCCTTAATCTTTGCAGCCTGCTTCTTCATGTCGCGTGCAAAGCTCTCAGGATTGGCCAGCGACGAGAGACCGTGACTGTAAGGCTCGGCAAGGAATTCCACGCAGCCTGTCTCGTTCAGCTGCTGCAGCTTCTCCAATACCTCCGGAGCGTGATACTCCAGCTGCTCGAGGCCTGTGCCCGAGAGCGAGAAGGCCACCTTGAAGTAGCCGCCGCCGTCTTTGATCATCTGCTCCAGCGTGCAGAGGGCGGGCATGTAGGAACGCTCGGCAATGTCGTTGATACTGCGCTCGTTCTCGTAGTCATCGTAATAATAGTGGTCGGTACCGATGTCGAAGAAACGGTAACGCTTCAGATGGATAATCTGATGTATCTCAAAATATAAGCAAATCGTTTTCATCTTTTTTTGAGGAGTTGTGGAGGAAGGAGTTGAGAGGGTAAAGCAGATTACCGTAGTCGGCTCCAGGCTCCTGTTTTTTTGTGATTTAGTTTTGATGAGTTGAGCAGCTTTTTTAGGCTGTTTCCCAGCCGAGCGTGCGGCGATAGAGTGTGCGGATCCATGTGCCCACCTTTTCCCAGGTAATCTGGTCGACCTCCTTCTTGCCTTCTTCCTTGAGATAGTGGAAGAGCGAGTCGTTGGTGCAGATGGAGTAGATGGCGTCGGCCAGAGCATGGATGTCCCAATAGTCCACCTTGATGCAGTTGTTGAGAATCTCGGCGCAGCCTGACTGCTTGGAGATAATCGAGGGCGTGCCGCATTGCATGGCCTCAAGCGGAGAGATGCCGAAGGGTTCTGAGACGGACGGCATGACGTAGACGTCGCTGTCCTTCAGGCACTCGTACACCTGCTTGCCGCGCATGAAGCCCGGGAAGTGGAAACGGTCGGCAATGCCGCGCTCGGCAGCCAAATAGATCATAGCGTCCATCATGTCGCCTGAGCCGGCCATGCAGAAGCGCACGTTGCGGGTGCGGTGCAGCACCATGTTGGCTGCCTCGACGAAATACTCGGGGCCTTTCTGCATGGTGATGCGGCCGAGGAACGTGACGATCTTGTCCTTGCCCGTGTGGTCGGGGCGCGGAATGGCGTCGTATTCTGCAGGCAGCGGATAGACGGCGTTGTGCACGGTGAAGCACTTGCGCGGATCCTGATGATACTGGTTGATGACCGTCTGGCGGGTCAGCTCCGAGACGCACATGATGCAGTCGGCCCAGTCCATGCCGTTCTTCTCAATCGAGTAGACGGTGGGGTTGACCTTGCCGCGAGAGCGGTCGAAGTCGGTGGCGTGGACGTGGATGCACAGCGGCTTGCCTGAGACCTGCTTGGCGTGGATGCCGGCAGGGAAGGTCAGCCAGTCGTGGGCATGGATGATGTCGAATTCTTCGGTGCGGGCCACCTGCCCGGCAATGATCGAGTAGTTGTTGATTTCCTCGTGCAGGTTGCTAGGATAGCCGCCTGCGAACTCCATGGCGCCAAGGTCGTTGACGTTCATGTAGTTGAAGTCGGCGTAGATGTGTTCGCGCAGCTTGTAGTAGTAGTCAGGGTCCATGATGTTGCCGACGCGCTGCTTCACATAGTCGTAGCTGACGTCGCGCCAGGCAATGGGCACGGCGTTCATGGCCACGATGCGGCAGGCGTGCTGGCTCTCATCGCCGAAGGGGTGGGGCAGGCAGAGCACCGTCTCGATGTCGCCCTGTGCCTTCAGGCCTTCGGATATTCCATAGTTCGCGGTGGCGAGTCCACCGAACACATGAGGAGGATACTCCCATCCAAACATTAATACTTTCATTGTCGTGTAAGTATCTAAGTTTTTTAGTTCTTCAGTTTTCAAGTTTTTTAGTTTTTCGTTTTGGCTTCTTTGCAGAAACTCAAAAACTCATCAACTTCAAAAACTCATCAACTTATTTCTGATATGAATACTTCTCCAGCAGACGCATGGTGCGCAGAATCTCGGCCACGTTCATTGCAAACGACATGGCGCCGCGTCCGTGGAAGGGCGGGTTGCCGTCGAAGAGCTCGGAGATGGTGCCCAGGGCATGATAGTCGATTTCATCCTCATAGCCCACCATCTGCCGCTCGATGAACGACAGGCGCGAGCGCTTGTAGAGCTTCAGGCACGCCTCCATGTAGAATCCGCCGAGCCAAGGCCAAGCCGTTCCCTGATGGTAGGCGTAGTCGCGCTGTGTCTGCGGGCCGACGTACATCGGGTTGTAGCCGCCGCTCTTAGGCGACAGCGAGCGCAGTCCCTTCGGCGTGAGCAGTTCGCGGGTGCAGATGTCCACCACGCTCTTCATCTGCTGCTGCGACAGGGGCGAATAGTCGAGAGCTACGGCGAAAATCATGTTCGGGCGCACGCTCCAGTCCATCATGTTGCCGTCGACATAGTCGAGCAGGTAGCCGTACTCGTTGACGAATGTTTCAACGAATGACTTCTTGGCCAGTGCGGCGCGCTGCTCCAACTCGTCGAAGTTCTTCTGGTCGTTGCGTTCGGCAGCCATCGAGGCGCAGAACTTCAGGGCGTTGTACCACAGTGCGTTGAACTCAACGATGTAGCCTGAGCGAGGCACTACGGGACGTCCGTTGGCCGTTGAGTTCATCCACGTCACAGCGTGGTCGCGTCCGTTGGAGTAGAGCAGGCCGTTGTCGTCGAGGCGCAGGTTGGGGTGCTTGCCGGCAGTGATGTATTTCATTATCTGGGTGAGCAGATCGCCGTATAGCTCGAGGCACTTCTCGCGCCCTGCGTATTTGGCATACTGCTGGATGGCCCAGACGGCCCATAGCATCACGTCGGGCTGTTCCATCTCGTAAATCTGCACCGTCAGCGGTTCGCCGTTCATAAACTCACGCAAGCCGCGCTCGGCGGTCTTCATCACCAGCTCAAAGTAGTCTTGCTCCTCGATAGCCAGCGTCAGGCCGGGCAGCGAGATGAACGTGTCGCGTGCGCGGCATTTGAACCAGGGATAGCCTGCCAGCAGATAGCGGTCGTCGTTGGGCATGCGCTTGTGGAACTGGTGAGCGGCGGTGACGAGACAGTGGTAGAAGTTGTCGCGCGGCACGCGCTCGTCGACTTCTTCCTGGAAGAGCTTCTTCAGCGTGCTCGTCTTAATCTGCGACGTGGAGCCGCTGAACACGATGCTCTCGCCCTTCTTGATGCTCATCTCGAAATAGCCAGGCACGTAGAGGTCCTCGTTGCTGGCATAGCCACGCTCCTGCTCCTTCGGATACTCAATGCCGCGGTACCAGTCGGGCTGGAAGATGAATTCGTTCTTCTTCGAGAACTGCATGAACAGCTCGGGATAGCCCTGATACATGCACGTCTTTATGCCGCCGTCGATGGGGGTGTACTCACGGCTGGCCACCATGTTCTCGTGCGTGAACTGACGCACGGAGCGGAAGGCCAGGAACGGGCGGAAACGCAGCGTAGTGGCAGAGTGGGCATCCTCCAGCGTGAAGCGGATGAGGATGCGGTCTTCGTAGTGCTGGAACACCACTTCTTTCTTCAACACCACGCCGCCCACACGATAGATGGTCGTGGGCACCTTCGAGGCGTCGAACTCACGGATGTACTTGTGTCCCTTGGGACTGAAATTGTTGCCCTGATACTTGTGGAGGCCCAGGTTGAACTCAGCTCCGTGCTGGACAACCGTGCAGTCGAGCGACGACAGCAGAACGTGGTTCTCGTCGTCAATCCCGGGTACGGGTACGACCAGCAAACCGTGGTACTTTCGCGTGTTACAGTCGACAATAGTTGACGAACTGTAGGCACCACTACGGTTTGTGCGGAGCAGCTCACGACGAAGGCTCTCTTCAAGGTTCGTCATCACGGCTTTCTCAAATCGCAAATAACTCATGGTTGCTTTCTATAGGTTTTGTTTATAGGTGATTCTTTTAGGTTTTGTTTAACGCCCAAAATTACAAACTTTTCAGCAGTTAGCAAAAAAAATGAATGACTTTTTTCAAATACCCATTGACTTTTTTCAAAAACCCATTGACTTTTTTCAAAAACCCATTGACTTTTTTACAAAAAGGTATATGTTTTTTGTACCTTTGCAGCCGTCTATGAGATTTTTTGTGACTTTGAGCTATGACGGCACACGCTTTCACGGATGGCAGGTGCAGCCCAACGGCATTTCGGTGCAGGAGGAACTGCAGCGGGCGCTCTCGCTGCTGCTTCGTCAGGAAATCACCGTGACGGGTGCTGGGCGTACTGACACTGGTGTGCATGCACGCATGATGGTGGCGCATTTCGATTTTGATGGAAAGTGGAATGAGGAAAGTGGACTGGACCTTGACTGCCGGCAACTGGCCTACAAGCTGAACAGACTCCTGCCACAGGACATCGCCGTTCAGCGCGTGGAATCCGTAGCCGATGACATGCACGCCCGCTTTTCGGCTATCGCGCGTACATATTATTATTATATACATACTTTCAAGTCGCCTTTTCTGCGTCATTACTCCTGCGAGCTGCACTACGATCTCGATTTCGCGCTGATGAATCAGGCTGCTGCTATCCTGCTGGAGTATGAAGACTTTGGTGCCTTCTGCAAGAGCCATGCCGACGTGAAAACTACGCTCTGTCATGTGATGAAGGCTGAATGGACAGAGACGGAGCCTGGCCAGTGGCGCTTCGAAATCAAGGCCAACCGGTTTCTGCGCAATATGGTGCGCGCTGTGGTGGGTACGCTTGTCGAGGTAGGGCGCCATCGTCTGACGCTTGACGATTTCCGTCGCGTCATTGAGGGCAAGCGTCGCACTGAGGCCGGCGAGTCGATGCCCGCCAAAGCTTTGTTCTTAGAGAAGATAGAGTACCCGCAGTCCAAGTTGTAATTCTAAATTCGTAATTAAAAGTGTGGTTAATCCTTGCGTTCCTTTCCGCTGCCTTCCTCGGCGTCTATGACTCGCTGAAAAAGAAGTCGCTCAAGGACAATGCTGTCCTGCCGGTTCTCTTCCTCAATACGCTGTTCTCGTCGCTTGTCTTCCTGCCGTTTATCATTCTCAGCCATAGCGGATTGCTGCAGGACGGCTCCATCTTTCATGTGGCGCAGGGAACGTGGGAGGAGCACCGCTATATCGTAGGCAAGGCACTCATCGTTTTGTCCAGTTGGGTGCTGGGCTATTTTGGTATGAAGCACCTGCCGCTCACCATCGTCGGCCCCATCAACGCCACCCGTCCTGTGATGGTGCTCATCGGTGCTCTGTTGCTTTTCGGCGAGCGCCTCAACCTGTGGCAGTGGGCGGGTGTGCTGCTTGCCGTTGCCTCGTTTTTCCTGCTCAGCCGAAGCGGACGCAAGGAGGGCATCGACTTCAAGCACGACCGCTGGATATATATGATTGTGGGTGCGGCGGTGCTGGGCGCGCTGAGCGGCCTTTACGACAAATACCTCATGGCGCCTGTGAGCGAGGGTGGGGTAGGGCTCGACCGCATGATGGTGCAGTCGTGGTACAACATCTACCAGTGCTTCATGATGCTCGCCATGCTTCTGCTGCTCTGGTGGCCGAAGCGAAAGCACACCACGCCTTTCCGCTGGGATTGGGCCATCATCGGCATCAGCCTCTTCCTCTCTACCGCCGATTTCCTCTATTTCTACTCCCTGTCGCTGCCATCGGCCATGATCAGCATTGTGTCGATGATTCGTCGCGGTTCCGTTGTCGTCAGCTTCGTTTGCGGCGCCCTCTTCTTCCACGAAAAGAACCTGCGTGCCAAAGTCGTCGACCTGGCTCTCGTGCTCTTGGGCATGCTGTGCCTCTACATCGGCAGCTGAAAAAAGCTTTTTTACAACTTTCTCTTGTACAAACTGTTCAATCAACAACTGCGGAAACTTGATTTGACAATTCTGCTTTCCGTGGCGATTTGTTAACAAAAGAAAATTTTAGTAACCATGCGGGTTACTGTCAGTAACCCGCATGGTTACTGTTTTGTCACAAAGCGTTATTTTGGCCTGAACAATATATAGAGTTTCTTTCTGCCTGCAACGTCGGTCAGTGGCACCGCCTGGATAGTCCATCATCTGCTGGCAGAAAAACTTTGTCACCTTCGTGTCTTTTGTGTTCAATTAACAACTACAGAAACTTTTGTACTTTTTTTTGAAAAAAGTGACAAAATATTTGCGTGGTCGATGAAAATGTTATAATTTTGCACGCTGTAACAACAAATAGAAAGCTAAATGAACAAATTCAACGCATATTTCTACTACTATTTTTACTTTGCAAGCAATTGTGAAGCGGTAGTTCGTATAAATTGAAGATTGAAGATTGAAGATTGAAGATTGAAAATTGAAATACAAGCCCCGCTTCACTGAAAGGTGAAAGTGGGGCGTTTTTAGTTAAGAAGATGAAGAGAATAGCAATACAAGGCGAGACAGGCTCGTTTCACGACATCGCGGCACACCAGTTCTTTGCCGGCGAGCAGCTGCAGCTCATCTGCTGCCAGACCTTCGAGCAGGTCTATGAGGCCATCAGCCAGGATCCTACCATCATTGGCATGGCTGCCATCGAGAACACCATCGCAGGGTCGTTGCTGCACAACTATGAGTTGCTGCGCGACTCTGGCACTACCGTCGTAGGCGAGCACAAGTTGCACATTACACATTGCATCTGCTGTCTGCCTGAGGATTCGTGGGAGACCATCACGGAGGTACATTCTCATCCTGTGGCTCTGATGCAGACACGCCACTATCTTGCCCAGCATCCGCAGCTGCGCGTGGTGGAGGCCGACGATACTGCAGGTGCTGCGAAGATGATTGCCGAGGGTCATCACAAGGGCTGGGCAGCCATTTGTCATGCCGATGCGGCGCGGCTCTATGGCTTGAAAGTGCTGGAGGACGGCATCGAGGACAACAAGCACAACTTCACCCGTTTCCTCGTATGCTGCAGGCCGCAGAAGGCCGACCTGCTGCGTCCGCTTGTGGAAACAAACAAGTCGAGCATTGTCTTTGCATTGCCTCACGAGGAAGGAAGCCTCTCGGCAGTTCTCGCCATCCTGTCGTTCTACAAAATCAATCTGACGAAGATTCAGTCGCTGCCCATCATCGGCCGCGAATGGGAATATCTGTTCTATGTGGATGTCACTTATAGTGATCTGACCCGCTATCGTCAGGCCATTGATGCCATCATCCCTTTAACGCGTGATTTGAAAATATTAGGAGAATACAAAAGCGTATGATACAACCAGCAGAAAGACTCAACTTAGTGAGTGAATATTACTTCAGCCGGAAGCTGAAGGAGGTGGCTCAGCTTAATGCCGAGGGCAAAGACATCATAAGCCTGGCTATCGGCAGCCCCGACATGCCGCCGTCGGAGCAGACCATAGAAAAGCTGTGCGAGGTGGCCCGCCAGCCCAATGCCCACGGCTATCAGCCAACGATGGGCACGCTGGAGTTGCGTCAGGCTATGGCAGGCTTCTACAAGCGTTTTTACAATGTAAATCTCGACCCCGCGAAGGAGGTGCTGCCGCTGATAGGCTCGAAGGAAGGCATCCTGCATGTCACGCTGGCCTTCGTCAATCCTGGCGACGAGGTGCTGGTGCCCAATCCTGGCTATCCCACCTATACCTCGCTCAGCAAGATTCTCGGCGCGAAGATTGTGAACTACAACCTGCGTCCTGAGAACGGCTGGCAGCCCGATTTCGACGAGTTGGAGAAGATGGATCTTACGCGTGTAAGGCTGATGTGGACCAACTATCCCAACATGCCTACAGGCGCTCCTGCCCGCATGGAGACCTACGAGCGTTTGGTGCGGTTCGCACAAGACCACCACATCGTCGTGGTGAACGACAATCCCTACAGCTTCATCCTCAACGACAAGCCTCTCTCGCTCCTGCAGGTGCCTGGCGCCAAGGACTGCTGCATCGAGTTCAATTCGATGTCGAAGAGCCACAACATGCCAGGCTGGCGTGTGGGCCTCTGCGCCACCAATGCCGAGTTCATCACCTGGATTCTGAAGGTGCAGTCGAACATCGAGAGCGGTACTTTCCGAGGCATCCAGCTGGCTGCTGCCGAGGCCTACAACAACTCCGACGAGTGGCATCGCATGGCAAACATCGAGACCTATGCCCGTCGCCGCCAATATGCCGAGCAGATCATGGATGTGCTGGGTTGCAAATACGACAAGAACCAGGTGGGCATGTTCCTCTGGGGCCGAATCCCTGACGCATATAACAATGTGGAAGACCTCACCGAGCGTGTCCTGCACGAGGCCCGCGTCTTCATCACTCCCGGCTTCATCTTCGGCTCCAACGGTGAACGCTACATCCGCATCTCCCTATGTGCTAAGGAAGAGAGTATTCAGCAAGCACTTGGAAGAATTGAAGGATTGAAGGATTGAAGAATTGAAGAATTGAAGGATTGAAGGATTGAAGAATTGAAGAATTGAAGTTATGAAAGAAATTGTTATTGCTAACTTGAGCCTTGACTTTGCACTTAGGATAGTTAAGCTATACAAATACCTGTGCGAGCAGAAAACAGAATATGTGATGTCAAAACAGTTGCTACGTAGTGGTACAAGTATAGGTGCAAACATAGCAGAAAGTGAACACGCACAAAGTTCGGCAGACTTCATCTCCAAGTTATACGTTGCCTTGAAAGAGGCCAATGAGTCCAAATACTGGATAACTCTTCTTACCAAAGCAAATTATTTGACAGAAATAGAATGTGAGTCTATTATGAAGGATTTGCGAATTATAATAGGTACATTAGTAAACACTATAAAGAAAACTAAAGATAATTAACAAGAATAGTTGAAATGAAGAACTTCAATTCTTCAATTCTTCAATTCTTTAATTTTCCCAACTATGGAACTGGAATTAGAGAAACTGAACCTGCCGAGCGACAATGAACGTCCCTTCGTGATTGCAGGCCCGTGCTCCGCAGAGACCGAGGAGCAAGTGATGAGAACAGCCCGTGAGCTGGCCATGAAAGGCTGCCATAACTTCCGTGCCGGCGTGTGGAAGCCCCGCACCAAGCCCGGTGGCTTTGAGGGCAACGGCGAGAAAGCGCTGCCCTGGATGCAGCAGGTGAAAAAGGAGACGAAGATGCTCGTCTCTACCGAGGTGGCCACGCCTGAGCATGTGGAGCTGGCCCTGAAGTACGACATCGACATCCTCTGGATTGGTGCACGCACCTCGGCCAATCCCTTCGCTGTGCAGGCACTGGCCGATGCGCTGCGGGGAGTCGACGTGCCTGTCTTCGTGAAGAATCCCGTCAATCCCGATCTGGAGTTGTGGATAGGTGCTTTGGAACGTATTAACCAGGCTGGAGTGAAGCGTCTCGGAGCCATTCACCGAGGCTTCTCCTCGTATGATAAAAAGATTTACCGAAACCTTCCTATGTGGCAAATTCCCATTGAGTTACGCCGTCGCATCCCTGAGCTTCCCATCATTAGCGACCCCAGCCATATCGGCGGACGTCGAGAGCTCATTGCGCCGCTCTGTCAGCAGGCTATGGACCTGGGCTTCGACGGTCTCATTGTGGAGAGTCATTGCGATCCCGACAAGGCTTGGAGCGATGCTTCACAGCAGGTAACGCCCGACGTGCTCGACTACATTCTCTCGCTCCTTGTCATTCGCGATGAGAACACCACAACCGAGGGCATCCACGAGTTGCGTAAGCAGATCGACGAACTCGACAACCAGCTCATGGAACTGCTGGCTAAGCGTATGCGCGTGTGCCGCGAGATTGGCCAATACAAGCGTGAGCACAACATGACTGTTCTTCAGGCTTCGCGCTACAACGAGATTCTCAGCAAGCGCGGTGCCCAGGGTGCCCTCTGCGGTATGGGGCCTGAGTTCGTGGCTCATGTCTTCGAGAGCATCCACGAGGAAAGCGTCCGTCAGCAGATAGAAATCATCAACAAATAGCACCGGAAGCATCTCATTCACCAATATTCCCGTTTCTGAACACATCGCTCGGAAACGGGAATACTGTTATGTGCTACTCTTCAGCCCCTGAGTCTTCTTTTCCCAATTCATTGACAAACTGCCAGTCGGTGCGCTTGAAGTCCTCGGTAGAAATTTGCCATTCCGGGTCGGGCATGTACCACCACCTCGATTCAAAGTAGCGCTGCAGATTCCTGTCGCTGAACACATATCCGCGGTTTGCGTAGGGCAGGTTACGGCAGATGCGCTTATACAGTTTGCGCACCTCCTCGTCGTTGCGGGGTTCGCGGCCATAGCAGGCTTTGAAGTCGACGTTCTCGGTGGGAAAGATGCTGGCTGCGCGGTCGTAGAACGAGCCGATGTCGAAATCGTCCTTTTCCATCGCCACCAGGTCGGCTGAGCGGATGCACATATTCTCCTTCGGCTTGAAGTTAGTGACATGACATTCCACCGTGCCGTTGCGTAGTGTCACCTCGGTATAGTGCTGGTCAAAGGCAGTACCCGTTCGCACCTTTCCTTTGCCCTCGGTGACTTTGAACGGCTTGCGCGAGAACACATCATCGTTGAGATAGAAATGCTTGGCGGTGTTGACGGCACGTATTCGCAGGGTGAAATCGTCTACCTGATGGTTGGCCCAGCGTGTGCAGGGAGTGAGCCAGTAGGGAATCTCGAAACTGCGATAGACGCCATTCGACATGATGAACGTATAAGTGTGGTGTACCACCGAGGGACCTGGCTCGAAACGGGCATCGAAATAGTAGCCGTAGGCAATGTCTGTGATGGTGTCACGCCCGTTGGTGAGCGAAGCGCCCATCTCGTCCATAGGGCCGTCGTTGGTAGGATGCCACTTGCGCATGTCCAGTGGATTGAAGTCGGTAGGCTCGTCATCAGTTGAGCCGTAGATGACAGCATTCTTGTAGTTCAGCTGCTTGCCGTTCATAGTAACGGTGAAGTCCTTGATGCTGGGATGGATGCCCTGTGGCGAGAATGCATCGCCGGTCATGTAGGGCAGGCTGGCTTCGAAGCCCATAGTGATGGTACGGGCATTTCCCTTGTTCAGCAGCTCGTAGTACACGTCGACGTGGGCACAGCCGTCGTCGCCAATGCCGATGGTCAGCACCTCCTTCGTGATAGAGATATGGTTTTCCTGTACAGGCACCAGATTGTTGCCGCTTACGTAGTAAACCCCGTCGTTGGCCCAGCCTATACATGCCAGCAGCGCGACAATCAGCGTCAAAAACACTTTTTTCATGGTATTTCAGATATAATGAAAGATTATAAGTCGTGAAAAACAATGCAAAGATACAATTTTTTTCCAAATCGAAGCCTTTTAAGGAATCTTTTTTTCATTTATAGAATATTTTTCAACTAGGGCAGGGGCAGTATCTTTTTGCAAAGACATCTTGGTACATAAAAATGGACACCCTATCAGAGAAATATGAAACTTTTTGCAGTTGTTTGAGTATTATTCTGTACCTTTGTAGCCATTCTCCGACCTATGCCCAAGCCTAAGGGTACAATTTCCTCTACAGCAGGACGCTTTCAGCGTACTGTTATTGGGGCTTGTAGATTTTACTAACAAGAAGTTATTATCGATGATAGAAACACCACAATGGGAAGGATAAAGTTTTATGCGGATGCCGCAAAGGTTGGAATGCCATTCATGAGTATAAGCGTGGAGGGTTTTCAAATGATTATGATGATAGATACGGGTTCAACGAACAATGTGTTGTTCAGATATGTTTACCAACAGGTCAGAGAGCAGCTGAGGGAGGTTGAAACCGATTATACTATCACTGGCATTGACGGAAAACCTAACAAGGTGATTTGTGTGGTCGGAAGTGCTCTTCTGGGTGAAAACAGACATGAGATGTCTTTTCTTGTGAGAGAAGATGACGATGCAGGCGTCATGCTCTCTCAGAAAATGGGTTTTCCCGTTTGTGGCATCATCGGTACGCTTTTCATGGCTGAGCACGGCTGGATGCTTGACTTTGCCAATCAGGAAGTTGTCTATGAATAATCATCGCTAAAGTTTTGGCTGTTTTCCAATTTATGCTTACCTTTGCAGCCGCAAAACCAATACAATGACATGATGAAGAAAATGTTTTTGTGTGTTTGGCTTGCCGTCATCCTTGTGATTTGCGGTACGATGAGTGTGCAGGCCCAAAAGATTCAAGTGGTAGACAAAGAAGGGCAGGGCATTGCCTTGGCCAGCGTGATGGACGGCAACGGCGTGCTCATAGGCATGACCGACCTCAACGGCGTGCTTGCCGATGTGAAGGGTGCCGCAAACATCGCCGTCACCCATGTGGCATATAAGGCAAAGAGCGTCAACGTGGGCAGCCTCACCGACGGACGTGTCACTATGGAGGACAACGATTTCGGTATTGACGAAGTTGTCGTCATGCCCAAGCCACTCATCTATACTGAGTTGTACTACCGTTTCTATGCCTACGTCGACGACTCGCTGCGTACCTTTATTGCGGGCATCGTGCCATACAACTACAACCTTCAGAAAAAGAAAAGAACCGTCAAGTTCTCCGATTATGCCTGTGCAGTGTTCAACCTCAAGGATGTTTCCTGGTGGAAAGTAAGGTCTGAGAGAATGGTCTTGGGCGGCGTCAGAACGACTCCAGGCGAGCAGAGCCTGGTGGATGGTGCTTGGAAGAAGAGCTATTTCATTGAGAAAGAAGCCGACGGCGTGAACCGCTGGAAGATTTTCAATCCCCGTGAGACGGTTGGCACGCTTGTTCATGCCAACGGCCTGAGCACCATCACCATTGATGGTGGCAAGGCACAGATGTATGCCAACGAGCGCAAGGGCGAGAAGAAATTGCTGAAGAAGCGCCAAGAAGTGAACTACACCTTTCAGTATGTGGAGGTGTTCCGTCTCAACGACGACGGTGAGGTGGGCAGAGACGACTATGTGATGTCGCTCAACCACTGGGAGCGCGATGGCAAGAAAGGGCATGAGACCTACATCGTAGAAGCCTGGGTCACCGATCGTGGCTACATGACCGACGACGAGTTCAAGCAGAAGCGCAAGGACATCGACGCCCTGAGCAGCACACAGGCATATAACCACATGCCACTGGAAGAGCTGGAGGCTTACGAGCGCCAGCATAACATCCCTGCCATCAGCGACGAGGTGCGCAAGGCTGTAAGCCTGATAACAAGGGACAGATGGATTAACAAATAGAAAAATGAAGATATTAGTTTTAGGAGCAGGCAAGATGGGAAGCTTCTTCATCGACCTGCTGAGTTTCGACCACGAAGTGGCCGTGTTTGAACGCGACCCCAAGCGGATGCGTTTCACCTACAACTGTCAGCGGTTTACATCCTACGACGAGATTGAGGCGTTCAAGCCCGAGCTGCTCATCAATGCCGTCACGCTGAAGTACACCATTCCCGTGTTCAAGGAGGTCATACCTCATCTGCCCAAGGAGTGCATCATCAGCGACATCGCCTCAGTAAAGACCGACCTGAAGGATTTCTACGAGCAGGCAGGCATGCGCTACGTCTCTACGCACCCCATGTTCGGCCCTACCTTTGCCAACCTGCAGCAGCTTTCTGAGGAGAACGCCATCATCATCAGCGAGGGCGACTACATGGGACGCATCTTCTTCAAGGATCTCTATCAGAAGCTGGGTCTCAATATCTACGAGTATACCTTCGAGGAGCACGACAAGACGGTGGCTTACTCGCTTTCCATCCCCTTCGTCTCGACCTTTGTCTTTGCTGCCGTGATGAAACATCAGGATGCGCCAGGCACCACCTTCAAGCGCCACATGCGCATTGCCAAAGGCGTGCTGAATGAAGACGACTATCTGCTGCAGGAAATCCTGTTCAATCCCTACACCCACGACCAGGTCAGCCAGATTCGTACGGAGCTGAAGGAACTCTTAGAGATTATCGACACGAAGGATGGCGACGGCATGAAACAATACCTGACCAAGATTCGCGACAACGTAAGGCGCGACATCGAGGTCAAGTAGGTTCTTTTCAATATCAAAAAACTCGGAAAAAACAAATATTCGTGTTTTCCGAGTTTTTTTGATGTTTTAGATGTTCGGCTCGTCCCAGATTTTCGTGGCCGTGCAGTTGACAGGCAGCTGCAGGCTTCCGGCACGCAGCACGAAGTCGCCCTCTTCCAGCGTCCAGCGTCCGTCGGCACCCACGAAGGCCATACTCTTGGCAGGCAGCTTGAAGGTGACAGTCTTGGTCTCGCCTGGCTGTAGCTCAATCTTCTGGAAATCGCGCAGGCGCTTGTTGTCAGGCGTCAGCGAGGCTACGAGGTCGGAGCTGTAGAGCAGCACGGCCTCCTTACCGGCACGTGCGCCTGTGTTCTTCACATCGACAGAAACCGTCAGCACATCGTTTGCAGTAAAGCTGGATTTGTCGGCACGCAAGTTGCTGTATTCGAACGTGGTGTAGCTGAGGCCGTAGCCGAAGGGCCACAGCAGCGACACCTTCGCGTCGTAATTGTAGGCGCCGGCCATTGTGCCCACCTCTTCGCTTACCTTGTAGTCGTAGTTGGCCAGCGAGTTGATTTCGCGCGGATAGGTATAGGGCATCTTCGCTGAGAAGTTGGCATCGCCCGCGAGCAGGTTCACCAGCGCGTCAGCACCGTAGTTGCCAGGCAGGAAGATGTGGACGATGGCCTTCGCCAGCGGTTCGATATCTGTAATGAGACGCGGACGGCCCTCGTTGAGCACGAGGATGATGGGCTTGCCTGTCTTCGCCAGCTCCTTGACGAGATTGCGCTGGTTTTCCGACATCCACAGGTCGGTGAGGTTGCCAGGCGTCTCGCAGTAGCTGTTCTCGCCGATGCAGGCAACGATGATGTCAGCCTTCCCGGCAGCAGCCACAGCCTTCTCAATCTCGGGTTTGTTCTCCTGCCAGTAGGCGCCGCGCTCGTTGTAGGTCACACCCTTTTCCAGAATGATGTTATCCTTGCCGTATTTGTTGCAGAAGGCCTCATAGATGGTGTTGTATTGCTCGGCCAAGTCCTCGGCATTGCTTCCCTGCCAGGTGTAGCTCCATCCTCCGTTGAGGCAGCGCATCTGGTTGGCGTTGGGACCGCAGAGCAGGATGCGTTTGCCAGTTGCCAGCGGCAAGATGTTTCCTTCGTTCTTCAGCAGCACTTCGCCCTCCTCGGCTGAGCGGAGAGCCTTTTCGGCGTGTTCCTGCGAGCCGAACTTCTCATAGCCTTTTCCGCCCGTGTTGGGCTGCTCAAACAGGCCGAGACGATACTTTACACGAAGGATGCGGCGCACGGCATCGTCGATGCGCTCCTGACTCACCTTGCCTTCCTGCACCAGCTGCTTCAGCAGGATGCAGAAGTCGACGCTGTAGGGATCCATCGACATGTCGATGCCGGCGTTGATGGCAATGCGGATAGCATCCTTCTTGTCTTTGGCTACACGCTCGCGTGTGTACAGATTATTAATGTCGGCCCAGTCGGTCACAATCATGCCGTCCCACTGCAAGTCCTCCTTCACCCATTTTGTCAGATACTCGTAGCTGGCGTGTACGGGCATGCCGTTGATGCTGCCCGAGTTCACCATCAGAGTGAGTGCTCCAGCCTGGAAGGCTGCCTTAAACGGTTCGAAATACTTTTCACGCAGCATCTGCGGCGACACATAGGCAGGCGTGCGGTCCTTTCCGGTGAAAGGCGCGCCGTATGCGAAGTAGTGCTTGATACAGGCAGCCACGTTGTATTTGCCCAGGTGGTTGGGGTCTTCGCCCTGATAGCCCTTGATTTCGGCTTCAGCCATCCTTGCGTTGACGATGGGATCCTCGCCGAAGCTCTCCCAGATGCGGCTCCATCGCGGGTCGCGTCCCAGGTCGGTCACAGGGTTGTACACCCAGGGGCAGTTGCCTGCGCGGCTCTCGTAGGCGCAAATCTCAGCACCCGTGCGGGCCAGCTCAGTATTAAACGATGCAGCCAGGTTGATGGGCTGGGGGAAGAGCGTGCCCTTCTGCGTGTAGGTGACGCCGTGATTGTGGTCAAGACCGTAGATGTCGGGGATGCCGAGATATTTCATCGACTTCTCCTGAATCAGGGTGATCCACTTCTGCCACTGCTCTACGCTCGCAGCACGAGTGCCTGGAGCGTTGAGGATGCTGCCCACCTTCCACTTCTGTATGCAGGTGTCGAGCATCGTCTCGTTCAGCAGCCAATTGCGGTTGGCGTCATAGGTGCCCATGAGGTCGAAGTTCAGCTCCAGCATCTGGCCGATCTTCTCGTCGAGGGTCATCTTTGCCAGTGTCTTCTCAATCTTTTTCTCGATGGCAGCGTCTCTGGGAATGGCAGGAAGCTGTGCCGTCATTGTCAGGGTCGTGCAGGCCGCGACGGCAATTGTCAGTAGTCTTTTCATGTGGTTATGTTTACTGTTGTTATTGATTCAGGATGCAAAAGTACGAAAATACCCTGACATATTCGAAACATCGCGATATTTTTTTTCTGCCTGTGTGGTTAAAAAAGAGATGATCCGCAATTGCACCAGCATAAGGGAATTCGTTTTTCAAAAATCCTACAGTATTATAAACGTCTGATACGCATTTCGTACACACGGCGTGTACTAAAAATACACACGGCGTGTATTTTTAGTACACGCCGTGTGTACGAAATAAAAACCATATCTATCATTTCACGCTCGTGAAAAAAAAGAAGAAAAGCATCTGCATTTCGCTTTTTTTTTATACCTTTGCAGAAAAATAGGAGAAATGATGCACACCAGAGAGGAACAAATGGAGGCTTTCGGACGGCTGCTCGACGTGCTGGACCAGCTGCGCGAGAAATGCCCCTGGGATCACAAGCAGACGAATGAGAGCCTGCGTCCTAACACGATAGAGGAGACTTTCGAACTTTGCGACGCCATCATGCGCAACGACACACACGACATGATGAAAGAACTGGGCGACGTGCTGATGCATGTCTGCTTCTATGCGATGATTGCGCGCGAGGGGGGACTGTATGACATTGCTGACGTGCTGAACACTGAGACCGACAAGCTCATCTTCCGTCATCCTCACGTCTACCATCCCAGCCAGGTTGGAGCGAAAAAGCCCCAACCTCTTCCATTTAAACCTGACACGGAAGAAACTGAAATGTCGAAGTTTTCGACTGCGAAAACTTCTGAGGACGTTTTGCAGAATTGGGAACAGATTAAGCTGAAGGAGAAGGACGGCAACAAGACGGTGCTCAGCGGCGTACCAGCCTCGCTGCCCTCGCTCATCAAGGCCTACCGCATACAGGACAAGGCCCGCAACGTGGGCTTCGACTGGCAGAAGAAAGAGGATGTGTGGGACAAGGTGCACGAAGAACTGGCAGAGCTGGAGGCTGAGCTGAAACGTGAGGACAAGGAGAAAAGCACCAATGAGCTGGGCGATTTCCTTTTCTCGGTTATCAATGCTGCCAGACTCTACAAGCTCAACCCTGAAAACGCGCTGGAGCGTACCAATGTCAAGTTCATCCGCCGTTTTAACTACATCGAGGAGCACAGCATTCGTGCCGGACGTCCCCTGACAGAGATGTCGCTGGAGGAAATGGACAAGCTGTGGAATGAGGCGAAGAAAAACGAACATTAAATTGCATTCAACTTTCTCAAGTGGAGTAGTAAGAAGTAGTAAAAGGAAGTTATGGGGAGTTATGGGTCAATAGTTGCTTCACTGATGGCTACGCAAAAACTCCCCTCTAACTACCGAAGTTAAGCGAATGCGAAACTTAAATAAATTGCACAAGATGGAACCATTTCGTATACATATTCTCGGCTGTGGCAGCGCATTGCCCACCATCAGGCACTTTTCGTCGATGCAAGTGGTGGAGTGTCGCGGCAAGCTGTTTATGATTGACTGCGGCGAAGGCGCACAGGTACAGATCAGGCGTTCATCGCTGTCTTTCGAGAAGATCGGACATATTTTCATTTCGCATATTCACGGCGATCACTGTTTCGGCCTCATCGGCATCATCAGTACCTTCGGACTGCTGGGACGCAAAGCAACCCTTCATGTCCACGCACCTGCCGAGCTGGAACCCATGCTGAAGGCCCAGTTGCAGTTGTTCTTCAACTACGACATCGGCTATGGCGTGGAGTTTCATCCCGTCGATACCAGGAAGCAGGAGGTGGTGTTTGAAGACCATTCGCTCACGGTGGAGACAATTCCCCTTGACCACCGCATGCCTTGTGCCGGCTATCTTTTCCGCGAGAAACCAACGTTGCCGCACATCAGGCGTGATATGATTGACATGTATGGCATCCCCGTGTCGCAGATCAACAACATCAAAGCCGGACAAGGCTACACGCTGGCCGACGGCACCGTCATTCCCCACGAGCAGCTGGTGACGCCGCCCGACAAGCCCCGCAGCTATGCCTACTGCTCCGACACACGCTACATGCCCCGGCTGCATGCGATGGTGGAAGGCGTCGACACCCTTTACCACGAGAGCACCTACGCCAACGACAAGAAGGACGGTGCAGAGAAATACTATCATTCCACCGCCGAGCAGGCCGCCACTGTGGCTCGCGATGCACACGTGGGCAAGCTGCTGCTGGGCCACTACAGCGCACGCTATAACGACGAGACGGTACTGCTGAACGAGGCCAAAACAGTGTTCCCCAATACCTTCCTGACCGACGAAATGGACGTTATCGACGTTTAAAATGCATTTTTTTGCATTTTTATTTGGAAGTAAAGAATATTTTTGCTATTTTTGCGCTGTAATTACAACATTTTCGTGCATGAATAAGAAATATTTACTCATATTTGCGTGTGCATCTATGCTAACAATAGCTGTACCAGCCAAGGCTTCCACAGTGGTGATGGAGATGGGCGTGGCAGAGCAGATTGACGAGCAGGAGCCGCAACTCAGCGTCGATGGAAATACCGTCAACGTGCAGGGAGCCTCGGGAATGACACTCGAAGTGGTGTCACTGACGGGACGAGCCGTGGCTTCGTACAGGATTGAGGGTCCCGCACAGCGTATTGAACTAAATCTTCCCAAAGGGTGCTACATTCTGAAAGTAGGCAAAGTGGCGCGCAAGGTTACCGTACGTTAGCCATCGCCGTGGGCATTGCTATTGCCCTTAATATTTCAGCCTGTCAGGGAAAGTCTGCACAACAGACAGCCGAAGAAGAAGCCGCTCGGAAGCTGGAGCAGTTCTACCAGCAGAATCACGAAGAGGCGCAGAGGCTGTTGGCGTCGGTTGTGAATGAAAGCACCGACTCCGGCTTTGCTGACCGTATGAGCACTCAGTATTATTCTGATGCCGACAATAGCACAAACTGGCTATGGATGGGTTCTCCCACCGATATGCCAATGGCTGACGCTTTGGACAGCCTCATACACAGTCAGGCGCAGGCAATGGGATTCAAGGAGGATTTCTTCCTGTTGTCAGAGATTGATTCGGCTCTGGCCGTCATGCACCAGCCAGACTCAGCACAGAACGCGCCGCAGGCGATGGCGCTGGCTGAATACCATCTCACGAAAGCCTTTCTGCGCTATGCCACCGGGCAGCGCTTCGGCTTCACCACTCCCAAGCCTCTCTTTGGAAGCCAAAACTATGACATCGACATCGAGCAGCCCGACAGCGCTTTCGTACACTATGCTCTGAGCCAGCTCACCGACAAGCAGACGATGCTCAACTTCCTCGACTCTGTCGAGCCGCAGGATCCTGCCTACCATAGGCTGAAGGAACAGCTCACCATCGACAGCACTATCGAGGCCAAGCAGCGCACCCTGTGCAACATGGAGCGTCTGCGCTGGCGCGACAAGAAGCATCCTGAGCTGGCTAGCCGTCGTATCTTCGTCAATGTCGCTGCACAGCAGGTATGGGCCATCGGTCCTGACAGCGTCATCAATATGCGCATCTGCTGTGGCAAGGCTGCCACAAAGTCGCCTTTGCTTACCAGCGCAATAGAGCGCGTGGAAGTCAATCCTGAGTGGGGCATTCCGCAGAGCATCATTCGCGGCGAGGTGAGCGGACACGCTGGCGACTCGGCTTATTTTGCACGCCGCAACTATTATGTCGTAGGCCCTGGCGGACGCGTCAATCCTGCCAACCTGACGCGTTCCGAGCTGGCCAGCGGGCGCTATGCCGTGCGTCAGCGCAGCGGCGCAGGCAACTCGCTGGGACGCATCATCTTCCGTTTCCCCAATCGTTTCTCCGTCTACCTGCACGACACTTCTTCGCCCAGTGCCTTCAGCCGCGATGTGCGTACCGTCTCACATGGCTGCATCCGTCTGCAGCGGCCAATGGATATTGCATGCTTCGTGCTGCATGATGCCGACCCGTGGTTCCTCGACAAGATTCGTCTCTCGATGGACTTGCAGCCGCAGACAGACCAGGGACGCGAGTACCGGCGCACACACTCAGGCGCTATCCGTCTTGTCAACAATACAGAGGTGAATCCTCCTGTGCCTGTCAATATCAACTATTTCACGGAATATCCTAATCCGCAGACAGGAGAAATGGATGTGTGGGGCGATCCCTACAGCTATGACAAGACGCTACTGAAAGCCATTAAACCTTATATCGAATAACAGGTCAAAATTAACGTTAGCGTCATCGTTTTCGTTATGGAATCCTACGACGACCAGCAACTGAAAGATTTGCTAAAGACCCCTGCCACACAACGTAAGGGATTTGAGGCAATGGTGCGTCAGTACAGCGAACAGCTCTACTGGCAGGTGCGCCGCATCGTGCTGGTTCACGAGGATGCCGACGACGTGCTGCAGAACGCGCTGCTGAAGGCATGGAGCTCGCTCTCTACCTTCAAGGGTGACTCCAAGCTCATCACATGGCTTACCCGCATTGCCATCAATGAAGCTCTTGACTTTACACGCCGTCAGAAGAAACATCAGATGCTCAGCGCTGACGATACTACGCTCGGGCTGGCCAGCCGCCTCATGGCCGACAAGTATTTCGACGGCGACGAGACAGAGGCTCAGCTGCAGGAAGCCATAGCCAGTCTGCCCGAGGTACAGCGTACTGTGTTTCAGATGCGCTACTACGACGAGATGAAATACAGCGACATCAGCCAAGTCTTGGGAACAAGCGAAGGAGGACTGAAAGCCTCCTATCACATTGCAGTGAAAAAAATTACAGAATTTTTTCACCGACACGATTAAACCCTACTCCTACTAACCCGTCTAAGATGCAGAAAGGACAAAACTATGATTAACGAAGAAGATTATCTGAACAGCAAAATGGGAAAACGCAATCCCTTCACCGTGCCTGAGGGCTACTTCGAGCAGCTCACGCAGCAGGTTATGGACAAGATTCCGCAGGCCGTCATTACAGAAATGAAGCCGGTGCGGAAACCTGCTAAAGTCGCAGTAATGAAGCGTCTGCGTCCCTGGCTCTACGCAGCAGCCTGCATCTGTGTGGGCGTGTTTATTGCAGCTATTGCCTTCAACAACAGGAGCGAGGTGGCTACACCGCAACACGCAGCTCAACATATCGCAGCTAACGAACAGGCCGACTATGGCTATTACAGCGACACCTACATTGACGAGGAGGCCGACTACGCCATGATCGACAATCAGGAAATCTATGCCTGCCTGATGGCTGACATGTACTAATAAGAGTCAGAGTTAAGAATAAGGAGTTAGGAGTTAAGACTTAATTGATATGAAGAAATTATTCTTATTCTGCATGGCATTGATGCTTACCGTGAGTGCAGGTGCACAAGGGTTTGGCCAGGTACCGGGATTTGGCCAGGGATTCGGTCAAGGATTCGGACAGGGATTCGGACAGGGATTCGGCCAAGGTCAAGGTCAGGGTCAGCGCTTTTCGCCCGAAAGATTCCAGCAACAGCTTGAGGAATTTATCACTAAGGAAGCTAACCTTACCCCTCAGGAAGCTGCCGCTTTCTTCCCCGTCTATCGGGAGATGCAGGAGAAACAGCGTGCCGTTTTTATGCGCCAGCGCAATGTGGCAAGAGTGAAGCCTGCTGATGAACAGGGCTGCCTGAAGGTCATCAAGGAGCAAGACGAGATTGACCTCGAGCTGAAACGCATCCAGCAGAGCTGTCACCTTCGTTTCTTGGAGGTGTTGCCTGCCTCAAGGGTGTATGACATCTTGCGTGCCGAAGAAAAATTCCATCGCAACATGATGCGGAGCTGGGGACGCGGCCCGCGCCCACAACATTCACAGCAACCGGGAATGCCTCATAGGTGAGGCTTCGATAGCAGTTCGTCGTCACGCTTCAATAACGACGACTGCACAATAACAGAAGAAAGCTTACGCCAGACAGAGCTATAGACATCAACTATACGCTCTGTCTGGTTTTCATTGAGCGTATAGGTGCGTATCACACGAATAATTTGTGTATTGCTGTCGACTGGCTCAGCTACGCGAGCAACTTTCATATCGATGCGCAGCACGGAGTTCATGCGGATGGAGAGACTGTCGGGCGCCAGGGCGGTCATCTCGCTCTTGCCGTCTAACAGATTCGTCACCTCGGCCTTCATGTTGGCTTCCATGAAGTCGAGCATGTCTAAGCGGTTGTTGGTTGTCAGGTAAGGAAGCAGCGAGTCGGGCATCACCTTGAACAACTCGGCCATTGTCTTTTCCTGCGCACGACCGCCCATCGAGAAGCAAAGCGTGAGCAGCACCAAGAGAACTTTCTTCATAGTTGTAAAGTAAATTCGTAATTCAACGGCAAACGCTTGCCAATACTTGTCACGATAATGGAAGCGCCTTGCTGGTCAGCCTCTTCCTTGATGAGTTCAGCCATTGTTTCGGCATTGCGGTCGTCGAGATGGCTGATGGGCTCATCGGCCAGCAGAAAGTCGAAAGGCTGTACCAAGGCACGCATCAGTGCCACGCGCTGCTGCTGACCGAAGGACATGCGCCCCACCTTGGCCGTTAGCTTGTCGGCAATGCCCAAGCGCTCAAACCACTGCTCTATCTGCTGACGGGTTTTGTAATTCGTCAACTTGTTCTTGATTTCTACATTCTCATAAGCCGTCAGCTCTGGGAAGAGACGCAGTTCCTGGAAGAGGCAGCTGACATGACGCTGACGCAGCTCGCTCCAGTCGCTGATGCTGTACTGGCGGGCATCGCGGTTGTCAAAGAATACCTGTCCGCTATAGTCGTGACGATAGCCGAGAATGTAGCTGCAGAATGTGCTCTTGCCTTTTCCGCTGTCGGCTTCTATCAGATAACAGTGACCACGCTCGAAGGTGGTGTCGCTGAGCCAGATGGAGGAAGCAAAGTGTTCCTCCGTTGCCACAGCTTGAAAGACATGGGGCAGGACGTTTTTGAATTGTATCTTGTTCATTGTTGGGATAGTTGCATCATCATCACTGCGGCTAAGCCCGCCGTCTCTGTACGCAGACGACTCTTGCCCAAATCAACGGATACAAAGCCAGCCTCAACTGCCATACGCACTTCGTCGATGGAAAAGTCACCTTCTGGGCCTATAAGGACGAGAGTATCCGTTGCTTTGTCTTTCAAATGATCAAATAGGTTCACCCTTGGCACCTCGTTATAGCAATGAGCAATAAAACGGCGACCTGTGCTGTGCTGGGCAATGAAGCTCTTGAAGTCCAGCATCTCGTTGACGACAGGCTTCCAGGCTTTGCGGCTCTGCTTCATGGCCGAGATGACAATCTTCTCAAGTCGAGGCGTCTTTACCACTCGGCGTTCTGAGAAGCGGCAGTCGAGCAGCGACAGTTCGTCGAAACCTACCTCGGTGGCTTTCTCTGCCAGCCACTCAATGCGCTCCATCATCTTCGTAGGCGCAATGGCCAAGTGAAGATGACCTTGCCAAGTGCGCAACTGCGGGAGAGTCTCAAGAATATGGTAGAAGCAATGCTTTCCGCTTGTCATCGAGACGGCTGCACGGAAAAACGTTCCCGCTCCGTCCATCAGCATCATCTCATCACCTTCCTTCAGGCGAAGGACACGCAGGGCATGTGTAGCTTCCTCCTCAGGAAGTTCACTCAAGGTTGATGCCTTAGGGACATAGAAGTAGCGTTCCTCCTTCATTTGCGGCGGCGGTTGATTTCGTCACGCAGTTGTGACGCCAGTTCGTAGTTCTCGTCCTCTACGGCATGATCCAAGGCAACCTGTAAGCGTGCCTTGTCCAAGGTGTTGATAGGTATCTGCACACCTCGGGCTTTCTCGTCGAAGGGAACACCCTGTCGTCCCATCAAACGCTCCTCTATATAGAGCGGTACGTGCGAGATGATACTAAGCAGTACAGCATCGCCGATGCGGATACGCACGCTGTTGCCGTTCATAGTGTCCATCAGTACAACCTGATACTGTCCGTCAAACACCCCAGCAATCAGCATCTCATAGCTGGAGGGAAGCATTTGCAGCAACGCCTCAGGCAGCATTGTGCGCGATTCCTCACTGTTGCCTTGCAGACGCAATAGCAGCTGGCGAGTTATGTCAGCATCGCACACTATTGGGATAGCACGCTTGCGTGCCTCGTCCGTCAGCAGAATAACCGACAGCTCCTCGTTGTCCATCATCTGCTGCAGATTCTCGAATCTCAATAGTATGCGATGCATCGTAATCTGTTTTTATTTCTTCTCAGGCTTGAAGACCAAGGCGAAGCTGACACCGACAATCAGGGCGAAGGTGGCAAAGATGAACCAGCAGGTCTGCCATTCACCCAACAGGTAGTCACCCTGCCAGGAGCAGTAGTGATTCACTACCTCGCCAGCCACGAGCGTACCTATGGTGGCTCCGATGCCATTGGTCATCATCATAAACAATCCCTGCGCTGAAGCCTTGATAGCCGGTGCACACTCCTGGTCGACGAAGATGCCACCGGAAACATTGAAGAAGTCGAAGGCGACACCATAGACAATGCACGACAGGATGAATAGCAGCACGCCAGGCATAGCAGGGTTGCCAATGCCGAAGAATCCGAAGCGGAACACCCAGGCAAACATCGACATGAGCATGACTATCTTGATGCCGAAGCGCTTGAGGAAGAACGGAATCATCAGGATACACAGAGCCTCGCTAATTTGCGAGATAGAAGTGAGCAGCGTAGCATTGTTGGCGGCGAAGGTGTCGGCGAAGGCTGGGTCACCCTTGAAACTGGTGATAAACGGTCCGGCATAGCCGTTGGTGACCTGCAGGCACATGCCTAAGAGTGCTGAGAAGATGAAGAACAGCGCCATTTTCTTGGTTTTGAACAGTTTGAAAGCACTCAGACCCAGCGTTTCAGCAAGTGATGCAGCCTTCTCCTTCTTCGTCAGCTTGCACTCGGGTAGCGAGAAGCAATAGGCAAAGAGCACCAAGCTGAGCAAGCCGGAGACGAAGAACTGCATGTAGGTGTACTGGAACTTGTGGCTATTCTCGGCAAAGGTGAACGAGAAACTACCATTCTCCCACACGGCGCAGTTGACGAACCACATGGTCACAATGAAGCCAACAGTGCCTAAAACACGGATGGGCGGGAAATCCTTTACCGTGTCATAGCCATTGTCTTTCAAGATGGTGAAGGCTGTGGTATTGCCCAAGGCGATGGTAGGCATGAAGAACGCCACACTCAACGTGTACATAGCGATGAAGGCTCCCTTGTTGGGCAGTTCATTGCCGAAGCCGGCATCCATACCCATCCACCAGCATCCCAGCATGGCAGCACCGGCAACGAGGTGGCAGAGGCCGAGCAGTCGCTGCGGCTGTATCCACTTGTCGGCCACGATGCCCATCAGTGTAGGCATAAAAATAGAAACAATGCCCTGGATGGCATAGAACCAGGCAATTTGCTCGCCAAGTCCTGCCTTTCCGAGGTAATTTCCCATACAGGTAAGATACGCTCCCCAGACGGCAAATTCCAGGAAGTTCATAATAGACAAGCGTACTTTCAAATTCATAATCCTATAGTTTTTAGTTGATGATTACATTATTATAATATGCGTGCGCAACGCCCTCTTCATCGCGTCTGATTACTATCCGACCTGGAAACCATTCAGTGAACGGTAGTTCCTGTGTCAGGGGGAAGCACGACGTTACCACCCCTGATTGAATCTCCACGACTGACAGAGTCTGAAGTGAGCCGTCCGGCATCAGCACCTCGTGGGATGCTATCCGTCGCAAGTTCTTTGTCGGCATCGATGGTATGGAATCTAATCAGTTGTACATTGTTCAGGAAAAGCAGGTGCGTGGCCGTTGAGGCATCGTTGGCGCCGTCTAAATAGATGAATCCCTTCACGGCATGCATCCTTCTTGTCGTGTCTTCGGGTACTCGCAATTGCGTCAGTCCTGTCACTGAGAAATGCAGATTGCGGCTCACCACGGTGTCGTCATATTCCACTGCCAGATAGATGAGTCCGTTCTTCGAGCCAGTCTGATACATGAAGTCGCTCATGAACATCATCATCAGGGCATCGCCGCGACGGTAGGTTGAGTCGGCTTCGATGGCAAAGTCCCATCTGTTGTAGGGTGGCATGGGCATAAGGAGTGCCGTGGTGCGGTCCGCCCACACGTTGGCAGTGTCGCCTGTCGCATTATACTGGGCATACTTGCCAATCTCGCCTTCAGATGCGCCCTGCGCCAAGGCCTGTTCTTCCAGTCGCTCAGACACGCGCTTGCAGATGGCCTCGAATCTGTCAGAACGGGTATAATAGTACACCAGCGATGAATCGAACTCGGCCTCCGTCAAACCGTGTTTCTTCAGCACAGCCTCGGCGTACATCGCTATATTGTATTCCCTTTCATCCTGTGAAGGATTCTGTTGTGCCATCGATTTCGCCATATAGTATTCAACCAGTATGTCCTCCATCTCGTCGGGCTGAATGTACTGGCTCGGCGTTCCTGGCTTGCAGGCTACAAACAGCATCATCAAACCAGTTAGGACGATGGTACAGGTTTTATTCACGCTTCAGCGAAATCTTTACAAGTTCTTTCCGGTAGAAAAGCAGCAGGGTCACGACGCCTACTGAGATGCTGGCATCGGCAAAGTTGAAGACAGGGCTGAAGAAGATAAACTCCTCACCGCCCCAGAACGGCATCCAGTCGGGCCATGTGGTTTGGATGATGGGGAAGTAGAACATATCCACGACCTTACCCATGAGGAACGGGGCGTAGCCGTTGCCCAGCCCCACCCAGTGGCTGACGCTGAAAGGCGTGGAGGCCTCAAAGCCCAGCCCGTAGAACATACAGTCAATGAGGTTTCCTGTGGCGCCTGCCAGCACCATTACCAGACAAATGATATACCCCCAACGGGCCTTCTTCTTTGCCTGTAGCCAGATGTAGTAGCCGAGAAATGCGATAGCTATGACGCGGAACAACGACAGCAGCAACTTCGGGCCAATCTGCATACCCCAGGCCATGCCGTTGTTCTCGATGAACGAGATATAGAACCAGTCCGTGACGCGGATGCTCTCATGGAGTTCCATGCCGGTCTTTACCAAGATCTTGATGATCTGGTCAATGAGCAGAATGGCGATGACCAACAGCACCGCCATCCTTCCTCGGGTCAAATAATGATTAATTCCCAAATTTTATATTCGTGTTAAACCGTTGCTCACTTCCTCTGCTTCTCCAGCTCCTTCGACTCCACGCTCAGCGTAGCATGGGGCACGGCGCGGAGACGCTCAGCGGGAATGAGCTTTCCAGTGATGCGGTCAATGCCGTAGGTTTTGTTGTCAATGCGCACCAAGGCAGCTCTTAGACCCTGGATGAATTTCTGCTGACGGGCAGCAAATTTCATCAAGTCTTCTTTCGATTGGGTCTCGCTGCCTTCTTCCAACGCCTTATAAGTGGGCGACGTGTCATCCACATCGTTAGAGTCGCGGTTGGTCAGCGTATCCATCATCTGGTCATAGTCGCGTTTGGCCAGTGCAAGTTTCTCAAGAATAATCTGACGGAACTCCTCGAGTTCCTCGTCATTGTAGCGTGTCTTTTCTGCCATAAATCATTAGGATTTAGTTATGTTGATGTTCAGTTTGAAGTCGTCGAAATCTACTTCTTGTCCGTCGTTAGTAGCTATAACAATGCTGTCGGCCAACACCTGTGTCTTCACATATTCGCCAAAGGCATCGACAGCTTTCTCTACTTCACTATTAGGTGATACTGTCACTTTGATGCGGTCGGTGATTTCCAATCCGCTCTCCTTGCGGATGTTCTGTATGCGGTTGATAAGCTCACGGGCCATGCCCTCGTTCTTCAGCTCATCGGTCAGCTCCACTTCAAGGGCAACAGTAAGGGCGCCCTCGTTGGCAACCAGCCAACCGGGGATGTCCTCGCTGATAATGTCCACGTCGACAGCCTCCACCGTCAGGCTCTGACCTTCCACGTTGATGGCGATGGTGCCCTGCTGCTCCAGCTCGGCAATCTGCTCCTGCGACAGCTGGTCCATAGCGGCAGCGACGCCCTTCATCAGCTTGCCGAACTTCTTGCCCATAGTGCGGAAGTTGCACTTTACTTTTTTTACCAGAATACCTTGACCCTCAACGAATTTCAGTTCCTTTACATTCACTTCATTCATAATGAGCTGCTTGACAGCATCGATGTATTTCTTCTGCTCATCGGTGGCGGGAATCATAATGCTCTGCAGCGGCTGGCGCACCTTGATGTTCACCTTCTTGCGCAGGGCGAGCACCATCGAAGTAATCTTCTGGGCCATCTCCATACGAGCCTCCAAGTCGGTGTCGATGAGTTTTTCATCGGCTACGGGGAAGTCATCCAGATGCACGCTGTCCTTCACGCCGCCGAGGTCGCGGTAGAGTTGGTCGGCATAGAATGGAGCGAAGGGTGCGATGAGCTTGGCAACGGTCATCAGGCAGGTGTAGAGCGTATCGTAGGCTGAGCGTTTGTCTGCGTCCATTTCCTTGCCCCAGAAACGCTTGCGGTTCAGGCGCACGTACCAGTTTGAGAGGTCGTCGTTGACAAACGCGTCGATGAAGCGTCCGGCGCGCGTTGGGTCGAAGTTGTCCATCTCTGCTTTCACCTTCTTGATGAGGGTGTTCAGGCAGGAGAGAATCCAGCGGTCAATCTCGGGTCTTTCAGAAATCTCTGAAGCCTCAGAGGGCTCATATCCGTCGACATTGGCATAGAGTGCGAAGAACGAGTATGTGTTGTAGAGGGTGCCGAAGAACTTGCGGCGCACCTCGTCCACTCCTTCTGGGTCGAACTTCAGGTTGTCCCAAGGCTCGCTGTTCGTCATCATGTAGAAGCGCACGGCGTCAGAGCCGTATTTCTCAATCATCTCGAAAGGATTCACCACGTTGCCCACATGCTTCGACATCTTGTTGCCCTTGGCATCGAGCACCAGGCCTGTGGAAACGACGTTCTTGAAGGCCACCGAGTCGAAAATCATCGTTGCGATGGCGTGCAGGGTAAAGAACCATCCGCGTGTCTGGTCGACGCCCTCGTTGATGTAGTCGGCGGGATAGAATTTGCGCTCGTCAATCAGTTCCTTGTTCTCGAAAGGATAGTGCAGCTGTGCGTAGGGCATGGAGCCGCTGTCGAACCACACATCGATGAGGTCGCTCTCGCGCTTCATCGGCTTGCCTGTGGGCGACACCAGCTTGATGTAGTCCACGTAAGGACGGTGCACGTCGATGCGGTCGTAGTTCTCCTGACTCATGTCGCCGGGCACGAAGCCCTTCTCCTTGAACGGGTTCGTCTCCATCACGCCGGCTGCGACAGCCTTCTCAATTTCGTTGTAGAGTTCCTCGAGCGAGCCGATGCAGATTTCCTCGCCGTCCTCGCTACGCCAGATGGGCAGCGGTGTGCCCCAGAAGCGTGAGCGCGAGAGGTTCCAGTCGTTCAGATTCTCAAGCCAGTTGCCGAAGCGGCCGCTTCCCGTTGACTCAGGATGCCAGCCGATGGTCTTGTTCAGCTCGCTCATGCGTTCCTTGCACGCAGAGCTCTTAATGAACCAAGAATCAAGAGGATAGTAGAGCACGGGCTTGTCAGTACGCCAGCAATGGGGATAGTTGTGAACGTGCTTTTCAATCTTATAAACCTTGTCCTGTGCCTTTAAATCCATGCAGATGCTGATGTCGAGCGTTTCGTCCTTGTCGGTCAGCGTCTCATCGTAGGCGTTCTTCACGTAGCGTCCGGCAAACTTCTGCCATTCCTCCACGTTCACATAGTTCTTCACGAAGTCAGGGTCAAGGTCGTCGATGACGTAGTATTTGCCCTGCAGGTCGACGACGGGGCGCTCATTGCCCTTCTTGTCGATGAGCACGATGGGGCAGATGCCAGCCTGCTTGGCCACAAATGCGTCGTCGGCACCGAAGTTCGGAGCGATATGCACGATACCTGCGCCGTCCTCAGTCGTTACGTAGTCGCCAGGAATGACGTAGAAGGCCTTGCCCATCGGCTTGATGGCGGGCATCAGCTGCTCGTACTCCATGCCCACGAGGTCGGTGCCCTTATAGTGGCCCACGATGCGGTAGGGCATGAACTTCTCACCTTTCTTGTATTCGGGCATTTCGCCGCCGTCGGTAATGTTTCCCTCGGGAGCGAGGTAGGCGTTCAGACGTGCTTCGGCCAGGACAATCGTGATGGGCTTTGCGGTATAGGGATTATAGGTCTCTACGGCCACGTAGTCAATCTTCGGACCTACGCAGAGCGCCGAGTTAGCAGCCAGTGTCCACGGCGTCGTCGTCCAGGCGAGGAAATAAGCCGTGCCCCAAGAGTTATCTATTTTTAAATTCTTTGAGTCTTTAATTTTAAACAGCGCCGTGCACGTCGTGTCCTTCACGTCGCGATAGCAGCCGGGTTGGTTCAGCTCGTGCGAAGAGAGGCCCGTGCCGGCGGCAGGGCTGTAGGGCTGGATGGTGTAGCCTTTATAGAGCAGTCCCTTCTGATAGAACTGCTTCAGCAGCCACCACAGCGTTTCAATGTACTTGTTGTCGTAGGTGATGTAGGGATGGTCGAGGTCAACGAAATAACCCATGCGCTCGGTCAGATCGCGCCATTCCTTCGTATAGGTCATCACGTTCTCGCGGCACTTCTGGTTGTAGTCCTCCGTCGAGATGTAACGGGGCGATTCGGGATTGTCGATGTCGGCTTTTGTGATGCCGAGAGCCTTTTCCACGCTCAACTCCACGGGCAGTCCGTGGGTGTCCCAACCGGCCTTGCGCTTCACCTGGAAACCCTGCATGGTGCGGTAGCGGTTGAACGTATCTTTCAAGGCACGGCCTAAGACGTGGTGTATGCCGGGATGTCCGTTAGCCGAGGGAGGACCCTCGAAGAAAACAAACTGAGGACAGCCTTCCCGCTCGTCAATAGAGCGGTGGAAGATGTCCTCCTTCATCCATTTCTCCAACATCTCGTTGTTCACCTTTGTCAGGTTTAAGCCGTTGTACTCGGCGAATCTTTTTGCCATATTTCTTATGCTAATCAATTTTTGAGCTGCAAAGGTACGGCTTTTTTTTTATTTAGCCAAGTTTGACGCAAAAAAAACCATCTGACTCTAGAAAAAATCCACGTTAGATTCTTTCAAAAGTCAGATGGTTTTTTGTAAAAAAGATGCTCCTTTTTTGCAGAGGCAATCCTATTTGCCGAAGTAGCGCTTCAGCAGTCCGGCGAAGCCTGCTCCGTGGCGAGCCTCGTCCTTGGCCATCTCGTGCACGGTGTCGTGAATGGCGTCGAAGCCAGCAGCCTTGGCGTTCTTGGCAATGCGGAACTTGTCCTCGCAGGCACCGGCCTCAGCGGCAGCACGCTTCTCCAGGTTGGTCTTCGTGTCCCAAACGCACTCGCCCAGCAGCTCAGCGAAACGTGAGGCGTGGTCGGCCTCCTCGAAGGCGTAGCGCTTGAAGGCCTCGGCAATCTCGGGATAGCCCTCGCGGTCAGCCTGACGGGCCATAGCCAGATACATGCCCACCTCGCCGCACTCACCGTTGAAGTGGTTGCGCAGGTCCTGAATCATTTCCTCGCTCACGCCCTCGGGCTTGCCGTCGCCAATCCTGTGGACGGTAGCGTAGGTCATGTCGGCATCTTCCTTCAGTTCAGAGAACTTTGAGGCAGGAGCCTTACAGATTGGGCACTTCTCGGGAGCGGCGTCGCCTTCGTAGATATATCCACAAACGGCGCAGATAAATTTTTTCTTCATAAGTTTTTTTTTAGTGATTAATGGTTATAGTTGAGTGACTCTTGTCGAGTGACTTTTTTTCTGCGGAACTGGCCTTCAAACTAGTCCATCGTCCATGGTGGCAAAGGTGGCCACGGTGTTGACAAGGGCCTGTGGGTTGCCCATGTCGAAGCGCTCGCCACGCAGTCGCACACCGTACATGCCTGTGCGCTGGCGCACCTTGTCGAGAGCCGACGTCAGCTCTATCTCGCCCTTTGCATCGGGATTCTCATCGGCAGCCTTGATGTCGGCCTCCAACTGTTCGAAAACTTCTGGCGTGAGAATGTACTGTCCGAAGACGGAGCAGTATTCCTTATGCCCCTTGGCGTTTCTCACGCCCAGGAACTCTTCGGCATAGCTTGCCTTGGGTTTCTCTACAAGCGTATTGACATGCAGCACCTGATACTTCTTGTCTTCCCACACGCCGCTCATGATGCCGAAGTGACTTACCGTGCTGACTTCTACGGGATAGAGGCCGAGGGTGAGAGTGTTGGTACGTTCGTAGGCCTCGATGAGCTGCAGGGCGCATGGCTTGTTCGTGGTGGAGCGGTAGAGCGTGTCGCCCAGCATCAGCAGTACGGGCTCGCCGTGGGCAAACTGTACCGCCTGGTAGACGGCGTGGCCGAAGCCGCGCTTCTCGCGCTGGTAGACATAATGCAGTCGCTTGCCGATGTCGATGATGTGGTTCTCGTATTCCTGGCACTCGGCGTTCAGCTTGCGCAAATGGTCGTCGGCCAGCGGGTGCTCGAAGAAGTCGCTGTACATCTTGCGTTCTTCCTCGCTGCCAAGAACGAGGCAAATCTCCTCAATGCCGCTCTTCACCAGTTCTTCCAGCAGGATGAGGATGACAGGCCGCACCATGCCGTCGCTGCACGGTATGGGGAAGAAGTCTTTCTTCATGTAGCGTGTGGCAGGATAGAGCCTCGTGCCGAAGCCGGCCACGGGGATGATGGCCTTGCGCACGGTGTGAACGGGATGCAGCGTGAACTTGTAGGCGGTCATCCCTTTCAAGTTAAGATAGTCGACCATCTTCTGCTGACTCTGCTCATCGCGTGCAAGAAACTGCACAGAGCCGTCGCCGTGACTGCCCACGCCCTTGCCGCCGTAGGAGAGGCTCTTGATATACTCGTCGGCCAGCACGGCGTGCAGCTTCGGAGCCGCCAGCTCTTCAGGACACATGGGCATGATAGCCTGGTCAAAGAGCTTCTCGGCCTCGGTCATCAGCCTGCCGAGTGCCTCCGCGTTGCCGTTGGCCATATACTCGACGGCACGGTTGACGATGTCCTGGTTCTTCACGCCTAATGCCTCGTGCTCGGCCAGTTCCTGTTCGTTGGAGGGGAAGGGGTAGGCCTTGTTCAGGTCGGCCAGGATCTTGATGGTGTTTTTCTCGCCTGAAAGGTCTGCGAATACCCAATGCAGCGGGCGCTTCACATTCAGTGGCTTCACCTCAATCTCGTCGCCGTCGAAGGTCATCAGGTTGGGCTTCACACCGAAGGCACAGGCCTGATCCAGTCGTCCGCAGCGGCTGCTGGTACGCAACTCGCCCACGTAGGCGATGTTCATCTCGCCCATCGTATTCAGGTTGAGGTTGTAAATCTGGTTGAAGGCTCTGGCCACCAGCACGCAGATGGCCGCACTCGACGACAGACCGCTCTTTATGGGCAGCGTCATGTCGGTGATTTTGATGCGCACACCGCCCACCTTGTACCACTCGAGCATATACGACGCGACGCCTGCGCAGTAGCAGAAGAACGAGCCGGAGCGAGCCACGCGCTTCAGTTCCTGCTCGTCCATGCTGCAGGCAAAGTCGTGCCATTCGCTGGAGATTTGCGGTGCTGTGCTCTGTACCTCGAAGATGCTGGAACGCTCCACCTCAGCCGTAATGCCTTGCTCAATGCCTGTGACAATGGCAGCACCGGGAGCTATCTGGGCGTTCATCGTGCGGTAGTGGCCGGCCCAGTCTGTGTGTTCACCGAAGAGGCAAAGTCGCCCGGGAACAAAGAGTCTTATCATGTCAGTTAGAGTATAACAGTCTTATTTTTTGCAAAGATACGAAAAAGCGGATGAAGAGCCAAACTTTTCATCCACTTTTTTACAAAAATATAAGTCAATCCCAGCCTTACTGAATCATGTCGACCGAGCGGCGGAGGAAGGCATCGAGGGCGGCGCCTTTCAGCATGCCGTTCTGTAGCAGGGCGAGGTCGATGAGCTGGTGCACCACGTCATTCTTTGCGGCATAGTCATTGATGAGCTGCTGCTTCTTTTCCTTCTGCTCGTCGATGGCTTTCTCCGTGGCAGCCTTCTCGTCTTTCTCCTCCTGGGTGATTTCCTCAGGCTTCTTCTTGTCTGTCTTCTGGTTCAGGGCGGCCAGTCGGGCTTCCTGACCCTTCAGCTCGGCGTCGATGGGCTTCAGCTGCTCAGAGAGTTCGGTGTTGACGGCTGAGAGAATTCCCTTTACCAATCGATGGTCGCTGTTCAGTACGAGGTTGAACGAATCAGGCATCTGACCGTAGAAAGCCATACCGCTCTGATAGCGGCTCATCTCCTTCATGCGGCGCATCCACTCGTTCTGCGTGATGACCACCGGACGCTGCTCCTCGCCGAGGGCGTTCACCTCGACGATGAACTCCGTCTTGTCAATTTTTGGCAGCTGAGAAGTAAACACGGCTGACAAATTGTCACGCTCAGCGTCGCTCAGGTTGCTCTTCGGCGTGTCGTCCTTCTGGATGAGGTGGTCGATGGTGTCGGCGTCCACACGGGTGAAGCGGCTCTTCTCAAACTTCTGCTCCAGCGTCTGGATGCAGGGCACGTCAAGCTGTCCGTCGAGCAACAGCACCGAGTAGCCCTTGTCCTGTGCGGCCTTGATGTAGCTGTACTGCTCGTCCTTGTTGGTGGCGTAGAGGTATATGAGAGTGTCGTTCTTGTCCTTCTGACCAGCCTCGATGAGCGTCTTGTACTCGTCGAAGGTGAAGTATTTGCCCTCTGTGTCCTTGAGCAGCGAGAACTCCTTGGCACGGTCGTAGAAATTCTCCTCCGTCAGTATGCCGTAGTGGATGAAGAGCTTCAGGTCGTCCCATTTCTCCTCGAAGGCCTTGCGGTCTTCGTTGAAGATGGCCTTCAGGCGGTCGCTCACCTTCTTCGTGATGTAGGTCGATATCTTCTTCACTTCGCGGTCGCTCTGCAGGTAGCTGCGTGAGACGTTCAGCGGAATGTCGGGTGAGTCGATAACGCCGTGCAGCAGCGTCAGGAACTCAGGCACGATGCCCTCCACCTGGTCGGTCACGAACACCTGGTTGCAGTAGAGCTGAATCTTGTTCTTCTGCAGCTCGAGTGAGCTCTTGATGCGGGGGAAGTAGAGGATGCCGGTGAGGTTGAAGGGATAGTCGACGTTCAGGTGAATCCAGAACAGCGGCTCGTCCTGCATGGGATAGAGCGTGCGGTAGAACGACTTGTAGTCTTCGTCCTTCAGCGTCGAGGGAGCTTTCGTCCACAGCGGCTCCACATTATTTATTATATTGTCCTCGGCGGTGTCCACCATCTTCTTCTCGTCGCTGCTCCACTCCTGCTTCTTGCCGAAGGCGATGGGCACGGGCAGGAACTTGCAGTATTTCTGCAGCAGCTGCTCAATCTTCTGCTTGTCGAGGAACTCCTTGCAGTCGTCGTCGATGTAGAGGATGATGTCGGAGCCGCGCTCCTCGCGCTCGGCGTCGTCAATCTCGAAGGCCGGCGAGCCGTCGCAGCTCCACTTCACGGCCTTGGCACCCTCCTTGTAACTCTTGGTGATAATTTCCACCTTCTTCGACACCATGAACGACGAGTAGAAGCCCAGGCCGAAGTGGCCGATGATGTTGTTGGCCTGATCCTTGTATTTCTCAAGGAAGTCGTTCACGCCCGAGAAGGCAATCTGGTTGATGTACTTGTCAATCTCCTCCTCGGTCATGCCGATGCCGCGGTCGCTGATGGTGATGGTGCCCTTCTCCGTATCGAGGCTGACGTGCACCGTCAGGTCGCCCAGCTCGCCCTTGAACTCGCCCTGTGCAGCGAGGGTCTTCAGCTTCTGCGTGGCGTCGACGGCATTGCTCACCATCTCGCGCAGGAAAATCTCATGATCACTGTAGAGGAATTTCTTGATAACCGGGAAAATGTTCTCGGTTGTCACTCCGATGTTACCTTTTTGCATAGTCGTTTATTTGGTTTGAATCATTTACTGTGTAGCTTACTGCAAATATCGTGCCACAGTCTAATGATTCAATACAAAAAAAGCCGTGAACCCAACATGGATTCACAGCTTCTATTACAAGAGAAAGAGAGTGATTACTCTTCAACCTCCTCTTCAGTCATCTGGGGCTCTAACTCTTCCTCGCCCTCCTCAAGCAGTTCCTCGCCATCGACGTCGGCCTCTTCGAGGGCCTGCTCCATGGTAGCCTGAATCTGAGCGGCAGCCTTCTCGTTGACCTCGGCAAACTTGTTGGTCAGCGTGGTGAAGCTGTCGACAATCTCTTTCGAATACTCACTCTGGTACTTGCCCATCTCCTGGGTAGCAGCCTGGAATGCCTTGACGGCAGCGTTCCAGTCCTCAACAGTCTCGAACTGGTCAATAGCCTCCATCGAGCAGACGGAAGCAGCCTTGGCCTTCATGTCCTCCCAAGCCTTGGTAGCCTCGGGCGACATCTTCTTACCACAAGAAGCGAAAATCATTGAAACGGCAGCGAGTGCCACGAAAATAGTCTTTTTCATTGTTCCGTATTCTAATTAAATAAGTATCAATGCTAAAAAAGAGCGATTACTCCTCAACCTCCTCTTCGGTCATCTGGGCCTCTAACTCTTCCTCGCCCTCTTCAAGCTGCTCTTCCTCAGCCGTCTCCTGCTCTTCGAGAGCCTTCTGAGCGGCAATAGCCTCCTGCACCTTCTTGTCATGCTCAATAAGGGCATTGGTCAGGGCAGCGCAGCTGTCGGCCACTTCCTTCGTCACCTTGCCGTCGAAGTTCTTGGCGAAATCCTGGCCAGCCTTCATGGCAGCGTCGAAAGCCTCCTGATAGGCCTCAGGTGTCTCAAACTGGTCACAAGCCTCGTCGGTTGAAACGGCAGCAGCCTTCTCCTTGTAATCATTCCATGCCTTGGTTGCCTCGGGGGCTCATCTTGGCACCACAAGAAACAAGCATAGCTACGGCAGCAAGTGCCACAAAAATAGTCTTTTTCATTTTCTAAAAAATTTAATGGATTAAAACAATTGTTACTTTCTCAACTTTTAAATTTAATTTTCGTGTGCAAAGTTACGCTAAACTTTTGTTATACGAACTGTATTTTTGTATAATAATCATTAAAAAAGAGTAAAAAGAATTAAGCCGCCTGGTTTGGCACTGAGAATGGGAACGCAGCACACCCACCCCCACCCTAAACTTTTCCATCATTTAGCATTGCAGTTTCAACTTTATTCATTACCTTTGCAACCTAAATACCAATTCTTGATAACCGGGAAAATGTTCTCGGTTGTCACTCCGATGTTACCTTTTTGCATAGTTACTTTATCTTTATCTGATTTTGTTTTGTTTTGATATACTGATAACCGCTATGCAAATATCGTGCCATTCCATTGACCAATTATATCATTTTCTCTTTTTAGAGGGCTCATTCAGAAAATTGGTGAGTGTGCGGAGCTGTTGGATGCCCTGATGATTGTTGTCGAGCGCCTCTACCTCGGCAAGATAGTCCATAGCATGTTTCTCGTCGCCCATGCCGTAGTAGCCGAGGGCAAGCATGTACTTGCAGTGTATTTCGTTCTTTGTGTCAAGGCTGTCGTCCCAGATGAGCAGGTCGGGCAATGAGACGGCGAAGTAGTCCATTGTGACGTGGTCGAAGTGGTGCTGCTTGCCGTAGCTGAGAAGTTTGTTGAAGAGGCAACGCGCCTTGTCCTCCTGGCCTAAGGCACGGTAGCACAGGCCGGCGTAGAATATCTTGTCGGGCTTCGCGTCGTTGTAGTACATGGCGGCAGCTGGCTCTGTGGGTCCGACGGTGCCTTTCTCGTAGCACTCATGGGCTTTCTCTTTCTTCCCAAGGGCATCGTAGGCAATGCCGAGCAGATAGTAGAAGTCGTTCTCCTGAGCGCCGTAGAGCTTGCCCTCGCCCAGATGATGCGGATAGATCAAGCACTCGCTGAGCAGACTGATGGCGCTGTTGTTGTCCTTTCGGGCAAGAGCCTGCTTTGCCAGCTCGACGCGACAAATCTGGTATTGTGCCGACACTTTGCCTTCACCGCCTTCCCACGGGTGGAAACGGTGGGCATCGAGCTTCTTCTTCGCCTCTTCGTAGCGGCCCAGCTGGTTGAGCAGTGTGATTTCCTCAAGGATGAGGTCGTCGCGCTGGGCAATGAGCTGCGGATACTGCTGCAGGAAGTCGAGACGCTGCTGATGCCTATGGTGCAGGCGCTTGTAGAGCTGGTCGAGCTCCATGAGGATGCGCGCGTCGGTCTCGTCGAGGTGGAAGGCCCGTTCCATATACTCGACAGCCTCTTCTTTGCGCCCCTGTTTGTTAAGGCGTGCGAGGGCGAGGTTACGCCAGACGGTGGGGAAGTCCGGCGAAAGACGTGCCGACAGCTCCCAGTTCTCGACGGCGAGGTCGTACTGGCGCTTGTCGTAGTAGAGGCAGCCGAGGTAGTAGGGCGTATGGCCGCCGCTGGTCACACAGTTTTTCGCGTCCTCTAAGATGGCAACGTCCTCGATGCGGTTGGGGAAACAGCAGGCTGGGTCAGCCTCTTCGGCCTTCTGGTAATAGCTTTTGCAGTCGGGGTAGCCGCTGGCTCTTCCCAAGTAATAATAGGTCATGGGCGAAGGCTCAACGCCCGGCTTGAGCGCGAGCTCGAGGATGGCAAGTGCCTCGCTCCTCATGCCCATCTCCATATAGTCGAGGGCCAGCTCATGGTAGTTGTTTGCGCTGCCGTGCATCAGCTCCACCATGTAGCGCAGCACCTCCTCGTCCTTCGTCAGCAGATATTTCTCGTAGAGGATGCCGTAGTTGAAGGGGTCGAGTTGCAGCGATTCCTTGATGAGCGCGAGCCGCTCGTTCAGCTGTTTCGAGCTGCCCGTCTGTAGCTCGCCCTTCTGGTGGTCTGTCTGGATGAGTCGCAGGATGCCAGCCTTCAGCATCCGTGCCTTGTGGTTGCAACTGTTGAAGATGAGGCTGCGGTTCACCTCGTCGAGGGCTGTCTCATAATGCCCTTGTCCCACGCTGCTGCAGGCGGCTTGGTAATAGGCGGCATCAGCGCAAGCCTTGTTCCATGCAGCTTTCAGGAACAAGGCACGCGCTCTTTCCGACCCCTCAGGCGAGAAGTGATGATATTGGGTGGCAACGCCCAGGTTGTACAACGGCTCGCCGTCATAAGGGTTGGGATTGCGCTTTTGCCAAATCTTGACAGCACGCTGAAGCAGTTCCTCAGCCTTGTCGAAACGGCCGCGGCGCAGATACCACAGTCCAGCCTGGTTGAGGCAGCGCACATCGTTGGGGTCGCGGCGCAGGGCCTCCTCGTAGTAGTCGAGGGCACTCCATGTGGCGTGACGGTACTGCTCCAAGTGCAGGCCGGTGAGGTAAAGCTGGTCGTTGGTCTTCGTGTCGACGGGCGACAGAGCGGCCTCGGCAGCGTCGGGGATGGGACGGATGCGGTCTTCTTCGGCCACCCATTCTAACAGCGCTTCCCAGTGGTTGCGTCCGAGGGGCTGGATCTGGAAGCTCATATCACTTATTTCCATTCCCTTGTCATCAGTCCACTCGTGGTAGACCTCCTCGGGCGAGAGTGTGACTTGGCGGTCGATGAGATGAACGTCGCCGCCACAGGCATCAAGCACAATCTTCACCTTCTGCTTCGACGTGGCCAACACCATGAGGTGGAACTTGTCACCCTCCTTCTCCACGTTGAAGATGAAGTCCTTCGACGCTTGCTTCACCACGCCCAGCTCGCGGTAGGGCATGAAATACTGCGTAAACTGCTTCTCCTCGTATGGCATCAGCCACGAGAAGTCGGGCTGGTTCTCGGTATAGACACCCGCCATCAGCTCGATGTAGGGGCGGAAATAAGCCCCCCCTACTGCCCCCGAGGGGGCTTCATTTGACTTGCGGACATTTGTGTCCCCCTCGGGTAACGACAGGGGGACTTCGACCGGGTCTGTCAGATTTCTGTCCCAGGCACGGCCGAAGTCGCCGTTGCCCCACGTCCATTGCTTCTTGCCCGGCGAATAATGATGGCTGGCCACGTGGAGCATGCCGCCCTGCGTGTCGTTCTCGTAGCCACCTACAAAGTCGTACTTTGAGTTGACGGCCATATAGCTGGTGGGCACTTTGACGTTGCGGTAGTTGGAGATGTCGACGCCGGCGGAGTAGTCCATCTTATAATAGGTGCCTGTGGCGATGGGGAACGACGAGACAGCGCGCTTGCCGTGATCGAAGACGGCATTCACGTCGGGCGGGAAGACGCTCTGATAGGCGTCGTTCACCTCTACGGCTGGATTTGCCCACCAGAGGAAGGTCTGCGGTATTGGTGTGGGATTGCTCACGCGGCCCCGAATCTCCAAGTAGGCACAGCCCGGCCGCAGCGTGAAGCCTGCCATGCCCTTCTGATGGAACATCCGTTCTATCTCGTTCACCCAAACGGTTACCGAGCCGTCCTCGTTCTCCACGATGGTAGAGTCGACAGGCATGTAGGTGGACGGACGGTGATGCTGCGGCCAGTTGAACTCGATGCCGCCACTGATCCAAGGCCCGCACAGGCCCACCAAAGCTGGCTTGATGACGTGGTTGTAGTAGACGAAGTGGCGCTGCTTGATTTTGTCGTACGCCATCTGGATGCGTCCGCCCAGTTCGGGCATCACCATCACCTTGATGTATTCGTTCTCCATGAACACCACGTTCCAGTCGTGCGGCGTTGGCTCGTCGGCTATCGACTCGATGACGGGGTAAGGATACACCACGCCGCTTGAGCCCTGATATACGCGCTTCTCAAGGAACATCGGGTTCTTTTCGGCCTTTCCCACCTCGTAGGTCGGAATGGTCACAATCTCTCTCCAAGCTTTTATCATAGTTGTTGTATGCGTTTTCGTTATCGTTAGGGTTTTCGTTATCGTTGTTCTCCCACCAGCTCCTGCTCCAGCTGCTCCAGGCTCTTGCCCTTTGTCTCAGGCAGTCGTTTCAGGAAGAAGAGGAAGCCGCAGAGGCAGATGACAGAGTAAATCCAGAAGGCACCTTTGGCACCTATGCCGTCGCGCATCAGGGGGAAGGTGAATGTCAGCGTGGAGCATCCCACCCAGAGGGCGAAGGTGCACGTAGCCATCGCCACGCCACGGATGCGGTTGGGGAACAGCTCACTCAACAACACCCAGGTGCACGGTCCCAGCGTCATGGCATAGCAGCCGATGGCCAGCACCACCAGCACCACCATGAAGAATCCCTTCACCTCGAAGAAGAAACAAGTGCCGAGGATGAAGTAGATAATGCCCAGCCCGCCTGCGCCCAGCAGCATCAGCGAGCGGCGTCCCAAGCGGTCGACGGTATAGAGGGCAACGATGGTGAACACCACATTGGCCACGCCTGTGATGACGATATTGAACAGGGCATCGCTGACCGAATAGCCTGCATCGGCGAATATCTTCGTGGCATAGTTGAAGATGACATTCGTGCCGCACCATTGCTGGAACACGGCAATGACGAGACCCAGCACCAGCAGCGCCGCATAGCGCTTGGTGAAGAGTGCGCCAAGCCCTGCCTTTTCCTTCTGCACATCGGCGTCGGCAGCGGAGCGAATCTGCTGCAACTCTGCGTTGGCGTAAGCCGTGCCGCCCACCTTCGACAGCGTTGTCCTTGCCCTGTCGGTAAAGCCGTGCAGCACTTGCCAGCGTGGACTCTCGGGAATGAAGAAGGCCAGCAGCAGGAACAGGGCTGCGGGCAGCGTCTCGGCCCAGAACATCCAGCGCCAGCCCGTCTGTCCGTTCCACGAACCCAGCATGTACTCATGGTATTGTGCCAGAAGTGCAGGGTCGCTCGATGTCTGGATGGCTGCCATCTCATCGGGGATTGGTCTCGCCAGCAGATGGTTGACAATCTGTGCCGCAAGGATGCCCAGCACGATGGTCATCTGATTGAGGCTGACCATTTTTCCGCGGATATGCGAGGGCGAGATTTCGGCGATGTACATAGGCGACAAAGCCGACGCCACGCCGATGCCGATGCCACCCACAAAGCGTGCGATGTTGAACAGCGTGAAGTCGTTGAAGGCACCGGTGGCCACAGCCGATACTGTGAAGAGTACCGCAGCTATCTGCAACAGGGGCTTGCGGCCGTATTTGTCGGCCATAGAACCCGCCAGCATGGCACCTATCAGACAGCCTATCAAGGCCGTCGACATGGCCACACCCTGCATCGTCGACGATGCCTGTATGCCGAAATAATGCTCATAGAACAGCTCGGCGCCGCCTATCACCACCCAGTCGTAGCCGAAAAGCAGGCCGCCCATCGCCGACACGGCGCAGATGAAATAGAGGAATCCCTTGTTATGATTTTGCATCATAGTTGAATACAATTATTGATTATAAAAACTATATTTGTAAATGCTCGAGCAGCTGCCCGAAGTGGTCTATCTGCACCATGCGCTCATGCTCGAAGTGCTCGTGATGCTCCAGCTGCCAGGTGACGTGGAAGGGAATGTAGACGCCCCAGGCGCCGATGGCCAGGGCCGGGGCAATGTCGCTCTTCAGCGAGTTGCCCACCATCAGCAGCTCGTCGGGCCTGATGTCCAGTTTTCGGCACAGGTCGAGGAATTCCTTTTCGCCCTTGTCGCTGGTAATCTCTACGTGGTCGAAGTATTTGGCCAGGCCACTGCGCTCTAACTTGTGCTCCTGGTCGAGCAGCTCGCCCTTGGTGAAGACAACCAGGTCTCCTTCAAACCTTCCCCCGTTGGGGAGGCTTCCTTCGCGTAGGGCCTTTAGTGTTTCTTCCACTTCGGGCAGGGGAGGGCAGGGGAACTGCAGCAGGCCGTAGCAACGCTGCAGGATGTCGTTGATGGTGGCAGCAGGCATCTCGTGGCGGCTGACGCGCATGGCCGTTTCCAGCATCGACAGGGTGAAGGCCTTCACGCCGTAGCCAAGCAGGTACATGTTCTTCCGCTCGGTGGCGAAGAGCTCCATTGCTGCCGTCTCGCGGTCTACCCAAGGCGTCAGCTCGTCGTAGAGGTACTGCATCACCTTTTCGAAATGCCCTTGGCAGTCCCACAGGGTGTCGTCGGCGTCAAAGGCAATGACTTTGATATGTTTGTTTTTCATCTTCAATTTTCAATCTTCTTCGTAGATGCTGAATGTGGCTGGGAGCGAGGACAGCTCTATCTCTTTCTGCCTGTCGGCTTCGGTGTTGTATTTTATGTACCACGAAGGCGGAAGGGCAACGAGGCCCCCCTCCAACTCCCCCAAAGGGGGAGAGTGCCTAACAGAGTCGCCGTGCGCAGCCAACTCCCCTCCTTTGGAGGGGTAGGGGGAGGTCTTAAGCGTTGCCTCCATATTGGGAAATCCGCCGCCCGTCTGCTCGCTGAACTCCTCCTTGGTCTTGTCGTAGTCGCCGTCGCGACCGCCATACACCAGCTTGTAGCTCACCTCGGCAGGATAGAGGGTGCTGTCGGAGCGATAGGCATAGCTGACGCGGTAGTCGCGAATGAAAGTGTCAATGCGGTAGCCGAACACCTGCGCCATACGGTACATGAAGCCGTCGATGCGCTCCTGGCGGTTGGTCTTCGTGCCGGTGTGGCGATAGGCCTTGACAATGGTGCAGCGCATCGTGTCGATGACCAGCGTACCGTGGTCGTCGGCGTTTTTCGGTGAGCGGAAGCGCAGCTCTATCTCGTCGCTACTCTGCCCCTTGTATTCGTAGTTGGCGTAGAAACGGTGGTGGCGTATGAAACTGTTGTCGAGGTCTTCGATGAAATCCTCGTAGAGCATGCGCCGCAGGTTGCTGGTGTCGGTCAGGCGGGTGCTGTCGGCAGCCACGATGCGGGCCGTGTCGACCATCATGGCGTAGTGTTTATAGGTTGGGCTCTTGTGGCGCAGCAAGCCGGTCAGCTTCATGCGATAGATGCTGTTCGTGCCGAGGCTCTGCGTGTGATACTCAAACCGCTCATAGCCCTCATGGCCGTAGTAGAGCTTTTCTTTCTGCTTGACAACCCGTTTCAGGCAGCGCCTGATCCATTCCGGCTCGCGGTTGGTCACCACCACCTGACCCACGTCGCGATAGCGCGGCTGCAGATAGATGGTGGATGGTGGAGGGTTGAGGGTTGAGGGTGATTGGTGGAGGGTGCGCTGCTCATAGTTCAGATGGCTGACTGTGAGCTTCTGCCATTGGAAACTGATATGCGCCACGCCCTGCTCGTTGCTGACGCAGGAATGAAACTTTCCGTTCTCCTTGGTGTAGAGCGAGGCATGGGCAACGGGCTGATGCGTCACGGCATCGAGCACAGTAATATCCTGTGCGCTGAGTTTGCTCAATGGAACGCAAAGACATAAAGACACGAAGAATACGCCTGCCGCAGACATTTCTCGTACCTTCGTACCTCCGCACCTCCGTACCCCCGAAAACTTTCTCACCAGTTATTTACCGAAGCAGGTTAAAGAAGAACAGCACGGCAGCGTAGGAAGGTTTCACGTCCTTGGCATGACCCACGGTGTGGTAGTTGGAGTCCTGCACGGTGCCGTCGCTCTTGATGTGTCCCACGGTGCGGTAGTTCGAGTCCTGCACCGTACCGTCGCTCTTGTAGTGCCCCACGGTGCGGTAGTTCGAGTCCTGAATGGTGCCGTCGTCCTTGAGGTGTCCCACGGTACGGTAGTTGCCGTCCTGTATAGTGCCGTCAGTCTTGATGTGACCGATGGTGCTGTAGTTGGCGTTCTGAATGGTACCGTCGCTTTTCACGTAGCCAATGGTACGGTAGTTCGAGTCGCGCATGGTCTGTGCCGGCAGCGTCAGGCAGGCCAGCAGCAGGCTGAGGATAAGGAATAGTTTCTTCATAATCAGCATTGTAATGGTTTTCATTTGCAAAAATACAAATAAAAAAAGAAAAGACCGTCATCAGGGCACTTAAAAAAGACTAAAATTCTGGAGGACGCATCGCTGCGCTCACCAGAATAGGAAAAATGTAAAGAAAAATAACCACAAAAACAGGTCCGTGAAAAAAGCCGAAATAGAATGGGAAGAGGCAAAAAAGTGGCTGTTTTGCTATGTTTGGAATGAGAAACCGTGGTCCAAAAGTTGCACATTTTGTATTAAATGTGCGGTTTTTGGGCCTCATGAAGCATTTTTTCAGGGTCAAAACTGGCTTTCTAAGCTCTGCCAAGAGGTGCCTTTTTTTCAAAAGGGTGCTCCGCGTGAAAAAATCTCTCGTGAGATTTTTTTACGTACTTTTTCGCTAAGGTCAAAAACAAGTTGTTGTTTGGGCTATCTGTCTGATTCTCTGTACGATAGTCAAAGTACGAAAATACGGCGTTTTTTCGTTCAAGAATATTTCTGGCTCAGAATTTTTAAAATATGAGGGTAGTTAATGGATGTTTTTGTAAAAATTTTTTACGAATAGCATAGATGATGATAGGGACAGTTTTTGCAGCGCTCGCGGTCGTTGGTGGGCTGCAGGGGAATGTCGGGATTGAGCATGTCGCTGATGGTGGACTGCAGCCGTTCCATGAAACGCTCGGCGTGGTCGCGGATGTCGCTGATGGGCTGCTTGCCGAGCTGCAGGATGGGGTCGTAGCCCTCGGCTCCGGCGTGCTGGATGAAGAGCAGGGCAGGCGAGACGGGCGTTTCGGGATGGTCCTTGGCCACGATGACAGAGTAGAGCATGGCCTGCAGGTAGTAGTCGGAGTGGTCTTTGAGGCTCTCCTGACTGAACACGGCGTCGACGTCGGCCAGCGGCTTGAGGCGGTGTGCACCCGTCTTGTAGTCGATGACGCGGATGTGGTCGTGCCCCTCGGCATCGGTCACCATGTCCATGCGGTCGACGCGGCCGCCAAGGAGAAAGGGACCCCCCCTCTGTCCCCCCGAAGGGGGGAGGATGGAAGTCTCCGCACTAGTCTTCCCCCCTTTGGGGGGATTGAGGGGGATCTTTACATCTTCCTCCAGCGCGAGAATGGTGAAGGGCGTAAGCTGGCGGTCGAGGAGGAGCAGCTGGCGCAGGTAGTGGATGATGACCTGACGGTTGATGAGGGCAAGGCCGTTTAATGCGAGGTGCGAGGTGCGAGGTGTGGGGTGAGAAGGGGAGAAGAGCTCCTTCTGGAAGGCTTCATCGACGGTGCGCTCTATAACGGCGGGCGTCTTCAGCAGGTTGTCGATGTCGGCAGCCACGATGTATGCACTCTTCGCCTTCATGCGGGCATAGAGAGAGCAGGCTGCTTCGTGGAAGATGTTGCCGAAGATGCGGTTGTCGATGGTGTCGTCGTCGGGGTCGTCCAGCTCACGCAGGCCGCAGACATAGTAGTAGTGGAACATCAGCGGGCAGCGCAGGTAGCGGTTGATGGCGCTGGGTGAGAGAAGGTAAGGGTTGGAGGGAGAAGTGCTGAGAGACTGCAGGAACGTGTTGGGCACGGGCTGCGGCCCTCGCTGCTGATGCCCCATGTATCCCTGCAGGGTGAGTTTGGTGATGGGGTGGGGATATTCCACCATGAGCTGCAGCAGGAACCGGCTCATCTCGCCCTTCTGCCCGTCGTTGGTGGAGTTGTTGTAGACCACGGTGACGTCTTCGGCACGCTGCAGCAGGCGGTGGAAGTAGTAGCTGTAGATGGCCACCTTGTGCTCGGGCGTGGTGAGACCGTAGGCACGTCGCAGGCTGTAGGGTATGAACGACGTGTCGTTGGCGCCCCTCGGCATGTTGCCCTCCTGTGCCGAGAGGATGAGCAGGTGGCTGAAGTCGAGGTTGCGTGTCTCTAAGATTCCCATCACCTGCAGGCCTTCTACGGGCTCGCCGTGGAAAGGCACGGTGGTGGTCTGCATCAGCTGGGTGATGAGGCGTCCCAGAGTGGTGATGTCGGTCTTCAGGTCGCCGTCTTTCGTGAGGTTGAGCAGACGGTTGAGCAGCGTGAAGGAGCGGAAGACGGACTCTGCCGCCCCCTCAGAATCTTGCACCGAAGGGGAGACGGCTTTCACTACCTCGCATAGCCAGGTGAGCATCTCCTCGTTCTGATAGAGGGGCTGCAGCTGACGGAAGAGCAGCATGGTGAGCGGGTCGACGGAGAGCTGCTGCCGGGTGGGGTGGAAGTTCTTCTCGTCGGTCAGCTGTTTCATCAGCAGCACGGCGTGTGGCGTCGTGGCTACGATGTAGGGATGGCGCAGCACGGCCTTTACATGCCGGAAGCGGAAGACGGAGCGCTTCTGGTCGTAGCCGTCGCGTCGCAGGGCGATGAGCATATTGATGAGTGAGGCTATGGGCGACTGTGCCAAGGGATAGCCCGTAGTGACGTTGACATCGCCGACCTCTGAAGGCAGACAATGGATGATGGTGGGCAGCAGTCCCTCGTTGCATAGCACGATGGCGGTCTTACGCCCGTCGTCGATGCGATGCTTGTCTTCACGCAGCCATGTGGCGGCATAGCGTGCCTGTATGTTCTCCGTCGAGGCGGAGGCGAAGCGCAGCTGCTTCTTCCGGCCGAAGTTGTGGTAGATGTTCTCGTTGCGGATGTCCAGCTCGTTGGGGAAGTCGGCCAGATACTGGCTGATGAAGTAGCCGGCCTCGTGGGTCGAGGCGTGAGAGGCGTGCGGCATGTAATAGTCGTCGAAGTCCCAATAGAAACGGGCCTTGCCCTCCTTCTTCAGAATCGAGAAGAGCTGCTGCTCCACCCGCAGCAGGACGTTGAAACCGATGAAAAGAAAAAGGCCGGAAGCCCCCCCTACGGCCCCCGAGGGGGCTTCATTACTCTTTAGGACAATTGTGTCCCCCTCGGGGGACGACAGGGGGGCTTCTTCGGGGGACGACAGGGGAGCTTCTGCTTCCACCACTTCACGGTACATCGCTCCTTCGTAAGCCAGACCTTGGGCGGCAAGGCGGTCGTTGAAGTCGTGGTAGATGACATTCAGCTTCGACCAGAGGTTGAGGAAGCGCTGGCGCAGCTCGCTGTTGTGCTCGTCGGTGAAGTTGCTGAAGAAACGGTGCAGCACCTCACGCTGCTCGTCGGTGAGGAAACTGCTGTCGTCCATCTCGTGCAGGTCGGTGATGTTGGCCAAAACCTTGTCAGCATCGGCCATTTGCTTGTCGATGTCGTCGAAGTCAGCCAGCAGCAGCTGTCCCCAGCCGTAGAAGTGGTCCAGCGTCTCTTTGATGCCAGTCTTGGCTATAAACGACTTGTGCAGCTCGCACACCAGCTTGATGGGGTCGGCCACTCGTCGCTTGGAGAATTTGCGGAACAGCTCGCTGATGGTGGTGTAGGCGGGGCTCCAGATGGGCTTGCGGGCCAGACGTGCCAGATGCTCGTTGAGAAAGAGCGAGGCACGCTTGTTGGGAAAGACGATGGTGAGGCGCGACAGGTCGGTGCCGTACTTACTGAGGATGTCCTCAGCCACATATTCTAAGAAGGCCTTCATACTTCAATGATTTCGTTTTTATAGACAAGCCACAGATAGCCTTTCACGTTCTGATGTCCCATGTCGCTGAGCAGCTCCATGTAGCGCTTCACCTGCTCGTGGTAGTCGGTGCGGTCGTGGCCGAACTTGAAGTCCACGACGATGGTCTGCCGGCCGTCGGTCATCACGCGGTCGGGCCGTCGGTTCGCTACACGGCCGCTCTTCGGGTCGATGCTCAGGATGGCACACTCGTTGAAAAGCTGCCAGCGGCCGGGCTTAAACCACTCTGCCACTTGCTGACTCTCCACCCTGTTGCGTATCAGCTTCGTAAGACGCTGGCGCGTCAGCTCACCCTCTCCGTAGAGCACGCCGTCCTGCTCCATCTGCGCGAGGGCGTCGTCGATGTCGTCGGTGCTGCGGATGGAGGCCAGCACCCTGTGCATCACATTGCCCAGCTTGATATATTCGGCCTGTCGGTCGTCCTCCACACCGTAGTCGTTGCCGAGGAACTCGCGACTCTGGTTGCTCTGCTTGAAGCCAGGTCTGGCGGGAAATGTCTCGATGGATACTTTGACAGGGATTGGGGATTGAAGGAAGGGGTTGGCCCCTCCCTGCCTCCCCAAAGGGGAGGAGTGCCTAGCGGAATTTTCCTGCGCAGTCAACTCTCCCCCTTCGGGGGAGTTGGAGGGGGTTCCATACTCAAACACCAGCGGCTCCTGCTCATTCTCCACTCCCGTAAGGATGGCTTCGTCCAGTATTTTCTCCCCTTCCTGGGTGAGACGCAGCACCTGTTCGATGAGGGCAGAGCGGGTGTTGGCACCGGCCTTGCGCTTACCGTAGACATGGAGCTCGCTGCCGGCACGGGTGAAGGCGACGTAGAGCAGGTTGAGGTTGTCGACGATGTTCTGCTGGTGCTCCTCCTTGTAGTCGCTGTCGTAGATAGTGCCCTTCATGCCGCGCTGGCTGTATTTGATGGGCGCCAGAGGCAGCTTACTGAACGGCTCTTCGGCGGGTGTACACCACAGCACTTCATCGTACTTTTCCAACTGCCAGTCGCAGAAAGGAATGAGGACGCATGGGAACTCCAGGCCTTTCGACTTGTGGATGGAGATGATGCGGATGCCGTCGGCCTCGGGGCTCTGGATGGTCTTCGAACAGAGTTCCTCATCCCAGGCTCTGAGGAAGGCATCGAGGTCGGAACCGCGGTCGGCAGCGAAGTTTGTCACTTGGTCGTAGAAGGCACAGAGGTAGGCGCTCTGCTGCTCCATGCGGTCTACATGCAGGAGGGAGAACAGCGCTTCGGCCTGTTCGTAGAGCGGTAGGGAAGTAAGAGGCAAGAGGCGTGAGGCGAGAGAATTGTCTAACGCGTCTGATTTCTCTCCTCTCATACTGAGGTAAGCCTGCGCAATGGGGTCGTCGGGATGGGCCAGGAGACGCAAGCCCTGAACGATGGTCATCACTGCGGTAGAGGCATCGAGGCGGAAGGCTTCGTCGCTCACCACTTTCACGTCGGGCAGTTGCTCCATGAAGTAGCGGGCTATGATGGGGATATAACTGTTGGCACGCACCAGGATGGCGATGTCCTTGGGCTTCCGGCCTTGTCCCAGCAAGTCTGAAACCTGCTGGCTCAGCAGCTGCAGCGTCGTTTGTTCATAGTCGTTGGAGGGCAGCAGACTGATCTTTACGTGGCCACCCTTGTTGGTCTTCTTGTGTGTTTTCTGCTCTACATCGTCGTAGGCCGCAACTTCCTCAATCTTTGCAGCCGCATCGAAGAAGGCATTGTTAAAGTTGATGATGTGGGCATCGGAGCGGAAATTGGTGTCCAGCGGCTCTACGTGCACCATCTGCTTGGCGTTGGGAAACTGCTCCTTGATGCCGGCCAGCAGCCGCCAGTCGCCGCTGCGCCAGCGGTAGATGCTCTGCTTCACGTCGCCTACGATAAGATTCTCCGAGTCCTTACGGCTCATCGTCTCCTGTAGCAGCACCTTGAAGTTCTGCCATTGCACAGTGCTGGTGTCCTGGAACTCGTCTATCATAATGTGCTCCAGCTGTGTGCCAATCTTCTCGAAGATGAAGGGCGTGTCGCTGCCGTCTATCAGCTCGTGCAGCAGTTGCTGGGTGTCGCTCAGCAGGAAGCGGTTCTGGTCTTCGTTCAGCTGGCGCACCTTCTTCTCGATGCTGCCCAAGAGCCGCAGCTGCGAAAGATGAGCCAGCGTGAGGTCGGCGCTCTTGTATAGTTTCCACAGACGGGGCTGCTGCTCTACGGCGGTGCGTAGCAAGGCATTGAGCGATGTGTCGGCCAAGTGCATTATCAGCTCGCGCTTGGGGTGTGTCTTCTTGCACCATGCCTCGGGATTGCTTACGCAGTCGGTGACGCGCTTCGTTAGCACCGACTCATCAAAAATGCCGTTCTGAAGTTTCAGGAAAATACTACATACACCTCCCTTGCCGTAGCTGAAGTCCTCGATGCTCAGTCCCTCGTCTTCCAGCACAGCGAAAAAGTCCTTGGCGATGTGCTCCATATACTGAAGGGACTGCTGACGGATTTTTCGTAGTTCTTGCTGATACTGCTCGAAGAAATTCTTATGGTTCATCAGCTTGCGCAGCTCCTCGCTGTGGCTCTTGTAGTAGTCGCGGAAGATGGTTCGTCCGAACTTCTTGATTTGTCCGATGACATTCCACGAACGGTCGTCGCTGATGTTGTCCATAATGAATTTCATCAGCCATTGCAGCAACAAGTCAGAGGCCGACAGCGAGTCGATGAGCTGGTCGACGGCGGCCTCCTCCACCTGCACGTCGTTCAGCTCTACGCGAAGGTTGGCCGTCAGGTTCAGCTCGCGTGCCAGATTGCGCATTACGCTCTGGAAGAACGAGTCGATGGTCTCTACGCGGAAGTAACTGTAGTTGTGCAACAGCAGGTGAAGCGCCAGACCTGCACGCTCGGCAATCTGCGGCTCAGACAATGCACCGCCCAGCGCCTTGTGCACCTTCTCCAGGTAATCCTTTGAGTCGGGGTGGTTGCGCCAGATGCCGTAGAGGTGGGTGAGGATGCGCATCTTCATCTCCTCCGTAGCCTTGTTGGTAAAGGTAACGGCCAGAATACTCCTGTAGTTTTGCGGGTTGCGTACCAGCAGCTTGATATACTCTACGGCCAGCGTGAACGTCTTTCCGCTGCCTGCGCTGGCCTTATAAACGGTAAGTGGATAGTGTTCCATCTAATTCTGGTTTTATGTAGGAGACGACGCTTCCATGCGTCATATAATAAACTACCACCTGCGGAACAGCTCGAAAGTGAATTTGGCACCGGTTTCCTGGAACTGCGTGTTGAAGAAACTGGCGAAGAAGCCCACTGAGAAGTAGCGGCAGGTGAAGCCGTAGCCCAGCTCGCTGTATAGGCGGGTGTGGGCGATGGAGAGGGTGCTGAGGTAGATGCGCTCCCGTTCTACGTAGCGGCCTGCGAATGGCACGAAGGAGGCTGCCATCAGCGGCGACTCATACGACACGTTGCCTCTGATGTAGTAGTCACTCATATTATATATATATGAATCGAGCAGCTGGAAATTTCCCGACCAGTCGTCGTCCCAGCCCTCAGGCAGGTTCTCGTCGCGGAAGTTGGAGTAGTCCATGAAGAAATTTTTGTCGCGCTTGGTGTAGAAGCCTGTGCCCACGCGCAGGTTGAGGGTCTGCAGACGGTGCATGCGGTGCTTCAGCGAGGCATCGATCTCCCATCGCTCATAGTCAAGATAGTTCTTGCCGGGCAAGCCTCGCTCGTAGTCGAAGGTGAAGAGCGGTCCCTTGCGCCAGGGGCGTGTCTTTATTGAGAGCATCGGTGCCAAGCTTTGGTATTTCGTTGGCATTCCCAGCTCTTTCATACCTGTCTTATTGACGGCCTTGCGCTGGTGCAGCACGATGCCGGTCTCTATGGCCAGGCGGTTGTTCAGCGGCAGATAGTTGACCACGCGCAAGTTCCAGTCGTCAAACTGGTCCAGCTTTCTGTTCTCGTAATCCAGCGAATCGCCGTCGCGTCGTTTCAGTTCCTCAATGACGGTGCCGTTGTAGATGCGGTTGCCGCTGCCCCACGCCACCTCAGCGTAGGCATCGCGCTGCCGGTAGGAGTAGTCAAGACGCAGGGGCAGGTTGAAGTAAAACTTACGTTGCTTGAAGTTATAGCCGAAGCGGGTGTTCATGCCCAGCGACACATTATCGCTGAGGTTGTAGCGTGCACCCAGCTTGAAGCGGTAGCTGAAGCCCTTGCGCTCGCTATAGCTGAAATACTGAGGGTTGATGATGGGCGACAGGCGCACGTAGCCATCCTCGTTGCTGGCTTTGAGGCTGCGGATGAGGCTCTCGCCCAGCTTCTCCCACGCAATGTCGCGCAGGTAGTTGTGCTTGCGAGGCTTGGGTTGCTGTATCAGCGTGTCGGTGGTCAGCGTGTCGGCTGAAGCTCGCGAAGCCCTCAACGAGTCGCGATAGTTGTAGAGGGCCTGTTCTTCCTGCGAGAGATCATAGGGTCGCACAGAATCGATGAGCTGGCGGTTGCCGCGCACATCTACCGAGTCGGGTAGGGTGATGGGACAGTCATAGTAGCCCTCGAATACTGTGGAAATGTGATTGCCCAGGAATTTGAAATAGACATTGGTGCGGCAGAACTTAGGCAACAGTGTCCGCGATCCCCAGCCTCCCTGAACGGTCTTCGTCTGAAAGTGCATCATGTCAAACTCGCCGGCCATCTCTGCTTCTATGATGCGCCCTGTGCTTCGCTCGACAATTGCCTTTCCCTTTACCAGTTGAGTGTTGTTGACGAAGCGGGGACGAAAACTGATGCTGTCAAGTTTGTCGTCGATGCTGTCGGTGGTGTAGCGGTAGAATCTGTGGTTGTAATGGTTGAATGGCGAGAGGACGTGGTCGCCGTAGAGCGTCTCGTCGTAGAGTCGCGGCGTGATGAACTCCAGCAGCGTGGGCATTGTGCGGCGGTTGTGCGGGATGGTGGTGTAATATACCTGCCGCTTGTTGTCCAGCTCACCATTCTCCTTGAAGGTGAGTCGACTGTACTGCTCGCTGACGAAGGCCCTTTGTCCGCGTGCTATCGCATACATTGACGGCACGCACCACAATGTGAAGTTGCGCTGGTGTGTCTGATAGAGGTGCTTGATGTAGACATTGCTCTGAAAACCCTCCACACCCTCTGTGTAGTTGTTGGCATAGCTGAACACACGCTTTAGCGACAGCGAGTCGCGCTTCTGCGCCAAAGCAGAGCTCACCGTCACCAGCATGAACAACAGAACCAGCAGCTTCTTCACCTTCCTCAACTCTTATTCCGCAATGGTCTTTACTTACTCCTTTACATTTCCCAGCTTGTGAGTGATGGATGCTACGACGCTGGCAATGCCCTCGCCCGGGTTGTAGCGGAAATAGCGGGTGCCGCGCTGCCGGGTATTTAATACGCTGTTGGCAATGTCGTCGACGTCGCCGCCAATTTTCGATGCAGGCACAAAGGGCACTTCGTCGTTGCTGAAGCCCAGCAGCCCCGTCAGCGCCGTTGCTACAAGCTGTGACATACGGGTGAAGCGCAGCCGCTCTATCCATTCCTGCAGCTTTACATAATCCACACGGTCGCCTTGTTGGCGCAGCAGCACACCGAGGTCTACAATCTGCCACAGTCGGAGTCCCTCGTTTAATGATGTACGAACAATGTTCAGCAGGGCCACCAGCATGGTCAGTGTGGCATTGGTTGTCTCCATGTGCTGGTTGCAGATGCTGACGTAGGCCGTGCCGCCCTCTAATCGCTCCTGCTCCACAATGTTTTGCAGGGTGCCGTTGGTCAGACGGTTGTTCAGCAATAGCAGACGGTGGCGATGCTCCACCTGCAGGCTCTGCCATTTGTATCGTAGCAGATAACGGTGTGTGTCGTCGCAGTCGCTGCCATTGGCTTGTGCCCACTCGTCGGCTTTCTTGCCTTGCGTCTCGTATGGGAAAAATATGTTGACTCCCTCTGCGATGTGATGCTCCGGATGGGAGTGAAACGGCATGGTGGCCCATGGCTCGGTCAGCACAGGGCGCAGCTGCATAGTTCCCAGCTGAGCCATCAGCTGAGCCAGCTCTCGGCTGCTTTGTTCATAACGCTGTTCGGCGCGGGCTACCTCTTCGCTCCAGCTCACCGTCAGGTCGGCAGGCAGGTGCAGGAAGAACTGCCCCTGGCAGGCCTGTACACCGTCGTAGAGTAGTGGTGCCAGTCCAGTCTGCAGCGACAGCTCGAAGGTCTGCCGCCATTTCCATGCCGACATCGGCTCTATCTGCTCCTCGCTGTCATAGACACCGGCACGGAGCAGTCGGAAAAAATTACGTCTGATAATATCCATTGTCTCTTTTTAAACGGCAAAGGTACGAATAATAGAGCGAAAAGCAAAAGAAAAATGGCTTTTTCTTTTGCTTTTCCGAATGAAAGTTCCTTCGACGAAAGTCAAACCTTATACTCTCCTTGCCGGACGGAGTGTTTCGACGATGCGGGCCAGCTGGTTGGGAATACGAATCTGCTGCGGACACTTTGGCAGACACTCTTCGCAGTCCTGGCATTTCTTTGCCCAGGTGGCCTCGTCGGGCAGAGCCTTCTTGAAACCGTCGGCGAACAGCTGTTTGCGCTCCTGATAGTTGGCTGCATTGGGGTCGGGTAGGGGAAGGATGTGCTCGGTGACGGCCTCGTTGTAGTAGGCGAAGTTGGCGGGAATGTTGACGCCGTAGGGACAAGGCATGCAGTATTCGCAGGTGGTGCAGGGAATGGTGGGGAATCCCGACATCTGGTCGGCTATCGAGGCCAGCAGCTGGTTCTCCTGCTCGGTACAGGGCTGGAGCGGCGAGAAAGTCTCTACATTTTCTTTCAGATGATCCATGCGGTTCATGCCGCTCAGCGTAGTAAGGATGTTGGGATAGGAACCTACCCAGCGGAATGCCCAGCGAGCCGTGCTGTCGTCGGGATGGACGGCGGCAAGCTGGTCTTTCAGCTCTTGTGCCATGCGTCCGAAGGCTCCTCCACGCAGCGGCTCCATCACCACGCATTGCACGCCTGCCTTTTCACATTTGCCGTAGAGATATTCGGCGTCGGCATCCGAGCGGCGTCCTCCTCGCATAGAGGCGTGGCGCCAGTCAAGGAAGTTCATCTGAATCTGGCAGAAATCCCACTGGTACTCCAGCTGGCGGTCGAGAAGCCAGTCGAAGTCGCGCACATCGCCATGATAGCTGAAGCCTAAGTGCCGTATGCGGCCTGCCTCACGCTCCTTGAGCAGGAAGTCGAGGATGCCGTTGTCGAGGAAGCGTCCCTTGAGCGAGTCCATGCCTCCGCCGATGCCGTGCAGCAGGTAGTAGTCGATGTGGTCGACGCGCAGGCGCTCAAAGGAGGCCTCATACATGCGCTTCGATTCGTCGAAAGACCACAGGCGGCGGTTCTGGTTTGACATCTTAGTGGCTACGAAGAATTTTTCGCGTGGATGGCGTGCCAGAGCATTGCCTGTAAGCACCTCCGACTGTCCGCCCATGTACATTGGCGCCGTGTCGAAGTAGTTCACGCCGTGCTCGATGGCGTAGTCCACCAGCGTGTTCACCTCGTCCTGATTGTTGGGCAGACGCATCATGCCGAAACCCAAGAGCGAGATCTGCTCGCTGGAGCCCCGCTGGGTGCGGTAGGTCATTTGCGGTTGAAGTTGGAGGGCTGAAGGCGAAGGGTAGGTTTTTGGGGTTGCCAGCGCCTTCCAGGGGTCTAATGCCATCATGGCTACAGCCGAGCCTGCACCAATGCCTAACTGCCGCAGAAAGTGGCGGCGGTCCATTTGTTGTCCATTCTTTTTCATGCTGGTTCTATTTTAATTATTGGTTGTTTGTTAACGGTTGTTGAGTCAGTATCTGCTCTCTTTCTTCTGCACCCACACATGGATGATAAACCCTAACAGGACGAAGGCGAGGGGAATGAGCAGCAGTCGGTTGGAGAACGTGAGCCCGTAGATGTGAAGCACTGCCAGCATCGCCACGCCAAGACATATAAACGTCAGACCTATGAAGCGTCCCAATCCCCATGTCCACATGGCAAAGGCAATGCTCGCCAGGATAGCCAGAAGAAAGAAGTGCAGCTGCTCAGTCAGCACAGGGTTGCCTTGCCGATAGAGCCAATAAGGCACAGCCAGCGTTGCCGCCAGCAGAGCCGTTGCGCCAATGCACCAATACTTGTCCTTTCTTCTGAAATCCATGCATCGCAAGCCTGTTTACGGCTGCAAAGTTATTGAAAAAAATGGAGGATAGGGCCAGTTGAAAAAAGTTTTTTATGCAGGAAAAGATAAAAAAAGTTAATTGTAGAAGAAAACTCTCCTCACAACTCTCTCTACTTAACACTTTTTTTGTACCTTTGCAGCCGCATTTTTGCATAACACTTTTTTTAACATTTAAAAGAACGTATGAATCAGTACGAAACCGTTTTCATTTTAACTCCCGTTTTGTCTGACGATCAGACAAAGGAAACGGTCGCAAAGTTCAAGACACTTCTCACCGACAATGGTGCAGAAATCGTGAGCGAAGAGGCCTGGGGACTGAAGAAACTGGCTTACCAGATTGAGAAGAAGACCTCTGGGTTCTACTTCCTGATGGAATTCAAGGCCGAGCCAGAAGTGATTAAGACACTGGAGACCGCCTATCGTCGTGACGAGAAGGTGATCCGCTTCCAGACAGTGAAGCTCGACAAGTATGCCGTCGAGTATGCTGAGAAGCGCCGTAAGAAGTATGCAACTAAAGTAGAGGAGGCTTAAACCATGGCAGAACAGTCAGAAATCCGTTATCTCACCGCTCCTTCCATCGACACGAAGAAGAAGAAGTATTGCCGCTTCAAGAAGCTCGGCATCAAGTACATCGACTACAAGGACCCCGAGTTCCTGAAGAAGTTCCTCAACGAGCAGGGCAAGATTCTGCCCCGTCGCATCACCGGCACCTCGCTGAAGTTTCAGCGCCGCGTGGCTCAGGCCGTGAAGCGTGCACGTCAGATTGCACTGCTGCCTTACGTAACCGACATGATGAAGTAATAATGAAGGAGGACGCAAGACTATGGAATTGATTTTAAAAGAAGATATTATCGGTCTGGGATACAAGAACGATATTGTAAACGTAAAGTCGGGCTACGGCCGCAACTACCTGATTCCTCAGGGCAAGGCCGTCATCGCCTCTGAGAGTGCTAAGAAGATTCTGGCCGAGAACCTGAAGCAGCAGGCCCACAAGCTGGCTGCCCAGAAGGCTGCCGCCGAAGAGCGTGGCAATGCTCTGGCTGGTGTGGCTCTGACCATCGCCGCTAAGGTGAGCACCACAGGCCAGCTCTATGGCTCGGTGAACACCGCCACCGTGGCTGAGGAGCTGAAGAAGCTGGGTCACGACATCGACCGCAAGATTATCACTATGCGCGACATTAAGAAGGTGGGCGAATATGTGGCTCTGGTGCACTTCCACAAGGAGGTTACCGCCGAGATTCCCGTTACCGTCGTTGCCGAGAATGCCGACGAGTTGAAGGCTGCTGCTGCCAAGGAAGAGGCTGCTCCCGTTGTGGAGGAGGCTCCCGTCGAGGAAGAAGTTGCCGAGGAGGAAGCTCCCGCTGCAGAATAACGCTGTAAAGCAACATCATTGATATTACAACGCTCGTCCCGGCCGTCTGCTTGCAGATGGCCGGGATTTTTCATTTGCCTTTCCTAAGACGAAATAGAAAAACGGAAACGTAGGAGGCGGCGCTCAATCGTTGATCGTTAGTTGTCGGTTTCCTCATTTCCCTTCTTGAACATCCCGGCAAGGTACCTCTCAATTTCCGTGAGTACGTCGGAGTGGTCGGGGCCGGCGGCATAGCCGCTCGAGGAGATATCACCTTTCTCAAAATAAATGGACAGACTCCACGACGAGGCGTCGGTGATGTCAAAGTCGGGATAGTAGTCTTTACCTATTTCATAAAGCTTACCGCTCTCCACCATGTCGCGGACACGCTGGAACACCGAATCGGCCACCACTATGGTGGTGTCGGTATTAGCGCCTGCCCTTGGTCCCCTACGCCTTTCCTCTTTGAGGGTCAGCGTGCCACTCTCGCTGTTTTCGTCGCGCTTCAGCGTAAGTCCCCTTCTCCAGCCGGCGAAACCGTTGCCTGCTGATGTGGAGAATGACAGCAGCCGTCCTTCAGGCATCACCGCCGGCTCGCGGTGCTCCACCTCATAGTCGATGGCATCAATCAAAGTCTGCGAGTCTTTATAGATGCGCTCTACCTCATCGATGACGCGGTTGGCACGCTCCATGTCGGTGAAATACTCTGCCAAGGCAGCCAGGCGCTTCTCACCTTTATTCTTGCCGCAGATGGCATCGATGACCTTTTTGGGCGCCTGCACACGATTCTGTTCCTCAACCACCCGCTCACGAGTTGCCTTCAGAGATGTGATGCTGTATCTGCTCACGTTTTTCACATAGCTTTCAACGCGATTATGGTCTCCCAGCCAGAACGACAGACACTGCCAGTAATGCATGTCCTGCATCTCCTTCAGCGTCTGGTTCATCTCCTCCGTCCACTTCTTCTTCTTGGCAAAGACTGGCCATGCAAACATCATTGACATTGCCAATAAAAAAATAGTTTGTTTCATATAACAAGCTTGTTGGTTAGTGCTTGCAAAAATAGTAATTATTTTTGAGATAGAGATATTTGTTTAGAGTTATTTATGCTTATCGATGGAAAAACATTCTCTCCGGTAGCTGTTTTATCGTTACTATAAACACTTTCCGCAGCGATTTGTTAACAAAAGAAAATTTTAGTAACCACGTGGGTTACTGTCAGTAACCCGCGTGGTTACGAGCAGTAACCCACGTGGTTACTGTTTTAACCCATGAAGCAGGCTCTCGCCACGGTCGTCAACTCCGACACCTACCAGCGTCTGCAACGCGACGCCACCGGCCTTTATCACCAGAGCTCCCGCTATGTCTACAGTTTCCTCGACAGTGAGCTGAAGACGGGGAGCGTGAAGTAATCAGAATACTATTACCGGCAAGTCCCTTTGATGAATTATAATATATAAAAGGTATAAGACGAGTAAAGCGGGAAGCCTCGGCGACATCCATCGGCCTCGGCTTCCCGCTCTTGTTACCTATTGAGTGAATCAATGAACCTCTGCGAGTCTTACTCCCAATTCATCCGTCTGCGAATCTCCGTACATACAGATGCAAACCGCTCTTGAGCCTCAACCCATTCTGGCAGGTCGCGATTCATCCAGCCAATCACCTTCAGCATCTCGGCATGAATCTCTTCAACCCTCGCAAGATTCCAACAGATGGACTCGTTGTGGAAGATACGGTTGCGTAAACGACGAAACGTGTTGAGCGGCGCTGACACATTCCTTCGCTGCCGCTCGCGACGGGGCATGTAGGGGAACGCACGTCGCAAAGCTTGCCATAGCGTCCGCTCATACTCCGTGTTCAGCAGCGACACCCAAAATCCGAGCGTCAGTTCTGCTACGATTTTCGATGGCGTAATCTGCTCATGCCGAGCCGTGATGTGCTGTCCCGCCTCTGTGATGTAGCGGTTCAGGCTGCGTAGTCCTGGCGTTGTCGGAAAGATGGCGTACCAGTCTTCGCGTCCCGTCATCGTTTCCAACTCACGGCACAGTGCATTACGCAGCGTCACCTCCAGCACCGACAGACTCACGTAGAGCGATTCCGCCAGCATCAGGTTGCACTCATAATGGCGTATCGCCCGCGCCTCGTCATCAGGGTAAAGCGCAAAATATCGCTCCATCCGTTTCGTTGAGAACACTTTTTCCAGAAATTGTTTGGTCAGTTCCATAAATCTTCGTATCTTTGCACCGCAGTCCCGGTAGTTCCTCTCCCAGACATTCAGGTGCTGGTGATGAATCCGGGTTTTTTCATGCCTTTTCGTTTACTGACTGCAAAGGTACGAAACATTCTTCATATTACATCTTTTTGGAGTGAGTTTCTTAGGACGGACACAAAAAGAACGCCACGACAGACGGCTAATATAAAAAAGTGGAGAAATAAAGAGCGGGAAGCCGCGGCCAACGGATGTCGGCACGGCTTCCCGCATTTCTATGGAAACAATGACATGTTATGATTGTGCTTCTACAATTCTTTTTATTATACGCCAGCTCTTTAACTTATCTTCAAAACTCATAGGTCTGGAGTTTGAAGTCGAAGGCAAAGAATGAATTCTATACCTACGCTTCAATTCCTCAACAGGACAATTCTGCTCAAACGTTTTAGTCGTGTCACCTGTTCCATTCAATATAATTGTTGTTATGGTGGGATGCAATAGCAAAAACTTCTCAACATCATTGGGTACATAATCTTTAATATTTGCATCGAGATTCCCCACTCTATCTACCTCTTTCATGCAGTCCCAAAGAGCAATATGATTATTGATAATGAAATCTTTATCTGACATTCCGCTTGATCTTTCAAATAAGCTTTCCATAATTCTATAGAACGAATTATTAGACTTGTTCTGATAATACGCTTGAGCTATAAGAGATTTCTCGCTCGGAAACGTTCCTAGAATTAGAACAAATGGTTCTTCGCCACACCATGCTTCTAATCCAGTTTTTAGATTGGATGATGTAACAGGTGCTTCTTCTCTTTGGGGCTGAATGGCCTGAATAATAGCCCTACTGCCATCAGACACTTTGATTCTTCCCGATTCAATAAGTCTGATGAACTTCTCCTCGGTCATATCAAAGATGCCAAAGTCATCTTGACCATAAAATCCAATCTTTCTCATTTTTGCTCTAATTTGTTTTTGTTCGTTTCTGCCTGCTGAACATCTTTGCCGAATTAGAGACACGATTTGTTCTACCTCTCTTTTAGTAAATAAAGCCTTTCCTTTCATCATTGTTATGTTTTTTAATCATTACATGAGTAAACTACACGCTTTTGTAACTCTTTTCCTGTGTATGTTCTCTTGGTACCATCCATAAATTCTATTGATACAGATGTTAATTCTAGTCTTGTGGCAATCTGTCTCGGATAGAAATAATAAAGATTTTGAAACTCGAACTTACCATTATACTTCCCTTGGGGATTTTCAAATTCCTCCAACGTTCTGGGAGCAGGGTACATTGGTCCTACTCCCTTTGCTGTCCACGTATATCCACCATGCCACAATTCACGAACAGGATCGTTGACGGGGTTTAAAAAACGACCTTTGAACGTCACGTATTTCATGACTTTTTGGGAACAATTAGTGAATTGTATCGCCAAAGACATGGTTGTCTCATGATCAACAAAGTAGTACTTTACGTCAATAATGAACGGGTCGTTGGTTTTGTAGAGATGTGCTGTTAACAGCAGATTCAGTTCCCTCTCCTCCTGGGCTTCTTTGAGTCGGATTGAATCTTGTCGTTGTTTTTCTATCTTAGCTATTGAATCACGGACAAATCTTTCACGCTTTTGAATGGAGTCTGCAATGAATTTATTTCTTTTCTCAAGTGAATCCTTTACAAATTGTTCTCTATCGAAAGCATCTGCAAGGCGATTATAATAATCATAAATTGCCAAATAGATTTCTCTCTGTTTAGCTCTGATTTTTTCGCTATTATCGTGGTAATCCCAAACTTTGGCTTTCTTTATCTGTTTATAAAGGGGTCTGTCAAGTGCTTTAATTCCAGAGATATAGCCAGCCTTCCTCTGATTGTAAACAAAAGCCCAATCCATGCTCTTGTGAAAAGCATAGATTATGATAGTGTCCCCAGCCTTCACTAAGTCTCCTCTCTCTGTAGACGTATAATATCCTCTGGAAAAATAGGGATTAGGAGTACAGTCATGAAGATGATAATCTTGTCTTGCAACAATAGTTAGTTCCTGTGAATATGACGGAATAATAGCGGTTATCAGTAAGATAAACACTACCAAGCTGCGGATAGGTTTGCTTAAATGCCACAAAAATTGCATCATTGTTGTTTAATATTTGATGGACTCCTATTTTTCTATTATAAAAGGCGCAGACTTTCGCCATACGCCGCACGGTTCACCACAAACCACATACATATATGGGAAATCTGCGCCCGTAGTGGGGGCAGCCCCAATAAAGTATGTTCGCTCGTAGCATGGTACGGTGGTGATTGTGCGGCTATCGAGCAATATGTCTTTGCACTCTTTGCAGAATGCGAGGGCAAAATTACATAAAATTCTTCAATTTACATGCCTCGAACTGCTAAAATTACATCAAATGTGACGGATTTCTGCAAAATTCTTATGACAGATACGCGGAATGGCGGGAAATTGACTAAGTTTTCATTCGAATCTTATTGGAAAAAGAGCCAACAGTTTTTCGCATCACCTACAAATAGACCAAACAAATGATAGCGACTAACGAAGACTGCAAGTTCATACTCAACAAGAGACGTGGGCATTGGCGGTATTCGGCAGTGTCGCGCTGGGTTGGTTCCCTGTAGGTGAATTGTTGTTTATAAAGATTGCTTCGCGCCTCTTTTTTCAAGACAAGATTCAGACGATGCGTGGGGCAATCTCGTGAGTTCGCCGACACGGCTGAATAGACTTTGCTGATTGTGTTTCAGCTTTGGTTGTTTGTTTGAAACAAAGTGTTTCAAAATTTTTCTGCGCTTGAAACACTTTGTTTCTACGCTTGAAACACTTTGTTTTCATGGCAAAAACACTTTGTTTCAAAGGTCGAAACAGAAAAGGGATTATTCAAATTAGGGTGCCACGCTTGCTTGCGTGACACCCGGTGTGTAGTTTTCGTCTTTGCGATGCTCGGAAGCGTCGCCTCCTATTCGGACAGTTAGGCGGATTCGGAAGAATTGCCGTTACAGCTCGCTTTCTTTCATTCGCTCTGCGTTCTCGGCCACGGTCAGCGCGTCGATCATGGGCTGAATGTCGCCGCCGAGGAAGCCCTGCAGGTCGTGGGTGGTGTAGCCTATGCGGTGGTCGGTGACACGGCCCTGTGGGAAGTTGTAGGTGCGTATTTTGGCTGAGCGGTCGCCGGTAGAGACGAGGGTCTTGCGGCGCGAGGCTATGTCGTCGACGTATTTCTGGTGCTCCTTGTCATATATAAATGTGTAGAGGCGCGAGAGGGCACGTTCCTTGTTCTTCGGCTGGTCGCGTGTCTCGGTGCACTCGATAAGGATTTCCTCCGTCTCGCCGGTGTTGGGATTCTTCCACATATAGCGCAGACGTACGCCCGACTCCACCTTGTTCACGTTCTGTCCGCCGGCTCCCGATGAACGGAAGGTGTCCCACTTGATCTCGCCCTCATTGATGTGCACTTCGAACTTGTCGGCCTCGGGCAGCACGGCCACGGTGGCGGCGCTGGTGTGCATGCGGCCCTGTGTCTCGGTGGCAGGCACACGCTGCACGCGGTGCACGCCGCTCTCGTATTTCAGCGTGCCATAGACATCGGCACCGCTGACGGCGAAGTCAATCTCCTTGTAGCCTCCAACGGCGCCCTCGCTGACATCGGTAACGCTTAATTGCCAGCCTTTTGAGTCGCAGAAGCTCTTGTACATCTTGAACAGGTCGCCGGCAAACAGACAGGCCTCGTCGCCGCCCGTTCCGGCACGAATCTCCATCTGCACGTTCTTCGCGTCTTCAGGGTCTTTGGGTATGAGGGCAATCTTGATTTCCTCTTCCAGCTTGGGCTGCAGCTCCTCGTTGGTTGCCAGCTCCTCGCGGGCCATCTCCTTCATTTCTGGGTCGTCCTCGTTGGCCAGGATGTCCTTTGCCTCGCGGATGCCGTTCAGACAGGCAATGTAGCGGCGGCGGGCATCCATGATGTCGCTCAGGTCTTTGTATTCTTTCGTTAGCTTCACGAAGCGCTGCTGGTCGCCAATGACGCTGGGGTCGGTGATGAGTGTTGATACTTCCTCGAAACGGGCTTCCAGGCCGTCGAGCTTCTCCAAGATGCTGTTTGTTGTATCTGCCATAAAAGTTGTCTTTTCGTTTTCTGCTGCAAAATTATGTAAAAAATCCGAAATATCAGCCTTTTCAACAAAAGAATTGAGAAAATTAAAAGAATGGAATATTTTTGCTCTCTTGAATTCTTCGGTTTTTCAGTTTTTCAATTCTTCAAGACCGACGTTTTGTCAGAAAGTGACAAAGCGGCACGTTTTTTGCTGGTGAATAGATAAAAAACTAAAATCAAGCTATTATGAAAGAAAAAGATATTCATATTGACGGCGAGGAGCAGAAGAATGATCCCGTCGGGGAAGAAGAAACCGTAGCCTCTGAAGAAACGCAGGACAATGCTGAGCAAGAGACAGAGGCTGAACCTGCTGAAGAGCGCGACCCGCTGGATGTGGCTCTGGAGGAGATAGAGTCGCTGAAGGACAAATATCTGAGGCAGGTGGCCGAGTTTGACAACTACCGCAAACGCACCCTGAAGGAGCGTGCAGAACTCATCCTCAACGGCGGTGAGAAAGCCATCAAGGCTATTCTGCCTGTGGTGGACGATATGGAGCGCGCTTTGAAGAGCGGCGCTAATACCGATGATCCGCAGGTGCTGCGCGATGGCATGGAGCTCATCTATAATAAGATGATGAAGACTTTGGAGAGTCTGGGCGTTACGAAGATTGACACCGAGAATGCCGATTTCGACACCGATCTGCACGATGCCGAGGCATTGGTACCTGGTATGGGCGACGACAAGAAAGGAAAGGTAATTGACTGTTTGGCAACGGGATATAAGCTTAATGATAAAGTGATTCGCCATGCTAAGGTGGCTGTAGGACAATAACTTAAGGTTTGAGATTTGAGGTTTGGGATTTGAGATGTACAAGCAGTTTCAAGTCTATTGAAAAACCTCAAATCTCAAACCTCAAATCTCAAATCAATGAAAAGAGACTACTACGAGGTGCTGGGCGTGGCCAAGACCGCCTCTGAGGAAGAAATCAAGAAGGCTTATCGGCAGATAGCCATCAAGTATCACCCCGACCGTAATCCTGGCGACAAGCAGGCCGAGGAAAAATTCAAGGAGGCCGCCGAGGCCTACAATGTGCTTCACGACCCGCAAAAGCGGCAGCAGTATGACCAGTTCGGATTTGACGGTCCGATGGGCGGCGGCTTCGGAGGCTTCGGCGGAGCGTCGATGAATATGGACGACATCTTCTCGATGTTCGGCGACATTTTCGGCGGTCATGGCTTTGGCGGTTTCAGCCGTCGTGGCGGCCGACAGCAGCACCGTGGCAGCGACCTGCGCCTGAAGGTGCGGCTGACCTTGGAAGAAATCAATCAGGGCGTGACAAAGAAGTTCAAGGTGCGCAAGGACATCGCATGTAGCCACTGCCACGGTACTGGCGCTGAGGATGGCAGCTCGTGTGAGACATGCCCCACATGCCACGGCTCGGGTGTCGTTACTCACACCACACAGAGCATCTTCGGCATGATGCAGACACAGGGCGTGTGCCCAACGTGTCAGGGCGAAGGCGAGGTCATTAAGAACAAGTGCAAACACTGTCAGGGCACAGGCGTGATAAAGGGCGAGGAGGTTGTGGAAATCAACATTCCCGCCGGAGTGGCCGAGGGCATGGTGGTGAATGTACCGGGCAAGGGTAATGCCGGACAGCATGGCGGTATTGCCGGCGACATACAAGTCTTTATTGAGGAAGAAATGCACGACACCTTCGTGCGTGACGGTAATGACTTGATTTACAATCTGCTTCTCGACTTTCCTACGGCAGCACTTGGAGGCGAGGTGGACATTCCCACCATCGAAGGCAAGACGCTGAAAGTAAAGATAGACAGCGGTACGCAGCCAGGCAAGACGATGCGCCTGCGCAGCAAGGGACTGCCCGCTGTGCAAGGCTACGGCACCGGGCGTGGCGATCTGGTCGTAAACATCAGCGTGTATGTGCCGAAGACGTTGTCACGCGACGAGCGCAAGGCTATAGAAGAATTCAAGGACAGCGACAACTTCAAAGGCGACCGTCAGACCAAGGAATCCATCTTCAATCGCTTCAAGAACTATTTCTCTTGATGTGAGAGGAAAGTGGCGAGGGGCAGAACAGTTTATTTTTGAATCATGACATACCAGGAGGCTACTCAATATCTGTTTAACCAGACTAGGAACTTCGAAAAACAAGGTCCGTCGGGCTATAAGGTGGGGCTGGGCTCGATGCTCGCACTCGACGAGCACTTCGGCCATCCGCACACGAAGTTCCGCTCCATCCATGTGGCAGGTACTAACGGAAAAGGCTCGCTGTCGCACATGCTGGCGGCGATGCTGCAGGTGTGCGGCTATCGTGTGGGCCTCTACACGTCGCCGCATCTTGTTGATTTCCGTGAGCGCATACGTGTGAACGGCAAGCCAATTACCGAGGAGTATGTCACGACATTCGTTGAGAAGGAACGGCCGTTCTTCGAGCCGTTGAAGGCTACGTTCTTCGAGATTACTACCGCTATGGCCTTCAAATACTTCAGCGAGCAGAATGTCGACATTGCTGTGATAGAGGTGGGACTTGGCGGACGTCTGGACTCCACTAACATCATCACCCCCATCCTCAGTGTCATCACCAATATCTCGCTTGAACACACGCAGATGTTGGGTTCCACATTGCAGGAGATAGCTGCCGAAAAGGGCGGCATCATCAAGGAGGGTGTTCCCTGCGTTGTCGGCGAGGCTTTGCCTGAGACACGTCCGGTCTTTGAGGCCATTGCCAAGGAAAAAAATGCAAAGCTCATCTTCGCCGAGGACAATCCCATTACCTCTCTGTTGCCTTCCAAGCCAGGCGATACATGCCAGCGGTATAAGAATATCTACGGTATGGAGTTTGCTTGCGAGTTGCGTGGAGAATTCCAGGTAAAGAACATGAACACCTTCTCCAACGCCATTGTCTTGCTGATGGATGCCGGCTATCTGTCCAGCTGCAGAGACCCGAGGAATTTCGATACTTTCGTGTCGGAGCTGAGGGCTGCTCTGATGAATGTGAAAAGTCTCACAGGACTGATGGGCCGTTGGCAGACGGTGCAGGAGCATCCCACAGTGGTATGCGACATCGGCCACAACGCCGGTGCATGGAAATATCTGAGCAAGAAGCTGGAAGAAGAACGGAAGAAATGCCATGAGCTGCGCATCGTCTATGGTATCCTGGAAGATAAGGACATCTATGCCAATATGTCACAGTTGCCCAAGGACGCTCGATATTATTGGACGAAAGGCTCCACGAAGCGTGCCTTTCCTGAAAGTTCTCTGAAGGTGTCTGGCGAGCAGTTCGGACTGCATGGTGAGAGCTATCCTACTGTGGAAGAGGCGTTCAACGCAGCTAAAGGAGATGCACAAAGCGATGACTTCATCTTTGTGGGAGGCAGTAGTTATGTCGTGTCCGACTTTCTGAAATTGTGTGTTTAGGATTTTTCCGCCTTTTTATGATGTAGGGTGACAAGCAGTGTGCGGCTTGTTGCTTTCCTGATGGCGAATCGGTCGTCGGTTCGGCGGCTTACAAGCCAGAGGATACGGCCGTCGGCATTGGTCAGTACCAGCTGTCGCTGTTTTTCTATGATTGAGAGCTTGGCATCAGTGAGGTAATCGCTCACCAGTTTCGAGCCCTTCATTCCAAAGGGTTGGAAACGGTCGCCCGGCTGCACGGGCCGGATGGTGATGGGGAAAGAAATCTTGTCAGCATCAAGCGTAGCGACATCTGCCTCGAATGAAATCGTGTTAGAATCTAGAATCTTTATGCTGAACGACGTTTGGTCGTCATAATGGTAGTTGCCAGGCTCAGGAAGGGGCAGGGTAGGGCGCTCTTTGGGACGAGGTGCCACGATAAGCTGCTGGTTGTGTGTCACTAATTGATGAGTGGGTGACAGCCATTGCAGGCCTTCATCCAATTTCTGCGCAGTCACTTTTGTGTGGATGGCGGCGATGGTGGCTGGCGTGAAGCCAAAGGGCGTAAGCCACTCAAAGAGTACGCACTCAGGCGAGGGCTGGCTGAGTAGTTCGTCTATGCAGATTGTGTCATCTTTGACAATTCTCGAGAGTGTCTGACGCATGGCATCCTGATAGACGCAGTTGACCTCGCTCATCCATCCTGCGGTACGTACGATGTTGTTGACGACTCCAGGATTCATCTGCTCCAAACGGGGAATGATGTCAAGGCGAAGCTGGTTGCGTTGCACATCGGCTACAAGGTTAGTACTGTCGGTGACGTAATCCTGTCCACGCTCTTTCAGCCATTGCTCGATGTCGTGCCGTCTGACGCAGAGCAGGGGACGCACGATGTGGCCATTGCGCCATTTGATGCCCGTCAGACCATCAATGCCTGTGCCGCGAACAAGATTCAGCAGCAGCGTCTCTACGCTATCGTCTAAATGATGAGCCACGCAGACATTTTGGGCATCAATGTCGTTTCTCAACTGCTCGAAATAATGATAGCGCAGCTGGCGTGCAGCCATCTCAATGCTCACTTGATGCAGCGATGCATAAGTGTTTGTATCGAAATGTGTTAGGTGGATTGCTATGTTGTTCTTTTTGCAGAGCTCCTTGACGAACTGCTCATCACGGTTGCTCTCTTCGCCACGCAGATGGAAGTTGCAGTGCACGGCCTCTATCCTATAGCCCAGCTCCTTCAGGCACAGCAACAGACAGACGCTGTCGGCACCACCGCTGAGCGCCACTAAATTCAGCTCGTCGTGCCTCAGCAGCCCGTGCCGCTCAATAAACTGTGCTATGGTCGTTAGGATCACCTGAAGAAAGCCACAAATGATAATACGCTCTTACCCATAAAAGTGCGCAAAGTTACACATTTTTCTTCTACCGGCAAAACTTTTCACTGTTTGTTTTTTGAAGATTTATGTTCCCGTATTCCCGTCCATTCGCGTTACGCCTTCATACCGTTACAAGCTGAAGCGGTAGCCCAGGGTGAGCAGCAGGTAGCGGCGGTGTACATCCTGGTCTAAGTTCTTCTTGGTGATGTTCGTCAGGCCAAAGTGGTAGCGGGCGTCCAGCACGATGTTGCGCCACTCGTAGCTTGCGCCGACGGGAATACATACGTCGAAGTTGTTCATCTGGCTCTTGAAACCTCTGCTAATGTCCTCGTTATATGGCTTCCTTGGCAGCTTCGCCACATCCTCAACAGAAAAGATGCTGCCGGTTAGCTGTTCCATATCTGCAACAGTACCTGTGACACGGCCCTTCACCAATGCCGACAGCAGCAGGCTGGGCTGCACGCCAGCCTTCAAGGTCAGGCCGGGCAACACATGCAGGCCCAGCATCAAGGGAATGTCAATACGCTCTGCCACCATGTGGAAGTGACTGACGGTCAGGTCAAATATCTCGTCCTTATAGATTTCCCGTCCACGCTCCTTCACTCGGTCGCGGGTGTAGAACAATCCGAAATCGAAGCTCAGCAGGCGGCCTGGCCGCAGCGAGGCCTCCAGGCCTGCCGCCCATGCCGTCGAGCTACTGTTTTCCTGGGCATCGTCGCCCACAACTGTCGCTACCGTCAGGCCAGCCTTCGGTGTCACCGACCAGCGGCTATACTCCTCCTCCTGCGCTGTGGCCACAACCGCAGCCACCAGCGCAAATATACTCAGAATGATTCGTTTCATAGTTTCTTCTGTTTTTCATGGTTAGGGGTTTTTTGATTCAATTTGGCGAATCAGAGTCCCCTGATCCCTCATTTCGTTTTTAATTATAACGGTTAAAGACAGCAATCCTTAACTTGTGCCGCTGTTTTTTTTCATCGTTCCCATAGCCATTCTTTTTCCTTCCATTTGTTTTCAAATGATGAAATACTATCTACATGATAATAGAAGTAATTCTGTCTTTCATATAATAATTCAGAGTGTTTGGCCTTAGGGCCGATTAGCTCTCTTGACACAAGTTCTATTCTATTACGGTCTTTTATCACATACTTATATTCAGACATGTGCCAATAGCGATAGAGTCCTGTTTCCGAATAAACATGTGCAATAATTGTGTCGTTTGATATGGTATAGACCCCCCCGCCATCAGGCATAAATAAATACTTAATGGTTCCAAACAAACTATCCCTTTTAATATTTACGTTATGCGCAAAAGTACCGTCTCTATAAAAAATAATGTTATCTGTAAAGTCACGACCACGATAGAATCCATCAACATTTATATAGTTATCAATTCTTGTTCCTCCATCCCTGTATTTTATATCAGAGCGGGATATGATATAATTGTGGTTACTTGTTATTCCAAAAAGCCACTTGAAAAAACTAATAACGAGAAAAATCCTAATCATATTGTTTATATCTAAAAATTCCAAATAGAAAGAGGATTGTTATACCCAAAGTATGAATAAATGCCGCGATGCAAATCCGTATAATTCAAATAGTAGCTTAGATCGGTGGGGACGGTTCTAAATGATCAGTTTTTGTCATTGTACATTGTCTTTTTAATATTTTTGAATAATGCCAAAGCTTACACCTGTGACACGTGAGATTTGGCGGATGCCCGCTCCCGTTGAGCACAAGTTTTCAAGATTGTATTGCGCTGCTGCTTTTCAAGCACGGTCAATTCTTTAGGACTGTCTATGTTATACGATTCTTTTAATATACAACGAAGATTCTCATCACTTACATGCAAGTCGCGCCATCGTCTGTTGACTATATGACTGCAAAAATACACAATTATTCCGCATCTTCCAAAATTTATATCTAAAATATGTTTATTTAGCGTTCGACCTTTGGTCGCTTGGCTTGTCCAAGAACCGTTCCCGCCGATCCAATAATCACTGTTCCCTAACTAAAGCGACTTTTCTAACCTCATCTAAAATAGACTCGTCATCCCAATTTGCAAACTTGACGGTCTTATCTTGATAATTAGAGGGCATCCCATATTCTTCTATTAACCTCTCAAACTGCAAATCAAGACTGTCAAGATAATTGTAAAACCCTGACAGGCTTCGAATGAGATACAATGCGTATTCATCTGTAGGAATATCATTGTCGTTAATATCACAAGCACATCCAATCCAATCGTCTATACACATTTCATATTCAGAAACTTGCACATACATTCTTGCCTCACATGACATGCTGGTATCCCCTTTATTACTGTTCTCAGACAAATAGGAGAAGATTATATCAAAGTCTTCCTGACTAATAGCAACGACTTCTGAGACGCTCTTTTTCTCAGCCCATTTTTTCACATGTTTACAGGGAGTAGAGTACTCGTTTCATAGACCCCTTTATGATACGTAATATATATCGTATCAAAAGAGTCAGCCTTTCCCGTTTGTTCTCCCGTTTGTCTTGAATGACACGACAACAAGCTTAAACAGCAAAAAAACATAAAAACACAACTCGTCGTTTTCATATGCATAAGAATACTACCACTTTCCATAATCGAATTTAATAAACTCTAATGCGGCGTAAGACGACACATGCGCCATGATCATGCATGGCGGCACGGCGCCCAGCACTGTCACAGGCGGCGACGGACAGCAGACACCAGAGGATAGTGACTGCAGCATACAGGATGTGATGATGTAGCTGTCGGTTCACTTTTTATTCCACGTAAAGGACGAGGCCTTTGAGGTATTCGCCCTCCGGATGGTATATGTTGATGGGATGGTCGGCTGGCTGATGCAGCTGATGGAGGATGCGCACCTGACGATGGGCCTGGGCGGCAGCGGTGAAGACGGCGTTGCGGAAATGTTCCTTCGTCACCACCTGCGAGCAGGAGAAGGTGAAGAGGATGCCGCCGGGGGCAATCTTCTCAAAGGCTTTCGCGTTCAGGCGCGTGTAGCCCTTCAGCGCATTGTGCAGGGCTCCGCGATGCTTGGCAAAGGCGGGCGGGTCGAGAATGATAAGGTCGTATTTGAGGTGAGAGGTGAGAGGTGAGAGGTGAGAGTTTACTGTCGCGGTATCATTATCCAAAAACTTAAAGGCATCCTCGCAGAAGGCTTCGTGGCGTGGGTCGTTGGGGAAATTCAGCTCCACGTTGCGACGGGCCAGCTCGATAGCCTTGGCCGAGCTGTCAACGCTGTGAACCAGTTCTGCGCCGCCTCGCATGGCATAGAACGAGAAACCGCCTGTGTAGCAGAACATGTTCAGCACGCGGCGCCCACGGGCATACTGCTCCAGAAGGGCGCGGTTGTCGCGCTGGTCGACAAAGAAGCCCGTCTTCTGTCCGCGCTGCCAGTCGACGTAGAAACGCAGACCGTTCTCCAATGCGATGTTATCGCCCTCGCTGCCAATGATGAAGCCATTCTCAGGATCCATAAACGACAGCGTGCCCTCGCTTTTGTAGTAGACGCTATTGACAACACCCTGCATCACGTCTATGAGCTGTTGGGCGATAGCGTGTCGGGCCAAGTGCATCCCGATGCTGTGTGCCTGCATCACGGCCATGCTGCCGTAGATGTCGATGATGAGACCGGGCATTTGGTCGCCCTCGCCGTGAACGAGTCGATAGGCGGTGGTGGATGATTGAGAGGCCAAGCCGATACGTTGGCGCACCTTCAATGCATTGCTGAGACGATGATGCCAAAAACTGTTGTCGATGCTGACATCTTCAAAGCTCAGCACACGCACGGCAATGCTGCCTTGCTGATAGTGGCCAATAGCGATGAAATCGCCGTTTGCGTTACATACGCGCACCACGTCACCCTCGCTGATGTTGCCCTCAGCATGGTGGATGGCGCCGCTGAATACCCAAGGATGATAGCGCAGCAGGCTCTCTTCCTTACCTCGTTTCAGGATGATTTGCTTCACTTTCCTCTTCTTTAATGATTAGTTCGTAATTACCTTGTTCTTTGAGGTTTATAATCTCTCTGTAGATATCAATACAAGCCCATGCGTCGGTAGCGGCATAGAGCTTCTGCTTGTCGCTTAGGATGTCGGCCTCCCAGTTGCTGAGCTGCTGACGCTTGCTGATTTTCCTGCCAAAGAGGTTGGCGTAGATTTTCTGCAGGCTCATATCCTCGATGCCGATGTCGTGGACGTGGTTCTGTATCTCGATGAAATCGCCGGTTTTAAAGTCTCCTAAGCGGTGCAGTGCGTTCAGATCGTCGTGCCAGGAAAGCCCTACCTTCGTAACGGTAGTGTCTTCCAGCAGGCGGACAATGGCTGGCGACATGCCGATATGATTCAGACGGAAGAGAAAGCAGATGTCGTCGGTAGCCACTTGCAGTAGGGCTACGTGATGTTGCCGTCCGCGCTGAAAGCAGGGGCGTGTCTCAGTGTCAAGGCCGAGCAAAGGCTTTGAAAGTAGGAAGTTGACAGCTCGCTCAGCCTCGCCTGCCGTGAGGATGACGATGATGCGTCCCTCGAACTGTGCCACAGGCAAGTCGGCAATGAGCTTCTTGTCAAACTTGTTATAGATGGTCTTATGCATCTTCTATTTGTCAAATTGATGCGCAAAAATACAAAAAAAATACGATTTTTTGGTTGTTTTTGATTTTTTTGCGCTAATTTTGCACAAGTATTAACGAAAACACACGATTGATGGCAAAAAAGACGAAGAAATCGGCAAAAAATAGCGAAAAGCACCTCTCATTCCTTGAGTCGTTGGGGCTGTCGCGCATCTCTCAGATATTTCAGAATGAGCGTCTGTGGTTTTTCATCGGCATGGTGCTCTTTGCAACGTCCTGCTGCATGGTGCTGGCGTTCATTTCCTTCTTCTCGACGGGTCAGAATGACGTGAGCATCATCGAGAATTTGCGCTCGGGCGAGATGGCCAACCAGAATGGTGAGTTCCAGAATGCCTGCGGCTCTCTTGGTGCCTATACGGCCTATTTTTTTATTAAGCAGTGCTTTGGCATTCCTGCTTTTTTGGTACCAGTTCTCTTGCTGCTTGTGTCGCTGCGACTGATGAAGGCATTCAAACCCAACCTTCTGAAGTGGTTTATGTGCCTGATGCTGGTGATGATATGGACGTCTATTACGCTGGCAAAGTTTGCCGCGCCGCTTTTTACAGAGAGCCATTTCAGCCCTGGCGGCGATCACGGACGTCAGGTGGGCCGTTGGATAGAGGGATTCGTTGGAACGCCAGGCCTGGCTGCCATCCTCATCATCATTGCGCTGCTTTTCCTTACCTACGTCAGCACTGAGACCTACGAATGGGTGCGCAAGATACTCAATCCCAAGAAGTTTATCGACAAGGTGAAGTTCATTGTTGAGGCTGGCAACGGCGGCGAGAGTACTGACGACTACAAACCTGCCGTGCAAACGGCCACAGTTGGGCCCGTCATCGTGGAAGACCCTGCCGTCTTCGATGACCCGTCGACGCAGACGGTGGAGTTTGACGGCGATGATGTGCGTACCTCCATCGACCTTCCTGTCGATCCCGTACGCCCAAAGAAAAAGAAGGAAGACGGCGATGTAGGCATGGACGTGGAAGCAGGCTCTGAGGAGGAGAAAGCCGACGGCAAGGATCTTGTCAGCGTGGGCGACAAGGAGCTGGAGCCCTACGACCCCAAGCGCGACCTGGAGAACTACCACTATCCCACGCTCGACCTGCTGAAACACTATGATGATGACGGCAAACCCTACATCGATATGGCTGAGCAGACGGCCAACAAGAATCGTATTGTGCAGGTGTTGCGTACTTTCGGCGTAGAAATTTCCAGTATTAAAGCTACTGTCGGCCCCACTATTACGCTCTACGAGATTACGCCTGCCGAAGGTGTCCGTATTGCAAAGATCCGCAATCTGGAGGACGACATCGCCCTCAGCCTCGCCGCTGAAGGCATCCGCATCATCGCGCCTATTCCTGGCCGTGGCACCATCGGTATTGAGGTGCCAAATGCCAAGAAGAACATTGTGTCGATGGAGTCGGTGCTCAATTCGAAAAAGTTCCAGGAGTCGACCATGGAGCTGCCCTGCGCTATGGGCAAGACCATCACTAACGAAGTCTACATGTTCGATCTGGCCAAGGCTCCCCACTTGCTCGTCGCCGGTGCTACGGGTCAGGGTAAGTCGGTAGGTTTGAACGCCATCCTCACATCTTTATTATACAAGAAGCACCCGGCTGAACTGAAAATCGTGCTGGTAGACCCGAAGATGGTTGAGTTCAGCATCTATCGCACCATTGACCACCATTTCCTCGCTGCCCTGCCCGAGGAGTTCGACAATCCTATTATTACTGATACGTCGAAGGTCATCCGCACGTTGCAGTCGCTCTGCGTGGAGATGGACTCACGCTACGAGTTGCTGAAGGATGCCGACGTGCGCAACATTAAGGAATACAACTCAAAATTCATTGCCCGCCAGCTTAATCCTGAGAAGGGCCATAAGTTCATGCCCTATATCGTGGTGGTCATCGATGAGTACGGTGATTTGATTATGACTGCCGGCAAGGAGATTGAGCTGCCTATTGCCCGTATCGCCCAGAAGGCCCGCGCCGTGGGCATCCACATGATCATCGCTACGCAGCGTCCTACGACGAACATCATTACGGGTACTATCAAGGCCAACTTCCCTGCGCGCATCGCGTTCAAGGTCTCTCAGGGCATCGACTCGAAGACCATCCTCGACCGTATGGGTGCGCAGCAACTCATCGGCCGTGGCGATATGCTCTATCTGCAGGGCAACGACCCAGTTCGTGTGCAGTGTGCCTTCGTCGATACGCCTGAAGTGATTGCCATCAACAAGTTCATCCAGTCGCAGCAGGGATACATTGAACCCTTCGAGCTGCCCGAACCCATTATGGAAAGCAGCGACGGTGATATGGGTAGTGGTGCTGACGACGTAGACCTGAATCATCTCGACCCGATGTTCGACGATGCTGCCCGTCTGATTGTCTCGTCAGGCAGCGGCTCCACCAGCCTCATCCAGCGCAAGTTCTCTATCGGCTACAACCGTGCCGGACGCTTGATGGACATGCTCGAGAAGGCCGGCGTAGTAGGAGCCGCTCACGGCTCCAAGCCCCGCGAGGTGCTCATTCAGGACGATATGTCGCTGGAGCAACTCCTGCAGTCGCTGAAGAAATAAAAATCGTCCTAAACGCAAAACGACTCGTTTTTTTTAACCTGAATGATTCATGGAAATGATAAATCAGGATGAGTAAAATAATTTTACAAAAGTGACGGAAAAACAGGGTTTTGCGAGGCTGAGAATGGCTCAGAATTCACGACAGGACAATTTGCTGAAAAAAACGCAAAAATGAGAGGGGTTGGCTATTTCGTTGATTGATAGCCGCTTAGCTCATATTCCTGCTTGTAGGGAGGATCCTCGTTTTCAAAAAGGTATATCCGCGTGAAAAAAAGTCAATGCCTTTTTTTCACGCGGACCATCTTTTTTAGCAAAAACATGCCGTTCTGGAGCAAAAGACTGTAAAAACCTGTATTCCCGATTCTATTTCACGAATTTCATTTGTAAAGAAATCGGAATAAATTTTCTTTACATTTTTGAAAGCGATAATCACGATTTCATCACATCTGAAAAAACGAAAAACACGAAGAAGTATTAGTTTCTTTCGCGTTTTTCGATGTTGAAATAAAAGTGTTTTATGAATCAATCAGGTTAATGCGCGGCTTTCGCAATTTCGCAGACGGTACAGATGCAAAGCCTCGAAAGCATTACCTGATGCCGCGCTGATTGAGGGCCTGCTGGTATCTGCGTGCATTTTGGTTGTGTTCAGCCAAAGTGCATGCAAAATTATGCGTGCCAGAGAAATCTTCCTTGGCGCACATATAGAGATAGTCATTGTGGTCGGGATTAAGAACGGCCTCAATGGCCTGTACCGACGGCAGACGGATGGGGCCGGGCATCAGACCGGCATACTTGTAAGTGTTGTAGGGGCTTTCCACCTCCAAGTGCTTGTTCAAGATGCGTTTCAGGGTAAAGTCGCCCAAGGCATATTTTACCGTGGGGTCAGCCTGCAGCAACATCCCTTTCTTCAGACGGTTCAGATACATGCCGGCAATGACGGGTTTCTCGGCGTTGTTGGCCGTTTCCTCGTCGATGATACTGGCCAGGATGACCACTTCATTGGGCGTCAGGCCCTGTGCCTCGGCCTTGTGGCGACGCTCCTCGTTCCAGAAAGCGTTGTGCTCCTTCTGCATGCGCTGCATGAGGCCGTCGAGCGAAATGTTCCAGTAAACCTCGTAGGTGTTGGGCACGAAGAGGCAGAAAATGGTGGCGGTGTCGTAGCCTAATTTCTGGCAGAAAGCCGGGTCGGTCAGCGCATGAGCAATGGTGGCACTGTCGAGCATCAGCTTCGCACTAAGGCGCCCAGCCAGCCGGTCGGTAGTGCGTACCTCGGGCACGGTGAGCATGACGGGCGACTGCTGTCCGTTGCGCAGTTGGCGGAACACATCGAGCGCTGTCTTTCCAGGCTCAATAACGTATCGGCCTGTGCGGACAGTGTAGTCGTAGTGACTGGCGAGCAATCTCAACCCTTTCATGCCACTCTCTGTGCTAATGTCGGAGAGCTTTGCAAAGACAGAGTCGGGCGTGTCGTCGCTGTCAATATATAAGATATGTGTAGACTGTCCCTCGGCCAGCAGCGGTGCACTAATCCGACTGTAAAGCGTATAGGCCACGATGCCGCCGGCAATCAGCACCAAGCCCACGGCACCCAGCATGTAGTGTTTCTTCTTGATTCTCACTTTTAAATCTCAATTCTCAAATCTCAATTCTCAAATCACATCAGAATTCGCTGGTGAAGTGGAACTGCAGGTGCTTGAAGTCCTGCTGGGCCATTTGCAGCATATAGCCGCTGTCGGCCAGGAAAACGTCGCGCCCTTCTTTATCCTTCGCCATATATTGGTATTTGCGCTTCTTGAACTGCTCCAGCTCCTCCTCATCGTCTGAGGAAATCCAACAGGCCTTGTAGAGGTGAACAGGCTCCCAGCGGCATTTCGCGTTGTACTCGTTCTCCAAGCGGTACTGGATGACTTCGAACTGCAGCTGGCCGACGGTACCGATAATCTTGCGGTTGTTGAATTGGTTGACAAACAACTGTGCCACGCCCTCGTCCATCAGCTGGTCGATGCCCTTCTGCAGCTGCTTCGTCTTCATGGGGTCGTCGTTCTCGATGTACTTGAACAGCTCAGGCGAGAAAGACGGCAAACCGCGGAAATGCAGCAGCTCGCCTTCGGTTAGCGTGTCGCCAATCTTGAAGACGCCGCCTGTGTCTGGCAGACCGACGATGTCGCCCGGCCACGCCTCGTCGATGGTCGACTTGCGCTGTGCCATGAACTGCGTGGGCGAGGTGAATCGCATCGTCTTCCCTTGCCGCACATGCAGATAGGGCACGTTGCGCTGGAACTTGCCGCTGCACACCTTGCAGAAGGCGATGCACGAGCGGTGATTGGGGTCGATGTTGGCGGTAATTTTGAAGATGAAGCCTGTGAACTTCGGCTCCTCGGGCTGCACGTCGCGTTCCTCGGCCTTCGTGGGACGAGGCGAGGGGGCTATCTCTACGAAACAGTTCAATAATTCCTGTACGCCGAAGTTGTTCAGTGCTGAGCCGAAGAATACGGGCGCCACCTCGGCAGAGCGGTAGGTCTCAACATCGAACTCGGGGTAGACGCCGTCGACGAGCTCGAGGTCTTCACGCAGCTTGGCAGCATCTGTCTCGCCAACCTTGTCATCAAGTTCAGCGGAATCGAGCTCCACGCTGACCTTTTCGGTAACGCGCTGCTTGTCGGGCGTGAAAAGGTCGAGCTTCTGCTCATAGATATTGTAAACACCCTTGAACTTCGCGCCCTGATTGATGGGCCAGCTCAACGGGCGCACCTTGATTTCCAACTCTTGTTCCAGTTCGTCTAAGAGGTCGAAAGGATCGCGGCCCTCACGGTCCATCTTGTTGATGAAGATGATGACGGGCGTCTTTCTCATACGGCAGACAGTCATCAGTTTTCTGGTCTGCGTCTCTACGCCCTTGGCGCCGTCAACAACAATGATGGCTGAGTCTACAGCCGTTAACGTGCGGAAGGTGTCTTCTGCGAAGTCCTGGTGGCCCGGCGTGTCGAGGATATTTACTTTATATTCGATGTCCTTTCCATCAGGCGTGTAGTCGAACTCCATCACAGATGTAGAGACCGAGATGCCGCGCTGCTTCTCAATGTCCATCCAGTCAGACGTTGCTGTCTTTCTGATTTTATTACTCTTTACTGCGCCGGCCACCTGAATCTGACCGCCGAAAAGCAGGAACTTTTCTGTCAGCGTGGTCTTACCGGCATCAGGGTGCGAGATAATCGCAAATGTTCTTCTTCTTTCTATCTCTTGATTCATCGTTTCTCGTTGGCGAACTGTTATTATTCAGAAAGTTGGCTGCAAAGGTACAAAGAATCATTGAGATTAACAAATATGACAGGAATTTTCACTCCTTCTTTTTTGCGTCAAGATGGTAGGTGAAGCTGATGCCGACGTAATGATGGCGGAAATCCTGCCATGAGGTGGTGTGCTGGTAGGTGGAGCGCTGGCTCCAGAAATTGTCCTGCTTGTTCAATATGTCCTCGAACTCCAGTTTCATGCGGGCTTTGTTTTTCAGGATTCTCCATGTGACGGCAGCGTTCCAGAGAAGCATGTTGCGGTTCATCGACTGGGCAGCATAGCCTCGGCGGGTGGTCTCGGTGAGGTTGGTCTCGAAGACAAAGTTGCCCAGGGTGGCCTCGGCATTGAGACCGAAATCGTTGTTCCAAAGCGTGGTGTTCTGCTCGGGCGAGGCTGAGAAGCGTAGGCGGTCGGCCTCGATTTTGGCGAACACGGAGGCCTTGAGCCAGTTCTTGTCGAAGGAGAGAGTGAGGCGTTCTTTGGGGTGAAAGTTTGTCTGTCGATTCAATGTCCGCTCGGTTTGTGTGGGCAGCAGGGTCAGGTAGCCGTAATGTTGTTCAGTGTTAAGGCGGAAGTCGTTTTCCAAGCGAAACATTTCGCCGAGGGCTTGGTCTATATTGAGACGATATTCCCATGTGCGGCTGCCTCGTACATTTTCCGTGCGGCTGACATAGACGGCGGTAGATGGATTATAGCTGAGAGCCGTCACGCGGTCGCGGTCGTTGGTATTGTAGGCTATGCTGGCACTAAGCGAAGTCTGGCTACGGGCGAGCACCATGTTGTACGCGAGTTTTATGTTGTGGTTGTGCGTATCTTTCAGGCTGGGGTTTCCCTCTGTGATGTAGAGCGGGTCTGTGAGGTCGCGGTAGCCGATAGTCTGTAGAATTCTTGGCTTCGATGTGCTGAAACCGTAGTTCAGTTCAAAGCCTACGGTCTTGCTCAGTTTCAGCGTTGTCCGTAGCGACGGGTCAATCAGCAGCGAGTGGCGCACGGCGGCGGTGTCGAGTATTCCGCGCTGGTAGTCCTGACTCTCGCGCTGCCATCTGGCCGTGACATTGGGCATGAATTGCAATGGAGCAAGATTGATGGTGGAGGCCATTCGCAGTGAATGACTGTTGTTTGTGTAATGGTCTTGATATGAGTTTGAGGCATCGGCCACTCCATCGGTCATGAAGTCTCGGTCGTTTTTGTCGTTCCTGTGCCTGAAGCTGTATTGTATCTGCATCATCCAATTCTTGGTGAGCCAGCGGGCGTGATGTGCTTCCGCCTCAGTATTGAAATTTGAGCTCGGCGAGGTGGAGAACTGGCTCAACTTTGAGGAATTGAGCGAGGTGATGTGCGAGGTGACTATGCGGTCGGTCCAGTCGTTGCTCTTTCCGTCGGTATAGTCCAGTTGGATGCTTGCACCGAGCGAGCCTTCTTTGATGTAGTGTTCCCATCCGGCTCTGGTGCTGAGTGTGATTTCACGTCCGTCGCTATGACTTCCCACGCGTTGTGAGAGTATTGGCATGTAGCCGCTATCTGTCATTTCTTCCTGTTCTGAGGTTTGCCTACTGTGCGAGCGTTTGTTCTTATGCCTTATGCCGGCACTCAGAGAAAATGTGTTCAGCGAGTCTTTTGCCCAACGCATGTCGGCGTTCAGGCGCGGGTTCAGCTTGTGGTCGCGGTAGTATCGCTCGCTTGCGGTGCGCGTCGCGGCGGTGTTGGGCAGGTAGTTCTCGGTCTCTTCGCGTGAGGTTCCCCAGTTGTCTTCATGGTCCAAACCGCCCGTGACAGAGTATTGGCTTTTCATCTCCTGTGTACCTTCTTTCCTATTCCACTTGTGCTGATAGCCAGCGGCTACGCTTTGATCATGTCCGTAGCCGTTACCCCAGCTGCTGTTCCAGCCGTTCATGCTTTTACTGATGCTCTTGTCTATGTTGTTGGCATTTGCGAACACCATCACGGGATCGGTCTTTGACAGGCGGTTCATGGTCAACTCGCCCTCGTAGAACTCCGGCGTCTGGTAGCCAGCCTTCACGTCGCCATACCAGCGGTCGAGGAAGCCCGGCTTGATGGTAAGGTCTAGCACCATGTCCTGCGTGCCGTCGTCACGGCCAGTGCGCTCAGAGAATTCTGATGCCTTGTTGTATGCCTTGATGTCCTGCACGGCTTCGGCTGGTAGCTGACTCATCAGTTGTTCGCCGCCCAGCATGCTCTCGCCGTCCATCGTCAGGCGAATGGGCTTGCCGTTCCACGACATTCGGCCTTTGTCATCTACCTCAACGCCTGGCAGCTTCCTGATCAGTTCGTCAAGTCGTGCGCCCTCTTGCAGATGGAATGCCTCGGGATGAAACACGATGGTGTCGCCACGCACAGTGAAGCGTCGGGCGTGGCCTGTCACCTGAACCATCTTCAGCATCTGCGGCGACATCTTCAGTTCAATGTCGCCAATGTCGAGCGTGTCCTTACGGCTGTCGCTGAAGACCAACGCGGTCTTCGTCTTCGAGTAGTAGCCCAGCATCGATACCTCGATGGTGCACTTCCCATCGGCATGCATATGGAAAACGCCCAATGAGTCAGCCTTGCCGTTCATCATCATATAACCGTTGTCGCCAAACCGTTGCGTCAGCTTCACCGACGCCTCGGGCAGAGGTTCCTTCGTCTTTGCATCAATGACACGGCCCCTAACGATGTCAGCCTGTGCGGCCGGCATGCTGAGGAAAAGGCTCAGGAGGGGCAGGATGCGGAAGCAACCGCATCGGAAAGAATGGTTTCTCATCATGGTAATGGTTTAGAAATCAGCGATAATCTGGTCGAAGGTCACGGCGGGGTCTATGACGCCAAAGCCTTCTTTCTTTAGTTTCTGCTTTCGGTGTTGCACGGCCGAGACGGAGACGGCATAGATGGCTGACAGCGCCGTGTTGGACAACCGCAGTCGCGTCAGCATACACAAACGGATGTCTTCATCGGTGAACGATGGATGCTCAGCCCGCAGCCTGCTGACGAAGTTGCCATCGGCAGTGTCTAGTGTCACCTCAATCTCGCGCCAGTTGCGTGCGTTGATGATGGTGCGCTTGCCAGCGGTGGGCTCCAGCATGTCAAGTATCTCGCTCTTGTCCATGATATGCCCCCGGAGCATGGTAATCATCGTGTCCTTCTGCCTCAGGCGCTCAGCCATCAGGGCCGTTTCACGCTGGTGGTCGGCACGCTCGGCCTCATAGCGTTGCCGCGTCTTGATGCGCCAGTTTCTGAACATGAACGCCAGGAGCAGCAGCGTGAGCAGCAGGATGACAATGGCAGCCGTCATGAGGCGGCGCTGCAACGAGGCTGTCTTCATGACATAGCCACTGGCCAGGTAGGTGTCCTGCGAGGTATTGAAGGCGCTGACGGACTTCTGCCATTCAGCATCGAAATTCACTTTTCTATTGCCGTCAGTCTGATTCTTCTCAAAGTCTTCGTAATTGCCAATGGGCACGCCAAGCTCCCTCTTCAGCGTATAGGTAGAATCATCAACGTCGTCACTCTGAGACGTGAAAGTGGTATATCCAAAACACGGAGCTGGCAAATCAGCAAGCGAGTCTAAACACTGGTAGACGGAATCGCAGATGGCTGGTGTGGGCCGCTCGTCATGATGACGGGCAACGAGAGCGGCAATACGCTGCAGCGAGGAGAACCTGTGAAGGTCGAACTGAGCCTTGGCCAGCACGGCACAGCCATAGTCATTGAGCAGCGTCAGCAGCCAGCGACAATGGTCAGGCGAATGGCGGAAATGCTCCAGGGCACGGTTCAGGCACAACAGACGGGTGACGGCATCGGTGCGCTGGCTTAAAAGCCGGTAGGCACGATAGGCCAAGGCATGGTCATCGCAGGCCTCAGCGCAATGGATGGCCAAGTGTAACAGCTTGTCCGTGTGCTGCAATGGTGTCACGTCATTGAACTGTATGACCGTGGCCTCGCTGTGGTGGCGGCTCAGGGCCAGGCAGATGCGCCCAAAGCGCCGCAGGGTCTCCTTGTCGTCCGTCGTACCGCCGAGGCTCTCGCGTTCATAATAATGATAGACGTGCAGCAGCGTGCTGTCAGCAAGCAGCGCCTTGTCATCAATTTTCCTATACTTCACCTTGCGGCTGAAACACCACGTCAACGGGGGCTCCTCATCTTTTTCCTTCGAGCCTTGAACAAACGTTGTTGACATGGAAAAGCATGATGCCGTGTCGGCATAGCGCTGATACCATTTTTCCTCGTCGGCCAAGGCGCGCATCATGTCATACAACATTCGCGAGCTGTCAGACAACCGCATGGTGTCTACCTGGGCCAGCAGGCGTACCGCACTGTCAGCATCGACGAAGACGATGTCTTCTGCCGCATTGAGCAGGCGTTTCTGGGGCAAGTCGCGCAAGGCCAGCATGATGCAGCCTGCTATGACAGCAACCAGCATCAGCAGTGCGATGAGGATTCCAACAGTCTTCCTTTTCATTGTAAACGTTTTATTCAAGTTCGCATGTTTCACAGTCTCGCCTCTCTTCGAGGCTTGATTTTCGACTGCAAAGATACGGCAGTTCAGCGGACTTGGCAAGAAAAAAGGTGGAAAGTTGCTCTTCCACCCTTTTGTGTTGATAACAAGGCACTTACCGCCCCGTTTTCCACCTATTTTCCACCAGTCCTGATGGAAAAAAAACTACAGGCGGCTGATGCACTCGGCCAGGCTGTCCTCCCAATAAGGGATTTCGAGGCCATAGTCCTGCTTGATTTTGGTCTTGTCGAGCACAGAGTAGTGCGGACGGGTAGCCGGCGTGGGATACTCGGCGGTGTGCAGCGGACGTACGTGACAGGTGGTGATGCCCGCCAGGCGATGGATGGCCTTCGTGAAGTCGTACCACGAGGTGACGCCCTCGTTGCTAAAATGATAGATGCCGGGCTTCACCCCCTGCTCTATGGCTACAAAGATGGCCACGGCCAGGTCGCGGGCATAGGTGGGTGTGCCTATCTGGTCGAAGATGACGCCTAACTCGGGCTTCTCTTTGCCCAAACGAATCATCGTCTTCACGAAGTTGTTGCCGAAGGTGCTGTAAAGCCAGGCCGTGCGGATGATCATCGTGCGTTGGCAAGCCTGCATTGCCTGCATTTCACCAGCCAGTTTCGTGCGTCCATAGACGCTGTTGGGGCAAGTCGGCTCATCGGGTGTGTAGGGCGTATGGTTAGTGCCGTCGAAGACATAGTCGGTAGAAATCTGGATGAGCCATCCGCCACGCTGCTCTATGGCTTCTGCCAGATAGCCTGGGGCAACTGCGTTTAGCAGGCGAGCCAGTTCTTCGTTATCCTCAGCCTTGTCGACAGCCGTGTAGGCAGCGCAATTCACGATGCCGTCAATCTGTTTTTCTTCAACAAACTTCAGAATCGCTTCCTTGTCGGTGATGTCAAGCTCGGCCACGTCCGTATTATAATAAATATGTGTGGCGTGCGCTTTCTCCAGTATCTGCATTTCGTTGCCCAACTGACCGTTGCAGCCGGTAATCAGAATATTCATTCTCTGCCCCCTAAGTTAGGGGGATGGGGGTCTGAACAAGCGTATATCAGACCGTTTATGGGTTAACACTAGGGATTCTGCGCTTGTTCAGACCCCTGTAGCCCCCTAACTTAGGGGGCAAAGATACCTTCTTCTTTGTCTTTCTTGTAATAGTCGCTGAGCATACCGATGAAGGTAGAGACTTCACGGACAGCATGTTCGGTGTTGGGCGTAATTTCTTTCTTCTGCAGGCGCAGCATCATTACGCCGTATAGCAGGTTCAGGCAAGTCTCTATCTCACTTTCTTCCTTATCGGCTCCCCGGCTGCGCAGCTCCACGATGAACGGCAGCACTTTGTAGTAGGCAGTATTATAGAACGGGAATTTGGGAGACTGCAGCAGCTGCAAATGCAGGTCGTTGAGCAACTGCAGGGTGACGCGATTGATTTGCAGATGTCCTTTCTCCCGGCATCCTTCCTCGTTCATCATGCGGATAAGGTTGCCGTACCAGTCGATGAGTTCCTCCTTCTGCTCGTCGTCGTAGCCGAAACGTTCCACATACTCACGACGGATGCGCGGCAGTGAGCAGCCGAAGGCGCGGATGGTGTCCTCTACCTGCCACATATAGAGCAGATACTCGGCAATGTTGTTCTTTCTGAGTTCTTTTGAAATAAACACCTTGTTGATTACAATTTACTATTTTCGATTTACAAATCAGAAGATACGGAAGATGTTGGTAACCGTTCCCAACAGAATGATGATGCTGACCAAGATGACGACAGCACCGATAATCTGGTTGATGAGGCGGATGCCGTTGGTATCGAACTTCGTGCGAATCTTGTCGATGAGCCATGTCAGCCCGTACCACCACAACAGGGCGCCGCCTGCCACGCTGAGAAAGCTCACCAGCATGTCGAAAGGACGGCTGGGTGCAAAGGCAAACTGAGCGAAGAGTGCACCGAAGAGGATGATGATGAGCGGATTGGACAGCGTCAACAGGAAGGCCGTCCAACCGTTATACCACAATGTCCCCTTCTGCTTTCCCGACTGATGCATCTTCTTCAGCGGGTCGTTGCGATAGGTGAAAAATCCGAATATCAGCAGCACGATACTACCGATGACTTGCAAATAGAAACGATAGGTGGGATCGTTGACAAAATCGGTGATAAAACTCATGCCTATGCCCGTGATAAGGACATAGAACAGATCGCTTGCCGCAGCACCCACGCCTGTGACAAACCCATACCAGCGTCCTTTGTTCAGTGTGCGCTGCACACAAAGGATGCCCACGGGACCCATAGGCGCAGAGGCAATCATGCCAATTAGCATACCCTTGAACACGAAGTCCAGGATGTTTGGTACGACTTGTAACATGGGTGCAAAGGTACGAAAAAGTTGAGAGTTGAGAGTTGAGAGTTGAGAGTTTTTTTACCCAAAATGGTAAAAAACGTTAAGCGGGCAGAAATAACTCTCAACTCCTAACCCCAAACTCCCAACTTCTTTATACCTTTGCAAGAAAGATTTCAACTAATAACTAACAACATTATGATTGAACAAGCAGGAATAAAGCCCTACGTCATCGGTTTGGACCTGGGCGGCACGAATTCAGTTTTCGGTATCGTTGATTCACGCGGCGAAATCAAGGCTACAACAGCTATCAAGACTGGTGGCTACGAAACTGTTGATGCCTACGTGGAGGCAGCAGTCAACGCACTTCAGCCCGTCATCGAGCAGGTGGGAGGCATTGAGAAGATCAAGGCTATGGGCATCGGTGCTCCCAATGGCAACTACTATTCGGGCACTATCGAGTTCGCTCCCAATCTGCCCTGGGCACACAACACGAAGGTGCCTCTGGCCAAGATGTTCAGCGACAAGCTGGGCGTTCCCGTGGGACTGACCAACGATGCCAACGCTGCCGCTATCGGCGAGATGGTCTATGGCGTGGCTCGTGGCATGAAGAATTTCATCGTCATTACCCTCGGCACCGGTGTCGGTTCGGGCATCGTGGTGAATGGACAGCTGCTCTATGGCTGCGACGGCTTTGCTGGTGAGTTGGGACACGTTATTATGGTGCGTGGCAAGGAAGGCCGTCCCTGCGGATGCGGGCGTACTGGCTGCCTTGAGGCATACTGCTCAGCTACGGGCGTAGCACGCACGGCGCGTGAGATGCTGGCCAAGACCGACCTCCCCTCGCTGTTGCGTGAGATGAATCCTGAAGACATCACCTCTCTCGATGTGAGCATTGCAGCTGGCAAGGGCGACGAGATGGCCAAGGAAATCTATGAGTTTACTGGCAGAATGTTGGGTGAGGCCTGCGCCGATTTCGCTGCGTTCTCCTCGCCCGAGGCCTTCATCTTCTTCGGTGGAATGGTCAAGGCTGGCGATCTCATCATGGAGCCCATCAAGCGTGCCTACGACGAGAATGTTCTGAAGATTTTCCGCGGCAAGGCTCAGTTCCTCGTCAGCGGTCTCGACGGCGCTTCTGCCGCCATCCTCGGAGCTTCCGCCATTGGCTGGGAAGTGTAGTTTCTTAGCCTGAATAATAGATAAAATATTTTTACAAAAGTGACGGGAAAACAGGTCTCAACGAGGCTGAGAATGGCTCAGAATTCAAGACAGGACAATTTGCTGAAAAAAACGCGAAAATGAGAGGGGTTGGCTATTTCGTTGATTGATAGTCGCTTAGCTCATATTCCTGCCTTTCGGGAGCATCCCCGTTTTCAAAAAGGTATATCCGCGTGAAAAAAAGTCAATGCCTTTTTTTCACGCGGAGCCTCTTTTTTAGCAAAAACATGCCGTTCTGGAGCAAAAAATGGCCCTTTCAGAGGCTGAAAAGCTGCACAAACCCCATACGTGTGTGCAGTTTTTCAGCCACGCTCATGCTCATCCGATGACCGTCAGACGGCAAAACACTGTCTTTCCGCTTCTATTTCACGAATTTCATTTGTAAAGAAATCGGAAATCAATTTTCTTTACATTTTTGATAGTGATATTGTTGCGATTTTATCACATCTAAAAACTATAAACATTAGAATTGTAAAACAACAGAGCCTCGTGCCTCAAGGTCAATACCAACTGCTCCGTCGGGGCTCAGATTCAGCAGGATTTCTTTTCCCGTCAGCAGGTCGGTGGCTTTGCAGCTGCCCTCGGCCATACCTAAGTATTCGAAGGCATGGGCGGGAATGGTCAGTCCCATTGTGACGGGCACATCGTCGAAGTTGGTCACGACAAGCAGCGTGTCCTTCTTGGCTTTGCGGAAGAAGGCGAACTGCCGGCGGTACTGCCCGTTGGCATACATCAGGTCAAACATCATGCCCTCGGCAATGGCTTTGTTCGTGCGGGCAATTTCGAGCACTCTCTTATAGTATGAGATGAGTGCCTCGTCACGTTCTGTCTGCAACGACCAGTAGTCGAAAATGGTGGTGCGGCCGTCCATTCCGCTGAAACCCTCCTGGTCCATTCCGCGCTCGCCCCATTCCTGGCCGGCATAGAGCATGAAGGGATTCTGCTGCATTAGCACACAAGTAACAAAGCCCGGCAGCGCCTTCCATGCGTCGCCCACGAAGAAGTCGCTGGCAAGGCGCAGCTCGTCGTGGTTCTCCAGGAAATAGAGCATGTGGTCCTTGATGTCATCGGTCTGCTGCCAGGCCCAGGTGATGGCGCTGGTTTCGCGATGGTGGCAGAGCACATCGCTGACAGCGTCGTACATGCCCACCTTGTCGTAGAGCAGGTCGAAGCCAGAACTCAGATAGCGCCGATATTCCTGCGGATTGTAAACCTCGCCGATGAAGATGACGGCAGGATAATGCTCCTTCACCTGCGGCGTTGCCCATGCCCAGAATTCTGCGGGCACCATCTCGGCCATGTCGCAGCGGAAACCGTCGACGCCTTTCGCTGCCCAGTAGAGTAGGATGTGCAGCATTTTCTTCCATGTGTCAGGAATAGGGTTGAAGTAGCCCACACGACCAGCGTAGTAATCCACGCCGTAATTCAGCTTCACTGTCTCGTACCAGTCGTTCACGCCGGGCGCATTGTGGAAACAGTCGTTGCCGGTGGCTTTTGCGGGCTTCTCTTCGTAAGGCCAAAGCTCGCCATGATAGAGGTCGAAGTATGGGGCAAAGCTCTGCTCAGGGCAGTAGTAGAAGTTGTTCTGCGGGTCGAAACCGTGCGTGGTGTCGTCGTCTTCGCCCAGGTCGATGACGCCTTCAGGCTTGGCGATGCTCTTGTACTGACGTGCCACATGGTTGGGCACGAAGTCGATAATCATTTTAAGACTGGCGCGATGGGTGCGGTTGACCAGCCTCTCAAACTCCTCCATGCGTTTCTCCACGTTGACGGCCAGGTCGGGGTCGACGTCGTAGTAGTCGGTGATGGCGTATGGCGAGCCTGCGCGTCCTTTCACCACGGCGGGGTGCTGGCGCGGAATGCCGTACTTCGTGTAGTCGGTCATCGTGGCGTGGCGGATGATGCCTGTGTACCAGACGTGGGTCACGCCCATCTCGCGTATCTCTTTCAGCACCGAGGGCGTAAAGTCGTTCAGCTTGCCGCAGCCGTTCTCCTCAATTGTTCCATAAGGCTTTCGCGTCGTGTTCTTATTGCCGTAAAGACGGGTAAAAACCTGGTAGATGATAGTTTTCTTCATAATCTGCTTTGTTGTCTATTTATTCGCCCCTATTGGCGTAAGCACCTGCAAAGGTACAAATAAGTGAGTGGAAAACAAAATAATAATTACATTTTCTTTTCATCAGACACTCTTGAAGGACGCAAAAGAAAAATGTGGCAAATGATTTGGAGATTCTGAATTTTTTCCGTACTTTTGCGAGCAATAATAACACACATTTTAAAACCTAAAAGAAAAACACTATGAACTTATCAGAAAAAGACTTGCAGCAGATAGCCGCCCGTGGCATCAGCGCAGCGCAGATTGAGACACAGTTGCATCAGGCCGCCACAGGCTTCCCTTTCCTTCGCCTTGAAGCAGCAGCAGCTGTGGGCAACGGCATCGTGGCACCTACTGCAGCAGAACGCAAGGAGTATGTAGATGCTTGGGAGCAGTATAAGGCCGAGGGTCACGGCATCGTGAAGTTCGTGCCGGCCAGCGGTGCCGCCAGTCGTATGTTCAAGAACATGTTCTCGTTTGTCGATGCCGACTACGACGTGCCTACAACTGACTTCGAGAAAAAATATTTCAACGAGATTGAGAAGTTCGCCTTCTACGATGCGCTCGATGCCGTATGTGTGAAGAACGAGGGAAAGGGAATTAAAGCTTTAATGGCTGAAGGAAATTATAAGGCCGTGGCATCCAATATGTTAAAGAAGGAAGGTCTGAACTACGGACAACTGCCAAAGGGTATGCTGCTCTTCCATAAATATCCCGAAGGTCCGCGCACGCCGATGGAGGAACACCTGGTGGAAGGCGCCCTCTATGCCGCTTCGAAAGGCGAGGCCCACGTCCACTTCACGGTGAGCCACGAGCACATGGAATTCTTCAAGCAGAAGGTGGCCGAGAAGGCCGATGGCTTTGCACAGAAGTACGGCGTGAAATACGACATCAGCTTCTCTGAGCAGAAACCCTCGACCGACACCATCGCCACCAATCCTGACGGTACGCCCTTCCGCGAGGCCGACGGCTCGATGCTGTTCCGTCCGGGCGGTCACGGTGCGCTGATTGAGAACCTGAACGAGATTGAGGCCGATGTCATCTTCATCAAGAACATCGACAACGTGGTGCCCGACCGCCTGAAGCCCGAGACGGTGGAGTGGAAGCAGGTCATTGCCGGTGTGCTGGTCAGCCTGCAGAAGAAAGCCTTCCGCTATCTGGAGCTGCTCGACAAAGGCGCTACCGAGGCGGAGCTGCAGGAAATGGCAGCCTTCGTAGAGAAGGAGTTGTGCTGCCAGCCGAAGGACAACAAGGTGGACGCCGACTATCTGCGCCGCAAGCTCAATCGTCCGATGCGTGTCTGTGGCGTGGTGAAGAATGTGGGTGAGCCTGGTGGCGGCCCGTTCCTCACCTACAACCAGGACGGTACGGTGAGCCTGCAAATCCTTGAGAGCTCGCAGATTGACACAGCCAATGAGGAATATATGAAGATGTTCACGCAGGGCACCCACTTCAATCCCGTTGATTTGGTGTGCGCCGTGAAGGACTATAAGGGACAGCCTTTCAATCTGCCCGACTATGTGGACAAGAGCACCGGCTTCATCTCCAGCAAGTCGAAAGGCGGCAAGGAACTGAAGGCCCTCGAGCTGCCCGGCCTGTGGAACGGCGCCATGAGCGACTGGAACACCGTTTTCGTAGAAGTACCCCTCGGCACGTTCAATCCTGTAAAGACCGTTAACGACCTGCTGCGCGACCAGCATCAGTAAGCGAGGCCGACCACGATGCGCATCCATAAGACTCCGTCCATCCCGACTGAGTCTTATGGTCTTTCTTTTGCTACGCTGCCCATTACATAAACTTTTCATAAATCAAAAAACGCAACGCTGAAAAAGAAAAGCCCCCCGATGTTTTGTGTTATGGGGATTTTTATGTAATTTTGCAGCCGTTAAAAATTCACAACAACAAAATAATGAACATTTTAGAACTTTCCGAGCAAGAAATATTGCGCCGTCAGTCGCTTGACGAGCTGCGCCGTCTGGGCATCAATCCCTATCCCGCTGCCGAGTATCCCACCAACGCTTTCTCTACAGAAATTATTGCCAGCTTCAACGACGATGCTGAGCCCCGTGAGGTGTGCATCGCCGGTCGCATGATGAGTCAGCGCATCATGGGTAAGGCCTCATTTGTGGAGCTGCAGGACTCGAAGGGCCGCATACAGGTCTACGTCACCCGTGATGACATCTGCCCCGATGAGAACAAGGATATGTACAACGTGGTATTCAAGAAGCTGCTCGACATCGGCGACTTCATCGGTGTGAAGGGCTTCGTGTTCCGCACACAGACTGGCGAGATCAGCGTGCACGCCAAGGAGCTGACGCTGCTGTCGAAGTCGTTGAAGCCCCTGCCCATCGTGAAGTACAAGGACGGCGTGGCCTACGACAAGTTCGACGATCCCGAGCTGCGCTACCGCCAACGCTATGTCGACTTAGTGGTGAACGACGGCGTGAAAGACACATTCCTCAAGCGTGCCACTGTCATCCGCACCATGCGCAAGGTGCTTGACGAAGCCGGCTACACAGAGGTGGAGACGCCGACGCTGCAGATGATAGCCGGAGGCGCATCGGCACGTCCGTTTATGACTCACTTCAACGCTCTCGACCAGGACATGTACATGCGCATTGCCACCGAGCTCTACCTGAAGCGCCTCATTGTGGGCGGTTTCGAGGGCGTCTACGAGATTGGCAAGAACTTCCGCAACGAGGGCATGGACCGCAACCACAACCCCGAGTTCACCTGCATGGAGCTCTACGTGCAGTACAAGGACTACAACTGGATGATGTCGTTTACCGAGAAACTTCTTGAGACCATCTGCATTGCCGTGAACGGCAGCGCCGAGCGTGAAATCGATGGCAACATCGTGTCGTTCAAGGCTCCCTACCGCCGTCTGCCCATCCTCGACGCCATCAAGGAGAAGACCGGCTTCGACTGCGATGGCAAGAGTGAGGAGGAGATTCGCCAGTTCTGCCTGTCGAAGGGCATGGATGTCGACGAGACGATGGGCAAGGGCAAGCTCATCGACGAGCTCTTCGGCGAGTTCTGCGAGGGCACGTTCATACAGCCTACTTTCATTACCGACTATCCTGTCGAGATGTCGCCCCTCACCAAGATGCACCGCTCAAAGCCCGGACTGACCGAGCGCTTCGAGCTGATGGTCAACGGCAAGGAACTGGCCAACGCCTACTCCGAGCTGAACGACCCCATCGACCAGGAAGAGCGCTTCAAAGAGCAGATGCGGCTGGCCGACAAGGGTGACGACGAGGCCATGATTATCGACCAGGACTTCCTCCGCGCCTTGCAGTACGGCATGCCGCCCACCTCGGGCATCGGCATCGGCATCGACCGCCTCGTCATGCTCATGACGGGCAAGACCTTCATTCAGGAGGTGCTCTTCTTCCCGCAGATGAAGCCTGAGAAGAAGGCTCCGCAGAGCAGCATCCAGGAGTGGGCTGCCATCGGCGTGGCTGAGGATTGGGTCTACGTGCTGCGAAAGGCCGGTTTCTACCTGATCTCCGACATTAAGGATGAGAAGGCTCAGGGACTGCAGCAAAAGATTGGCGACATTGTGAAGAAATACAAGCTCGACCTCCAGAAACCTTCAGTCGACGAGGTGCAGCAGTGGATTGAGAAGGCATAAAAAGCCCAAGCCCTCAATAAAACAAAACAAGTTTCGCATGTCTGGAGTGATAAGGAGTGAAAGGGGAGTGAGCCGACTGTCGTCGGCGGAAGTGAAAGGGACGATACTTTCTGAGCAGATGGATG
>CACYYG010000012.1 GCA_902778535.1 uncultured Prevotellaceae bacterium
GCTGAGCATTCCTTTAGTGCTTTTGGGCTTATGGTGTATGATAAAGAAAAGAAGATGAAAAGGATAATTATGTGTTGAGGGTCTTTGCAATGAAAAATTAATTAACGTATAAACTTAAATAACCCTCGTGACCAATTCACTTTATGTCTAACTTTCAAAAAACAGTAAGGATTATGGAGAACCCAACATTACCTACCAACTAGCTGGCACCGCTGAGCAACGCTAACCACGACGGCACGAAACTGCAGATTGACGATGCCGTCGAAATTAGTTCAAAGACCTATAGACACCAAGCCTCGTCGCGTCGTGATGATGAGACGGGGCCACAGAACACTGAGATAATTCCTATAGAATCCAATGGAAATACACATAGAAGGCAATCTCCAACACAATCGTTATGATTGACAGAAGGGAAAGGGAGCCGATGATGTAGAACAGTTTTGTGGAAATCCATACGCCCTCGTTGTTCTTCACGATGTCTGTGAGTCGTTGGCTATGCTTCTGCCAACTCTCTTCCTGCTGCCCGTGATGGTCGTCAAGTGCCTGTTTCTCCTGTCCCAGCCATTGGGTATGGCTGTCATGGAGTTATTTTAGACTTTCGTAATCAAGCCTCGTTTTGACTGGTATCAGTCAACTCTTGTAACCCTTAGTCGTCCCTTGTCAACCATGTCTACGAGATGGAAAAATAAAATCCCTCAAAATTCTTCGCGGTAGAAATGCGTTGCAAAGGTAAGCGGATTTTTGAGAACCACCAAAAAACAAGTCTGAAGTGTTAAAATCTAAAAGTAGTTGATATACAGGGGTTTATCTCTATGTATTTTTCATTGTTTATTGTTGTTTAGAGGTCTCTAAATACAGCTATAGAACGCACAGCTGCCGATGCTGTTCACTTAGTTCGGGCTGGTAACGCTCGTCAGGCCGGAGCAAGATTGGAACGCCCGTTCGCCGATGCTCGTAATGTTGTTCGGAAAGGCCTTAAGAAGGCTTAACAGTCTGTCTTTTATCTGACTGTTAGGTGTTATGCTCTGTTCCAAATAGAGAAGAACGCATAGCTGAGCGTACAGTTTCATAGGCCGTATGTGTCGTGTATCAACCCATGTAAGCGGCAATCGCCTTGGCAGTTGTGGCATGGCAGGATAGCGTCGGTTCCATGCCCGTGCATGATGGGCACAGCAATTGCGAAGAACTGTGAGACTGCGCATCCAACTTTCAAGATAGGTGTATTGTGGCAAACCGACGCTCTTTGCCACCTGCTTCTTCACCTCCACGTCTTTCATATTGGCATACAACTTCGAAAGATTACCGAAAGAAACGAAGTCCCGCCGTGGTACGCATTGTTAGGAGGCGTGGCGGGAACTGTTGGTGCAAAGGTACGGCTTTTTATCGGATCAACCAAACTTTTTTCGAAGAAAGTGCTATTACATGGTTGAAAATGTGCTTTTTTGTATTATTCTACACATTTCGTTGGATTTTTTCGGTAGGACCTTTCTTCTATTCAGTGCGATTCATACTTTTAAACCAAATATCGAATCCGGGGTTGCTTTGAATTATATTTCGGTGCTGACATGCAATTTGAGCCATAGAACCCTACCACTTGTAAATATCCTGCTAAATGAGCTATACGCCGGAATTTTACCAACAGCCACGCCGGTAATGTGTTGGCGAGCACACATAGAGCCGTGAAGGTGACAGTTGCGTTTCGTACACACCGTGTGTATTAAAAGTACACACGGCGTGTATTTTTAGTACACACGGTGTGTACGAAACGTGTACTTGACGTTTGTGAAACGATAGTCCACCTTGAGAAGCCTGGCAGTGAGGGAAATTGCGAAAAACGGCTTATTGGCGTTCACATTTGAGAGCAGGCCTGAACTGCAGGGCATAAATCCGTCGGAATTTGCTAATAATCTGTAAAAAAAAGAAGCAAACACGCGCGCATACGTATCTTTTTTGTAATTTTGCAGCTCGAAAAAACCGAACAAGCGGTTTTGGGTTTTCTTAAGCCAACATCAACATTACAAATTTAGCAATAAGAAAAAATGAAAAAGAAGACAATTTTGATGGCAGCTGTCGTGGCCACAACACTCGCTTCGTGCGGTGGCGGCGGCGGAATGCCCAATTTCGGCGACAACGAGTATCCCGTGGAAGAGGTGAAGATCTCGTCCACCGAGATGCAGACGACCTATCCCGCCACCATCAACGGTATTCAGGACGTGGAGATACGTCCGAAAATGTCGGGCTTCCTCACGCAAATCAACGTTACCGAGGGTCAGACGGTGCAGGCCGGACAAGTGCTGTTCGTCATTGACAACGAGACCTATCAGGCAGCCGTGCGTCAGGCACAGGCCAGCGTGAACACGGCACAGAGCGCCGTGAACACGGCAAAGCTGACCTACGAGAACTCGAAGCAGCTGTTCGACAACCGTGTCATCGGCGAGTATGAGCTGCAGACGGCCGAAAACAGCTTCAACAGCGCTCAGGCACAGCTGGCACAGGCACAGGCACTGCTGGCCTCGGCCAGGGAGAACCTGTCGTTCTGCTACGTGAAGAGCCCCGCCAACGGCGTCGTCGGCACGCTGCCCTTCAAGAAGGGCGCCCTGGTGAGCGGCAGCAACGTGCTCACCCATGTGTCGGACATCTCGCAGATGGAAGTGTACTTCTCAATGACCGAGAAGGACATGCTTGAGATGTCAAAGAGCGAAGGCGGCCTGAACGGCGCCGTGGAGCAGTTCCCTGCCCTGCGTCTGCAGCTGGCCGACGGCACCATCTACGGCTATGAGGGTCATGTCACCACTATCAGCGGCGTCATCGACCAGGCCACGGGCACGGCACAGCTGAAGGCACGCTTCCCCAATCCTGACAGACTGCTGAAGAGCGGCGGCAGCGGCACCATCATCATACCCCGCACCAGCAGCGATGCCATCATCATCCCGCAGTCGGTTGTCTCGGAGGTGCAGAACAAGAAGTTCGTCTACCTGCTTAGCGACAGCAACAAGGTGGCTTACACCGAAATCACCGTCGACCCGCAGAACGACGGCAACCACTTCATTGTGACCAGCGGTCTGAAGGTGGGCGACAAGTATGTCACCAACGGCATCACCAAGCTCACTGACCAGATGGAGATTGTTCCCATCACGCCCGAGCGCTACCAGGAAAAAATCAAGGAGCAGGCCAAGGCCATGACTGCCGGCGACATCGTGGAGGCGGTGAAGAAGTAGAGCCCCCACCCCGACCCTCCCCAAGGGGAGGGAGTAGTTACCTTTGCCAATGGTTTTATTTTCAATTTAAAACAGTACCCCTATAACCTCCAAGCATATATACGCCTCCCCCTCGGGGGAGGATGGGAGGGGGGCTTCCAATTATGACTTTTACCAATTTTATCAAACGCCCGGTATTGTCGACGGTGATTTCAATTCTCATCGTCATCCTGGGCTTCATAGGCCTGCTCTCGCTGCCAATTGAGCAGTATCCCGACATTGCACCGCCCACCGTCGTGGTGTTCACCAGCTATCCGGGTGCCGACGCTGAGACGGTGAAGAACTCTGTCATCACGCCGCTTGAGGAGAGCATCAACGGTGTGGAAGGCATGGACTACATCTCGTCGTCGGCCTCGTCAGGATCGGCCAGCATACAGATTCTGTTCCGTCAGGGCATGAACCCCGACATGTGTGCCGTCAACGTGCAGAACCGCGTGCAGCAGGCACAGGCATTGCTGCCGGCCGAGGTGACGCAGATTGGCGTCACGGTGATGAAGCGTCAGACCTCGCAGGTGCTGATGTTCACCCTCACCAGCGACGGCCGCTATGACGACGAGTTCCTCACGAACTACAACAACATCAATATTGTCCCTGCCATCAAGCGTATCCAGGGTGTGGGCGACGTGCAGAGCCCGGGTCTGAAGACCTACGCCATGCGCGTGTGGCTGAAGCCCGACGTGATGAAGCAGTACGGGCTGATGCCCAGCGACATCACAGCGCTGATGGCTGAGCAGAACATCGAGGCCGCTCCCGGCAACTTCGGACAGGAGAGCGACGTGGCCTTCGAGTACGCCATGCGCTACACCGGCCGCCTGAAGTCGGCCGAGGAGTTTGGCAACATCATCATCTCGAGTGCTGCCGACGGCACCACGCTGCGCCTGAAGGACGTGGCCGACATTGAGCTGGGCGGACAGCAGTACACCGTGTCGATGAAGAACAACAACATCCCGTCGGTGATGGGCATGGTGCAGCAGATAGCCGGCTCCAACGCCAACGAAATTGCCAAGCAGGTGAAGGCCGAGCTGGAGGCACAACAGAAGCTGATGCCGCCGGGAATGTTCTACAAGATCAATTACGACGTGACGGAGTTCCTCTACGCCTCTATCGAGGAGGTGGTGTTCACGCTGCTGATGACGCTGGCGCTGGTGTTCCTCGTGGTCTACATCTTCCTGCAGGACATGCGCTCGACGCTCATCCCGCTCATAGCCGTGCCCGTGTCGCTGATTGGTACATTCTTCTTCCTCAGCGTCTTCGGCTTCTCCATCAACCTGCTCACGCTGTCGGCTCTGCTGCTGGCCATCGCCATCGTGGTCGACGATGCCATCGTGGTGGTGGAGGCCGTGCACGCCAAGCTGGATCAGGGCTACAAGTCGCCGCTGACGGCTTCTATCGACGCTATGAACGAGATTTCGGGCGCCATCATCTCCATCACGCTGGTCATGGCCTCGGTGTTCATCCCCGTGTCGTTCATCGGCGGCACAACGGGTACGTTCTACCGCGAGTTCGGCGTGACGATGGCTGTCAGTATCTTCATCTCAGCACTGAACGCCCTGACGCTGTCGCCGGCTCTGTGCGCCATCTTCCTGAAGCCGCACGATGCCAATGGCAAAGAGAAGAAGATGAGCCGCGTGGAGCGCTTCCACCTGGCTTTCAACACTGCCTACGACAAAATTCTGGGCAAGTATAAGAAACGCGTGGAGAAGACTGTGCGCCGTCCGCTGCTCGTGGGCATCGCCGTCATCGTGGGCATCGCCATCCTTGCCGGCACGATGTTCACCACAAAGACGGGCCTGGTGCCCGACGAAGATACCGGCACGCTGTTCTGCACCATCTCTATGCCGCCCGCCACATCGGTGGCACGCACCAAGCAGATCATCAACGAGGTGGACAGCATCCTCGCTGCCGACCCGGCCATACAGAGCCGTGAGCAGATTCAGGGCTACAACTTCATAGCCGGCGCAGGCTCCGACCAGGCCACATTTATCATCAAGCTGAAGCCGTTCAGCGAGCGCCAGAAGGGATTCTTCTGGAAGCTCAGCGGACTGTGGCAGGGCGACGGCATCTACCGTTTCTTCCTCAATCCATACGAGGCATCGGGCGTCGTGGCACAGATATTCCTGAAGACGGCACACATCAAGGATGCCAGCATCCTGGCCTTCTCGCCGCCTATGATTCCCGGCTTCTCGGCCAACAGCGGTGTGTCGCTCGTCATGCAGGACCGCACGGGCGGCTCGCTGGAGAAGTTCTACGGCATCGTGACCGACTATATCGCCGCACTCAACAAGCGGCCGGAGTTCCAGAGGGCACAGACCAGCTACAACCCCAGCTATCCGCAGTACATGATTCATGTCGACGTGGCCAAGTGTAAGCAGACGGGCATCTCGCCCCGCGTCATCCTTTCCACGCTGCAGGGCTACTACGGCGGTCTGTATGCCTCCAACTTCAACGCCTACGGCAAGCTCTACCGTGTGATGGTGCAGGGCGCTCCTGCCACACGCATGACGCCGGAGAGTCTTAATAATATATATGTACGCACACCCGCAGGCATGGCGCCCGTGCAGGAGTTCTGCCGGCTGGAGCGCGTCTACGGCCCGTCGAACATCAACCGCTTCAACCTCTTCACCAGTATCAACGTCACCGGTACGGTGGCTCCGGGCTTCTCAACGGGTGAGGCCATCAAGGCCGCCCAGGAGGTGGCTGCCGACATGCTGCCCGACGGATATACCTACGACTATCAGGGTCTGACGCGTGAGGAGGCTAAGTCGACGAACTCCACAGGCATCATCTTCCTGCTCTGCTTCATGTTCATCTACCTCATCCTTGCCGCACAGTACGAGAGCTACATCCTGCCGCTGGCAGTGCTTCTCTCCGTGCCCTTCGGCCTGGCCGGCTGCTTCCTGTTCACCACGCTCTTCGGACATGCCAACGACATCTACATGCAGATTTCGCTCATCATGCTGATAGGCCTGCTGGCAAAGAACGCCATCCTGATTGTGCAGTTCGCTCTGGAGCGCCGACAGACGGGTATGGCCATCTCATGGAGTGCCGTGCTGGGCGCCGCAGCCCGACTGCGTCCTATCCTGATGACGTCGCTCGCCATGATTGTCGGCTTGCTGCCGCTGATGTTCGCATCGGGCGTGGGCAAGAACGGTAACCAGACCCTGGGCGCAGCCGCTGTCGGCGGTATGCTCATCGGTACGCTCTGCCAGATCTTCGTCGTCCCTGCCCTGTTCGTCATCTTCCAGAGCATACAGGAGAAGTTCCGCCCGATGAAGTTTGAGGGTGAGGACGAGAATCCCGACATCACGACAGAGCTACAGCAGTATGCGAAAAAACCAGTAGAGTATGAACTGCAAAAGTAGAACGAAGAAACTATATTAGACTATGAAGAAGTTTTTGACTTTAGCCTTAGGCTCGCTAATGATAGTGAGCTGTGGGCTCTACAACAAATATGAAAGACCCGACGTCAATGCCACAGGACTTATCCGCGATGCGGTGAGCGATGTCGATACGCTGATGCTGAACACCGACCAGAACTTCGGTCAGCTGCCCTGGCGTGAGCTTTTCACCGACCCGCAGCTGCAAGGGCTCATCGAACTGGCATTAGAGAACAACACCGACCTGCGCAACGCTGCCCTGAACGTACAGATGATGGAGGACATGCTGAAGGTGGCCAAGCTGGCCTACCTTCCCGGCGTGGCCATCGCCCCGAGCGGCACCATCAGCCGCGTGATGACCGACGGTGCCAGCACCAGCAAGACCTACCAGATTCCCATCTCTGCCTCGTGGAACATCGACCTCTTCGGCAATATCCTCGCCACGAAGCGCTCTGCACAGGCACAGCTGCTGATGACGAAGGACTATCAGGTGGCCGTGCAGACACAGATCATCTGCGGCATTGCCAACCTCTACTACACGCTGATGATGCTCGACGAGCAGCAGGCCATTGTTACTGATATGGAAAAGCTGGTCAAGGAGACGTGGGACATGATGAAGCTGCAGATGCAGCTGGGCCGTGCCCGCAGCACCAGCGTGCAGAGTGCCGAGGCCAGCTACTACCAGATTCAGGCGCAGGCCGTAGACATCAAGCGTCAGATACGCGAGACGGAGAACGCCCTCTCGCTGCTGCTCAACGAGGCCGGCCACCGCATCGACCGCGGCTCGTTCTACAACCAGTCGCTGCCCGAGAAGTTCTCTGCCGGCGTGGGCATCGAGCTGCTGTCGAACCGTGCCGACGTACACGCTGCCGAGATGCAGCTGGCCCAGTGCTTCTACGATGTGGAGTCGGCACGCTCGAAGTTCTATCCCAACATCACCATCACGGGCAATGCCTCGTTCACCAACAACCTCGGCGCCATCGTCAATCCGGGCAAGTGGCTCCTTTCAGCCATCGGAAGCCTGACGCAGCCCATCTTCCAGCACGGACAAATCGTGGCCGGGTTGCGCGTGGCCAAGGCCAAGCAGGAGCAGGCCTTCAACACTTGGCAGAACCTCATCCTGAAAGCCGGCAACGAAGTGAGCAACGCCCTCTTGGCCTACAACAGCAGCCAGGAGCGCAGCGAGCTCGACCAGAAGCAGGTCGACGTACTGACAAAGAACGTCGAGGACACCCGCCAGCTCTACACCTCGAAGGGCAGCAGCTACCTGGAGGTGATCTCAGCTCAGTCGAACCTGCTCAACGCCCGCATCACCAAGGTCACCGACGACCTGAAGAAGATGCAGGCCGTGGTGAGCCTGTATCAGGCACTTGGCGGCGGTTCTAAATAATTAAGAGTTAAGAGTTAAGAATTAAGAGTTGTTGCCTACGGCAATTACGAATTAACAATTTAGAATTAACATACCAGCAATTATCAACTCTTAATTCTTAACTCTTAATCGCAGCGAAGCGAGAACAACTCTAAATTCTTAACTCTAAATTCTAAAATCATGAATGAAATGAATTATATATCGCCCAAGGCGAAAATCGGCAACAACTGCAAGATATTCCCCTTCGTCTACATCGAGGACGACGTAGTCATCGGCGACGACTGCATCATCTTCCCCTTCGTCAGCATCCTCGACGGCACACGCATGGGTGCCCACAACAAGGTGCATCAGGGCAGCGTCATCGGAGCCCTGCCGCAGGACTTCGATTTCCGCGGCGAGAAGTCGGAGTGCATCCTCGGCGACAACAACATCATACGTGAGAACGTGGTCATCAACCGCGCCACGCATACCGGCGGACAGACCGTCCTCGGCAACGACAATGTGCTGATGGAAGGCTCACATATCAGCCACGACACCAAGGTGGGCAACCGCTGTGTCTTCGGCTATGGCACGAAGATTGCCGGCGACTGCCTCATCGAGGACGGCGCCATCTTCAGCTCCTCCGTCATCGCCAACGCCCACACTCGCGTAGGCCGCGCTGCAATGGTGCAGGCCGGCACCACCTTCTCGAAAGACGTGCCGCCGGGCATCATCTGCACCAAGCGCGTGGAGTATGGCGGCGTGAACGAGACCATGTGCCGTTACTATGGTGTCGACGACAAGACCATCAAGCACATCGCCAACGCCTACCGACTGCTGTTTCACGGCAAGACCAGCACTTTCGATGCCGTCAACCAGATAGAGGAGCAGGTGCCCGACAGCCCGGAGATTCAACACATCATTGAGTTCCTCCGAGCTTCCGAGCTTGGCATCATCACCAAGATGTAGCACTGAATTGCCATCAAGGAGGACATCATCACTCGGGGGGCAGAACCTTCGTGAGAAAATAATCGGGCTGATATCGGAATCAGTCCGATTTTTTTACATAATGGAGAAAAACAGAATCATATCGCCTTCAAAAATGTAAAGAAAATTGATTTCCGATTTCTTTACAAATGAAATTCGTGAAATAGAATCGGAAAGACACTGTTTTGCCGTCGGTCGGTCATCGGATGAGCATAAGCAAGGCGTTCAAATTGCACACCCGCATGTGTTTTGTGCAGCTTTTCAGTCCCTGAAAGGGCCAATTTTTGCTCCAGAACAGCATGTTTTTGCTAAAAAAGATGGTCCGCGTGAAAAAAAGGCATTGACTTTTTTTCACGCGGATATACCTTTTTGAAAACGAGGATGCTCCCGAAAAGCAGGAATATGAGCTAAGCAACTATCAATCAATAAAATAGCCAACCCCTCTCATTTTCGCGTTTTTTTCAGCAAATCGTCCTGTCGTGAATTCTGAGCCAATCTCAGCATCGTTGAGACCTGTTTTTTCGTCACTTTTGTAAAAACATTTTACCAAGTCTACGTTAAAAAGTCATGGTATGAAGACATCTGCAAGGAAACAGTGCGCAGCCCCTCCCCGACAAGGGAGGGGATGGGCCGCCCCGCCAAGCTGTCCATGCTGTTCTTGTTGCCTTTAATCATTCAGAAGTATGAATTGTGTTTAGCGAACAGCAATAAAATCTGCAATTTACGCTGAAAAAAGACAAAAAGGAACCTCACGCCACTCTTTTTTTTTCTTGTTGTCTTTATTGTCGAAAAAAATATGTACATTTGCAGTCGCTATGAAGAAATGGACCATCGACGACGCCCGCGAGCTGTACAACATCAACGGCTGGGGCACAAGCTACTTCGGCATCAACGAAGAAGGCAACGTGTATGTAACTCCGTGTAAGGACTCCACGCAGATTGACCTGCGCGAGGTGATGGACGAGCTGCAGCTGCGCGACGTCACCGCACCTGTGCTGCTGCGCTTCCCCGACATTCTGGACAACCGCATCGAGAAGACGTGGAGCTGCTTCAAGAAGGCCGCCGAGGAATATGAGTACAAAGGCGAGAACTATGTGGTTTACCCCATCAAGGTGAACCAGATGCAGCCCGTGGTGGAGGAGATTATCTCGCACGGCCGCAAGTTCAACCTCGGCCTGGAGGCCGGCTCGAAACCCGAGCTGCACGCCGTCATCGCCATGCAATGCCAGAGCGACTCTATCATCGTGTGCAACGGCTACAAGGACCTGAGCTACATCGAGCTGGCGCTGCTGGCGCAGAAGATGGGCAAGCATATCTTCATCGTGGTGGAGAAGATGAACGAGCTGGACATCATTGCCCGCGTGGCGAAGCAGCTGAACGTCAGGCCCAACATCGGCATACGCATCAAGCTGGCCAGCAGCGGCGCCGGCAAATGGGAGGAGAGCGGCGGCGACGCCTCGAAGTTCGGCCTCACCAGCGCCGAGCTGCTCGATGCCCTCGAGACGCTTGACAAGAAGGACATGCGCGACTGCCTGCGCCTCATCCACTTCCACATAGGCAGCCAGATTACGAAGATTCGCCGCATACAGACAGCCCTGCGCGAGGCATCGCAGTTCTACGTGCAGCTGCACAAAATGGGCTACAACGTGGACTTCGTCGACTGCGGCGGCGGACTGGGTGTCGACTACGACGGCACGCGCTCGCCATCGAGTGAGAGCTCCGTCAACTACTCTATTCAGGAGTATGTGAACGACTGCATCTACACCTTCGTCGACGCAGCCAACAAGAACGACATCCCCCACCCCAACATCATCACCGAGAGCGGACGCTCATTGGCCGCACACCACTCGGTGCTCGTCATCGACGTGCTGGAGACGGCCTCGCTGCCCGAGATGCCCGAGGAGTTTGAGCCCGACGAAAACTCACACCAGCTGGTGAAGGACCTCTACGAGATATGGGACAACCTCAGCCCGCGCAACGTGCTCGAGGACTGGCACGACGCAGAGCAGATTCGCGAGGAAGTGCTCGATTTGTTCTCGCACGGCATCGTCGACCTGAAGACACGTGCCGAGGTGGAGGCGATGTACTGGAGCGTGTGCCACGAGATTCACGCCTTGGCCAAGGGTCTGAAGCACATTCCCGAGGAACTGATGAAGATTGACAAGCTGCTGGCCGACAAATACTTCTGCAACTTCTCGCTCTTCCAAAGTCTTAGCGACTCGTGGGCCATCGACCAGGTGTTCCCCATCATGCCCATACAGCGCCTGGACGAAAGACCCACACGCAACGCGACAATACAGGACATTACCTGCGACTCGGACGGCAAGATTGCCAACTTCACCACCAACCGCCACAACTCGCACTCGCTGCCCGTGCACGCGCTGAAGAAGAACGAGGACTACTACCTCGGCGTCTTCCTCGTGGGAGCCTATCAGGAGATACTCGGCGACATGCACAACCTCTTCGGCGACACCACCGCCGTGCACATCAGCGTGAAGGACGGCGGCTACCACATCGACCAGATTATCGACGGCGAGACGGTGGAGGAGGTGCTGGAATATGTGCAGTACAACCCGAAGAAGCTTGTACGTCAGCTCGAGGTCTGGGTGACGAAGAGCGTGAAGCAGGGCAAGATCACGTTGGAGGAAGGCAAGGAATTCCTCTCAAACTATCGCAGCGGCCTCTACGGCTACACTTACTTGGAATGATGAAAATTAAAGATTGAAAATTGAAATATGGCTAAGCAACTAACAGAGAAAGTCAGCTGGGTCGGCAAGGTCGACTGGGAACTGACGCATTTCCACGGCGACGAGCTGTCGACACATCGCGGCTCCAGTTATAATTCCTACCTTGTACGCGACGAGAAAGTGGCGCTCATCGACACCGTATGGCAACCCTACGACAAGGAGTTCGTCAGCCGCCTGAAGCAGGAGATAGACTTGAAAAGCATCGATTTCATCGTGATGAACCACAACGAAATCGACCATAGCGGCGCACTGCCCGAACTCATGCGTGAGATTCCCGGCACGCCCATCTACTGCACAAAGAAGGGCGAGGCCATCATACGCGGACACTACCACCAGGACTGGAACTTCGTCAACGTGAAGACAGGCGACACGCTCTCCTTGGGACAGCACACGCTGACCTTCGTAGAGATGACGATGATGCACTGGCCCGACTCGATGCTCACTTACTATGACGGCGACGGTGGCATCATGTTCTCGAATGACGCCTTCGGCCAGCACTTCGCATCGGAGTCGCTCTACAACGACTGCGTGAACGAGGCTGACATGATGTATGAGGCAGAGAAATACTACGCCAATATCCTCAATCCCTTCAGCGCTATGGTGGCAAAGAAGATTCCGCAGATTGAGGCCATGAACCTGCCCATCAGGCTCATCTGCCCGTCGCACGGCATCATCTGGAAGGAGAATCCTCTGCAGATTGTAGAGAAGTACAAGCAGTGGAGCAACGCCTATCAGGAGAACCAGGTGACGATTGTCTACGACACGATGTGGCAGTCAACACGCAAGATGGCCGAGGCCATTGCCGACGGCATACGCGACGTGGCACCCGCGACGACGGTGAAAATCATGAACATCAACCGTGACGACAAGAACGACGCACTCACCGAGATGTGGCGCTCAAAGGCCGTCCTCGTTGGCTCTCCCACCATCAACAACGGCCATTCTTTCGCCATCGCCGGACTCTTGGAGATGGCTGCCGGCTTGAAGCTGAAGCAGAAGAAGGCTGCTGCCTTCGGCTCCTACGGCTGGGGCGGCGGCTCGGTGAAGCAGATCAGCGCCAAGCTGCAGGAAGCAGGCTTCGAGCTGGTCAACGACGGCATTGCCAAGCTGTGGGTGCCCGACGAGACAGCGCTCGGCGACTGCCGCGAATACGGCCGCACCTTCGCACAGGCATTGGCATAATTAGTAAAGCATGAAAGGAAAGAAATTCTTCAAGAAGTTTGCCAGCTGGCACCTCTGGCTCAACCTGCTTGGCATGGTTGCCTTCGTGGTGTTGGTCTTGGTGGGCCTGAAATGGTGGCTGCTGAAGTACACGCACCACGGCGAGGCCATCGAGGTGCCCGACCTCTACGGCAAGAACTATCTGGAGGCCAAAGATGCAGTAGCCGAGCTGGGATTGCGCATCGAAGTCAACGACTCCACCTATATCAAGGAAATGCCCGCCGGAAGCATTGTCGTACAGTCGCCGGAAAAAGGTCTGAACGTAAAGGAGGGCCGCATCATCTACGTCACCATTAACTCGCTCACTATTCCCCGAGTGAGAATCCCTGACCTTGTGGACAACTGCAGCTATCGCGAAGCCATCGCCCGCCTGCAGGCCCTCGACCTGCGCGTACTGCCGCCGAAACTCATCGACGGCGAGAAGGACTGGGTCTACGGCGTCAAGCTGGACGGACGCGACTTGCATGCCGGCGACATGGTGGCACGCGAGTCACAGATAGTGCTCGTCATTGGCAACGGCTCGTGGAACGACTTCGGCGATGAAGACTACTTTGAGCTTCCTCCTTTAGATGACAGCGACGGACTGCCGATGATTGACGAAGAATACGGTACCGAGGATGACTTCGTGCCTGTAGACCCGAGCGAGCTGGAAAATTTCTAAACTATGAGCATGAAACCTGACAAAGAATACGACGAACTGCTCGAAGACGAAGAGCTGGCTGAGCTGCTGGACGGCGACGACGCGTCGACCTCCGAGGGCGACGGCCAGCTTTACGAGCATCTGCGCATCGAAGTAGACCGCGGTCAGGTGCCCTTGCGCATTGACAAATACCTCACCGAACACACCCAGCACTCCAGCCGCAACCGCATACAGCAGGCTGCCGAAGGAGGCTTCCTCTTCGTCAACGACAAGCCCGTAAAGAGCAACTACAAAGTGCGGGCGGGCGACGTCATATCCCTTCGCCTCACAAGACCGCATTTCGACACCACCATCGTGCCCGAGGAGATGCCGCTCAACGTGCAGTATGAAGACGACGAGCTGATGGTCATCTACAAACCGGCAGGACTCGTCGTTCATCCGGGCTGCGGCAATTTCCACGGCACATTAGTGCATGCCATTGCCTGGCATCTGCGCAATCTTCCTACCTATGACCCTAACGACCCGCAGGTGGGTCTGGTGCACCGCATCGACAAGGACACCAGCGGCCTGCTCGTCGTTGCCAAGACTCCCGAAGCGAAATCAAACCTGGGCAAGCAGTTCTTCCATCATGAGACACATCGAAGCTATGTGGCTCTTGTATGGGGCAACTTCGTAGAGGACGAGGGACGCATAGAGGGCAACATCGGGCGCGACCCAAAGGACAGGCTGCGGATGGCCGTCTTCCCGCCCGACAGCGACACCGGCAAGCCTGCCGTCACTCACTACAAGGTGCTGGAGCGATATGGCTATACCACGCTGGTGGAGTGTCGTCTGGAGACAGGACGTACACACCAGATCCGTGCCCACATGAAGCATATCGGACACCCGCTCTTTGGCGACGAGCGCTATGGCGGCTGCGAGATACTGCGCGGCGAGCGTACGGCCAGCTATAAAGCCTACGTGCAGAATTGCTTCAAGCTCTGTCCGCGTCAGGCGCTGCACGCACGGACATTAGGTTTCTTACATCCTACAACAGGCCAGCAGATGGACTTTGAAAGTCCCCTGCCCGACGACCTGCAGGCACTCATCGACAAATGGCGGAAGCGACTGCAGACGCTATCGTTAGAATAAATCTCAAATCTCAAATCTCAAATCATATATGAAACAACAGAAACGCACCATAGCCATCGTCTGTGGTGGCGACAGCAGCGAACACGATGTCTCGCTGCGCTCAGCCCAAGGCCTCTACTCCTTTTTCGACAAGGAGCACTATAACGTCTACGTAGTAGAGATGAAAGGAACCGACTGGCAGGTGGACTTGCCCGACGGCACCACATCGCGTGTGAAAATGCACGACTTCTCCTTCCGCGAAGGGGACAAGACGCGCCACTTCGACTACGCCTATATCACCATACACGGCACGCCGGGCGAGAATGGCATCCTCCAGGGATACTTCGAACTGCTCCACATTCCCTACAGCACCAGCAATGTGCTCGTCGAAGCCATGACCTTCGATAAATTCGTGCTTAACCAGTATCTGAAAGGTTACGGCGTCAGAGTGGCAGAGAGCGTGCTGGTGCGTCGCGGTCAGGAACGCCAGTTAGACGAGCAGAAGATTGTGGAGACCGTAGGTATGCCTTGCTTCGTTAAGCCAGCCTGCGACGGCAGCAGTTTCGGCGTGAGCAAGGTGAAGCATCCCGATCAGCTGGCAGCTGCCATGCGCGTGGCAATGATGGAGAGCGACGAAGTGATGATTGAGTCGTTCCTCGAAGGCACCGAGATTACCGTCGGCTGCTATAAGACCAAGAACAAGAGTGTGGTCTTCCCTGTCACGGAAGTAGTGACGAAGAATGAGTTCTTCGACTATGACGCGAAGTACAACGGACAGGTGGAGGAAATTACGCCGGCACGCATACCTGCCGAGCAAGCCGAACGGGCACAGCAGCTCACCTCGGCCATCTACGACATCCTGCATTGCAACGGCATCATACGCATCGACTATATCATCTCGCCAAAGGGCGACATCTCGATGCTGGAAATCAACACCACGCCCGGCATGACCGCTACCAGCTTCATTCCGCAGCAGGTACGCGCAGCCGGTCTCTCAATGACCGACGTGCTGACCGATATCGTGGAGAATCAGTTCTAAAAGACTATTAACAAGACAAACACAAAAAACGACAGATATGAAAAGACATCTGCTGACTGCTGCCTTGGTCTTGACGGCCATCACCGCAAATGCACAGGGCAATGACCTGAGCATTGAGGCACAACTGCGCACACGCGGCGAGCATAACAACGGCGCCCTCCTGCCCCGCTATGAAGGCGAACAATCCGCCAACTACATTAGCGAGCGCTCACGCCTGTCATTAGATTTCAAGCGGAACGACCTGGAGTTGAAAGCTTCCGTCCAACACACCGGACTGTGGGGCGAGGATGACATCCGACAGTCAAACGGAAAAGCCACCATCAGCGAGGCTTGGGCCAAGATGACCTTCGGCAGATTTTTCTTCGCCCAGATAGGACGGCAGCAACTGTCCTATGACGACGAGCGCATCCTGGGCGCATCAGACTGGGACATGGAGAATTTACGGCATGATGCCTTGAAGCTGGGCTATGAGAGCTGTGACTTACTACACCGTGTGCACCTCATTTTTGCCGCGAATCAGGAAAAGGCCAACAGAGGCGACTATTACAACGGACCTATGCCTTATAAGAACATGGAGGGACTGTGGTATCATTATCGCTCACCGGTGATACCGCTCGACGTGTCGCTCCTGGCGCTGAACATTGGATACGAGCGAGGCACGGAAGGACACGGACGTACCAACTACATGCAGACTTTCGGTACGGATATTACTTACGCCTTCGGCCGTCCGCTCCACTGGAACATTCACGGATCCTTCTACTACCAGACGGGAAAGACGAGCCTGCGTCAGGTGAATGCTTTTCTGGCTTCAGGCAGCATCAGCTACTATATACTCCCACAGCGGAGACTGAAATTCAGCGCCGGCTATGACTATATGAGCGGCAACGACTCTGACGATCCGAAATGGAACGCCTTCAATGCCCTCTACGGCTCCTATCACAAGTTCTTTGGCTCAATGGACTATTTCGGCAACACGCTTTCTTGTGGACTTCAGGACATCAATGGCAGCATCTCTTCGCAAATCTTCAAGAATTTGCGCATGGATATGAACTACCACTACCTGATGACAGCCACCCAGATACCCGGCTTCAAAAAAGATCTTGGCCATGAACTCGATGTGGAGCTCACGGCCAAGATCAAGAAAGATGTCACGCTGTCGATAGGCTATTCAACTATGCTGGGTACCAAAACGATGGACCACGTAGTATCGGGCAATCACGAGGCATGGCAGGACTGGGCCTGGCTACAGCTGAACATCTGCCCAAAAGCGCTTCTTTCTACAAAGTAATCAAATGACGTGCAAAACGCCCATAGCATAGAGCAGGGCGTAGCCCAGCACCATCGAAATAATGCCCACGATAATTCCGATGCGCGCCATTTCCTTCTGCTGCACCAGATTGGTGGCATAGGCCAAGGCGTTCGGAGGCGTCGAGATGGGCAGTATCATGGCACTCGATGAAGCGATGGCCACACCGATGAGCACCGTCGACGTGCCGCCGATGGCATCGAGCTTGTCGCCCATGGCCGAGCACACCACCACGAGGATGGGCATCAGCAGGGCGGCTGTGGCTGAGTTGCTGATGAAGTTGGAAAGCAGGTAGCAGATGATTCCCGAGAGGATGAGGATGAACAGCGGTGAGAAGTCGCCGAAGGGAATGCTCTTCACAGCCAGCGCTGCTAAGCCCGACTGATTGAGGCCATAGCCCAGGGCAAAGCCGCCGGCCACCATCCAGATGACACTCCAGTTGATTTCCTCCAAGTCCTTACGGCTGATGATGCCCGCCATGGAGAATACTACAAAGGGAATGAGCGCCACGGTATAGCTGTTGATGCCCGTCACAGAGTCGAGCAGCCACAGCAGCACGGTGACGATGAACGTCACGATGACAATCTTTGACTGCAGGCCATGCTTCATTCCGCCATCGATGTTCAGCTCGATAGTTTTCTGCGTGAAGGGGAACAATTTCTTCAGCAGCATCCAGCCAACGAACAGCAGCAGAATCACCAAGGGAACCATGAACATCATCCACTGGCCGAAGCCTAAGCCCATATTCAGACCCTCGGGGTCGTTCAGATATTTCAGGGCGATGGTGTTCGGCGGTGTGCCGATAGGCGTTCCCATGCCGCCCAGATTGGCAGCCACGGGAATGCTCAGCGCCAAGGCGATGCGGCCCTTGCCCTCTGGCGGCAACTGTTTGAACACCGGCGTGAGGAACGTCAGCATCATGGCCGCCGTAGCCGTGTTCGACACAAACATTGAGAACAGGCCCGTGATGAGCAGGAAACCCAGCAGCACCATTTCGCTACGCTTGCCGAAAGGCTTCAGCAGCACCTTCGCCAGCTGTGCGTCAAGACCCGTCTTTGTAGCGGCGATGGCCAGGATGAAACCACCGATGAACAACATGATGACGGGGTCGGCAAAGCAGGCCATCACACCCTTGTAGGAGAGCAGCGGCCCGACGTCGTCGGGATTGCACATCCACTTCACGCCCGAGTCACTACAGAACAGCAGCATCAGTCCGATGATGGCAACACTTGTTGCCCACGACGGCACCACCTCCATCACCCACATCAGCGTGGCAAAGGCAAAGATGGCAATGATGCGCTGCTGCACCGTGTTCAGTCCCTCAATGCCGAATGATTCACTTGGCAGATTCCACAACACCAGCGTGACCAACACGATGACTGCTGCCTCTATCCATTTCTTGAAAACCCTTCCTGGATGATACCTTCTCTCATGACTTAGCTTATGATACGCGTCGATGAGATGGTATCCGTTGAAACTTTTAAACATATCTTTTTACCTGAAATTTAAACAAACGAGACAAACAGTCCACAAAAGACCTGTTTGCCTCATTTATTGATTGCTTTCCACACAGTGGATGATTTACTTGCCATGGCGTTCGTCACTGACGGTCAGCTTCTTGCGACCCTTGGCGCGGCGGCTGGCCAGCACGCGGCGGCCGTTCTTCGTGGCCATGCGCTCGCGGAAGCCATGCTTGTTCACGCGGCGGCGATTGTGGGGCTGAAATGTTCTTTTCATCGTTTTATAGCTTATTATATTATTATTGTTATTTAATCGTTTCTCTTGACATTCGAACCCTATGAGGGCTAACGGGCTGCAAAATTACACAAATATTTTCAATTGCGCAAGAAAACTGAGAGAAAATTGGATTTTTCTTTTGCTTTTTGCTCACTTATTCGTACCTTTGCACCCGAAAACAACACATTAAGGTATTATTTTATATGATTAACTCACAAGACATTAAGAAAGGAACGGCCATCCGCATGGACGGAGGCATCTGGGTTTGCATTGACTTCCAGCACCGCAAGCCGGGCAAGGGCAACACCATCATGAACATCAAGCTGAAGAACGTCAGCGACGGACGCGTGCTGGAGCGCCGCTACAACATCGGTGAGAAGCTGGAGGACGTCATCATCGAGCACCGCGACTACCAGTACCTCTACGAGGACCAGTCGGGCCGCATCTTCATGAACAACGAGACCTTCGAGCAGATTCCCATTGCCAACGACCTGGTCATCGGCCATGAGTACATGAAGGAAGGCGACACCGTCTCCGTGGTCAGCGACACCACCGACGGCACCATCCTCTATGCCGAGATGCCCGTGAAGACTATCCTGCGCGTCACCCACAGCGAGCCCGGCATCAAGGGCGACACCGCCACGAACACGCTGAAGCCCGCCACGCTGGAGACCGGCGTCGAGGTGCGCGTGCCCCTGTTCATCAACGAGGGCGACCTCATTCAGGTCGACACACGCGACGGCTCTTACCTGGCTCGTGCAAAGGAATGAGTTATAGCATTATCGTTCCCGTCTTCAACCGTCCCGACGAAGTCCGTGAACTGCTGGAAAGCCTGACCAGGCAAACGGCGAAGGACTTCGAGGTAATCATAGTGGAAGACGGCTCCAAGACACCATGCAAGGATGTCTGCGACAAGTTCGCAGGCATCCTTGATTTGCATTATTACTACAAGGAGAACAGCGGACCGGGTCAGAGCCGCAACTACGGCGCCGAGCGTGCACAGGGCGAATGGCTCATCGTGCTCGACAGCGACGTGGTGCTGCCGCCCGACTATCTGGACAACGCCGCCCGTGAGCTGGCAGCATGCCCCTGCGACGCATGGGGCGGTCCCGATGCGGCACACCCCGACTTCACGCCCGTGCAGAAGGCCATCAGCTACTCGATGACGTCGTTCTTCACCACAGGCGGCATCCGCGGCGGCTCAAAGAAGGCAGCCCTCGACAAATTCTTTCCCCGCTCGTTCAACATGGGCGTGCGCCGCGAAGTATGGAACGAGCTGGGCGGTTTCTCGAAGATGCGCTTCGGCGAAGACATTGACTTCTCATACCGCATCGTGGAGGCTGGCTACAAGACGCGCCTGCTGCCCGCAGCCTGGGTGTGGCACAAGCGGCGCACCGACTTTCGCAAGTTCTTCCGACAGGTGTTCAACAGCGGCATCGCCCGCATCAACCTCACCAAGCGCCATCCCGGCACGCTGAAGCTCGTCCACCTGCTGCCAACGGTATTCACCGTCGGCGTCATCGGCCTCGTGCTGGTCTCGGCCGTAGGGCGCCTGCTGATGTATTACTGCAGCAACGACCAGTGGCGCTGGCTCTGCCTGCTGCCCTGGCTGCCCATTGTGCTCTACAGCCTCATCATCTTCGTCCACTCAAGCCTCAAGAACAAAAGCGCCTACGTGGGTCTGCTCAGCATACCCGCCGCCTTCGTTCAGCTCATGGGCTACGGCCTGGGCTTCATCAAGGCATGGTGGAAGCGCTGCGTCCTCAGACAGGACGAATTCACCGCCTTCGAAAAGAACTTCTATAAATGATACATCAGTTTCTTTACCTTTCAACGTAGTAAGTAACTTTCACTCCCCTCCTCCCGGGAGGAGGGGCAGGGGTGGTGGGATTGTCGCTAAAATATAGACACCTATGTATAAAACAGCAGAAGCAAACCTAAAAAGTGAGAAAGAGCTACGGCAGACATTGCGTAACAACCTGACTCCTGCTGAGGCGACTCTCTGGAAAGCATTGAAAGGCAGCCAAATAAACGGACTGAAATTTCGTCGCCAGCACAGTCTTGGCCCCTATGTTATGGATTTTTACTGTCCTTCCATCAGACTTTGCGTAGAGCTGGACGGCGAAGTACACAACACGTATGGTGCATGTCTGCACGACTCAGAGCGAACCCGCTTTTTGAATGAAAACGGCATTACGGTCAAGCGTTTTGAAAACGATGTCGTTTACAAGAATATCAATGCAATTATTCAGACAATTATAGATTATGCCGAGGAATGGAAAAGAAATAACCAAATCTACAAATAGTTCCCACCACCCCTGCCCCTCCTCCCAGGAGGAGGGGAGCGAAAGTTACTCTTGCCTAACGCCACAACCAGTATCAAAGCTGACCATTGCCAACTGGTCGCCCGACGACCAGCCACGCGAGAAACTGCGCGACAAAGGGCCGCAGACACTGACAAAGGCCGAGCTGCTGGCCATCCTTGTAGGCTCGGGCTATCCCGGCGTCAGCGCCGTGGAGCTGATGCAGCAAATACTGGAGCGCTGCAACAACAACCTGAACACGCTGGGCAAGATGACCATACGCGAGCTGATGGACTACAAGGGCGTGGGCGAGGCCAAGGCCATCACCATTCTGGCAGCCTGCGAGCTGGGCAAGCGCCGTCAGCAGGAAACGCCCGAGGAGCGTCCCGACCTGGGCACCGCCACACGCATCTACCGCCACATGCACCCAGTGATGCAGGACATGGACACCGAGGAGTTCTGGGCGCTGTATCTCAACCAGAACTTCCGCCTTATCAAGAAGACACGCATTGCCCATGGAGGCATCTCGGAAGTGTCAGTCGACGTGCGCATCGTCATGCGCGAAGCCGTACTCTGCAACGCCACCGTCCTCGTTGCCTGCCACAACCACCCGTCAGGAAGCCTCACGCCCAGCAAAAGCGACGACAACCTGACGCAAAGCCTGAAGAACGCCTGCAACATCATGCGACTGCACTTTCTCGACCACATCATCATTACCGACGGCAATTATTATTCCTACAACGAGTCGGGAAAGCTGTAAACCTGCCACATTATATATATACGCGCGCGTGAAGCCGTGAAGATGCGGTTTTAATGTTGTACACACCGTGTGTACTAAAAATACACACCGTGTGTACTTTTAGTACACACGGTGTGTACGAAATGTGTATCAGTCGTTTTTGAAACTGTATGTCCTCTGCGACGCAAAATCCCGTTTGGCGGCATCCTTGCGAATCATCCTGCGGATTATGCCGATTACTTATTATTCACGGCAGAATCAGGCATGATTTTCGCATAATTAACTTTTTTTACAAACGATACGTTGCGTTTTCATAGTTTTTTCATTAAATTTGCAACATTAAACACCCACAAGGATATCTCCCATAGCATTCATCTTTAATATGAAATTAAAGAAAGCGTTAATTGTTTTCCTCTTTTTGCCGTTTGTGGGAAGCCTCCCCTCATTCGGCCAGCATCTCGCCATTAGTAATAACTTGCTTTTTGATGCCGCCGGCATATTGTCGGCAGGCGTAGAGATGCCATTGTCGAAGAAGACCTCGTTAGAAGCCTACGGTGGTCTGCGTCCGTGGAAGAGGAAGGAAACGAGTGTGCACAAAAGCTGGATGGTGCAGACACAGTATCGCATCTGGCCGTGCCAGGTGATGAACGGCTTTTTCATTGGCCCATACGCTCACTTCAGTCAATTCAACTTCGGCAACACCGACCTGTGCTTTGGTCTGCTCAAGGGACTGAAGCCCAATCGCTATGAAGGCTGGCTGGCAGGCGGCGGCATCGGCATCGGCTATGAATACGCCTTGGCAAAGCACTGGAACCTGGGTGCCGACCTTGGCGTAGGATATACCTACATCGACTACAAGAAATATGACTGTGAGGTCTGCGGCACCCTGAAGGACAACGACGACTACCACTATGTGGGCATCTCCAAGCTGGGTCTCAGTCTCATTTACGTTTTTTAAACTTAATCCTCCCTGTTGCAACATGAGCATGAATGACAACCATAAAGGTTTCTGCCTTATACGCCTATTTGCAGGCTGGACACTCCTCTTCCTCCTGTCAGGAGCGCTGCCAGTCAAGGCCGGCGACTATGACTATGTGATGAGAATCAACCGCTCGGCTCTGGCTGTCGTCGACAGCAATGTCGTCGCCTCGTTCCATGTCACGGCCATTCAGGACGTGCCAGCCATGCAGTCGGTTGTGCTGGCACCCGAGCTGGTTGACACCGTGACAATGCGCAAGGTGGAGCTGCCACAGGTATTCATCAACAGCCGCAACCAGCAGATTTACTTCGAGCGCTACCTGAAGGACGAATATCCCGATGCCATCGCGCTGAGGAAGAAGAACGGCAAGGATCTCGACATCGACTATCTGCGCTCGGTGAAGTACGAGCCGTGGATGGACAATGCCGTGCTGAAGCTGAAGAAGCAGAGCTGCGCCTGCAGCAATCCTCAGGACAGGGGCGAGATGATTGTAGCCTCGTTCCCCAAGGAGGAGGTGGCTCCTGTCATCAATCTCTATCCCGTCTATGTGCTACCGCCAGCCGACAAATCTGTCAAGGTGCGCGAGGAACGCGGCTCGGCCTTCCTCTGCTTCGAGGTGGACAAGTGGGACATCAAGCCCGACTACATGACCAACCCGGTGGAGCTGCAGAAGATACACAACTCGGTGAACCTGGTGAAGAACGACTCCGACGTCACCATACAGCGTATGACCATCGAGGGATACGCCTCGCCCGAAGCCCCCTACGAGCATAACCTCATGCTCAGCGAGAACCGCACGGAAGCCCTGAAGAACTACCTGCTGCGTACCAACATTGCTAAAGGCATCAGGATAGAGGCTACGGGCAAGGGCGAAAACTGGGAAGGCTTCCTGAAACAGCTGAACAGCAGATCGGACGCGCCGCAGCAGAGCCGCCTGAAGAGCATTGCCAGCAGCAATATATCGCCCGACGAGAAAGAAAAGAAAATGCGCAAGGAGGCAGCAGAGGGATTCAACTATGTGGTGAAGAACTGGTTCCCGGAATTGCGCTGCACCAACTATACCGTCATCTACACCGTGCGGCCCTTCACCATCGAGGAGTCGGAACGGGTGTTTGAGACCCGGCCCATCAACCTCAACCTGAACGAGATTTACCGTCTGGCCGACAAATATGCCAGCGACCAGGAAAAATATTACTCCATCATACGCAAGGCATATATGCTCTATCCCAACGATTCGTACATCAACCTCACTATGGCCTGCCTCGCCATTAAGAAAGGCGAGGCTGACGAGGCTGAAGAATACCTGAGAAAGGTAGACAACTCTCCTGAGAAAACGATGAACGAGGGCCTCATAGCCTGGATGAGGGGCGATGCCGACAAGGCCATACTGCTTGTTGAGCAGGCACGGCAGCAGGGCGTCAGGCAGGCTGAAGTGCAGCTGCAGGAATTTGCGAAACTGAAAAAACAATAAAAAATAACCAAACCATAAAAACTATGTTCTATTCAAGCAGAATCATCTATGCGCTGCTATTGGCAGGGGCCGTCGTCTGCGGCTGCAGCCAGCGCGAAGACATTGACGACACCGTCGACAACCAAGAGACTACTGTGGAAACAGCCGAAGTCGTGTTCAAGTTCCAGACTAACGCTCCTACAGTTTCTACAACACGCAGTGCAGAGGACAGCTACACCCACATACAGGGAACGGCTGACGAGTATCAGGTGAATAACGCAAGGATTTATCTTTTCGACGCACCTTCCAAGCTCTTCGTCAAGAGCATCTTGCTGACAGACCTTACCCGTACGGGTACCGATGCCAACGGCTATGTCATTTACGAAGCCGAACGCGTGTCAGTGCCGCAGGGAACATACGACATCTTTGTCACAGCCAACACTTCACGCTTCATCAGCAAGAAGACCGAGAGCGAGTTCCTGGCCGACATCGACAGCCTGACATACGTCAGAGGTGCAATTACCGACATCTCCAAAGGTATCGTAATGACCAACCGTGCCGACGACAACAACAACGTCGTGATTGCCAAGAACGACGATAATGAGGACAACGTGGTGAGCATCACCCTGGAGCGCGTCCTGGCACGCATCGACATTGCCAAGGGCAGCGAAACCTTCGAGCTGACCGACGAAAGCAACCGCAAGTATGCCAATGTGACCCTCGACGGCTACTACATCGTCAACCTGCCCAAGTATTACTATTCCTACCGACACACCGCCGTACTTACCTCAATGGAGATACCGGCATGGAGCATCAGCGAGAACTTCGGCAACGTGAAGGATGTGAATGGCTACGTCATCGACCCCGACTTCTTCAAGAAGACTATCGATGCATCAGGCTTCACCAATGCCGACAAGTATTATGAGAACTTCTTCGGCGACTACAGCAACCCCAATGCCATTGCCTGGACATCCTTCAAACCGGTAACCCAGGATCCTCAGTACAACACACTGTACACGCTGGAAAACTGCACTTTGGCTCCTGCACAGAAGAACGGCTACAGCACCGGCATCATCTTCAAGGCAAGGATGGAACCCTACAACAACGTTTACCATCTTGGAGCCGACGGTAATCTCGAACTGATTGACCAGAGCCGATATCCGGAAGTGCTGTACTATTTCAACTACAAATTCTACGACTCTGCCGAAGCTCTGGCTTCAGCCGTTGGCGTCAATGCCATTACGCCCAACAGCCTGGACCTTTATCAGGCACAGAAATTTGAGAAAGACGACGACGGCTACCACTGCTACTATACCTACTGGGTTCGTCATCTGGACAACTTAAAGCCTACGGTGATGGGCGTGATGGAGTTTGCCATTGTGCGCAACAACCTCTACCGCATCCTTGTAACGAATGTCTCAGGCCTCGGATATTATGAACTTCCAGTCAATCCCGACACGCCCGACGAAGGAGAAACATACCTGAAGGTGGTCATCAATGTGAAGCCATGGATTGTAAGAGACTTAACAAATGTTGTGCTTTGAAACACCTGATTTCCATATTGTGCATCATGGCGTTGGCGTCCTGCACCTGGGTGAAGGACGACGTTGACGACTGCCCCTACGGATTCTGGCTCAAGCTACACTACACCTATAATATCCTGGATGTGGAAGCTGCGCCGGAATACGTCAAGGACGCGAATGTCTACATCTATGACACAGATGGAAACTTCGTCAAGCGCATACACGCTACTTACGACGACCTGAAAGCCAACGACTATCGCGTCAGGGTGGAAGGTCTGACAGAGGGCGACTACCAGTTTGTGGTGTGGAGCGGCATAGGCAACAACAACTATTCAATAGCAGGCGAGACACAGACAAAAGACGATTTCCGCGTTTCGCTGACCGGAAACGGCAGTAACTATACAGAAGAGCTGCCTGCCATTTACTATGGTTCGCTGGCCGACGTACACTACAATAACTCCTATGCCGTGCACCACGTCAATATGATGAAGGACACCAATCAGCTGGCCTGTCTCGTCGTGTCTGTCGACGATGAAGAGCTGTCGGCTGATGACTACAGCATGAAAGTAGTGTCGGCAAACGGCATCATGGACGCCAACAACCGGATAGTCACAGACGTTCCTACCACATACGAGCCATACGCACAGGAGAACGTGACATTCAGCGATCCCGACTATGGCGAACTGAAGGGTGCAGAGTATGCCATTTCCACCTTGAGGCTCATGCAGGACTACGACTGCCGCATCATCTTCGAAAAGAAAGAGACGGGCGAGACGGTCTTCAACATCTCCCTGCCTGAATATATCGGAATGATTGGCTCGCTCTACACCAATCTTGGCAGACCGTTGTCAGTACAGGAATATCTTGACCGGCAGGACTTCTATACCATCGTGTTCTATCTCTCCGGAGATTTAGACCAGCTCATCCAACTGCGTGTCAACAGCTGGAGAGTGAGAGCTTATTATCATTTAAAACTGTAGGCGTGTGCTGAATTATTTGCAAAAATATCGCAGTATCTATCTATTGCTCCTCATCCTCTCGCTGTCAGCCTGCCAGTTAGACAACGATGAGGGCAGGGAAGCCGCATCGCTGGTGAAAACCGGCGACAAGATTCCTGCCTTCTCGCTTGACGATGCCGACGGACACGAAGTCTCTTCCTCATCGTTGAGCGGAAAGGTCTATATTCTCAACTTCTTCGACACCGGATGCCCGGACTGCCGTCAGGAGTTTGAGGTGCTGCAGAGGATATACAATAAATACCAGGCCTTAGTGCCGGTGATAAACGTGCCCCGCAGCCAAACAAAGGATGAGGTAGAGGACTATTGGAACAAAGCCGGCCTTTCCATGCCGTTTTACATCGCACGCGACAAGGCTCTGTACAGCAAATTTGCCACCAGCGGCATTCCCCGCACATATATTGTAGATGAGAGCGGAAATGTGCAGGCTGCTTTCTCAGACTCGCCAATAGCTGACTACGAAACACTCGACAACATCTTAAATCAGTTAGTAGGCGAAAACGCTGTCAGCTTGTCCTTGAGGCTGAAAGTGCCCACCAGAGCCTCGGCTAACGATTTCTATTTCCACAACGAATACGCCATCACCAGCCTTCAGCTGTGGTTCTTTGATGCCGAGACAAAGAAATTCGTCAGCAAGCTTGACCTGAGGAATCTTACGCCTTTAGAGGGAAACAGCGATCCCGACTACGACATCACTTATATGTGTGACGATTTGAGCTTTATGGCTGGTGTGTACGACATCTTTGCCATTGCCAACTATTCCATCGGCCCGGACAGAGTGAATTATGAAGACGAACTGCTCAACCTGGTTGACTCTGTCACGTATGTAGAAGGCATTGCAGCTAATATTTCCGACAGGGGACCCGTCATGACCAGTCGGGCCACCTACAAGTTGGGTGTCGACCTGGTTCCCTGGATCAACAAGGAATACATGCTCAGCATTGATGTTGAGCGTGTGCTGGCCAAGCTGCAGATAGGTGTCTCACACAACTCATTTCCCCTGAAACATAACGAAAGGAAGTACGCAGACATTAACATTACCAACTATAAAATCGTCAATCTCAACACGCAATACTACCTTTTCCTGCACAAGGACAACCTGCCACAGTTCAGTGAGCAGCCAGAGTTTACATTGGAGGAGAACTTCGGCGACTATATTGATGAGGGCGAGCAGTACGTGGTGGATCCGCTGTTCTACAGGAAAACCCTAAACGCTGCTGATGCCAACTCCTTTGGAAAATACTACCAGTCGTGGTTCGGAGCATTTACCACAACCGACTTTGCTCCCATGCCTACTGCCAACAACTATGGTTATGCCTATATTCTGGAGAACACATCCTTTAAAACATCGCAGAAGAACGGCTATTCGCCCGGCATCATCTTCAAGGCAGCAGTGAATCCTACCTTCGTCTATCTCTACGACACCAAGCTGAAGGAGCTGAAAGAGGAATACCGGCCCGAATACTGGCCTAACACCATCTATCTGTACAAGTACAATTTCTACGAATCAATACAGGCAATCAATATTGCAGGCGGCCTCACGCTTGACGAACTCGTAGACTACACCGATGCCCAGCTGAAGCCCTATGGCATCAAGCAATGCAAGTTCAACATGGGTGTCTATGAGACTTACTACACCTATTGGATTCACCATCGCAACAGTCCTACCGACACCATGGGAGCAATGCAATATGGCATCGTAAGGAACAATTTCTACAGGATTGTCGTTACTGGCATCAGCGGCATTGGCAACAGTGTCATCACACCTGAAATCATGCGCGACAACTATCCTAATTCATACGAAGACGTAATTATTGACAACGGAAACGAGTAATATAGAAAAATGACTCAAGAAGAGATTACAAAAATAGAAGAGCGCATCGTCGATGTGCTCAAGACGGTCTACGACCCTGAGATACCCGTCAACATCTTCGATCTTGGAATGATTTACAAGATTGACGTGAAAGACGACGCTGGCAGTTCCTCAGACCAGGGGGCAGTTGTCGAACTCGACATGACTTTTACAGCACCCAACTGTCCCGCTGCCGACTACATTATGGAAGATGTGCGCACGAAGGTAGAGAGCGTCGAAGGCATACGCAGTGCCATCGTCAACCTCGTCTTCGAGCCAGCATGGGATCAGTCGATGATGACCGAAGAGGCAAGAGTGGAGCTGGGACTTGACTAACTGAGAACTGAGAACTGAGAACTGAGAGGTATGATTACACTGTAAGTCATGATGAGCAGGGAAAGAAGTATTTTACTTGAAAAAACCGAAGCCTTTGCAGGTAGAATAACCAAGATGTATCAGTATCTCACATCTCAGAAAGGAGAGCTCGTGTCTTCAAAGCAGGTCTACAGAAGCGGAACAAGCATCGGTGCAAATGTTGCTGAGAGCAGGAATGCTCAAAGCCACGCAGACTTTATTCACAAGCTAAGCATTGCTTTGAAAGAAGCTGATGAAACATTATTCTGGCTTAAAAGCCTTTACCGAGGAGGTTATCTGAATGAGAAAGAATTCAAGTCTATCTATAATGATGCAGAAGAACTTGTTAAAATACTGGTCAGCTCAATCAACACACTTAAAAAGAAACCGAAGGGGTAATCATACCTCTCAGTTCTCAGTTCTCAGTTATAAACACACCTAAAAAGGTAATCATACCTCTCAGTTCTCAGTTATAAACACACCTAAAAAGGTAATCATACCTCTCAGTTCTCAGTTCTCAGTTCTCAGTTATGAAATATGTCTATTTCCTCAGCGACGCCCATCTCGGTTCGTGGGCTATTGAACACAGGCGCATGCAGGAGCGGCGCCTCGTGCGCTTCCTCGACAGCATCAAGGAGAAGGCTGCCGCCGTCTACCTCTTGGGCGACATGTTCGACTTCTGGTACGAGTTCAAGTACGTAGTGCCACGCGGCTACACCCGCTTTTTAGGAAAGATATCGGAGCTGACCGATTTGGGCGTCGAGGTGCACTACTTCACCGGCAACCACGACATCTGGACCTTCGGATACTTGGAGAAGGAATGTGGCGTCATACTGCACCGGCAGCCGATGACCACCGAAATCTACGGCAAGGTCTTCTATCTGGCCCACGGCGACGGTCTGGGCGACCCGAACAAGAAGTTCAAGTTCCTGCGCTGGCTTTTCCACAGCAAAGCCTGCCAGTTCTTCCTTTCCACACTGCATCCCCGCTGGAGCGTGTGGCTGGGACATACATGGGCAAAGCACTCGCGCCTGAAGCGGCCTGGCGGCGAAGAGCCGGCATATATGGGTGAAGACCGCGAGCACCTCATCCTCTATACAAAGCAGTACATTCAGTACCACTCCAACGTAGACTACTTCATCTACGGCCACCGCCACATCGACGTCGACCTGCAACTGACTCACAAGGCACGCGTCGTCATCCTGGGCGACTGGATCAGCCATTTCAGCTATGTCGTCTTCGACGGCGAGCACTTCCTCACACAGCAATACATTGAGGGCGAGAGCCAGCCGTAACCTTTTTCGACAGCAACAGGAGCCTTGGCAATCAGGAAAAAACATACAGCTTCACAGACATCAAGTACACACTTCGTACACATGACGTGTACTAAAAATACACACGGTGTGTATTTTTAGTACACACGGTGTGTACGAAACGAAAACATCATCACCAAGCTTTCAGGCAAATGGCAGACAGCAAATATGGAAAAGCGGGAAACCCTCATCGAGGACTTCCCGCTCTTCATCATCGCTGCTATACAGACTTAGAACAGATCCAAGTCGTCAAGCTCGCTTAGGTCAAGACCTGCTTCTTCGGCCTCTTTCTTCAGGCGCTCGCCCTCCTTCTCAGCCTCTTCGGAAATCTTGTTGCCCCTCTCCTCGAAGCGTTGGGCAACCTCTTCCAGCTCCTTGGGATCCTTGTCTTTGAAAGCCTCCATCATATCATTCAAGGCCTTCTCCACGTCCTCCTTGATGGGCCTCATCTTCTCGGCGAGGGCATTGATGTCATCCACAGACTTGATGTGTGTGCGTTTCATGATGCTGACAGCATCCTCCATCAAGTCAAACACTTTTTCTTCGGGCGAACTGGCGAAGGTGGCGATGTCCTCGTCCTCGTCGTCGTCGAATTCCTCGTCGTCGGCCACACGCTCGGTCTTCTCACTGTCGTCTTCGTCGTCCTTGTCTTTCTTCGACTTCTTATCGTCGCAGCCCACCAGCACGACGCTCATCATAAACAGGGCAGCAATGCCAAAAATCAGTTTCTTCATAGTTGTTGTTGTCAAATGAATAATTATTAGAAAAAAAAGAAAAGAAAAAGCGGAGAAACCTCGCCGAGGACTCCCCGCTCTTCATCATTGCTGTTATACAGGCTTAGAACAGATCCAAGTCGTCAAGCTCGCTTAGGTCAACACCAGCATCTTCAGCTTCCTTCTTAAGACGTGCGCCTTCCTTCTCGGCCTCATCACCAAGCTTCTTGGCCTGCTCCTCGAACTTATTGCCAAGCTCTTCCAGCTCCTTGGGATCCTTGTCCTTATAAGCCTCCATCATCTCACTCATGGCCTTCTCAACACCTTCCTTGATGGGTTTCATCTTCTCAGCAAAAGCCTTAACGTCGTCGGCCGACTTGATGTGAGTGTCCTTCATGATGCTGATGGCATCCTCCATAAGACCCATAACCTTACCTTCGGGAGACTTGCTGCAAGAAGTGAAGCTCAGGCTCACCATGAATGCTGCGAGAACAGCGAAAATCACTTTCTTCATAATTGTAACTTTGTTATTTGATTTGATGCCTACTCTTTACAGGATTTTCGGCATTACTCCTTTCATTTTTTAAAACGCATTAAGCATTAGTGCCGCAAAGTTACACATTTTTTTTGAATCTGCAACTTTTTTTGCACTTTTTTTTACATTCAGAGCAAATTCATCGTGTCCGTTGCAATCATCAGCTCCTCGTTGGTAGGAATAACAACCACTTTCACTCGCGAGTCATCGGCCGAAATAACAGCCTCTTCACCGCGAACGTTGTTCTTCTCAGCGTCGAACTTGATGCCCAGAAACTCCATATCCTTGCACACCTCGGCACGCATGCCAATCTGGTTCTCGCCCACGCCGGCAGTGAACACCACCACATCGAGGCCACCCATGGCAGCAGCGTATGCGCCGATGTACTTCTTGATGCGGTAGAAATACATGTCCTGCGCCAGCTGGGCACGCTCGTCACCGTTCTTGGCGGCTTTCTCCACATCACGCATGTCGCTCGAGCCACCTGTCAAACCGGCCACGCCGCTCTTCTTGTTCAGCAGAGCAGACATGCCGTCGGCATCAAGGCCCAGCTTCTTCTCTATGAAGGTGATGGCACCGCCGTCAATATCGCCGGCACGCGTGCCCATCATCAGACCTTCCAGCGGGGTAAGACCCATCGAGGTATCGATGCACTTGCCATCGACAACGGCAGCTATCGAGCCGCCATTGCCCACGTGGCAGGTCACCATCTTCGTGCCCTCAGCGGGAATACCGAGGAACTCGCAGGCACGCTGCGACACGTAGCGATGCGAGGTACCGTGGAAGCCGTAGCGGCGAATACCATATTTCTCATACAGCTCGTAGGGTATGGCGTACATGTAGGCCTTCGGCGGCATGGTCTGGTGGAAAGCGGTGTCAAAGACGCCCACCTGCGGCAGGCCCGGCATCAGCTCCTTCACAGCGTTCACGCCTTTCAGGTTGGCGGGGTTGTGCAGCGGAGCCAGGTCGGAACACTTCTCGAACTCCTTCAGCACCTCGTCGGTCAGAATGACGCTCTTGTTGAACTTCTCGCCGCCGTGCACCATGCGGTGACCCACAGCGTCAATCTCCTTCAGGTCCTTGATGACGCCAATCTCAGGATCGGTCAAAAGCGAGAAGATGAACTTCACGCCCTCAGTATGTTCGGGAATGTCGTGCATAATCTGGCGTTTCTCGCCATTGGCCAGCTTCACCTTCACGAAGGAGCCGTCAAGACCGACACGTTCTGCACCGCCGCTGGTCATCACGGACTTATCGTCCATATTATAAAGTGCATATTTAATAGAACTGCTGCCACAGTTGAGTACCAAAATCTTCATGGCTATTGAATGTTGATATGAAAGAAAAATAACATTTCCTTCAATAAGTATTTATTTCTTTGCGTCCATGGCCTGGCACGCGGTGATTGCTACTAAGTAATAAATGTCGTCGACGGAGCAGCCGCGGCTGAGGTCGTTGACAGGACGGGCGATACCCTGCAGGATGGGGCCGATGGCCACGGCGTCGCCGAGGCGCTGCACCAGCTTATAGGCGATGTTTCCCACCTCAAGGCAAGGGAAGACGAGCACATTGGCGTTGCCGGCAATGTCTGAACCAGGAGCCTTCTTCTTGCCGACAGAGGGCACGAGGGCTGCATCGGCCTGCAGCTCGCCGTCGATCTTCAGCGTGGGGTCGAGTTCCTTGGCCAGACGCGTGGCTTCCACCACCTTATCCACCACTTCATGCTGTGCGCTGCCTTTCGTCGAGAACGAGAGCATAGCCACACGCGGGTCGTCGAAGCCTGCCACTGAGCGCGCCGTCTGTGCAGTACACACGGCAATCTGGCTGAGCTGGTTGGCATCGGGCATTGGCGTCACTGCCACATCGCCCACAACGAGCACACCGTTCTCGCCGAACTCGGGTTTCTGCGTAATCATCAGCATGGCACCGCTGACGCAGGTGATGCCGGGAGCGCACTTGATAATCTGTAAGGCAGGACGCAGCGTCTCGCCAGTAGTGGAGAGAGCACCGCTGATCTGTCCGTCGGCACCTTCGGTCTTAATAATCATACAACCCAGGTAGAGCGGATCTTTCACCAGTTCGCGAGCTTTCTCAATGGTCATACCCTTCTTCTCGCGCAGCTTCTGCAGGAGCTGGGCCATCTCCTCGCTCTTCTCGTAGTTCAGCGGGTCGATAAGCGTTGCCTTGCTGATGTTTGTCAACCCTTTCTCCTTGGCCAGGGCGTTCACTTTCTCGGGGTTGCCGATGAGAATGAGGTCGGCAATGTCGTCAGCCAGCACGCGGTCGGCAGCCGTCAGCGTGCGTTCCTCCTCGGCTTCTGGTAGCACGATGCGCTGCTTGTTGCTCTTGGCACGTGCAATGATTTGTTCAATAAGTCCCATTGTTTTTTTTCGTTTGATATTTGATGAATAAAAGTAGATATTAGTTCTCGACATAATCGACATATTCGCCCTCGTTCTTCTCAAAGATTTTCTTGTTGGCCTCATCCGGGTTACGATCGTCGATAATAGTGACGCCATCGGCTGTGTGTGTGGTGCGTCGTGTATGTTGCTGCTGCTGATTACGCCTGAACGTTTCGTCCTTCATACTACCCTCCATCGCCTCACGGATATCACGCATACGCTTGCGTATCTTCCACACGATAAAGGCTATATAGCCTGTAACGACGAGGAAGAAGAATCCAAAAAGAGCGAGGAGATATTTCATAGGCTGTGGGTATTCAGAGGTGAGAGATTACTTTGCGGCGTGTTTCTGCGTGGCCACTGAGAGCACAAGATACCAGGCAATGATGATGGCTAAGGCGCCTATTCCGAAAAGGATGAGCAGTGGCAGGCACGTAGCCAGGAAAATCCACTTCACTTCGTTGCCCTTCCATCCCCACGTCTTGAACTTCAATGCAAACATCGGTATCTCGCTCACCAGCAGGTAGCAGCTCAGCAACATCAGCACGAAAAGAATGGGCATGATGGCTGGCGAAAATGCAACCTTCGGTCCCCAGCCCACGATGAGGCTTCCCCAGAACAGGGCGTTGGCTGGCGTAGGCAAGCCGATGAAGCCCATCGTCTGCCTCTCGTCAAGGTTAAACTTGGCAAGCCTCAGTGCCGAGAAGGCGGCCATGAGGAAAGCGAGGAAGGGAGTATGGGAAAACACGATTGACACGATGTTGTTCAACATGCCTTCTTCCATTTCCAGACGGTACATCCCGTTGAGGTTTGCCATTAGGCGGAAGAGCATGGCCGAAGGTGCCACGCCGAAGGTGACGACGTCGGCCAGCGAGTCCAGTTCCTTGCCAATAGGCGAGCTGACGCCTAAGAGGCGGGCACTCATGCCGTCGAAGAAGTCAAAGACGGCACCGGCAATGATAGCCCACAGTGCCAGCATATAGAAACCGTAGACTGCAAAGACAACGGCTACGCAGCCTGAAATAAGGTTGCAACAGGTGATAGCGTTGGGAATGTGTTTTTTCAATGGTGAAGGGTGGAGGGTTGAGGATTAAGGCAGTCGGGCAATGACAGTAAGGTCACCGGTGGTGGCCTGTCCCATTTTCACTTCAGGCTTCGAGCCGAGGGGCAGATAGACGTCAACACGCGAACCCAGCTTGATGAATCCCAAGTGCTCGTCAATATAACACTCTTCCAGATCCTTAGCGTATGTGACGATTCTTCGTGCTAAAGCTCCTGCTATCTGGCGGACGAGCACCTGCTGACCGTCGGGCGTCTCTATCATGGTGTCGGAATGTTCGTTTTCCTCGCTGGCCTTGGGCAGCCACGCCTTGTGGTAGTTGCCGTCGAAGTGGCGCACAAACTTCACCTGTCCGTCGACGGGTATCCAGTTGGCATGAACATTCAGCGGGCTCATAAAGATGCTGATCATCAGGCGGCGGTCGTGGAAATAGTCGTTCTCGTCGGCCTCTTCAATGACGACAATCTTCCCGTCGGCCGGCGCCACCACCACTTTCTCGGTGTTACCGGTGAAATAGCGTATGGGACAACGATAGAAATTGAGCACCAGCAGCCATAGCGTGCCGAAAACGGCCACGAAGGCGGCAAAAGGAATCCAGCTGTCGAAGAGTCGCCACAGAATGACGGCAACGGCTATGATGGCAAACAGACTGTAAAGCAGTTCGTTGGTTCCTTCACGGTGGATGCGTATCTTTTTGAGTTTCCTGATTCTTTTTCCCATAACTCGTCAAATTAGCTTTCGCTAACTTTGTGCAAAGGTAATGCTTTTTTACTTAGCGAGCAAACTTTTTCCTGCAAAAGTAGCCGTGTATAGCAGAAAAACCGTACCTTTGCATCAAAAAATACAGCTTTCCTGCTGTTCATTGTACATTGTTCATTATTCTTTTTATTTATGGCTCTGATAAAAAGCTACAAGGGTCTGTCGCCGAAATGGGGTACAGGCTGTTATTTCAGTGAGAATGCGACGATTGTTGGCGACGTGACGATGGGCGACGACTGCTCCATCTGGTTTGGTGCCGTGGTGCGCGGCGATGTGGCTCCCATTACGATGGGTCACCGCTCCAACGTACAGGACGGTGCCGTGGTGCATGTGACGAACACCGTCGGCCCGACGCATATCGGCAACGACGTCACCATTGGCCATTGTGCCTGTGTGCACGCCTGCACCATCCACGACGGTGCGCTCATCGGCATGGGGTCCACCATCCTCGACGGCGCCGAGATTGGCGAGGGTGCCATCATTGCCGCCGGTGCCCTGGTGCTGCAGAACACGAAGGTCGGCCCGCACGAGCTGTGGGGCGGCGTGCCTGCCAAGATGCTGAAGATGGCAAAGCCCGGCATGGCCGAGGCCTACGCCGAGCATTATGTTGGTTATGCCCACGAATACTTAGAGGCTGACGCTGCTCAATAGCCTTTTGTATAGATGACCTTCCCTGCGCCGCTGGTAATCTTCAGGGCCTCGGGATGGTCGTTGATGAACGAGTCGATGTGGCGCACGCGCTTCTCGGCCAGTATCTCGTCCACAGCGATGAGGATGCCCGTCTCTTCCACGTCGCCAAAGCCATAATTGATGGCGGTGCCGAAGAGTTTCATGGTGGGCGAGAGGCTCATATAGGCGTTCACCAGCGGCGGAATGTTGTAGCCCAGTCGGCGAATCTCGCGGTTCAGTATGCGATAGTCTCCCTTGAAGTCGTTTTCACAGAACAAGGCTTCAAGGGTTTCTTCTTTTGTTTCAATTTTCAGCGGTTTCATCGGCACTACGAGGTTCTCCTTGTCGTCGAAATACTTCTTGAGGAAGTAGAGAATCATGTCTCTTCCCTCGCGGATGTAGCTGGGATACATGGTCATCTTGCCGAAGAAATATTTCACGTTGGGCATGATGACGGTAAGTGCTCCTAGACCGTCCCACAGGTTGTCCAGCGCGAAGAGGCTCTTGGCGCCCATGCGCGAGCTCTGGTAAGGCAGGCTGACGAAGCTGCGTCCCAGCTCAATGGTGTAGGGCATGTAGTCGGTGAGGAACTTCTCCGAGAAATGGAACATGTGGCTGGTGGCCAGCTTCGGCTGCCCGTTGGTGCCTATTTCCCACTTCGTCCCCTCCAAATAGCGGTAGCCGCCGATAATTTCCTCGGCCTCGGGGTTCCATACGATGAGCTGCTTATAGCAGTTCTCGCAAATGTCGAACTCGTCGAGGTCGCAGTCCTTGCCCGTGCCGCCGCCGGCCTCGCGGAAGGCTATTTCGCGCAGTCGGCCAATCTCGCGCAACACGTTTGGCGCATTGTGTGCCGTGACGATGTAGATTTCGTTGTTGCTCTTGTTCGTCATGCGCAACTGGCGCTCGGGCGTCAGCTCGCTCTTGAGCACTTCGGCGGGGATGGGGGCGATGATGGGTTGATCCATGAAACAGTTTATAGTGAATAGTTGATAGTGAATAGTTATGATTACCTGGGCGGGGTTAGGGCAAGCCCATTTTCATTTTCATTGTTTTGATGGAGCTGGTGAGCATCTTTCCTATTTCGACATTATCGTTATAGATGGATGAAAACTCCTCTTCAGTCAAGAAACCGCCGCCGTGCAGACTATTAAGCCAGTATTCAGTCTCACCAGACTCTTTCAGGGCGATACTCAGTTTAGAGACAAAGTCTGCCGGACTTTGTGCATAACGGCTTTCAGCTATGTTGGCACCTATGCTGGTACCGCTACGATATATTTGCTTTGACATCGTACTCTCCTTTTTCTTGTCTCTTAGATAGCTGTATAGTTTGACAATCCTTTGTGCGAATGCTTCACTCTTCACCTGTAAAGGACTTATAGGTCTCTGCATCATACTCCAAAAGTAATCATAACTATAAACTACCAACTATAAACTATACACTAAGGAAGCCACGTACTCGGCCCACTCGGCAGGCGTCTTCGACTTGTCGGTGAAGGTCTGCCAGGGAATGGGCTTGCCGATGTGCACGGGGAAGGTGTTGCCTGTGTTCTTGTACATCTCGTCCACGAGGAACAACATGGCCACATTCACTTTCTTGATGCAGCGGTCGCTGATGTTGCTCAACCGGTAGAAGAAGTTCGAGTTGCGGCCTCCGAAGTGGATGGGCACCACGTCGCGCTGTGTCTCCACGCTCTTCGTGACGAAGGTTTTCTTCCACGGCAGGTCGCGAATCTCGCCCTTACGGCGGCGCGAGCACAGTCCGGCGGGAAACATCAGCATGTGGTATTCGCTCTTGAAGCCTGCCTCCACCATGGCGGGGAAATTCCGGCTCTGCTTGCCCGTCTTGTTGATGGGGATGCAGAGCGGTGCCAGGCCGGGCAGGTTCATCAGCATGTCGTTCACCAGATAGCGGAAATTGTCGCCGTAGTGCTTGCCGATGAGGGCACCCAGCGCCACGCCGTCGACGCCGCCCATCGGATGGTTGCTTACGAAGGTATAGAGGCGGCCGTCGTCCTTCGGCGGCAGGTTTTCCTCACCCGTCACCTCCAGTTTCGTGTCGAGAAACTCCATGCAGGCTTCCAGCCAAGGCGTACCCTTCAGGTCGCGCGAGTCCCAGAGGAACTTGTTGCACTGGTCCTCGTGGGCTATCTTGCGCAGCCAGTTCACGGCAAAGCCAGGCACCCAACGGGCTTTCTTGCCCATCTTGTCGTGCAGCACCTTCTTGATATCGATGGTCTTCTCGGTGACGGTTTCCATGTTGATTCTTGCAGCGTAGTTTGTACGTCAGATTGTTTTCAGTCTGCAAAAGTAACACTTTTCTTTTAATTTATACCTTTTTTGCGACAAAAAAGTACATTTTTACGAAAAAATTACGACCCGTGGGGCTGATACAGCCGGGTAAACAGCTGCGGACAAATGCAAGTTTCCTGCCGCAGGTGCTTTTTGTCCTGCGAGCGGCATTGTTTTATGTTCAACGTCCTTGAACTTATGTTCAACGCCCTTGAACACATGTTCAACGTCCATGAACTTATGTTCAACGCCCTTGAACATAAATATAGCATGACTGCAGACATAAAAGCCGAAACCTCAGAACTTTTATCCTTATGACCGGCTCAATGAGTAGCGCGACTACGCCTTCAGTCCTCCTCCGTTTTCCCCAAAACAGCTTTGCACACAATATATGGTTTTGTGTAAAAAAAGGAGGGGAAAGTGGAGCAAGAACAAAAAAAACAAATTTTTTAAAAAAAAGATGGGGAAAAGTGGGGGAAAGTGGAGGAAAATATTTATCTTTGCACACGAGATTTAAAAACGCCTAAAATACGCTCATGAGATTCCTTGGTAACATAGAAGCGAGGACCGATGCAAAGGGCCGCGTTTTCCTGCCTGCCACCTTCCGCAAGGTGCTGCAGGCCGGCGGCTGCGACTCGCTGGTGATGCGCAAGGACATTCACCAGAAGTGCCTGGTGCTCTACCCCGAGAGCGTATGGAACGAGCGCGTCGATGCGTTGCGCTCGCGCATCAGCGAGTGGGACGACATGGAGCAGATGGTGATGCGCCAGTACATGAAGGAGGCCGAAGTGGTGACGCTCGACGGCAACGGCCGCTTCCTCATTCCTAAGCGCTACCTGCAGATGGCCGAGATTGACCAGGCCGTACACTTCATCGGCATGACGGACACCATCGAGATATGGGCGGCCGAGAAAGCGGAGCAGCCCTTCCTGACACAGGAGGACTTCGCCGCTAGGCTGAAAGCCATCATGGCGCCGAAGACTGAACAGTGAAGATGGAAGATTAAAGATTGAGACAGTCGATGATGACAGCGGACACATACCACGTTCCTGTACTCCTGAGAGAGAGCGTCGACGGGCTGGACATCCAGCCCGACGGCGTTTATGTGGACACAACTTTCGGCGGCGGCGGCCATTCGAAGGAGATTCTGAGCCGTCTGGGGCCGAAGGGCCTGCTCTTCGGCTTCGACCAGGACGAGGATGCCGAGCGCAACATCGGCAGCATGGGCCAGTCGCCGCAGGGGCCGCGCTTCATCTTCGTGCGCAGCAACTTCCGCTACGTCCGCCAGTGGATGCGCTACCACGGCATCAGCCACATCGACGGCCTGCTGGCCGACCTCGGCGTGTCGTCGCACCATTTCGACGATGCCGAGCGCGGCTTCTCCTTCCGTTTCAACGCACCGTTGGACATGCGCATGAACCGCCGTGCCACGCTGACAGCCGCCGACGTGGTGAACAACTATAGCGAGGAGCAGCTCAGCGACGTGTTCTATCTCTACGGCGAGCTGCGCAACGCCCGGCAGGTGGCTGCGGCTGTCGTGGATGCTCGCCAATGGCACACCATCGACACTACGGAGCAGTTGCTGATGGCAGTTGAAAAGCTCTTCGCCCGCGAGCGCGAGAAGAAAGAGGTGACGAAGCTCTTCCAGGCCCTGCGCATAGAGGTGAACCACGAGATGGATGCGCTGGCACAGATGCTCACCGCCGCTACCTCGCTGCTCAGGCCCGGCGGACGCCTCAGCGTCATTACCTACCACTCGCTGGAGGATCGCATGGTGAAGAACATCATCCGCTCAGGACGCATCGACGGCCGCCAGCAGCAGGACTTCTTCGGGCGCACCAGCTGCGCCCTGCGTCCTGTAGGCAAACCCATCGTGCCCACAGAAGCCGAACTGCAGCAGAATCCCCGCAGTCGCAGCGCCAAGCTGAGAATCGCGGAAAAGACTGATAATTGAATATTGAAACATGGCAAAGAAAAACGAGCATATAGAGGACGACGAGGTGCGCTTTACCGTTGAGGAGGGCGTAGAAACGGCTGACGAACAGCCGGATGCCCAGCAAGACGACAGCACAAAGGAGCACCTGACGGCAAAACTGAAGAAGAAAATCGACCAGACCAGCGAGGCCGACGAAGCACCGTCGGCATCGCTGCGCCTGCGCGACGTGCTGGGCGGCGACTTCCTGTGGACGGTGGTGCGCCGGCAGATATGGCTCATCGTGCTCATCGTGGTCATCGTCATCGCCTACGTCGCCGTCAGATACCAGTGCCAGCAGGATGCCATCGACATTGCACAGTTGGAAAAAGACCTGGTGAACGCGAAGTTCGAGTCGCTCAGCAGTTCCAGCAACCTCACCCGCATGTCGCGCCAAAGCAACATCACCGACCTGCTGGAGAAAAACGACAGTGTCATGCTGCACGCTGCCAACCAGCCGCCGTTTATCATTGACGTACCCGAGGAGAATTGAAGAATTGAAGAATTGAAGGATTGAAGAATTGAAGGATTGAAGAATTGAAGAATTGAAGGATTGAAGAATTGAAGGTTAGATTATGAGTAAGTTCAGCAAGCAGAAAGTCATGCCGCGCTATTTCATCATAGCCGTAGCACTCGTCCTGGTAGGCATCGCCGTCATCGCGAAGGCTGCCTACACCATGACTGCCGAGAAAGAATGGTGGGCAGAGGTTTCACGCAGTCAGGTGAACCTGGCCGACAGCATCAAGCAACCCAACCGTGGCAACATCCTCAGCTGCGACGGTCAGCTGCTGGCTGGCAGCATACCCGAATATGAAATGCACATCGACTTCCGCGCTGGCGGTCAGTGGGTCAACCACGTCTTCGTAGAAGACACCGCCTGGGTGCACAAGCGCGACACGCTGTGGCACGAGAAACTCGACAGCATCTGCGATGGCCTGCACCGCATCTTCCCGCAGAAATCGGTCGAGGAGTTCCGTGCTCACCTCACGGAGGGCTACGAGAAAAAGAGCCGCTACTGGCCCGTGTGGCGCGGCAAGGTAGACTTCGTCACCTACAACGAGGTGAAGAAGCTTCCTTACTTCAAGCTGCCGCCTAACAAGGGCGGCTTTCTGGGCGAGGAGTATCCTGCCCGCCGTCACCCGTTTGGCTCACTGGCCGAGCGCACCATCGGCTCGCGCGACACTGCACGCTACGGCATTGAGCTGGCCTACGACTCGCTGCTGACCGGCACCTGCGGCATCGCTCACAAGCAGAAGGTGCGCGACAAGATGGTCTACGTCACCAGCACACCGCCCATCGACGGTGCCGACCTTGTCACCACCATCGACATCGGCATGCAGGACCTGGCAGAGCAGGCACTGCTGAAAAAACTACGCGAGATTGACGCACTGATGGGCGTCGCCATCGTCATGGAGGTGCAGACGGGCGACGTGAAGGCCATTGTCAACATGGAGAAAGGCGGCGACGGCGACTTCCATGAGCGTCTGAACAATGCCCTGGGCTACCGCTGCGAACCCGGCTCGGTGTTCAAGACTGCCAGCATACTCGTGGCTTTGGACGATGCCGTCGTCGACACCAGCTATATCATCCACACCGGCAGTGGCATCATGCCCATGCACGGCGCCAGGATGAAAGACCACAACTGGCATCGCGGCGGCTACCACGACATCAACGTGGCGAGAGCCCTGGAGGTCAGCTCAAACATTGGCGTCAGCTTTGTCATCGACAACTTCTACCGCTCCAACCCGCAACGCTATGTCGACGGACTGCGTCGCGTGGGCATCGGCATGGACCTCGGAATACCGCTCAACGAGTACCGCAGGCCAAAAATCAGAGACGCTATGGACAGCAACGGCAGGATACATGACGACTGGTATAAGACTACCCTGGCCTGGATGTCCATCGGCTATGAAACGCAAATTGCGCCCATCAACACGCTGACTTTCTACAATGCCATTGCCAACGACGGCAAACTCGTGCAGCCGCGCTTCGTCAGCAAGGTGATGAAGGAAGGGCAAGTGGTGAAGGAGTTTGAGCCCGTGGTACTGAAGGAACAGATAGCCCGGCCCGAGGCCATCAAGACCATGCAGACCATCCTGACACACGTTGTCAGCCAGGGCCTCGGCAAACGTGCCGGCTCTACGTCGTTCTCCGTGGCGGGAAAGACGGGAACGGCGCAGGTGTCTGACGGTACTTACAGCTACCACAGCGGGAAGAGCTGCCACTGGCTGAGCTTCTGCGGCTATTTCCCCGCCGACAAACCCCGATACTCGTGCATCGTCTGCATCAAGACTACCAACGGCACACCGTCGGGCGGTCTGCAGTCGGGCTCTGTGTTCCACGAGATCTCTGAAGGCGTCATGGCCAGCAGCGTAAGGAAGGTGGCCGCAAATGCCTGTGACGAACATTCCGTCTTCGTACCCGAAGTAAAGAACGGCGATGTACAGGCTGCCGACTACGTGCTCGACCACCTCGACATCAAAACAACCGGCAACTGGATGACGGCAACGACGGCAAACAGTCCCGTGTGGGGACAGGCACAGGCACAAGAGAACGCTGTGCGCTTAGACAAAATGACTACCAACGACAACATCATGCCCGACGTGAAGGGCATGGGTGCACGCGATGCCGTCTACCTGCTCGAGAAGATGGGCATCAGCGTAGAACTCAGCGGCATTGGCGACGTGCAGACGCAGAGCATCCCCGCCGGAACGGCGCTGCATTTTGGCATGACGTGCCGTCTGGTTCTGGGATAACTGTCTACACATTATTATTATATATATAGAAGGAGGACAGAAGCATGAAACTGAGTGAACTCACAGGAAAGTTAAAAGTTACGATGACCGCAGGCCCCGCCGACGTCAACATCACCGGTGTAGACATCGACTCGCGCCGCGTCAGCGCCGGTCATCTGTTTGTGGCCATTCGCGGCACGCAGACCGACGGCCACCAATACATTGCAAAAGCTGTGGAACAGGGCGCTGCCGCCATTCTGTGCGAGGAGCTGCCACAGACATTGGCCGACGGTGTGGCCTATATCCAGGTACCGTCAACCGAGGCCGCCGTGGGAATCGTAGCTACTATTTTCCACGGCTGCCCGTCAGAACACATGAAGCTGGTGGGCGTTACCGGCACTAATGGCAAGACAACCATCGCCACACTGCTCTTCCACCTGTTCCGCCGCCTGGGCCACAAGTGCGGCCTTTTGAGCACCGTCTGCAACTACATCGAAGACGAGCCTATCCCGGCCAGCCACACCACGCCCGATGCTATCGAGCTGAACACGCTGCTGGAAAGGATGATGCAGGAAGGCTGCGAGTATGTCTTTATGGAGTGTTCCAGCCACGCCATCGCTCAGCAGCGCATCGGCGGTCTGACCTTTGCCGGTGGCATTTTTACAAATCTCACCCGCGACCATCTGGACTATCACAAGACCGTGGAGAATTATCGCAACGCCAAGAAGAAATTCTTCGACGACCTGCCAAAAGGAGCCTTCGCCATTACCAATGCCGACGATAAGAACGGCCTGTTCATGGTGCAGAACACGAAGGCAGCGGTGAAGACTTACAGCGTGCGCCAGATGGCCGATTTCCGGGCACGCATCATTGAGTGCCACTTCGAGGGAATGTATCTTGAGATGGACGGTCGTGAGGTGGGCGTGCAGTTCATCGGCAAATTCAACGTCAGCAACCTCCTCGCCGTCTACGCCACAGCCGTCATGCTCGGCAAGCAGCCCGATGACGTGCTGGTGGTGATGAGCACGCTGAAGAGCGTGGCCGGACGTCTGGAGCCTATACACTCGCCGGAAGGCTGGACCGCCGTCGTGGACTACGCCCATACGCCCGATGCCTTAGAGAATGTGCTGCGCGCCATTCATGAGGTGCTCGACGGCAAGGGACATGTCATCACCGTGTGCGGCGCTGGCGGCAACCGCGACAAGGGCAAGCGGCCGCTGATGGCGCAGGAAGCCGTGAAGCAAAGCGACCGCGTCATCATTACCAGCGACAACCCGCGCTTCGAGGAGCCGCAGGACATCATCAACGACATGCTGGCCGGTCTCGACGCAAAGCAGATGAAGAAGGTGCTGACCATCGCCGACCGCCGCGAGGCCATCCGTGCCGCTGCCATGATGGCACAGAAAGGCGATGTCATTCTCATTGCCGGCAAAGGCCATGAGGACTATCAGGAAATCAAGGGCGTGAAGCATCACTTCGACGACCGTGAGGAAGTGAGGAAAATCATTAACTCATGATAAGGTGATAACGAAAAAAAGAAAACAAACATGCTGTATTACCTCTTTCGATTATTAGAAGAATACAATATCCCTGGTGCTCACCTGTGGAGTTACATCTCTTTCCGCGCCGCCATCACGCTGGTGCTTTCACTGCTTATTTCAGCATGGTTTGGCGAGCGGTTCATCAAGTGGATGAAGAAGCGCAAAATCTTTGAGACCGAGCGCGACCCTTCCATCGACCCCTTTGGCGTAGAGAAGAAAGGTGTGCCCACCATGGGCGGCATCATCATCATCGTGTCCATTCTGGTGCCTGTACTGTTGCTGGGCCGCCTGCGCAACATCTACCTCATCCTGATGATCATCACCACGGTGTGGCTCGGTTTTCTGGGTTTCATGGATGACTACATCAAGATTTTCAAGCGCAACAAGGAGGGCCTGAAGGGTAAGTACAAGATTGTTGGACAGGTCAGCATCGGTTTCATCGTGGGCATGGTGCTTTACCTCAGCCCCGACGTGGTGATGCGTGAGAACGTGACGGTGCCTTCACAGGACAAGACTGAGATAGTGAAGCACGAGCCAGAGGCGCACAAGTCGCTGCAGACCACCATCCCCTTCGTGAAGCATCACAACCTGAGCTACAGCGACGTGATGTCGTGGGTGGGCAAGCACAAGGTGGCCGCCGGCTGGATTCTCTTCGTGCTGATCACCATCCTCGTAGTGACGGCTGTGAGCAACGGCGCCAACCTGAACGACGGCATGGACGGCATGTGCGCCGGCAACTCGGCCATCATCGGCGTGGCACTCGGCATCCTGGCATACGTGTCGGGCCACATCGGCTTTGCCTCCTATTTCGACATCATGTACATCCCGCACAGCGAGGAGCTGGTCATCTTCCTCTGCGCCTTCGTCGGCGCCATGGTGGGTTTCCTCTGGTACAACGCCTTCCCGGCACAGATATTCATGGGCGACACAGGCTCGCTGACCATAGGCGGCATCATCGGCGTGTGCGCCGTCATCATCCACAAGGAACTGTTGCTGCCCATCCTCTGCGGCATCTTCTTTGTCGAAAGCCTGAGCGTTATCATACAGACGCAGTGGTTCAAGATACAGAAGCGCAAGGGCCGCCGCGTGCGTGTGTTCCGCGCCACGCCCATCCACGACAATTTCCGCAAGCTCGACTCGCAGCTCGACGCCACGTCGCGCTACATCCTTCACGGGTGGCCGCGCCGCCCCTTCCACGAGTCGAAGATCACCATCCGTTTCTGGATTGTCACCATCATCCTTGCGGCCATCACACTTATCACGCTTAAAGTAAGATAAACAAACAATAAAATGAAGAGAATCGTTATACTTGGAGCAGGCGAAAGCGGTGCCGGAGCTGCCGTTCTGGCAAAGAAAGAAGGCTTCGACGTGTTTGTAAGCGACATGTCGAAGATTGCACCGCGCTACAAGCAGCTACTCGACGAACATCACATCATCTGGGAGGAAGGCCAGCACACCGAGGGTCTTATCCTCAATGCCGACGAGATTATCAAGAGTCCGGGCATCCCCGACACGGCGCCGATGATGCAGAAGGTCATCGCTGCAGGCATACCCGTCATCAGCGAGATAGAGTTCGCAGGCCGCTACACCACGTCGAAGATGGTGTGCATCACGGGCTCCAACGGCAAAACCACTACCACGTCGCTCATCTATCATATCTTCAAGAACGCTGGCTACGACGTGGGTCTGGCAGGCAACATAGGCCGTTCGCTGGCCTTGCAGGTGGCCGAGGAGCCGCACGAATACTACGTCATCGAGCTGTCGTCGTTCCAATTAGACAACATGTACGACTTCAGGGCCGACATTGCCGTGCTGCTCAACATCACACCCGACCACTTGGACCGCTACAATTTCGAAATGCAGAACTACGTGGACGCGAAGATGCGCATCACGCAGAATCAGACGGCACAGGATGCTTTCATCTACTGGAACGACGACCCCATCATCCGTCGCGAACTGGAGAAATATGACATCAAGGCCGTACAGTATCCCTTCTCTGAGCTGAAGGAGAAAGGCAGCATCGGCTATATCGAGGCTGGCAAGTACACGATAGAGAAGCCCGAGCCCTTCAACATGGAGCAGGAGGCACTGAGCCTGACAGGCCGCCACAACATCTACAACTCACTGGCTGCCGGGATCGCCTCCAACATCGCCGGCATCAAGAAGGAAGTGATCCGCCAGTCGTTAAGCGACTTCCCGGGCGTGGAGCACCGTTTAGAGAAGGTATGCACCGTGCGCGGCGTGCACTATGTCAACGACTCGAAGGCCACCAACGTCGATGCCTGCTGGTATGCCCTCGACTCGATGAAGACGAAGGTGGTGCTCATCGTCGGCGGCAAGGACAAGGGCAATGACTACGAGCCCATCAAGCCACTCATCCGCGAAAAGTGCAGGGCCATCGTCTACCTCGGCGCCGACAACCAGAAGCTGCACGACAACTTCGATGCACTCGGCCTGCCTGTACGCGACACCCACTCGATGCCCGACTGTGTGCAGGCCTGCTACGAGCTGGCCCAGCCCGGCGACACAGTGCTGCTCTCACCCTGCTGCGCCTCCTTCGACCTCTTCAAGAACATGGAAGACCGCGGCGAGCAGTTCAAGGAACTGGCAAGGAACCTATAGACTAGTCAATCTGTAAAAAAGCATGAACAAGAAAATAGGCAATCTCTTCAAAGGCGACAAAGGCATCTGGATGGTGTTCTTCTTCCTATGCCTCATCAGCCTCATCGAGGTCTTCTCGGCCTCGAGCACGCTGTCGTTCAAGAGCCACAACTACATGGGGCCCATCATCTATCACGCAGGCACCATCCTCTTCGGCATCGTCATCACCATCGTTACGCTCAACATTCCGTGCCGATACTTCAAACTCACCACGCCCATCTTCCTGTTCCTGTCCTACGCCACGCTGCTCTGGGTGCTGTTCTTCGGCGAGAGCATCAACGGCGCCAACCGCGTCATCCAGTTGCCGGGATTCACCTTCCAGCCCTCTGAGCTGGCCAAGGGCACGATGGTGCTGGCTACGGCACAGATTCTGAGCGCCATGCAGTTAGAAGACGACAGCGGCGCCGACCCTAAGGCCATGAAGTATATCCTGTGGCTGGCTCTGCCCATGATTATGCTTATCGGGCTGGAGAACCTGTCGACGGCGATGTTGCTCTTTGCCGTCATCTTCGCGATGATGTTCATCGGACGTGTGCCCTTGAAACAGTTAGGCAAGGTGGTGGGCGTCGTAGTGCTGATGGGTGCGCTGGCCTTCGGCATTGGAACACTGGCCGGTGACGACGCAGCCAAGACCGACGCCACCGAGCAGACCACTGCCAATGTGCAGCACAAGGAGGAAGGCTTCGTGGCCAAGATTTTCCACCGCTTCGGCACATGGCGCAACCGCTTGGTGAACCACCAGCCACGGCCCGAGAATCCCAAGGACTACAAAGTGAGGGAGAACTTCCAGGTGGCGCACTCTAACTTCGCCATCGCGTCGTCGGGCATCTTCGGCAAAGGGCCGGGCAACTCTGTGGAGCGCGACTACCTGCCGCAGGCTTTCTCCGACTTCATCTTCAGCATCATCATCGAGGAAATGGGACTCATAGGCGCCATTGCCGTGGTGTTTCTCTACATCATCCTGCTGTTCCGATCTGCGCGAATATCGGGGAGGTGTGAGAACAACTTCCCCGCCTTCCTCGTCATGGGCTTAGCCCTGCTCTTAGTCACTCAGGCGGCCATCAACATGATGGTGGCCGTGGGCATCGGCCCCGTCACGGGCCAGCCGCTGCCGTTGGTGTCGAAGGGCGGCACGTCAACTTTGGTGAGCTGTGCCTACATAGGCGCCATACTCAGCGTCAGCCGCTCGGCAAAGCGCAACGACTTGGCGAAAGAAACCGCAAACGCATAAAAAAGAAAGGATTAGGATATGAAAGAAGCAATCAGAGTCATCATCAGCGGCGGCGGCACTGGCGGACACATCTTCCCCGCCGTATCCATTGCCAACGCCATCCGTGAGCTGTTGCCCGACGCCCAGATTCTCTTCGTAGGCGCTGAGGGAAGAATGGAAATGCAGCGCGTGCCGCAGGCAGGCTATGAGATAAAAGGCCTGCCCATCATGGGTTTCGACCGCAAGAACCCGCTGAAGAACATCAAGGTGCTCTATCGCGTGTGGAAATGCCAGCGCATGGCTAAGCAAATCATCAAGGAATTCCAGCCGCAGGTGGCGGTAGGCGTTGGCGGCTATGCCAGCGGCCCTACGCTGAACATGGCAGCTAAGATGGGCGTGCCGTGCCTGTTGCAGGAGCAGAACAGCTACGCCGGCGTCACCAATAAGCTGTTAGCGAAGAAGGCGGCCAAGATTTGCGTGGCCTACGAAGGCATGGAGCGCTTCTTCCCCAAGGAGAAAATCATGCTGACCGGCAATCCCGTGCGCCAGGCCCTGCTCGAATCGAAGGTGACGCGACAGGAGGCACTGGCCAGCTTCGGCCTTGATAGCGCAAAGAAGACCGTGCTCTTGGTGGGCGGAAGCCTTGGCGCCCGCACCATCAACGAGAGCGTCCTGCAGCACCTCGACCTGATTGGCGACTCGGGCCTGCAGTTCATCTGGCAGACTGGCAAGTATTACAGCGCAGAGATAGCTCGCAGGCTTGGCGAGGAACCTCTCAAATCGCAAATCTCAAAACTCAAATCTCAGATCATCATCACCGACTTCATCAGCGACATGGCTGCCGCCTACCGCGCTGCCGACCTGGTCATCAGCCGTGCCGGTGCAGGCAGCATCAGCGAGTTCTGTCTGCTGGGCAAGCCTGTCATCCTCGTGCCAAGCCCCAACGTGGCCGAGGATCACCAGACGAAGAACGCCATGGCCTTGGTCAACCACGATGCCGCCCTCTATGTAAAGGATGCCGAGGCTCCTGACAAACTCATCCGACTGGCCATCGACACAGTGAAGGACGACGCACGCCTGGCCTCGCTCAGCGAGAATATCCTGAAGATGGCTCTGCCCGACAGCGCAGAAATCATTGCCAAGGAAGTCATCGCACTGGCCAGAAAATAACCGCTTTTAAAAAACATATACCTTTTTGAAAAAAAGGGTCATGGTTTTGAAAAAAAACATATACCTTTTTTGAAAAAAACATATATCCTTTTTGAAAGCCCCTATAGCACTGAGAAAAATAAACGTGAAAACAATGAAAGACAACAACCATTTCGGAGAATACAAGGCCGTCTATTTCATCGGCGCAGGCGGCATCGGCATGAGTGCCATTGCCCGCTATTTCATCAGCCGCGGATTGGTGGTGGCCGGCTACGACCGCACACCCTCAGAGCTGACGCGCCGTTTAGAGAAGGAAGGCATGCTGCTGCACTATGAGGAGAGTGTGGCCGACATTCCCCATGCCTGCAAAGACCCGCAGCACTGTCTGGTGGTATACACGCCTGCTATTCCTGCCGAGCACAAGGAATTAGTTTTCTTCCGCGAGAACGGCTTCGAGATAGAGAAACGCGCCGAAGTGCTGGGCACCCTGACACGTCAGATGCACGGCCTGTGCGTGGCTGGAACCCACGGCAAGACCACGACCAGCACAATGTGTGCACACATCCTGCACCAGAGCCATTTAGACTGCAACGCGTTTCTCGGCGGTATTGCGAAGAATTACGGCACGAACTACATCCTCAGCCAGACATCGGACTTTGTTGTCATCGAGGCCGACGAATACGACCGCTCGTTCCATCATCTCAGGCCCTATATGTCGGTCATCACAGCCACCGACCCCGACCATTTAGACATCTATGGCACGAAAGAAGCCTACCTCGAGAGCTTCCGCCACTACACGGAGCTGATACAGCCCGAGGGCGCCCTTATCGTGCACCGTGGACTTGAGATGAAAGAGAGCCTGCAGCCCGGCGTGCGCCGCTATGACTACAGCCTGGACGAGGGCGACTTCCACGCCGAGAACATCCGTATGGAGAACGGCGACATCACCTTCGACTTCATCTCGCCCATCGAGAGCATCAGGAACGTGGAGCTGGGACAGCCCGTTCCCATCAATATCGAGAACGGCATTGCCGCAATGGCCATGGCACAGCTGGCCGGCTGCACGGCCAACGAGCTGCGCATCGGCATGCTGTCGTTCAGCGGCGTGGACCGCCGTTTCGACTTCAAGATTCGCACGCCCGAGCTGGTGTTCCTCTCCGACTATGCCCATCACCCGAAGGAAATTTACCAGAGTGCCCGCTCCATGCGCCTGCTCTACAAAGACCGCCATATCACGGCCATCTTCCAGCCGCATCTCTACAGTCGCACGAAGGATTTCTACCGCGAGTTTGCCGAGGCACTGAGCCAGTTAGACGAGGTCATCCTCACCGACATCTACCCTGCCCGTGAAAAGCCCATCGAAGGCGTCACGTCGCAGCTCATCTACGACTGTCTGAAGCCGGGGGTGAAGAAGCAGCTCATCACAAAGGACGATGTCATCCCGTTGGTGAAAAGCCGCGACTTCGACGTGCTCATCGTCCTTGGCGCAGGCGACCTCGACGAGCAGGTGCCGCAGATTGCCAACATCCTGAAACGCAAGATCAACCTCAAGCCGTAACATGCACATCAACTGGAAGAAAATATTCACTGTCAGCTTCGGCGTCATCATCGGCGTCTACCTGCTGCTCGCCGTCACCGCGTTCAACCATCCCATTGAGCGCGACATGACGTGCAGCGACGTGCAGGTCACCGTCGAGAGAAACGCTACGGGCGGCTTCCTCACGCCGGCCGACGTAAGCCGCATGCTGACCGAACAGCAGATCAACCCCGTAGGCCAGCGCCTTTCCGACGTCAACCTGCGCACCATTGAGGAACGCCTGGAGGCTCAGGAACTCATCGAGCGCGCCGAGGCATACAAGACGCAGAGCGGCAACGTGAAGATAAACATTAGCGAGCGTGTGCCCGTGATGCACGTTATGGCCAAAGGTGAGGACTACTACGTCGACCGCAACGGCAAGGTGCTCACAAACACTGGCTTCGTGTGCAACCTCGTCGTGGCCACGGGCAACATCACTCACGACTACGCCACCCGCGTGCTGGCACCCATCGGACGCATCATCATGGACGACGATTTCTGGCGTAACCAGATAGAGCAGGTCAACGTACTGCCCGACAGCACCGTCGAGATGGTGCCTCGCGTAGGCGGACACACCATCTATATCGGGCGTCCCATCGGCGTGACAAAGAAACTGGAGCGCCTGCGCAAGTTCTATCGCTACGGGCTCAGTCAGGCCGGATGGAACAAATACTCACGCATCAGCGTAGAGTTCAACAACCAGATTGTCTGCAAGAAGAAAAAGTAAAAATCGAAACAACGAAATAACGTAATAACGCAAAAAAAACTATAATATGATGGCAGAACAGAAAGACTTTATTGTGGCAATTGAACTCGGCTCGTCGAAGGTCGTAGGCATTGCCGGACAGAAGAAGCCCGACGGCAGCATCTCGGTGCTCGCTATGGTGAAGGAAGACTCCTCGTCGTTCATCCGCAAGGGCGTAGTGTACAACATCGACAAGACGGCACAGTGCCTGCAGTCGATGGTGAGGAAACTCGAGATGCAGCTGCAGGCGCGCATCCTGCAGGTCTTCGTCGGCGTCGGCGGACAGTCGCTGCGCTCGGTGCGCAACAGCGTGCAGCGCGACCTCTCGGGCATCAATGCCGACGGCACCGCCATCATCACGCAGGAGATGGTTGTGGAGCTGATGGACGAAAACCTCTCCTTAGAATATCCCGACCAGAAGATCCTCGACGTGGCCGAGCAGGAGTACCGCGTGGACACACAGCTGCAGATGGATCCCGTGGGAATACGCGCCGCACGGCTTGAGGGTAACTTCCTGAATATTCTCATGCGCAAGACATTCTTCCAAAACCTCAACCGCTGCTTCGAGCTGGCCGGCATCAAGGTGGCCGAGATGTACCTCGCCCCGCTGGCACTGGCCAACGCCGTGCTCACCGAGGCAGAGAAACGCTCGGGCTGCGTGCTGGTCGACATCGGCGCCGACACCACAACCGTCACCGTGTTCTGGAAGAACGTACTGCGCCATCTGGCCGTCATCCCCTTAGGCTCAAACAACATCACCAAGGACATCGCCTCGCTGCAGATGGAAGAAGGCGAAGCCGAACAGATGAAGCTGAAGTATGGCTCGGCCTATACCGACAACAACGACATCGACCCGACGCTGAAATACAGCATCGACCCGGAGCGACAGGTAGAGAGCCGCCGCTTCATCCAGATTGTCGAGGCACGCCTGCAGGAGATTATCGAGAACGCCAGCTATCAGATACCGTCGGAGTACACCGACAAGCTGCTGGGCGGCATCATCCTGACCGGCGGCGGCTCGAACATGCGCAACATCGAGAAGGCAGTCTCGGCCTACACACGCATCGACAAGGTGCGCGTGGCCAAGTTCGTCACCACCACCATCAACAGCGGCAACGACCTGCTGAAGGCACGCAACGGCATGTTCAACACCGTGCTGGGCCTACTGCTGAAGGGTGACATCAACTGCGCCGGCAATGGCATCAACCGTGGCGGCGATCTCTTCGAACAGAACGATGAAGACGAAGCCAAGGCTGTGCCCGAGCGCCCTGCACGACAGGCTACCGAGGTGCAGACCGGCACCATTCGCACCGCTCAGGAAGAGGAGAAGGCTGCCGAAGAGGCACGCCGCAAGAAAGATGAGGAGGAGCGCCAGCGCCGCGAGGAAGAGGAGCGCCAGAAGGAAGAGGAGCGCCGCATCAAGAAGGAAAACAGCGGATGGAATCGTTTCAAGCGCTCAGTAAAGAAAATCACCACCGACATCTTCGCCGAAGAATAGAGAATTTTTTCAGAGAATAAAACCGTAAAAAGTAAACAAGATGGAAAACAACGAGATATTAGACTTCGGCGTTCCCGAAGAGAAGCACAGCATCATCAAGGTCATCGGCGTAGGCGGCGGTGGCGGCAACGCTGTCAACCACATGTACCGTGAAGGCATCCACGACGTGACCTTCGTCGTCTGCAACACCGACAATCAGGCACTCAACGACTCGCCCGTGCCCGTGAAGCTGCAGTTGGGCAGCGAGGGCCTCGGCGCCGGCAACCGGCCTGCCAAGGCAAAGGCTGCAGCAGAGGAGAGCATTCAGGACATCCACAACATGCTGAACGACGGCACGCGCATGACCTTCATTACAGCCGGCATGGGCGGCGGCACAGGCACAGGTGCAGCACCTGTCATCGCCAAGGTGTCGAAGGACATGGGCATCCTCACCGTCGGCATCGTCACCATTCCCTTCCGTTTCGAGGGCAACAAGAAGATCGACCAGGCTCTCGACGGTGTGGAGGAGATGCAGAAGCATGTCGATGCCCTGCTCGTCATCAACAATGAGCGCCTGCGCGAGATTTACCCCGACCTCAGCTTCCTCGATGCCTTCGGCAAGGCCGACGACACGCTGAGTGTGGCTGCAAAGTCAATAGCCGAGATCATCACGCTGCACGGAACCGTCAACCTCGACTTCAACGATGTGAAGACCGTGCTGCAGAACGGTGGCGTGGCCATCATGTCGACAGGCTTCGGCGAAGGTGAGGACCGCGTGAAGAAAGCCATCGACGATGCCCTCCACTCGCCGTTGCTCAACGACAACGACATCTTCAACTCGAAGCGTATTCTGCTCAACATCTCGTTCTCGCATCAGAAAGACTCCAAAGACAACTTCATGATGGAGGAGATGAACTATGTACACGAGTTCATGGAGAAGTTCGGCGACTTCGAAATCAAGTGGGGCGTAGCCATCGACCCCGACTTGGGCAAGAAAGTGAAGGTGACGATACTGGCCACGGGCTTTGGCATCCAGAACATCGACGGCATGGAGGAGCGCATGCTGAAGCAGCAGAGCCGCGAAGAGGCCAGCCGTCTGGCCGAAGAGCAGGAAAAGGCAGCGAAGCGCGACGACCGCCGTCAGCACTACTACGGCGAGGGCAACGCACGCACCAACTACAAGCGCCGTCCCAACATCTACATCTTCAGCGCCGAAGACTTAGACAACGACGACGTCATCTCCAACGTTGAGCAGACGCCTACTTACAGCCGCAGCCGTGAGGTACTCGACAGCATCGGCAACCAGAACAACATTCCCGAGCCGCCGCGCCCCGAAGTGCCCGAGGCAGCACCCAGCACCATCAATTTCCTGTAGTCAGCCATGAGCAGCCACGGTCCGACACACTTCTTCACAGCCATCTGCAGCATGATCCTCACAGTCATGCTGCTCGGCTGCACCGCAAAAGAGCCGGCACCGGCTCCCGACGAGGGAATACAGGCCGGAGCCGTGGCGCTGAAATGCTATAAGGCGCTCTACATCGAAAACCGTGCGGAAACGTTTCTCCTGGGCCACGCCTCCATCGGCAGCCTCAGCGATGAGCACCGTCAGCAGCTGTTGCAGCTTTACAGTCAGCACGTACTGAAAGTAAACCGGCAGCACGGCGGCGTCACACGCATCGAATTCACACGTGCCGAGCGCGACACCGCCCTCAACGTCATGCAGGTCTTCCTGAAGATGAGCTTTGGCGACGCCACCGACGAGGAGGTCATGGTGCCGATGGTGCTGACCAACGACAAGTGGTACATGAAATAAATGAATAATTCACATCTAAAAACTCTAAATCCACGAACAAGAATTTGTTCTTTTCGTGTTTTTCGATGTTGAAATAAGTCACATCTAAAAACCCTAAAATCACGAACAAGAATTTGTTCATTTCGTGTTTTTCGATGTAGAAATAAAAAACAAAACAAGATGAACGACCCTACCAACCAACAGCATCTGAACACCGCACAGCCATCCCGTCTGTCGCCGCTCAAGCCATCCATGCAAACCATGGTCGCCCTGCTGTTCTTCATCGGCACCATCGTCTCCCTGCTGATGTATCGCTATGGCACGACTCACGACTTTTTCAACTACGACGACATCGGTCTCAACGACTGGGAAGAAAAGAGCAAGGCGATGAACATCGCCCTCTACACCTTCTGGCGCAACTGCGAACTCTTCCATTTCCTCATCCCGCTCATTGGCTACTGCCTGCTCTATAAGCTGGCCAGCAACAAATCGGCACGGCTCTTCGTCGTCCTGACCGTCATCGGCACCCTCGTCGGTATGGTCTTCACATTTGTCTACTACCAGCACCTCATCAGCCATTACGCCTCCGGCAGTCAAATCAGCGATACGCTGATAACCGTCGTCAGCATCGCATGGATCGTCTCTGAGCTGTGCTGCGTCTACGCCTTCTCGGTGCTGCTGGGCGACAGTTGCCTGTCGGCAAAGAGCAAGTCATGGATAGGCATCCTCTTCCTGCGCTGGGTCCTGGTGCTGTCGATAGCTGTTGCCAACCTTGTCACCGACGGTTTGCAGAAAGTCTTCAGCGAAACAATGACCGCCATGACGTCCAGCGACAGTCATCTCTCACACCTCGACTTCTACCAGCACTCAGGCCTGTACCCCGTACTTTGGCAAATCCTCACCCTCCTCATCGCCTTCGCCCTGTGGCATTTGGCACGCAGCGAAGCCTTCTCCAAGCCCTACTACGCCACGCAGCCCGTACGCCTGTCACCCGTCAACAAGTGGATGGGAGCCGCAGCAGCCTGCGCAGTCCTCGTCACCGTCGGCCTCTATCTACTTTACACCACGGTAATGAGCGAATGTTTTGTATAGTAAACTCAAAGAAAGAAGACCATGGAAACTATCACCAAGATAGCAACGTTCATGCACACAGCCGACAAGGCCTTCTGGCATGAGAAGATTGCCACCAACCGTTACCTCGCCACGCTGAGCGTGCTCTTCGCCCTCTTTGCTGGCATCGTCACGCCCGAAGCCCACCGTGGCGTGCGCCAGTGGCTGGCCGATTCCTTCCTCGAGTGGGGTATTTTCTCATCACTTTTGGCAGCCATCGGCGTGCTCGTCGTGCTCGTCGTGCTCAACATCGGCGAGAGCATCATCAGCGCCGGCGACTTCGTCAGCCGTCTGCTGCGCTCCCTCTGGGTAACCCTCGTCATCAGCATCACTTTCATCCTCGGCCTCTTCGGAGGAAAGGTCGCCATCGTCATCCTCATCCTGATGACAGTCATCCTACTCATTGAAATGCTCCTCAGCCTTGCCACAGCAACCCGTAAAGCCTTCAAGCCATGCAACTAACATCAGACGAAAGAAACAGCCAACAGAAAAGCGATGCCCCGCAACCGCTGGGGCGTGTGCTCGTGCCCGTAGGACAGGGCTACGAGGAACAGGAGACGAAGCCAGGGAGAGGCATGCCGGTGCCAGTAGAACAAGACAATAAGGAGGAACAGAAACCCCAGAAACGCCGCAGACAAGCCAATCCGGGCAAAGAGCGGCGGCGGCTCGTCGTCCACATCATCATCCTGGTGTTGCTCCTGGCCATCATCATCTTCGGCATCAGCTATTTCTTTGGCGAAGGAAAACAGCAGGAAATCCCACTGCCCAACAAGGAACAAACGCTAAATGAAGACGAATGACGGCGCAGCCGCGGCTGCGCCCCTCTTTTGTAAAAAATGATGGAATCATTCTGGCCACACCTCAATATAGAAGCTGAAGGGCCGGAAGCCGTCGTTGCAGCTGATCATCGCACTCATGGGATTCTTCATCCAGCCGTCAAAGAAATTGCCCTTGCCCTGCGCCAGCGACTCCACAAAGGGCTGCATCGACTCCCACGCCGAAGGACACATCCCCTCAGGACACTGGCCGTCAACAGCAATCCATTGCTGTCCCTCACGCACATCGCAGGTGTGCTCTATCGGGTTTTCATACTTTGACATCAAGTCCTGGTAGACGGTCTGGCGAATGGCTGTGATGCGTACTTTGTTCATAACAACAATAAACGATTAAACTGGGGGCAAAGATACAAAATATTTTCTTTATTGTAGCAGTTATTCTAAAAGAAAGATGAGAAACGCGCTACGTCCCATCAACACGCCACTGCTGCCTGTAGCCATCCTGCTGTCAGTTGCCATCGCAGTCATCAGATTGCTGGCACCTGACGAGAGGCGCGTGCCCGACGGCCAGTGGACGGAGGCGGTGGTGGCCTCGGTGCCTGCCGACAAGCCGAAGACGCTGCAGGCTGACCTATTGCTTACCGAGACGGGCGAGCGCCGCCGCTGCTACTTCTGGAAAGACGAGCGCAGCCTGCAGCTCAGGGCTGGCGACAACCTGAAGGTGCGTATCAGCGACGGAATGTTTGTGCGCTATGACGGCTGGCAAAGGGGCGGCGACGGCTGGAACAACATCAGCCACCTGCAACGCCTGCGCATAAAGGCGTTGGTGGTGCGCAACCGTCTGTTGCAACGTCTGCAGGTGGATGACGACGACGAGGCGCAAGCGCTGATAGCCGCGATGGTATTAGGCGACAAGAGTGCGCTGACGCCTGAGCTGCGCTCGCGCTTCAACACAACAGGTGCCGCTCATGTGCTGGCATTGAGCGGCCTGCACCTGAGCATCATCTATCTACTGCTGACACGGCTGACGCTGGCTCGGCGGCGCACGTGGCTGTCGCAGGGTCTGATTATTCTTGCTGTATGGGCTTACGCGTTGCTCACCGGCCTGCCCACCAGCCTCATACGTGCTGCTACGATGATTACCGTCTATGCGCTCTTCTCACTCCGCGGAGGGCGACGTGCACCACTCAATGTGCTCTGCTTCACGGCCATTGTCATGCTGCTGGTCGACAGCAGTGCTCTTTTCGATATTGGCTTCCAGCTGTCGTTCATGTCGATGCTGGCCATTCTGCTGTTTGTGCCGCTGATGGAGAACAGGGTGTCGGCACGCTGGAGGATGGAGCACCGCATCGTCAGCTGGTTGCTTACTCTTGCTATGATATCAGTAGCAGCCCAGATAGGCACGGCACCGCTCATAGCTTATTACTTCGGACGACTGTCGCCGTGGTTCCTCGTCACCAACCTTGTGGTCGTGCCTCTCGTTACGCTCATTCTCTACTCGGCCCTCACGGCGTTTGTCTTTCCCCCCATTGCGACCATTGCCGTGGGCATTGCCCACTTAATGAACGAGGCTTTAGATGCTATCAGCACATGGCCACTTGCGAGCATCGAGGGTCTTCACCCTTCTGTGCTGCAAGTGGCCATGTGCTATGTCGTTGTAGCTGCTGTCTATGTGCTGCTTACATATAGCCGAGCCAGCGCAGGATATCGTTGAGGTTGGCCACCACCATCAAAAGGATGAGGATGCCAAAGCCGATATACTCGGCGCGAATCATGAACTTCTCGCTGGGCTTGCGTCCGGTAATCATCTCGTAGAGCAGGAACAGCACGTGTCCGCCGTCTAAAGCGGGGATGGGCAGGATGTTCATGAACGCGAGGATGATGCTGAGGAAGGCTGTCATCTCCCAGAAGCGGTGCCAGTCCCAGACTTCGGGGAAGAGGCTGCCGATGGCTCCGAAGCCGCCCAGGGACTTCGCTCCCTCGCTGGTGAAGACATACTGCATGTCGCTGACGTAGCCGCAGAGCTTGTGCCACCCGTAGCCAATGCCGGCAGGGATGCTCTCGAAGAATCCGTACTTGAACGTGGTCGGCTCGTACAGCTGCACGGGGAAGAAGCCCAGTTTGAGGTCGGATGAGAGCGTGGTGGTAAGGGTGTCCCTTTTAGATTTGAGAGTTGAGATTTGAGAGTTGAGAGTTGAGAGTTGAGAGTTGAGAGTTGAGGTTTCAGAATTGAGATTTGAGATTTGAGAATTGAGATTTGTGTCTTCAGAGTTGAGATCTGGAGTTTCTTCTGCAGGTGATGACATCTTCCTTGCGAGAACGATCTCTACCTGGCGCACCTTCATGCTGTCGGCTGGCTTTGCCTCTAAGACATCGCGCAGGAGGGCAATCTCGTCCTGAAACTGATTATAGGACGTGACGGTCTTGCCATTGATGCCTACGATGGTGTCGCCCGGCATCATGCCAATCTCAGCAGCTGCTGTTCCCGGGATGATGCTGTCGGCAACGGCGGGCATCCACACACGCATGAACATGGGCGTGGCCTTGAACATGTTAAGCAGATTGAGGTCGACCGACTCGGGAATGTTGATGGTGACGGGCTGACCATTGCGCAGCACGTTCACCTGTCTGGCTTTCGAGACCTGGCGGAACAGGTCGTCGTCCCATTTCTTCAGCGGTCCGCGGTCGGTGCTCACGAGCACGTCGCCGTCCTGGAAACCCAAAGCCTTTGCCTCGGCGTTGAACTCCATGCCGCGGGTCATCTTCTCGACGGGCACATAGGTCTCGCCCCATGTGAAGAGAATCATGGAGTAGATGAACAGGGCCAGGAGGAAATTGACCAGCACGCCGCCAATCATGATGAGCAGGCGCTGCCAGGTGGGCTTGGTGCGGAACTCCCAGGGCTTGGCTTCGGCTGCGAGCTTCGTGTTCGTCTCGTCTATCATGCCGTCGATGGCGCAGTAGCCGCCGAGGGGCAGCCAGCCAAGGCCATACTCCGTGCCTACATATTCCTTTACGGTCTCCTTCTTGGGCTCCTCACCTTCCTTCACTTCGACGTCGACTTCCTTTGTGGGCACCACTTCGGGCTTCAGCTTCAGCAAGCGGCGCACCCACGTGTCGTAAGTGCTGGCAATGTGGAACTTCGGGTTGAAGAACAAATAGAACTTGTTCACCCTGACCTTGAATATCTTGGCAAAGGTGAAATGGCCCAGCTCATGCAGCAATACAAGCAGCGAGATGGCCAGGAGAAACTGCAACAGTCTTATCAGAAATACTTCCATTTTTTATGCTTAATGCTTAATGCTCTATGCTTAATGATTTACCTCATGCGCAGCCAATTATGCATAATGCATTATGCATTAAGCATTGAGGCGGCGACGCGTCGTGCCTCGGCATCGGTGCTGACGTAGACGTCGTAGTCGGGCGTGGCAGAGAAAGCGACGCGCTGCATGGTCTCGGCGATGACGTCGGCCATCTGCGGGAATGAGCAGCGGTCGTCGAGGAAGGCACGGTTGACCACTTCGTTGGCAGCGTTGACGATGCAGGGCATGTTGCCGCCGGCCTTGATGGCCTCGAAGGCCAGGGCTAAGCAGCGGAACTTTTCCAAGTCGGGCTCGAAGAACTCCAGCGCATGGCTCTCGAAGAGATTCAGCTTGTTGCCACTCAGCGGCAGCCTGCGCGGAAACGACAGCGCATACTGGATGGGCAGGCGCATATCGGGCACGCCCAGCTGCGCCTTCACCGAGCCGTCCTGGAACTGCACGGCCGAGTGGACGATGCTCTGCGGATGCACCAGCACCTGTATCTGACTGGCCTCGACGCCGAAGAGCCATTTCGCCTCTATCACCTCAAAGCCTTTGTTCATCATCGTGGCCGAGTCGATAGTGATCTTTGCACCCATGTCCCACGTGGGATGGCGCAGGGCATCGGCCTTCGTCACCGTGGCCAGCTGCTCGGCAGGCAACAGGCGGAACGGACCGCCGGAGGCCGTCAGCAGAATCTTTTCAATGGGATTGTCGTCCTCGCCGACGAGACTCTGGAAAATAGCAGAGTGCTCGCTGTCGACGGGCAGGATGCTGACGTGATACTGCTGCGCCAGCTGCAGGATGAGAGCGCCGGCCACGACCAGCGTCTCCTTGTTGGCCAAGGCAATAGACTTGCCGGCCTTGATGGCATGGATGGTTGGCGACAAGCCAGCGAAGCCCACCATAGCGGTGAGCACCATGTCGATGGGCCCGGCCTCGACAATCTCGTCTAAAGCCTGAGCGCCGGCAAAGACCTTTACGTCGGGCAGGTCGGCCATAAGGCTTTTCAGCTCATCATAGCGCTGATCGTTGGCAATGACCACGGCGGCAGGACGGAACTTGTGTGCCTGCTCGGCCAGCAGCTGCACACGGTTGTTGGCCGTGAGGCAATAGACCTCATAGAGGTCGCTGTGTTCCTCGATAACCTGCAGGGCCTGCGTGCCAATGCTCCCCGTAGAGCCGAGGATGGCAATCTGTCGTTTCATTCACTTCGATTTTGCAAAATTCGGGCGCAAAAGTACAAAATAATTATGAATTATGGATGATGTATTATGAATTATTTAGTATCTTTGCATACAAATAATGTAAAACAAGATGAAAATAGGAATCATTGTAGCAATGGACCGCGAGCTGCAGCAGCTGCGCCAGGTTTTTCAGAACAGTCAGGTAATAGTAGAAAAGTGCGGCATCGGCAAGGTGAACGCCGCCTTGGGTGTGCAGCGCATGATCAACGAGCACCGGCCCGACTGCATCATCTCGTCGGGCTGTGCAGGCGGCAATGGCGAGGGCGTGAGCATCAAGGACATCGTAGTGAGCCGTGAAGTAACCTATCACGACGTCTATTGCGGCGCTGCCGAGGACGGCTCGCTGGTCTACGGACAGGTGCAGGGCATGCCTGCCCGCTATCAGGCCGACCCATATCTGCTGAAGAAGGCTCAGGAGCTCACGCAAAGCTCTCACCTCTCACCTCTCACCTCTCACCTCCATTCAGGCCTCATCGTCACAGGCGACTGGTTCGTCGATTCTCGCGAAAAGATGCAGCGCATCATCGACCTCTTCCCCGAGGCGCTGGCCGTAGATATGGAGTCGGCAGCCATCGCTCATGCGTGCTATATCAGCAAAGTGCCGTTCATCTCCTTCCGCGTCGTCAGCGACATGCCCCTGCGCGACAGCCACGCTTCACAATACCACGACTTCTGGAATCAGGTAGCTGCGCAGTCCTTCCAACTGACGCGCACCTTCGTTGAAAGCCTGTAACACATCCTGACAAAAGACTGTTTGTTTAAAAAGAAGTCTTCGTATGGCCTGAGACCACACGAAGACTTCTGTTGTTTTATATGGGCACGACGGCTACTCTGTCTTGCCGTTGAGCGAGTAGATGTAGCTGCTGTTGGCTGAAGTCTCGGGCACGAGGTTGCCTTCCTTATCCTTGTAGAGCGTGAGCTTGCCGCAGATAATGACCTCATCGCCGGCCTTCGGCTTCACCCAGCTGTCGTCGCTGTACTTCTTGTTGCCCAGATAGAGGGTGCGGAAGACATAGAACTGCTCGGATGACTCCGTACCGTCGGCCGACATATAGAACGTGCAGTTGCCATACTGTGTGCCGAACTGGTTCTTTTCCTCAATAGCGATGATCTTGCCCTTCACGTAGTAGTTGCTGTCGGTGGTCTTGCCCTCGCCCAGCGTCATGCAGAAGGCGTTGGCCTCGGCGGGCGTGAACGGATTGTTCAGCGAGCCGGCAGCGTTGGGATCAGACTTTGCCTCCTGCGAAATAGTGGCCTGAGCGGTGTACTCATTGCCGCTGTCGTCGGCAGTAGTGAAGGTAACGGTGGTCTTGCGGAAGTCGCCGGTGTTGGGCTGTGCACGGAAAGTGACACTGCCTACAGAGAGTCCGCTGATGCTGAGCCAGCTCTTGGCATCGTCGGGAATGACGACGCCGATGCCGTTGCCCTTGCAGCTGATGAAAGCTGTCACCTCGCCGCCTGCGGTGGGCAGCGGGTCGTTGGTGGAAAGAGATTCCAGCTTGATGAGCGACTTCTCGATGCTGATGACGGTGACGTCGACCAGCTCGATGGTGCCGTTGTAGTTCTTCATCGGACCCTCTACGGTAACGATGTCGCCTACGCCGAAGCCCCAGCCATTGGCGCCGCAGATGGGATAAGTGCCCTTGCCGCCCTTCTTGTCGAGCGTTCCGTAGATGTATATCTGTCCCGTCTCGTCCTGAATGTTCCAGTTGCCGTACTGGTTGTCAGGATTGGTGGCACAGACGCCACGCACGCGATAGGTAGCGCCCTCGTTGCCGGCAGCTATCTGTGCGCAGGTGGCCAGCTGGGCCTCGGCCTTCTTCGTCATCTGAATGACGTTGATGCGCTGCTTGGCGCCGCCGCACTCCAGAATGACGGTGCCCTCCTGCGTGGCCGTTGCCTGAGCGGTGGTGAAGGTCACGTCGGTCTTGCCAGCGGAACCAGACATCGGGCTGACGGTCACCCACTCGGGGACAGTTGTAATGAGCCAGTCGCCAGTGGCGTCGACCTCGATGGTGGCCATGCTACCCTCTGCTGCAAAGCCGATGTACGACTGCGACACGCGCACCTCCTCCAAATAGGTGGGCTCATAGTCGTTGGAACAGCTGGTGAGCGCTACGCTAAATGATAAATGACAAATGATAAATGATAAACCTATCAGAAGTCTTCTGTATATCTTGGCTGTCATAATCTTCAATCTTCAATTTTCAATCTTCAATTTTCAATTTACTTCACTTCAGAGATGATGACTGAGCGCGAGAGCTGCTCGTCGTTCATGTACATATAGTCGACGCCACCCTTTGACTCCTTGACGAGCTGCGAGGCAGGCACGCCATACTGGTTGATGAGGATGTCGTAGACATTCTGTGCGCGTCCGCTGGCCAGCTTGGCGTTGCCCTCAACAGTACCTGTCTGCTTGTCGGCATAGCCGATGACGCTGTACTTCTTGTCGGGCGTGGCCTTGATCATATTGGCAACGGTCTCCAGGTTCACCTTCTCGCGGTTGACCACGTCGGTGGTGTTGACGGTGAAGTTCACGAGATAGGGGAAGGTGACGACGCGACTGTTGTCGACGGTGACGATTTCCTTCTCAAGCTTGCGGTTCTGCAAGTCGCTGACCTGCCTGCGCAGACGGTTGATCTCGTCGTTCAGACGGTTGATCTCGGTGTTGTCCTTCACGTAGACTGTCTTTTCCTTCGCATCGCTGTCGTTGCATCCGCAGTCGTCGTGCTTACGGCCTTCGAACATATACTTCACGCCCACGCTGGCATACCAGCACTGTCCGATGCCGTGGTTCTTGGCCCACAAATCGGTCTTGCCGCTGATGGCAGCGGGAGTGGAGAAGGTGGGATAGCCGTCGCCGTCGACACCCTCGTACTTCAGGATGCGTGCCTCGTTGCCGATTTCCGGATTGAGGTATCTGCTAACGCCCCACGCCGAGTTGAAGAAGTTGAGCACATTCTTCACATCGAGGCTGAGCTGCAGGTCGTGATAGGTGTTGCCTACGTTGAGGCAGAAGTCGTGCTTGTAGGCGAAGTCGATGCGGTGTACCCACGGGCTGTAGACGCTGTATGCCTCGGCAAATTCGCCCTGATGATCCTTCAGGTAGTCGCTGCGGTGTACAAAGTCCATGAAGCGCACAGCGTCGTCCTTGCTGACGAAGCGGAAGTCGCCTTCGGCCACCTGCTGGTCGGTGGGGATATAAAGAGCGTCGTAGTTGTAGCCGTCGCCGTTCATGTCGTTGGTCGTCATAAACGAGTAGTTGTTGCCGCCGCGCCATGTCTCATAGATGAACGAGTAGTGGTTGCGGCACTTGTCGTGGATGGTGGCGCTGGCAATGAAGCGGTCGGGAGTGACGTACGTAGAGTTGTGCAGCTTGATATTGTTCGGCCCCTCGATGGTGGGCACGTAGGTGAAGGCCGACTCTGCATTGGAGCCGGGCATTCCCGTGATTTCCTTACTCACGGTGCGGGTGTAGGCTGCCATCAGGCTGATCCATTCAGCCGGCTGCGTGTTGACCATGAGGTTGGCAGTCCAGCCGTAGCCCTTGGTAGTATTCTCCAACACGAAGGCACCCTGGCCCACGCGGTAGTTGGCAGGATAGAGCGGACGGTTGTCGGGGCCGTTGAAGCGTGCGAAGCCTCCCACGCCGGGTATGCTCCAGTCGCTGATGGTTGCTGCGTAGAGTGTCTTGTTGAAGATGCCCTCAGCCGTGATGGTGAAGGGGAACGACACAGGCAGCTGGTAGTCAATGGCCAGCGAGGTCTTCCACACCTGCGGCAGTCTGAAGTCGGGATCGACAGCGTTGATGGTCGACTGCTTCACGCCGTCGGCGGGCGTGATGGTGTTGGCATAGCCCATGCCGATGAGTTTCTCCTTCAGGGCGGCAATGGTGGCGTGGCCGTTGGCGTCGGTCACCAGGCCTCCGGCAAACTGTGTCATATCGGTCTTGTCAGAGCTGCGCTGACCGGTGGAGCTCAGCGACACCTTGTTCTGCACCATACCCGAGTTGGTGGGCATATTGGTGAAGAACACCAATGGCAGACGGCCCATGAAGAAGCCGGAGCCGCCGCGCACCTTCAGGCTCTTGTTGCCGAAGACATCCCAGATGAAGCCCACGCGGGGTGAGAAATTCAGCGTGTTGCTGGGCCACTGGCCAGTATCGATGTGCTTGCCGAAGTAGTCGAGGTCGTAGATGTAGTTGTTTCTCATCAGGTCGCCGTTGTCGAAGAACAGTCCGTCGACACGCAGGCCGTAGGTCAGTTTGAAGTTGTCAAGGACGTTCCAGTCATCCTGCAGGTAGACGCCCAATTTATTATATTGTACGCGAGCAGCAGGCTTTGTCTCGCCGCCGTAGCCGAAGGTGAGGTTCACGATCTCAGGAGCGGCGCCGGTGAGGAAGTCGTTGAGCGATGCGTAGCGATAATAGCCCGTACCGTTGCGCATATACTGGTTGTCAGCCATCTGGTGCTCATAGCTCACACCTGCAGTCAGTTTGTGCTTGCCTGAATAATAGGTGATGTCGTCCTTGACATTCCAAACAACGTTGTTCACAGAATTGTTCCAGGTGAAGAGCTCATAGCCCAGTGAGAGGTAGTTCTGCCCGTTGCCGTCGAGAATATCGATGAAGGGGAACTCTGCCGACGGTGAGTCACGCTTGGGGTCGCTCATCTTGGTGTAGGTGGCGAGCAACTGGTTCGACAGCTTGTCGGTGAGGCGGCTGTTGAGGTCGAAGGAGATAGAGTTCACCTCTCTCACAGCTGAATACATCGAATTGGCGTAGGCCATGGAGAACTGTCCCATGCGGTCGTAGCTGGAGGCGGTGCCGCCGTCCATCGACGAGCGGTTGGCGGGATTCCAGGCAGTGTCCTTCGTGTAGTTGTAGCGCAGGGCCAGCTTGTGGCGGTCGTTGATGTTCCAGTCTAAACGGGCCAGCAGCTTGTAGTTGTCCTCGTCGGCAGGGAAACTGGTCCACGAGCCGGTGTCGTAGCCGTATTTCTCCCTGACGAAGTTTGAAACCATCTCAAGGTCGGCATTCGACGTGCGCGAGATGTAGAGGTCGGCATCAGCAGGATTCTCGGGCGAAGAGCCGCGCCAGCGATTCACCACCGTGGGCGTCTTTGACATCTCGCCGTTGACGAAGAAGAAGAGTTTGTTCTTGACGATGGGGCCACCCAGCGTAAAGCCGTAGGTGGTGTTCTGGCTCTTCTCGCGTGCACCGGGAACCTGTACACGGTCAACAGCGTCGCCCTGCATGTTCTCATTCTTGTGGAAGATGTAGGCGCTGCCCTTGAAGATGTTGGTACCCGACTTTGTGATGGCGTTGACGCCACCGCCGATGAAGTCGGTCTGGCGCACATCGTATGGCGAGATGACAACCTGCAGCTCCTCGATCGACTCGATGCTGATAGGATTGCCACCGCCAGGGAGTGCCGACGACAGGCCGAAGTTGTTGTTGAAGTTAGCACCGTCGACGGTGAAATTGCCTAATCGTCCGTCAGTGCCGACGAAGCTCATGCCCTTGCCGCCATAAGGAGAGAGGCGGGTAATGTCGGTGACGTCGCGGCTCACCGTGGGCATGCTCAGAATCTGTTCACTGTTGATGTTTGTGACGGCACCCGTCTTCTCAACCGAGAATTTCGAGGCTTTGCCCGTCACTACCACCTCAGCCAGGTCGTTGGTGTTCTCGGCCAGCTGCACGGGCAGATTGTAGTTTTCAGCCAGCTGCAGCTGAATGTTGCGCACAATCTTCGTCTGATGACCGATATAGCTCACGGTGACGGCATAAGGACCGCCAGGGCGCATGCCCTGAATGGTAAACATACCGTTCATGTTGGTCACTGCGGTGTAGCGCGTGCCCGACGGCTCGTGTACGGCTACCACCGTGGCGCCAATGATTTCCTCGCCACTGCCTTCGAGCGTCACCTTACCGGCCATGCTCGACGTGGTCACCTGTGCCACGGCGCCCACGACGATGGTAAGCAGCATGGCAACGAGTAGTAAGAATCTCTTTTGCATATAAAATGGTGTAAAATGGTTGTTTTTCGAATGCAAATTTAAGAAAAATTTTGCAAACGAGATTCCTTTTTCACCATTTTTTTCTTTTCTGAGGCAAATTGATGATTTTTGTTCAGACGGTTAGTCTTCCTCGTCTAAATATTCCACATCCTCAAGATCTTCTATCTCATCCTCATCAAGATAGTCGACATCGCCGTCGGCATCCTCGTCGGCCAGCTCCTGGGCAAAGGAGGCCATGTCCTTGTCGCGGTGCACCAGGCGGTCGTCGGCCATGATGGTCTGCAGCTTGTTGCTCTCGCTGTTCAGTTCGCGCCACAGCACATCCTTCAACTCGTCGAGATGGAAACCCGTAACGGCTGAGATGAAGACTACGGGGACAGACCCAACAGCCCCCCCTACTGCCCCCGAGGGGGCTTCATTAGTTTTGCGGGGATAGTCTATTGTAGCCCCCTCGGGGGCAGAAGGGGGGGCTTCGGGGGCAGAAGGGGGGGCTTGCATTTCTTCACGCAGCATCTCCATCAGCTCCTCGTCCAAGAGGTCGCATTTCGTCACGGCCAGCACGCGCTGCTTGCTGAGCATTTCGGGATTGAACTTCCGCAGCTCCTCTAAAAGGATATTGTACTCACGAAGGATGTCGTCGGTATCGCCCGGCACCATGAAGAGCAGCAGCGAGTTGCGCTCAATGTGCCGCAGGAAGCGCAGGCCCAGTCCCCTACCCTCGGCGGCACCCTCGATAATGCCGGGAATGTCGGCCATGACAAACGACTTGTTGTCCCTATAGCCCACAATGCCCAACGAAGGCTCCATCGTGGTGAAAGGATAGTTGGCAATCTTCGGCTTGGCGTTGCTCAGGGCCGACACCAGCGTCGACTTGCCGGCATTGGGAAAACCCACCAGTCCCACGTCGGCCAGCAGCTTCAGTTCCATGATGATGGTCATCTCCTCTGCCGGTTCGCCAGGCTGGGCAAAGCGCGGTGCCTGGTTGGTGGCCGTACGGAACTGGAAGTTGCCCAGTCCGCCGCGTCCGCCCTTCAGCAGCACAACCTCCTGACCGTCGTAGGCCACATCGCAGATGAATTTGCCCGTCTCGGCGTTGTAGACCACGGTGCCGGGCGGCACGTCGATGTAGACGTCCTTGCCGTCGGTGCCGTGGCACTTGTCTTTGCCGCCGTTGCCGCCGTGCTCGGCAAAGATGTGGCGCTCGTAGCGCAGATGCAGCAATGTCCAGTAGTTATGGTTGCCGCGCAGGATGATGCTGCCGCCCTTGCCGCCGTCGCCGCCGTCGGGACCGCCCAGCGGGTTGTACTTCACATGGCGCAGGTGCATACTGCCCCTGCCGCCCTTGCCCGACCGGCACAATATCTTGACATAGTCAACGAAGTTCGATTCCATGCTGATGCCCTTTACTTGTTTTACGGCTACAAAGTTACTGTTTTTTTTTCATATTCCTGCCTGTGGCATCTTTTTTTTCACTTGGCAAATTCAATATGATGAGCCGCAATCGCCCGTATATGACCCAGTAAGCGTCACTTGCAGATAAATGCGTACAATCATTAAACGTTTGGTATGTATTTCGTACACACCGTGTGTATTTTTAGTACACACCGTGTGTATTTTTAGTACACGCCGTGTGTACGGAAAAAAGACATCTGCTTTTTTTTCAAGAACCATTCACAGCCGCTAAAGTATCTGTGCTTTGGTGAAAAATAGCTGTGCCGCCTGAGTAGGATCCGCAAGTGACGCTGAAAGCGTCTCCGCTCAGTAACCGAGGGTACGCAGTACCCCCGGACACAAAGGGACTGTGGGGTGTCGACCCTGAAGGGGTCGCCCTGTTGGGGTGTTGGGGCACTCTTTTAGAGTGCATGCATCCCACGTCAGCCCTATCCGGGGGTGCTCGCTCCGCTCGTACCCTCGGTTACTGAGCGTTGACCCTTTCAGGGTCATATACGGACGATTGCGGCTCATCATAAACGTTTTTAAAACTGTACGTTTCGCGGGATATGAAAAACCTTTAGACGACGACCATGCGGATCATTGTGTTTTCATGGAGAAGCCCGCCGCAAGAGAGGAAAAAAACATTTCTTTTCACAAAAAAACATAATTTTCTTGGCGGTATGCGTTTTTTTCCCTAATTTAGCCCCATCATTACTAATACTATTCTTAATGGAAGCAGAAAAACTACAAAATAATTATTGCGTCATCTTAGCGGGAGGCCACGGACGCCGCCTCTGGCCCAGCAGCCGAAAGGCATGTCCAAAACAGTTTGTTGATTTCTTCGGTACCGGCCGCACCCTGTTGCAGGCCACCTACGACCGCATGGCGCGCATCATCCCTGCGGAGAACATCTTCGTCACCACGCGCCGCCGCTATCACAACCTGACACGGCAGCAGTTGCCGGAGCTGCCCGAAGAGAACATCCTGGCCGAACCCGTCAACCGCAACACCGCTCCGTCGGTAGCCTGGGCCAGTGCGCGCATCCACCGTCTCTGCAGCAATGCCCGTATCATCGTCCTGCCATCCGACCAGATGATTATCAACGAAGACAGCTTCTGCCAGTGCGTGCTCAAGGGTCTCGACTTCGTGGCATCCAACGACATCATCCTCACTATGGGCATACGGCCCTCGCGCCCTGAACCCGGCTACGGCTACATTCAGATGGGCGAGGCCTCGCTGACCGAGGGCATCACAAAGGTAAAGTCGTTCACGGAGAAGCCTGAACGCGAGTTTGCCCGCCTGTTTATGAACAGCGGCGAGTTTCTGTGGAACACGGGTATGTTTCTGGCCAATGTCAGCTATATGCGCGACTTCTTCCTAAATGTCGTGCAGGACATCAGCTACCGGCTGGCGTCGCTGACGACTATGTCGTCCATTGACGACGAGATGCAGTATGTGCAGCAGCATTTTTCTGCCTATCCCAACCTGTCGATGGACAAGGCAGCGCTGGAAATGTCGGGCAACGCATACGTGATGTGCTGCAACTTCGGCTGGGCCGACATTGGCACGTGGCACTCCATCTATGAGTTCCAGCAGCGCAAGGAGGGCGACAACGTCATCATCGATTCTGAGGTGATGGTGGAGAACTGCTCTGACAACATCATCAAGCTGCCGAAGGGACACATCGGCGTCATCAACGGCCTCAACGGCTACATCGTGGCTGAGCAGGGCGATGTGCTGCTCATCTGCAAGAAAGGCGACTCCTCCTCGCTCATACGCAAATACGTGAACGAGGTGGGCATCCGCTACGGCGAGGAATTCACTTGATTACTGATAGATCAGCGTAGTGAGGTGCTCAGGGGCGAAGAGCTCCTGGGCACTTTGCTGCAGGTCGGCGGCTGAAAGCGTGGCAATGTGCGCCATCACGTCGCCGACAGTGCGTATTTTGCCCGTGTGCAGAAAGGTGCGGGCGCAGTCGAGAACGGTCTGCTCGCGGTTTTCGGCGGCAATGGCCAACTGGCCTTGCAGCTGTCGCTTGGCAGCACGCAGCTGCGACTCGCTCAAGGGTCTGTCCATCAGGCGGTCCAGCTCCTTTCTGACTAAGCGCAGGCAGCGTTTCGTGTCGTCGGGATCACAGCCGAAATAAATGCCCCACAAGCCTGTGTCGCTGTAGCTCACCATCGAGCTGTCGACGGTGTAGACGAGGGCGTTGCGCTCGCGCAATGCCATGCTCAGCCGTGAGTTCAGGGCCGGACCGCCAAGGATGTTGTTCAGCAGATAGAGTGCCCATCGACGCTCGTCGCCTGCAGCGTAGGCGCGGGTTCCTACCATGACATGCGCCTGATGGGTGCCGCGGTTTCTAATGATGGTGGAGGGTGGAAGGTGGAGGGTGGAGGGAGATTTGACTGAGGCGGGAGTATTCTCCTTCCACCCTCCACCTTCCACCCTCCACCCTCCACCTTCAACCTTCCACCCTCCACTGGAAATAAACATCACGCAGTTCTCAGGCCGATACCACTTCTGCCTGAAGCAGCGTGCATCGGCAGAAGTGTAAGAGCGCACCTGCTCGCTGGTGCCAAGGATGTTGTGTCCCAGCGGGTGCCCCTCGAAAAGAATGTTCTCGAAATCGTCGTAGATCAGCTCGGCGGGCGTGTCTTCATAGCTCTCTATCTCGTCGCACACCACTTCGCGCTCCTTCTCCACCTCCGGCTCAGGATACTGGCTGTGGAACACGATGTCCTGCAACACGTCGAGCGCACGGCGCAAATGGCGCTGCTCAATGGCGCAGTAATAGACGGTGTCCTCCTTGTTCGTGAAAGCGTTCAGCTCGCCGCCCAGGCCTTCAATGGCGTTGATGATTTGTGTGGCGGTGCGCCGCTGCGTACCCTTGAAAGCCAGATGCTCGCAGAAATGGGCCAGTCCCTGCTGCTGCGCCGTCTCGTGGCGAGAGCCGGCATGTACGGCAATGCCGCAATAAGCCACCTGCGACGTGCTGGGCAGATGGAGCACCCGCATGTCAGAATGTTCAATGATTCTGGATAGCATGATTCATTGTAGAATTTGCCTGCAAAAATACAACAAATTTTGCCATCCCACAAATTTTCCTTTGTCGTTTCAGAATTTATTCGTATTTTTGCAGCAGATAGAGACAGACGAATTTAGTTATTGTAAAGAAACGAAAACAAGCGATATGACACCAAAAGAACAAAGAAACGAGCATCTGGCTCAGACCATCATCAAGAACCTGAAGCGCCGCCACATCGAGGGATTCTACTGCGCTACGGGCGAGGAGGCTGTGAAGAAAGTATCGGAACTGATTGAGGACGGCAGCTCCGTGACATGGGGCGGCACGATGACCGTCCGCGACCTGGGCATCCCCGATGCGCTGAGGAAAAGAGGCACCCTGCAAGTGCTCGACCGCGACCTGGTGGAGACGCCTGAGGAGAAACAGGCCATGTATCTCAGGGCTTTCTCGACAGACGTCTACCTGACGAGTGCCAACGCCATCTCCGAGGACGGCGTCATCGTGAACATCGACGGCAACGGCAACCGTGTGGCTGCCATTACCTGGGGTCCGAAGAAAGTCATCTTCGTCATTGGCATGAACAAGGTGGCACAGACGGCAGAGGCGGCTCTTTCAAGGGCCAGAGGGACGGCATCGCCCATCAACGCCGCCCGCTTTGACATCAAGACTCCTTGCCAGACAGACGGCGTGTGCCACAACTGCAACTCACCTGAAAGTATCTGCAACTACGTCCACTTCCTCAGAAACTCACCCCGCGGCCGCCATCTCGTCGTGCTGGTCGGTGAGGAATTGGGGTATTAGCCAGCCCGTGAAGGTTGGCGTTTTTCTAAAATTGTGACATTGTGACGTTGTGACTTGTGACGTTTTGGTCGAAAATTACTTCAAGAGGGTGTGTCAAAATGAAGTGAACCCCAGAAGTTGGACAGAATACTTCTGGGGTTCATTATGTATACACATCACAGTTTAGAAGAAAAGAAAGAAATCATCCGCTTGCATGA
>CACYYG010000013.1 GCA_902778535.1 uncultured Prevotellaceae bacterium
CGATTGCCTTGCCACTGCAGACGTGATTATGTATGGGTAGCGCCCACCTTCCCCTTACCCCGTCAGGCATTACAGGGGCTTTATGCTGTCGTTAACCTGCGAATTCAGTTTTTCACCCGCCAGTGAGTGCGAAAGGGGCTTGATATGATTTGTTGTGCGTGTAGATGTTTAGTTCATAGTGCCTTGCTGTTCTTATCCACTTTGCGGGCACGCTGATGCGCTCGGCTATGCCGCTTTGCTTGCAAAGAACTTGAACACGAAGGCTTTGATGCGGCTTGTTTTCTTCAGTCCGCGCGTCGAAGAACTTTTTGTTGCTCAGGAACTTATAAACAAAGTTAAATTAAAGTGCTGCGGAATTTAGGTTAAGTACTTCCGACTCTTCAACAGGGTTATCCGCAATGGAAGAACTGCATGACGAGCTTCTGTATTTCGTCGGGGGAGCCCTCGATGTTCTTGCGGAGATTCACATCGTCGTGAGCCCGAAGCTGGTCGATGATGCCGTCGATCATAGCCGGTGCGAAGACGCCATGCTCCTCGAAGACCTTGCGCTGACGGTTGAGGCAGTCGGCACTGGCCACGCAGGAGTCGGGCAATTGAGCCAAAGATGCCAGGCGGTCGGCATTTTCGGCAGCATGTATATTCACGTTGACGTAGGTACGCTCGGCTACTTCCAGCGCATTGCTCATCTCGAAGCCGTGACGGCAGGCCACACAGAGGCCGGCCAGCAACTGGTAGAGGTCGGCAGAGCCATCGGGCGAGCGCATCTCTACGGTCTGCTTGATGCTGGTGTCATAGCTGGTCTGTGGCTCCAGCGGATTAGCGGCGCGGCACATGTCGGCATCGGCAGCCCATCCCAGCGGCACACGCACCAGCACAGAGCGGTTGCGGTCGCCCCAGCAGACGTTGGTAGGCGCCTCCTGATGGGGCACCAGTCGGAAGTAGCTCATCGGGTTCTTGTTGCCAAAGGCGGTGATGGCGGGTGCGAGGTCCATCATACCGGCTATCATCTTGCGGGCACTCTCAGAGAGTACGCCGTGACTGAGCATCTGGTTCTGCCCGTCCTTCAGCATGCGCATGTGGATGTGCAGACCCGAGCCGGCCTTGCCAGTGGTAATCTTTGGAGCGAAGGTGACGTCGTAGCCCAGCTGATAGCCCAGGTTGCGAATGACCCACTTGGCCACCATCAGCTGCTCGGCTGCCTGCTCAACGGGTACCGGCAGGAACTCTATCTCGTTCTGCTCGTAGTTCTTGCCGTTGAGCGAGAAGTTGCCCACCTCAGAGTGGCCGTACTTGATTTGTCCGCCTGCCTGTGCGATATACTGCATGCAGCGGGTGCGGAAATCGCCGCTCTTGGCATAGGGCGCCGACTCATGGTATCCGCGCTGGTCCTGGGCGGGATAGACGCCCTCATCGTCGCTGATGACATAATACTCCAGCTCGCCCATGGCCTGAAACTCCATGCCGGTGACTTTGCGGAAGGCCTCGGCAGCCTTGTGCAGCGTGTGCTCCGGCGACGACTCCAGGGGATGGCCGTCCTTGTCGAAGAACGAGCAGAGCAGGGTGACGGTGGGTATCTCGGCGAAGGGGTCGACGAAGGCGGTGCGGAAACGGGGCAGTACGTAGAGGTCGCTCGAACCGGCCTGGATGAACGAGAAGAGGCTGCTGCCATCAACACGCTCGCCGCAGGTCAGGATGGTGTCGAGATAGGCCAGGTCGTTCACCACGAAATTGAGGGTTTTCAACTTGCCGTCACCGCCCGGGTACATGAAGTTCACCATGCGGATGTCGTTCTTCACCATGTAATTAATAATGTCTTCCTTCGTAAACTCTGCCGAAGGCTTCTCTAAAAACGCAACGATGGGGTTGGCGTTTAGCGCAAATAGGTTGTCAGTAATCATGTTTTTCATAATTTTGGCGCGAAGTTACAACTTTTTTGGCAATTAGCCAACTTTTTCTCGCGAAATTCTCAAGTGGAGTAGGAAGAAGTAGTAAAAAGGAGTTATGGGGAGTTATGGGGAGTTATGGGTCAATAGTTGCTTTTTGTTGTCTGTAAACAATAAAAATGCTAAATTTGCATCGTTTAAAGTCCATAGACAATGAATATTATCAGCAGAAAGTATTATGCCGACAAGATTGATGGCTGGCTTGGGAAGAAATTCCTAAAGAATGGTTTGTTGGCTTTTTGTTGCATTATTTTTAAAATAGAAGCAAGACATGACTCCACGCAAGATATACGTAGCCAGCAGTTGGCGCAACGAGCATTACCCCGAGGTGGTGGTTACTTTGAGGGAGGCCGGACACGATGTCTATGACTTCCGTAATCCGCCATCGGGCGATCCGGGATTTAAGTGGAGCAGCGTGAGCGACGACTATATGGAGTGGAGCCCGCAGCAATATCGTGACATGCTGAAACATCCTAAAGCTGAGCGACAGTTCCATAATGATATTGAGGCGATGGAGGCTTGTGACACTTGTGTGCTGGTTCTGCCTTGCGGACGTAGTGCTCACACGGAGGCTGGATGGTTTGCAGGTAAGGGTAAACTGACAATAGCCTATATTCCTGAAAAGCAGGAGCCAGAACTGATGTATAAGTTATTCGGCAAGGTGTGTTGCTCGATAGTTGAATTGATAGAAGCGCTCAAGTGATTTGTCTGTCCTCTCGCAAATTTTAATCGAAAATTTGGAGGGTTCGATTTTCTTTCGTACTTTTGCACATTATTTATTTTGCTTATGCTGAAAGGAAAGAAGATTGTCTTGGGCATTACGGGCTCGATAGCAGCCTATAAGTCGTGTCTTATCATTCGCGAGCTGGTGAAACGCGGTGCTGAGGTGCAGGTGGTGATTACTCCTGCCGGTAAGGAGTTTCTCACCCCTATCACGCTGTCGGCATTGACGCAGAAGCCGGTCATCAGCGAGTTCTTCTCGCAACGCGACGGCACGTGGCACTCGCATGTGAAACTGGGACTCTGGGCCGATGCCATGCTGATAGCTCCCTGTACGGCTTCGACGCTGGGTAAGATGGCTAACGGAGTTGCTGATAACATGCTGATTACTACTTATCTGTCGATGAAGGCTCCAGTATTCATTGCGCCAGCTATGGACCTCGATATGTATGCGCATCCCACGACGCAGCAGAACATGGAGCGCCTGCGTTCCTTTGGCAATCATATCATCGAGCCGCAGAGCGGTTTCCTCGCCAGCGGCCTCGAAGGCAAGGGCAGGATGGAGGAGCCGGAGAAGATTGTCGCTGTGCTGGACAGTTTCTTTGAAAAGAAAGACTTGCTGGGCAAGAAAGTGATGATTACTGCCGGTCCGACCTATGAGAAGATTGACCCCGTGCGCTTCATAGGTAACTACAGCAGCGGTAAGATGGGTTTTGCGCTGGCTGATGAGTGTGCCCGTCGCGGGGCCGAAGTGACGCTGATAGCGGGGCCGGTCAATGTGAAATGTACCATGAATAATGTGCGTCGTGTGGATGTGGAGAGTTGCCAACAGATGTACGACGCAGCCACTCAGGCCTTCCCCGATGCTGACGCCGCCATTCTCTGTGCCGCCGTGGCCGATTTCCGTCCTGCTACAGTGGCTGAACAGAAAATAAAGAGAGTGGGGGAGAACCTCGATATTCACCTCGTGCCCAATCCCGACATCGCCGCAGAGCTGGGAAAGAGGAAGAAGAATGGCCAGCTGCTGGTGGGCTTTGCCCTTGAGACCAACGACGAGCAGCAGAATGCCGAGAAAAAGCTGCAGAAGAAGAACCTCGACTTCATCGTGCTGAATTCGCTGCGCAACGAAGGCACCTGTTTCCGCTCCGACGAGAATCAGATAGCCATTATCAGCAGCGAAGGTCGCCGCGACTATGATAAGAAACCTAAGAACGAGGTGGCTAAGGATATCATCGACTATCTGGCGAATAAAATTGAAGAATTGAAGAGTTGAAGGATGGCCAAGGATAAGATAGCATACGTCTGCTCTAACTGCGGGCAGGAATCGCCGAAATGGATAGGCAAATGCCCCGCCTGCGGACAATGGAATACGTTCCAGGAAATCAAGGTGACTGCCGCATCCTCTCCCAGTCGGGGAAGACAGGAGGTGGCTTCTGTTGCAGGCCGTGCGCTGCGCACCAGCCGTCCTGTCAGGTTGCGTGAGATAGCTGACCACGACGAGCACCGTATCTCTATGCGTGACGGCGAACTGGATCGCGTCCTCGGCGGCGGTCTTGTGCCGGGCAGCATCGTCCTCTTGGGCGGTGAGCCGGGCATTGGCAAGTCTACGCTGCTGCTGCAGACGATGCTGAACCTGGGCAGTCTTCGTATCCTCTATGTCAGCGGCGAGGAGAGCGCCCATCAGCTGAAGATGCGTGCTGAGCGCATCAACCCTGCCGCCAAGGATTCCGACACTTTCCTCATTCTTTGCGAGACGTCGCTGGAGACCATCTTCGGACACATACAGGAGGTGCAACCCGACCTCGTGGTTGTTGACTCCATACAGACCATCGCTACTGAAGATGTAGAGTCGTCGGCAGGCAGCATCGCCCAGGTGCGCGAATGTGCCAGCTCGCTGCTGCGCTTTGCCAAGACCAGCGGCGTGCCTGTCGTACTCATCGGTCACATCACCAAGGAAGGCACGCTGGCAGGTCCGAAAATTCTGGAGCATATTGTCGACACCGTCATACAGTTTGAGGGCGACCAGCACTACACCTATCGCATCCTGCGCTCCATCAAGAACCGCTTCGGCAGCACGTCGGAGCTGGGCATCTACGAGATGACGCAGGACGGCTTGCGACAGGTGAGCAACCCCTCAGAGCTGCTACTCAGCGAGGAACACGACGGCCTGTCGGGAGTAGCCATCAGCGCTGCCATCGAAGGTGTGCGTCCTTTCCTTATGGAGACACAGGCGCTGGTGTCGAGTGCAGCCTACGGCACTCCGCAGCGTCAGGCTACCGGCTTCGACCAGCGTCGTCTGAACATGCTGTTGGCCGTATTAGAGAAGCGCGTAGGTTTCAAGCTGATGCAGAAAGACGTCTTCATCAACATTGCCGGCGGACTGCGTTCCACTGATATGGGCCTCGACCTGAGTATCATTGCTGCCGTGCTGTCGAGCAATGTCGACACGCCCATCGAGGCAGGCTGGTGCATGTGCGGCGAGGTGGGGCTCAGCGGTGAAGTGCGTCCTGTCAGCCGTATCGAACAGCGTGTGCAGGAGGCCGCAAAGCTGGGCTTCCAGCACATCATCATCCCTCGCTACAATATGCGGGTCTTTGCCAACAAGAAGCTCGGCATAGAACTGCATCCTGTGCGCAAGGTGGAAGAGGCGCTAAGGCTCCTCTTTGGATGAGGAAAATTGAAGAATTGAAGAATTGAAGAATTGAAGTATCAAAATTGAAGAATTGAAACACATCTCATTTATCATAGCGCTATTGCTCCTTTGTGCTTGCGGCAAGAAGCAAACGAATGGCGAGGTGCGACAGCAGCCTACTGTCGGCGGATTGGACGACGATATGCTGCGTATTGCGGTGACGCCGACACTCGACTGTCTGCCGCTCTACCTGGCACAGCAGGAAGGCTGGTTCGACCGCGAGGGCATCAGCGTGCAGCTCGTTCCCTATCAGGCACAAATGGATCAGGACACAGCCATAGAGCGAAGTCGTGTACACGGAATGACAACAGACACGGAGCGTATGGCTTGGCTACAGCAGCACGGAACACCAGTAGAGCAGGTGGCCACCACCACGCTTTCGTGGCAGCTCATCACCAACAAGGCGGCACGTCTTACACTGCTCTCGCAGCTCGACGACAAGATGGTGGCGATGACCCGCCACTCGGCTACCGATATGCTGGCGCAACATGCCGTCGACAGCGCAGGCTTGCAGTCGGATCGTGTCTTCCGCATCCAGATCAACGACATCAACGTGCGCCTGTCTATGTTGCAGAACGGCATCATGGACGCTATGCTCCTGCCTGAGCCACAGGCAACAGTTGCCCGCGTGGACGGTCATCCCGTGCTGATGTCGACCGACGAGATGGGCCGTCACCTTGGCGTTCTCGTCTTCCGCTCAGATGTGATGGCCGATACCGCTATGCATCGTCAGGTGGAGCGGTTTGTGAAAGTGTGGCAGCAGGCCTCCGACAGCATCGCTACCCGCGGTTTCGCCAACTATCGCGAACTGATTGCTTCTTCCTGCCATGTTAAGCCCGAAATTGTTGACTCCATTGGGAAGAATTGAAGAATTGAAGAATTGAAAAATTGAAGAATTGAAGCAGAACGACACACTAAACGAGATAATAGAGCTGGTGCTCGACCGACAGTTGGGCAAGAGCATCGATGCCCTGGAGAATTATTTGCTCACCCATCCGCAACAGACTGACATGGATGCGCTCATCAGCCTTCGCGACGACTATCACCTGATGGCCGACTACTGGCAGCGGGGTTTCAGCGATCCGCAACGCGAGCAGGTGTACGGCCAGCTTTTGCGCCGAATGTACGTGCTCACTGCCAACATGATTACCAACTGGCAGCAGTCGGATAGTCCCTTCATGAAAGCCCTGCACATGCGGCCCCGCAAAATCGGGAAAGACTGGTCGATATCGTCGGTGCGTGCCCAGATGGAAGACTTCGTGGGAAGCCTGGCTATGCTGCAGCTCAACAAGGAAGTGCAGAACTCTGGCAACAGCTCCCAGCAGCTGCATCAGGAACATTGGCAGCTGATGAACGACTTCTTCGACTACATTGTCACCTCGCGTCAGTGGCGTCAGCAGCAGGCCGACGCCTTCATCGACATGCTGCTCTCACCCACGCTCTCCTCTATCGACCAGCAGATGGTGGTGAGCGCCATCACGCTTTCGTCCCTGCAGACATTCTGTCCGCAGAAGTTCCGCGTGCTGGCAGAGGTCTATCGCCAAAGCACCGATGAGCGCGTGCGCCAGCGGGCCCTCGTAGGCTGGGTTTTTGCTACCTGCTGCAGTGACAGCACGGCATGGCGGCTTTTCAGCGATGTCGGCGACACCATCGCATCACTGTGTGAGGAAGAACAGACGCGCAGCGAGCTGGCCGAGTTGCAGATGCAGCTCATCTACTGTACAGAGGCCGATGCCGACACGCATACCATACAGAAAGAGATTCTGCCCGACATTATGAATGGCAGCAACATCAAGATGACGCGGCAAGGTCTTGTCGAGATGGACGAGGACGGACTCGACGACATTCTTCACCCTGAGGCTGCCGAGGAGAACATGGAACGCATGGAGAAGAGTATGAAGCGTATGGTGGACATGCAGCGGCAGGGTGCCGACATTTATTTCGGCGGCTTCTCACAGATGAAACGCTTTCCTTTCTTCAACCAGCTCAGCAACTGGTTTGTGCCCTTTTATTCGCAGCATCCTGACATCAGCGAGATATGGAACAACACCCGTGGCAAGACATTCCTCAAGGCAATTACACGTCTGGGAGCTTTCTGCGACAGCGACAAGTATTCCTTTGTGATGGCTTTCAACCAGGTGCTCGACCGTTTGCCGCAGAGCATGCTGAAACTCATTGAGGAAGGCGAGGCCACAGCCATTCCTATGGGTGGCGAGGTGAGCGAGGAGCAGCAGGAGGCGCCGCCATTCATACGCCGCCTTTATCTGCAGGACATCTATCGTTTCTATCGTCTGTTCACTACTCGGAGTGAGTTCTTCAATCCCTTTGCCCATACGGTATTCTTCTCACACCCTCTGCTGGCCGTGCCTGCCCTTTCTTCTCAGTCGCTCTCTGTAGCCCGTTTCCTGCTGAAGCGTCGTCGCTATGCCGAGGTTGTCAGCATTTTGGCTAATATTTCAGAGCAGCAGCACGATTTCCAGTATTATATGATGATGGGAACGGCCTTGCAGCACGTCGGGAGCTCACCTCTCACCTCTCACCTCTCACCGCTCCACTGCTATCGTCAGGCCTTACTATTGCAGCCCGATAACGAGCGGGCTAAGGCGGCATTGGCACGTGCGCTGTTTGCCAATCAGGAGTATGAGGAGGCCCTCGAACACTACAATGCTCTTTTGGAGCAGCAGCCCGACCACCGTTCCTACCAGCTCAATGCTGCCGTGTGCCTTATCAACCTGCAGCGCAGCAATGAAGCGCTGAAGATGCTCTACAAGCTGAACTACCTCTATCCCGACGACCAGTCTGTCAACCGTGTGCTGGCGTGGGCCTTCACCCTCAACGGCAAGTATGAGCAGGCGGACAAGCTCTTCTCTCAGCTTCTGGCCGAGGAAAAACCCCAGCCTGCCGACATGCTGAACTATGGCTACTGCCTATGGCTCTCAGGCAACATCGTGAATGCAATAGGTATGTTCAGGCAATTCATTGGCACACAAGGTGACGACGGCATCAACATAGAAAAAGAGTTCATGCACGGTAGTGAGCACGAACTCCTTCTGCAGCACGGAATCACAGATACCGATATCCGCCTTATGCTTGATGCCATCTAAAACAATACGCAGCCTGGACAATTACATGGACTGAATGGTGAGGGTAGCGGTAGGCAGACTGCTCTTGATGCTGACCTTTGCGCTGCCTTTCTTCTGCGAACTGCGCACAACGAGCAGGGCACGGCCTTTCCAAGTGGTGACATGTGACGAAGTGTAAGGCTCGCGGTCCTTGAGGTCGGCAGAAGCAAAAGACAGCAGACTACCCTGACCTTTTACAATGGCTTCGCAGGGAATAGCGGCATCGGGACAGACATTGCCCTCGGCATCGACCACTTCGACGGTAATGAAGCACAGATCCTGCCCATCGGCAGTAATCATACGACGGTCAGGAGTAAGGCGCAGGGCAGCAGGCTCTCCAGCTGTGTAAAGAATAGCACTTCCATCGTCGGTGATGGCTTCCAGACTACCTGGTTCGTAGTCAATGTTGAAGACAGCCTTGTAGCCTGTTTTCCGGCTCACTTCTTTCTTCCCGATGAGCGTGCTGTTGCAATACAAAGCGACATAGGAGGCCTTGGTGTAAATTTCCACCTCGATGGGCTTGCCCTCCCAGCCTTGCCAGTTCCAGCTCTCCCATGTGGGCCAAACACTCCATGCAGTCTGATGAATCTTACCGCGATAGCCGTCAGGCTCACGGACGGCGATGTAGGGTTTTACAGCAGCAGCGTCTTTCCACAGCATTTCACGATAGTGGCTGATGGGCTTGCGCCAACCCGTGATGTCGACATCGCCGCAATAGGCACCGTGCCACTCGGGTTGGCCGCCACTGACGTAGTGCTCGCCAGGCCGTTCACCTTCGTAATAATAGCGACCGATGCCCGATTCTCCAAGATAGTCGAGTCCCGTCCACACGATGTCGCCGACGATGTAAGGATAGTCATGCACCAATGCCCAGTTCTTAAAGGCATCTCGCGGATAGCTCTCCGTCTGCCACATCACACGCTTCGGGTCACGCTGGTGGTCGGACTCATGTTTGTGAATCATGTAGTTGTAGCCAACGACATCGAGCACCTCGGCATGAGGGTCGTAGATTTCCCAGTCGTTGTCCCATGCACAGAGCGCCTCAGTCACAGGGCGTGTGCTGTCCCACTTTAATATAGCCTTTTTAAGATTCCTCGCGGTGGTGATAACGCCGATGTCCTTGCGCTCAATCACCTCATTGCCGATGCTCCAGCAAATGACGCTGGGATGGTTGCGGTCGCGCTGCACCATTTCACGAATATCCTCCCTGTAGCAAGAGTCGAAAAGCGTGGAATAGTCATAGCGATTCTTTGCCGTGCGCCAGCCGTCGAAGGCCTCGTCGATGACGAGCATACCGATGGAGTCGCAGGCATCGAGGAAGGCACGCGTGGTGGGATTGTGTGAAGTGCGGATGAGGTTGAAGCCAGCCTCTTTCATCAGTCGCACCTTGCGTATTTCGGCTGCATCGAAGGCCATTGCTCCCAGCACGCCGTCGTCGTGATGCACGCAGGCGCCGTTGATGAGTAGCGGCTTCCCGTTGAGCACAAAGCCTTTCTTAGCATCGAATGAGAAGGAACGGATGCCATAATTGACGGTTTGCTCGCTGACGACCTTCCCGCTCTCCTCAATCGCAATGTTAGCCTGATACAGGAAAGGCGCATCGGGAGCCCAGAGCTTCGGATTCTCAACCACGAAGAAAGCCTTAAAATCCGTGACTTCTCCAGGCGAAAGCGTCATGTGACTTTTCTTGCCATTAACGTTTAGCGTGATGTTACGCTGACGGTCTGACTCGTTGACGACAGTCACAGCCACATCCACTGTTGCCGATTTCTCCGACACTTCGCTTGTGGTCACATAGATGCCGTTCTCAGCAATATACAGCTCATCGGAAGTCAGCAGCCATACATGGCGGTAGATGCCTGAGCCAGAATACCAGCGGCAGTTGGGCTGCTCAGAATTGTCGACCTTCACCACTACCTCATTGTCTTTCTTTTTATCTTTGTAAAGATAGGGTGTGATGGTCACGGTGAAAGGCTTATAGCCGTAGGCATGCTGTCCGGCCTTCTGTCCATTGACATAGACCTCGGCTTTCTGATAGACACCCTCGAAATGGAGCCTGACAATTTTGGCATCGGGCGTGTTGAATGTCTTGCGATATTCGCCCTTGCCGCCGGGATACCAGCCACCGCCTTCTTTCGTGGCACCTGTTGCTGGGTCAGGAGCCTCGTAGATGTCCCAGTCGTGGGGCAGGTCGACATTAACGGTTTTTCCGTTGCGGGTGAACTCCCAGCCGCTGTCAAAGAGCAGCCGTGTTTGAGCCATCGTGCTCATCCATGCACACAGCGCTATGGATAATATGACGAGATGCTTTGTTTTCATTTTTATCTTTTAATGAGTCTCACACCATAAATCTCGCCTATCTGCTTGCCCGGCTTGGCCACGAACTTCACGCGAACCTGTGACTTGCCCTGCAATAGCTCGGCCGGAATGTCATACGTTTCGTACTTAAACTCTGAGATGCGGTATTTGCCTGTGTTGTTTATAGAGGTGAGAAGCACGTCGTCGACGAAGATGTCAAACTCGTGCGTCTTCCATTCACCCACGCCCCAGAACTTCAGACGCAGCTGCAGGTCGGTGCGCCCTTCGGTCTGCATCAGATAGCTGAAGTAGTGGCCGTCGCGGGCATCGCGCCAGAACACGTCGTTGGTATTGCCCGTCTGCGAGCGGTCGGTCTCCATCTTGTGGTCAGTCTCAGGCTGCTGCTCGCCGGGCTGCACCTTGTCAACAGTGCGGGCCTCGAGTTCCTGACGCTCCTGCTCAGCCTTCGCCAGTTTGGCGAGATAGTCGTTGTAGCTCGACTCCGAGAGGGCCAGCCAGTACATCATGTAGCGTGAGTCGTGAATCTCGAAGAAAGGCTGGAGTTCGTTTTGGATGGCGTTTTCCATCTTTGTGCCCAACGTGAAGTGCAGGGGCTTGCCGCTGACGGGTTTCAGCTGGTTTGCGATTTCCTCAATGTGGTTGTTCACCAGGATGGGTGCCTCGTTGATGGGCAGCTTCTTGCCGCTGGCATACTGCCCGAAGCGGCTGTCGTCGGCAATGAGGTGAGCCATGTCCTCCGTTCCCGTCTTCATGCCAAGCAGGATGGGTCCATGCATCAGGGCGACATACTGCGGTTCGTTGGGCAGGTACTTGATGCTGTTGTGCATGGGGAAGGACACTTCCACCACATCGCCCTTTTTCCACTTGCGGTCGATGGTGACGTATGACGACGGACCGCTGATGATGTTGACCTTCTGACCGTTGACCTTCACCTCAAACTGTCCGGGCTTTACCCATCCGGGATAGCGCACCAACAGCGGGAACTCGCCCTTGCCGTTAGCGATGCTGATGCGGCTCGTCTCGGCGTATGGGAACGCTGTCTCCTGGCGCAAGATGAGGCCCTTCTCACGCCAGTTCAGTTCAGAGGCCACAAAGAGGTTGACATAGAGGGCGTTGCCCACATGGGTGTAGATGAACTGGCCGTACTTGCCGTGATTTTCCATACCCGTGCCCACACAGCACCACATGGCCTCGTTGGGTGCGGAGTAGTTACGATAGTGGCGCGGACGGGCAGGAGTGAAATACACATAGCCGCCATGCTCAGGATGCTGCGACGAGAGAATGTGGTTGAAGGTGGCCAGCTCGTAGTAGTCGGCATAGCGGGCTTCAGGATTACGGCGGTGCATGTCCTCGGTCAGCTTCAGCATGTTATTGGTGTTGCAGGTCTCAGGCCCGTCGATGTCGTTGATGAAGTCCATGCAGGCCTCCTTGCTGGGGAAGTGCTCGCGACGGCTGTTGCCTCCAAAGGCGAGTGAACGCTGACCTGTGACTATGTCCCAGAAGAAGTCAGCAGCATGGTGATAGCTCTCGTCGCCTGAGAGCTCGCTGATACGCTCAAAGCCTACCACCTTCGGCACCTGCGTATTGGCGTGCATGTTGTCGAGGTTGTCCACACGCTGCGACATCGGCGTGAGCAGTCGGCGATGCGAGAAGCGCCTGGCCACATCGAGGTATTTCTTGTCGTTGGTGATGGCGTAGGCATCGGCCAGCACCTCGTTCATGCCGCCGTGCTCGTTGCCCAGCATTTGCTCCATCTGAGCATCGCTGAGACCAGCCGTCAGGTCGATGGCCCAGTCGCAGAAACCCAGAAAGAGCTGCTTTGCCTGTTCGTTGCCGCAATAGAGCCATGCGTCACGCAGGCCTGCGTACATCTTATGAAGATTGTAGAACGGTGCCCACGAACCGAAGTAAACCCTGAAGTCGCCTTTCTTGAACGTCGACCAGATGCGCTCGCTGTTGGGCATACCGCCCACGTAGCCTTTGCCCCAGTCGGGGTGGTTCTTCACGTTGGCATCGGCGCACACTTGCAGTTCGCTGATCATATACTCCATGCGCTGACGACATTCCTGATTGCCTGTGGCGGCGTTCATGGCCATCGCCGTCAGATAGTGACCGCCCACGTGGCCGTCCAGCCCGTCCCAGTTGGGATAGGCTTTCGCCTTCGGCTCCAGGCCTGCCTCCTTGCGGTAGGGAGCCAGCAGACGGTCGCAGTCGTACTGCAGCAGCGTCTTGATGTTCAGGTCGCGCGCCTTCTTCAGCGGACCGTCCAACAGGGTTACATCGCCGAGCGGGAACTCATCGGCATACAGCTTGTCTTGTGCATGGCCTGCCACTACAGCAGCAGCCATCAGCATCGTTGTCAGAATCTTTTTCATTTCTATGCTTGAATTTATTCAGTGATCACTTCTATGTCGTCGAAAGCCATACGGTCACCTTCGGACAGACGGTCGGCATCCAGCCGTAGTATTCTCGCCTTGACGGGTGCAAACTTTATGGTTTGCCAAATAGGATTGTTGACAATATTCGAGAACTCACCGGAAGCGAGCTTCGTCCAGTCAGCCCAGTTGGTGGAAGCCCAAAGCGTATAGTGGGTAATGGTGCCTTCGCGAGTGTTTTGCGGAGGCAGATAGCGGAATGAGGTGATGGTCTGCTCCGTGTCCCAGTCAATCATCATCTGCTTAGGATTGCTGAAGAAATAGTGCAGACTGCTGCTGCGTTTCTCGCCACTGTTTGGAATGTCGGCCGTCAGCTCAGGAGCAAGATATACTGATGTGCGCTTGATGACAGGCTTGCACTTGGCATCAAGGACGGAGAAACGCAGGCGGGTGGCTGTGACGGTGGGGAAGCAGACAATGCGGCGGTGTCCGATAGTAGTCAGGCCGTCGCCGTTTTCCGCCAGCTCGTCCTTCAGTGGAACCCATTTGCCGTCGACCTCTGCTTCAAGCGCAAACTTCTTAACCCGCTGTCCGTAGCGGATATCCTCCTCAACGACAAAGCGGTTGAAGGCAGTGGGCTTGTCCCATTGAATATTGAAGACTGAAGATTGAAAAGTGCTTCCATCCTGTGCTTCATTTTCAATTGTCAATTTACCATTTTCAACCAAGTCTTTCTTGAACACTTCGTGAATCATCTTGTTGAAGGCAATGCCGCGCAGGCTGTCTGTGGGATGGATGCGGCCGTTGGGAGCGATGGGGAAGTTGAGCAGCAGGCACGAGTTGCGGCCTACGCTTTTATAGTAGGTGTCCATCAGTTTCGACAGACTCTTCACGTGTTCATTCTCCGTCTCGTGGTAAAACCAGCCCGGACGGATGCTGGTGTTTGTCTCGCCGGGCACCCATGAGTCGCCGTTCTCCAGGCCGTAGTGAAGCATGGGCCACGTGACATCGCCCTCCTTGTTCAGCAGGCTCCAGTTGGTCTCGCCTATATTGCCTGCTTCTGTTCCAACCCAGCGCAGGTCGCCCCTGTCGCCGCCGTCGTTCCATATCACGGCATTGGGCTGCAGCTCGCGTATCATGCGGAACGTCTCTGCCCACTGGTAGTAGGTCTTGCCGTCGATGCGTCGCGTCTCGTTGGCTCCGCCATACCAGCCGTCGCCGCCATTGGCACCGTCAAACCACACCTCGAATATCTCTCCATAGTTGGTGAGCAATTCGCGCAGCTGATTGCGGAAATAGGTGATGTATTCAGGCTTTCCGTAGTCTTTATGGTTGCGGTCCCACGGCGAGAGATAGACGGCAAACTTCAAGCCTTCCTCGCGGCAGGCATCGGCCAGCTCACGCACCACGTCGCCCTTTCCCTGCTTCCACGGTGTGTTTTTCACCGAATAGTCTGTATATGCCGAGGGCCACATGCAGAACCCGCAGTGATGCTTGGCCGTGAAGATGATGCCCTTCATGCCAGCCTGCTTGCAGACGCGTGCCCACTGCCGACAGTCGAGGTCGCAGGGGTTGAATAATTGCAGATCCTCATTGCCAAAGCCCCATTCCTGGTCGGTGTACGTGTTCAGCGAGTAGTGGATAAACGCATACATCTCCATCTCCTGCCATCGCAGCTGGTTCTCTGTCGGCACAGGACCGCAGGGAGCTGGCTTCATTGTTTCTTGAGCTGTCAGATGGGTTGCCATCAACAGCAGTATGGCTAAAACAATGGTTTTCATCTGTTGAATGATTGGTTTTAAAATTCTCGACAAAGATACACGTTTTTTTTCAACTATGCAATAGTGTAGCGTGTTTTCTTTGTAGTTTTTTCACGAAGAAGATGTTGAAATCCGATTCTTTCTTTGCCTACGGCGAAACACGCGCTCGGCTGTGCCGCTTGGCTCGTCAAAGAATAATCCAGGATAAATAAAAAATCTTTACAAAAGTGACAGAAAAACAGGTCTCAACGAGGCTGAGAATGGCTCAGAATTCACGACAGGACAATTTGCTGAAAAAAACGCGAAAATGAGAGGGGTTGACTATCTCGCTGATTGATAGTTGATTAGCTCATATTTCTGTCCGTCGGGAGCATCCTCGTTTTCAAAAAGGTATATCCGCGTGAAAAAAAGTCAATGCCTTTTTTTCACGCGGAGCCTCTTTTTTAGCAAAAACATGTCGTTCTGGAGCAAATACTGACCCTTTCAGAGGCTGAAAAGCTGCACAAAACCTATACAGATGTGCAGTTTTTGAGCCACTCTCATGCTCAGCTGGTAGCTCGAAGACTGTAAAAACCTGTCTTCCCGATTCTATTTCACGAATTTTGTTTGTAAAGAAATCGGAATAAATTTTCTTTACATTTTTGATAGCGATATTCACGGTTTTCTCACATCTGAAAACCCGAAACGCACGAACAAGTATTTGTTCCTTTCGGTGTTTCGACGCACAAAGAGGTCAACTGATATATCGTTGCTAAAGAAAAGCATATCGTTGGCAAGTGTCAACGATATGCTTTCCAGTGTTTGGGTTTCGTTTGATGATTAGATGCCCAGCTTCTTGCGGATGGCCTTGGGGATGGCATTCTTGTTGACGAGGAAGTCCATCGTGTTGAGTGCGATGAAGTTTTTGGTCATATACCATACGCCCTTGTAGTCGCCGGTCTCGCCCCACGAGTTCTTCACCATGTAATATTCCTTGCCAAACTGGTCCTTGGCCACGCCGTAGATGAGCATGCCGTGATCGTCGGTGAGCTCCCAGTTGTCGAAGCGCTCCTGGCGCAGCTCCTGTGTAGGAATGATCTCGGGCACCTTGCAGCCCAAGGAGTCGATGACATTCTTGCGCTTGGCGGCTGTGAGCTTCAGCCAGCGTGCCATATCGCTGCCTGCCAGGCTCTTGGCAGCCTCGCCGTCGATGGCGTATGCCAGGCCCTGACGGGTGAAGCCTTCCTCGGAGACGTCGCCGCCCCATGCCACGGTGTAGCCGTTGGCCACGGCATTGTCGATGACCTGCATCATCTCGTCCATCGGCAGGTTATAGCTCAGCGGGAAGCGCCAGTTGTCCTGAACCTCCACGGCGAAGCCGGTGTAGAAGGGATGGTGGGTGTAGCTGGTGATGCTGACGTAGTCGTCGAGGTTGATGCCCAGTGACTGCACGAAGGTCTTCGGTGTGTACTCCTTGCCCTCGTAGGTGAACTTCTCAGGACACTGGCCGAGGTAGGCGTCGAGGATGCCCTGCAGACCGACCTTCCACTGGCTTGAGAGCTTCTTGGCGTTGCTCTTGGCAACGGCAGCCACGTATGGCTCAAGCAGTGAGAAGAACTCGTTGAAGTTGTTGAGCGAGTCGCCGTAGAGCGAGCCGGGGAAGGGCATGGCGTTCTCAGGGCAGATGCCGTGGTTCTTCAGTGTGGATAAAACGTCCTCAGCCGAGCCGCCCTGTGCAAACTGGCAGTCGCCGTGATAGCGTACGACCTGAATGGCGCGCTCCATGTAGGTCTTGTTCTCGACGAAGCTTTCGCAGAGGTCGTAGGTCTTGCCAGTGGCCTTCAGGATTTCAGCCTCGAAGTAGGAGAGAGTAGAGTAGTTCCAGCAGGTGCCTGAGCGGTTCTGGTCCTTCATCGATGTGATGGGGTTCTCCTTGATGGTTGTAAACACGGGTTTGTTGGATGCTGCGGAGTCTTTCTTCTCCTCAGCCTGTGCGCCCATAGCCATCATGGCCAAGAGGGCGAGGGATAGAATCTTTTTCATTTACGGTTTGATATTATTTTATATTTTTACTTTTTTATTTTCCCATAAATGCTTCCAGCTCTTCAGGATGATACGGAATGCGCTTGGTGCCAAGGAAACGACAGCCATCGGCGGTGATGAGAAGATCGTCCTCAATGCGGATACCGCCAAAGTCCTTATAGGTCTCTAAAAGGTCGAAGTTGAGGAATTCCCTGCAATGGCCTTCCTTGCGCCAGAGGTCGATGAGATGGGGGATGATGTAGATGCCCGGCTCGTCGGTGACAACAAAGCCCTCCTGCAGTCGGCGGCCCATGCGCAGGCAGTTGGTGCCGAACTGCTCAAGGTTGGGGCGCGTCTCGTCGTCGAAGCCCACGTAAATCTGGCCTATGCCCTCCATATCGTGTACGTCCATGCCCATCATGTGTCCCAGTCCGTGAGGCAGGAATATGGCGTGGGCACCTGCTGCAACAGCCTCGTCTACGTCGCCCTTCATCAGTCCCAGCTCCTTCAGCCGCTCGCTCATCAGACGGCAGACGGCGAAGTGTACATCCATATATTTCACACCTGGCTTGGCAACCTCTAAAACGTAGTCGTGGCACTCCTCCACGATGCTGTAGATTTCCAACTGGCGCTGTGTGAACTTGCCGTTGACAGGCATGGTGCGCGTGTTGTCGGAGCAGTAGTCGTCGAGCTCGCAGCCAGCGTCGCAGATAACGATGCGGCCGTCCTCAAGGAATGCGCCGGAGGGGTTGCCGTGCATGATTTCACCATGCTGTGAGAAGATGGTGGCGAAGCTTACGCCCTGCGCCAAGGAGCGGGCAATGCCGTCGACCTGTCCGCCGATGAAGCGCTCCGTCACCCCCGGACGGATGAGGCGCTGAGCGGTGGTGTGCATCTCGTAGCCTACATCGCAGGCACGCTCAATGGCTTCAATCTCCTGCGGCTCCTTCGTGCTGCGCATCTTTACGACAGCCTTGATGAGGTCAAGCGAAGCAGCCTCTTTCTGTTTTGAAGGATGGATGCCCAGCAGGTCCATGATCTGAATCTTCGTGTCGTGGCGGTAGGGGGGTACGAAATGGACAGTCCTTTTTGTTGCAATGGCATTGCGGCAAAGGGAACTGAGATGCGACATGGGGGCGGTCTTGGTGATGCCCACTTCGGCAGCGAGGTCGGCTACTGAAGGCACAAAGCCCATCCACACGATGTCCTCGATATCAATATCGTCGCCAAGAAGCCATTCCTCATCGTTGTCTACATCGATGACACCCACCAGCCCGTCGCGGTGCTGGCCGAAATAATAAAGGAAGGACGAGTCTTGACGCATGGGAGCGTAGGCATTGGCAGGATAGTTGGCGGGTGCCTCGTTGTTGCCGAAGAACAAGATGACGCCATTGCCCACAAGCCGCTTGAGTTCCGCGCGGCGACGGATATAAGTCTGTTTGTCGAACATAATCAAGAATTTTCGGCAAAATTACAAATAATTGTACGATTAACAAAAATTTATTGTCGTTTTTTCAGGAAAAATAGTTACCTTTGCTGCCACAATATTGTTTGAAATATGGGAGAACTGCCTGCACTGATACAAGATTTGGCCCTTATCCTCGTGGTGGCTGGCGCCGTGACATTGCTTTTCAAGCGACTGAAGCAGCCGTTGGTTTTAGGCTATATTGTGGCTGGTTTCCTCGTGTCGCCCCACATGCCCTATACGGCCAGTGTCGTCGACATGTCGAACATCAAGCTGTGGGCCGACATCGGTGTGATGTTTCTGTTGTTCTCGCTGGGTCTCGACTTCTCGTTCAAGAAGATTCTGAAAATGGGTGCCTCGCCGATCATTTCTGTCGTCAGCATCATCTTTGCCATGTCGATGCTGGGCATTACGGTGGGGCAGCTCTTCGGTTGGAGCAAGATGGACTGCATTTTCCTTGGCGGTATGCTGGCCATGTCGTCCACAACTATCATATATAAGGCTTTCGACGACTTAGGGCTGCAACAGCAGCAGTTTGCCGGATTAGTGATGAGCGTACTCATTTTGGAAGACATCCTGGCCATTGTCATGATGGTGCTGCTGAGTGCATTGGCTGCCGGCAACTTGGAAGGCAGCCAGATGGTGCAGTCGGTGGTGAAAATCGTGTTCTTCCTCGTGCTCTGGTTAGTTGTGGGAATCTTCGCCATTCCATTGTTGCTGCGCAAGGTGCGGCGGCTCATCAACGCTGAAGTGTTGCTCATCGTGTCCTTAGGTCTGTGCTGCGCTATGGCAGTCTTCTCTACGAAGGTGGGGTTCTCGTCAGCCTTCGGAGCCTTCATCATGGGCAGCATCCTGGCCGAGACCATCGAGGCGGAGCGCATTGAGAAGCTGGTGGAGCCGGTGAAGAATCTCTTCGGTGCCGTCTTCTTCGTTTCAGTCGGCATGCTGGTTGACCCAAAGATTCTTGTCGACTACGCCTTGCCCATCTTCATTCTCGTGATGACCATCATTGTGGGACAGGCCGTCTTCGGCTCGTTCTCCTTTATGTTGGGCGGCGAGAGTCTGAAGAGTGCCATGCGCTGCGGTTTCTCAATGGCGCAGATAGGTGAGTTCTCGTTTATCATTGCATCGCTGGGTCTTACACTGGGCGTCATCAGCGATTTCCTCTATCCGGTAGTGGTGGCCGTATCAGTCATTACCACATTCCTCACACCTTACATGATACGGCTTGCCACGCCGGCTTATAACGCCTTGGAGCATCGTCTGCCCTCGCGTCTTATCCGTGCCCTCAACCATCTGTCGATGAGTCATCCCAACACTACGGAGCGCAGCAAGTGGAAGCAGCTGCTGTTGCAGATGACGGTGAACACAGTGGTCTACGGCATCCTTTCGGCGGCAGTCATCGCCCTGATGTTCATGCTCTTCCATCCCTTCATTCAAAAGGCCTTGCTGGGTGCCTGGTATGCCAATGCCATTACAGGCGTGCTGACGGTGGTGCTCATATCGCCTTTCTTGCGGGCTATGGTGATGAAAAAGAATCACAGCGAGGAGTGGAAAGCACTGTGGGCAGAGAGCAACCGCAACCATCTGCCGCTGCTGTTTACCGTGCTGGTGCGTGGCGTCATAGCCGCCATGTTCGTGTTCACCATCTTCCAGCATCTGTCTAATTTCGCTCCCGCCATTGTCATCACGCTGGGCATTGTCATCGTGGTGCTAATGGTGATGTCACGTGGCGTCAAGCACCGCAGCATACTACTGGAAAGGCTCTTTATCAACAATCTGCGCTCACGCGACATCGAGGCACAGGTGCACGGCAGGAAGCGGCCGCTGTATGAGGGTCGTCTGCTTGATCGCGATATCCACATCGCCGAGTTCGACATTCCGCAGAATTCCCTCTGGGCTGGTAAGACACTTATGCAGCTCAATCTTGGTCATAAGTATGGCGTGCATGTCAGTAGTATCCTTCGCGGCAGCACTCGCTTGAACATTCCGTCGGGCAGCGACCAGATCTTCCCGTCAGACCGTCTGCAGGTCATCGGCAGCGACACGCAGCTGGCTGTTTTCCGCAATGCAGTGGAGAATCAGGTGCTGCAGGAAGATCTTGATCTGGAGAAACGCGAGATGAAGTTGCGTCAGCTCATCATTGGGCAAGGCAGCCCCTTCATTGGCAAGACGCTGGAGGAGAGTGGCCTGCGCAGCGAATACGGCTGTATGGTTGTAGGACTGGAAGAGGGCAAGGAAAACCTCTCTCCCTTCAAGCCTGCCCGCTGCTTTGAGGAGGGTGACATTATCTGGGTCGTAGGTGAAGAAGACGACCTTGAACGCCTGTTTCATAGCTGATTTTTTGCCTTTGATAGAAAAAAAACAGGAAAAATAGCGCTGATTCAAAGAAAAGTTGTATCTTTGCAGCGCTTTTTTTCATATCACTCATGGGGTTGACAGGATTTGACGGCGAGATGAGATGGTACGTAAGCACGCGGAGCTGGGCTATGGGAGGCTCCTTAATCTCTTCTGTAGGAAAATTAATTGGCAACAACGAGTATGCTCTCGCTGCTTAATCGAAGTACAGTAGATTAGAGCTTTATTCCACTACAAGGTAGAGGAACGAGACGTCGCCCCAAGGATGTTGTCCCGAATCTGAGGACTTGGCGGCGCAGGTAAATCGGGAATAGCCGCGACGGCGCCCTGACGGCACGGTGAAGTTTTAAGGGATAAGGCTGTGATTGGTGGCCTGGGTCTTGTCACAGCTCGAAAATGAAGTCCAGGATAAGCGTGTAGAAAGCGTATGGTTTCCTCGTGCGGACGAGGGTTCGATTCCCTCCAGCTCCACACAAAGCGTTTTTTGCAAAGTGTAAGACATTGCAAAAAAAGGGAAATAACTATGAAAAAACTCTGTCATTATATTTCAGAATACATGGGTTTGCTGGTGCTGGCAGCAGCTTTGCTGGCACTTATACTCCCAAATGTGCTGCAGCAAGTACCTACTACCGTCATCAACTATCTGCTGGGCGTGGTGATGTTCGGAATGGGTCTGACGCTCAATCTTCAGGATTTCAAGATTGTGTTCAGCCGTCCGAAGGATGTAATTATCGGATGTCTGGCACAGTTCACTATCATGCCTTTGCTGGCTTTGGGACTTGCGCGTCTCTTCTCGCTTGACGAGGCACTGGCTTTGGGTGTGGTGCTGGTAGGCTGCTGTCCTGGTGGAACTGCTTCAAATGTCATTACCTATCTGGCAAAAGGCGACCTTGCTCTCTCTGTGGGAATGACTGGTGTTTCCACTTTGATTGCTCCTTTCCTGACGCCTTTGCTGACATGGGCTTTAGCGGGGAAGAGTGTCAATGTTGATGTTGCCAGCATGTTTCTGAGTATTCTCTGGGTGGTCATCCTGCCTATTGTCGTGGGTCTCTTCGTAAAATGGCTATGGCCTAAGTTTACAGAAAAAGCCATAGACTACCTCCCAGCATTTTCATCAATTGCTATTGCACTTATCGTAGCCATTATCATCGGTGCCAATGCCGATAAACTAATGGAGGGCGGACTGATTATCGTCATCGTGGTTATCCTTCACAATCTCTGCGGATTAGGTATGGGCTATCTGATAGGTCGGATTCTTGGTCTGTCAGAACCGAAGAAGAGAGCGATATCCATTGAGGTCGGTATGCAGAACTCAGGGCTGGCCAGCAGTTTGGCTTCATTACATTTTGCAAACTATGCGTTAGCCACCATTCCTGGAGCGATCTTCAGCGTGTGGCACAATCTCTCCGGTACGGCTGTAGCTTATCTGTATCGCAAGAAATAATGGCTTGGAAACGGAAATACCGCTGTAAGACTTGTGGCTACGAGGCCGAAGTGTATGAGGGACGTGGCCTGTTTCGTCAGCAGATAACACCGATGATCTGCCCCGACTGTAAGACCATTCAGAACATTGTCGTGGGCGGCATCATTGCCGATGTGGCACCGTCTTACAGAAGCGAGGTTGGCCGTCTCTGCTTACAGTGTGGCAGCGATAACATCAGGATATGGAATAAGAAGACCTGTCCTAAGTGTCAGGGTGTGATGGAAGATACTGGAGAGAAAGAGTTCTGGACTTAATGCAAATGTTGAGAATCGAGTAGGAGATAAACACCTGTGATAAGTGTTTACCTCCTACTCGATTATGCCTTTGTTCGACGGTTACTCGATGCCGTGAGCCGTCACTTCCTTGTTGATCTTGGCTATCATTCCCTGCAGGGCCTTGCCGGGACCGCACTCGGTGAAGTCGGTGGCACCGTCGGCAATCATGTTCTGCACGCACTGTGTCCAGCGTACTGAGCTGGTGAGCTGGGCGATGAGATTGGCCTTGATTTCGGAAGCATCGGTATGGGGCTTGCCGTCTACGTTCTGATAGACAGGGCACTTCGGTGTCTGGAACTCGGTGGCCTCGATGGCAGCCTGCAGCTCATCCTTGGCGGGCTGCATCAGCGGGCTGTGGAAAGCACCTCCAACCTTCAGCGGAAGGGCGCGCTTGGCACCGGCCGCCTTCAATTGTTCGCAAGCCTCGTTGATGGCCTCGATGTCGCCTGAGATGACCAGCTGTCCGGGGTTGTTATAGTTAGCACAGACCACGACATGTCCTTCGCGGTTGATGCCAGCACAAATTTCCTCCACTTTCTCATCAGGCAAGCCGATGATGGCAGCCATTGTCGAGGGCTGTGCCTCACAAGCCTTCTGCATGGCCATAGCACGGGCGTAGACCAGCTTCAGACCGTCCTCGAAGCTCAGCGCTCCGGCAGCCACAAGGGCTGAGAACTCGCCTAAGGAGTGTCCTGCGGTCATCTTCGGGTCGAAAGCATCCCCCATGCAGATGGCGCTGATGACGGAGTGCAGGAAGACGGCAGGCTGTGTTACCTTCGTCTGCTTCAGGTCTTCGTCAGTACCTTCAAACATAATGTCGGTAATGCGATAGCCCAGAATGTCGTTGGCTTTCTCGAAAAGTTCTTTTGCTGTCTCGTTGTTGTCGTAGAGGTCCTTGCCCATGCCTACGAACTGTGCCCCTTGTCCGGGGAATACAAATGCTTTCATTTCTTGATTGTGATTTTATATACCTATTAAAGTTTAATGTTCAAATATTCGTTTTTTGCCCTGATAGTCCAAGCTGCCCTGATGCTCGAGGAAACTGATAATCAGGTCGGCAGTCTTGATGTTGATACTGTGACCCTGGTCGCTGCGCGGTGCGTCGCAGATGGAAGCTACGTAGCTGTTGGTCACCACTTTGTAGGTCTTCTTCAGGTCGAACTTCTTGCCGTCGAGCGTCTTCAGCGTCAGTTTCTTTAACTTCAACGGGTCTTTCGTGTCGTGCTCCACATCGCAGATTATACCGCTGACGTAGGGGAACTGGTGATCGTCGTTCTCATAGCATGAAACGAGCATATTAGCCAGCTCCTTGCCTGTTATTTCCATCATTACGGCATCGTTGCCGAAGGGGTCAAGGCGCAGTACGTCGCTGACAGTAAAGTTGCCGGCATCGTGCTCTTCATAGCGCACACCGCCAAGATTCTCGATGCCCACGTCGGCTCCGGTCTCAGCAATGAATGCATCGCACATCAGACATCCCAGCTCTTCTGCAGTGCTCAGCGGTTTCTCGAGTTGTGCGAGGACACGCTGGAACGAAGGGTTGTCGCTGAAGAAACGCACCATGTCCTGCACAACCTTGTTCTTGCCCTGATGGCTGCGTACGTCGATGTTTTCGGCCTTCTTCTCCACGATGAGCCAAGGTTCGGCATCCTTGCGTTCCAGCACCAGCGTGATGTGCGTCACCTTCTTCAGCTTGTTCGCGTTTTGCGTGATGAGAATGTTGTTATGTATCTCACCGCCTTTGAGTTGCGTATGCGTATGTCCGCCGATAATCAAGTCTACCCAAGGCACTTTTGCCGACAGCGCGACGTCGTCCTCAAAGCCAATATGAGTAAGCAGAATCATCACGTCGCTTCTGTCGCGAAGTCCAGCATAGCGCTGCACGGCTTCCTCGTATGGCTCGAAGCTGATGCCGCGACAATTGTCGGGATGCGAGTCGGGAATACCGTGCGTTCCCAGCTGCACGGCACCCACCACACTCACGCGGATACCCTCTACGTCGAAGGTCTTGCACGGCAGTAAATGGATACCCAACGAGTCGTCGGGATGGGTGTTGGCACAGAGATAGCTGAAATTAGACAGCGTGATGAGGCGTGCCAGGCCCTGAGGTCCTGAGTCGAATTCGTGATTGCCCAGCGCAGTGGCGTTGAAGCCAATCTGGTTCATCAGTGCCACCATGGGGTAGGCGGGAATCTCGTTCATATCGTTCAGCGGGTCACCCGTGCGGTTATCGCCAGCTGAGAAGACCAGCAGCTCCGGGTAGAGTGTGCGCAGACTGTCGGCAATGTCGGCCAATGCAGGCATGTAGGCCAGCTGTGCGTGCATGTCGTTGGCCGAGAGGATGTGCACCTCCTTACGCTCAGCATACAGCCCCAATGTCAGCAGGGAGGCTACAAAAAGAGTGAAAAGCTTCTTCATGTTTCTTTATCTCTTTTAACTACTCTGACTCCGGAATCTCAAAGGTGATTTGCTGTCCGTCGTGCAAGGGAGCATCGTGGTCAATAACATGGTCCATAGCGTCGTGCACCTCAACATCGTCAATGAGCCGCTTGTCGAGTTTTTTCACGGAGAAATATCTCAGCAACGCGTTCTTGACGCAGGCTCCGTCGAAGAGCTGCAGCGTCCTGGTGTTTACCTTTACTTTCATAGTCTTTTAGCAAGTTGGTTAAATAATCGGGTGCAAAGGTAAGAAATTCCTATGACATAGCCGAATAAAAGGCTGATTATTTGAAAAAGACACCATAATCTCTGCTTACGTTTATAAAAACGAAGCAGAATCGGTTCGCGTTAGGTAAATGAGAAAATGACAATCAGAGTGCCCTGAGTGAGTGAATGACAGCCTCGGGGTCTTTGGCCTTGAAGACATAGCTGCCACTGACCAGCACATCGACACCGGCCTGCACCAGGCGGGGAGCCGTTTCGCCCTGAACGCCGCCATCGACCTCTATCAGCGCCTTGCTACCGCTCTCGTCAATGAGCTTGCGCAGGCGTTTCACCTTGGCAATGGTGTTCTCAATAAATTTCTGGCCTCCGAAGCCTGGATTGACGCTCATCAGCAGCACCATGTCCACATCGCCGATGATGTCCTCCAGCGTGCTGACGGGTGTCGACGGATTGAGCGTCACGCCAGCCTTCATGCCCGCCTGATGAATCTCCTGAACGGTGCGGTGCAGGTGAACGGTGGCCTCCTGATGCACATTCATCATCATAGCACCGAGCTTGGCCGTCTGGGCGATATAGCGCTCGGGCTTCTCAATCATGTAATGAACATCAAGAGGCTTCTTGCACACGCTGGCCACAGCCTCGAGCACGGGGAAGCCAAAGGAAATGTTGGGCACAAACATGCCATCCATTACGTCGAGGTGCAGCCAGTCGGCCTCGCTACGATTAATCATCTGCATCTCACTTTCGAGGTGCAGGAAATCGGCTGCCAGTAAGGAAGGGGAAACCAGTGTCATTTTGAAGGAGTTGAGGAGTGTGGAGGTAATGTACTAATCAGTTCAGACAATAAGTCTGCTGATTGGTCACTCTGTAGTTGTGGGCAAAATTCCGTATGAAACGCAGTACCTTCTCACTGGGGGTAGTTTCTTCTTGAGTAAATATTGGCATAGGCGAAAAATTTTGAAGTTGAGTTACACTTATTTAACGCGATGCCTTATACATTTATTATATTATTCGACAGAATATTTTTCAATATCTCCGATGCCGTTCATAAAGGCGCTGGCATCCATGCGTTTCTTGCCCGCTAATTGCAGACTTTCTATCTGCAACAGCGTGTCTTTGCAACCCACAAACAGATGCTTCTTATCACGAGACAGCTGTCCCGCTGTCTTCCCCCTTTCGGGGGGAGTGAGGGGGGTTGTTTTATACACTTTCAGCATCGTCTCTGTGCCGTCGGGTGCTTTCAGCATCGTCCAGGCGCCGGGTATTGGTGAAAGGCCGCGCACCATGTTGTGAACCTGCCTGGCCGTCAGCGCTGACCAGTCGATGCGGCAGTTCTCCTTGAACAGCTTCGGAGCAGCATGGATAGCTTTCGTGTCGTCCTGCGGCAAAGCCTCGGGGTGGCCGTCGGAAGCAATAATGTCTTCTATCGTCTCAATACATAGCCCGGCACCGAGGTGCATCAATCCGTCGTAGACATATTCTACGTCGGCAGAGTCGGGAATGTCGAAAGTCTTTTGGCGGATGATGCGGCCAGTATCGATGTCGTGGTCGAGGAAGAAAGTGGTGACGCCAGTCTGCGTCTCACCGTTGATGATGGCCCAGTTGATGGGTGCAGCGCCGCGATAGTCGGGTAGGAGAGCGGCGTGAACGTTGAAGGTGCCGTACCGAGGCATTGCCCATACCACTTCGGGCAACATGCGGAAGGCTACGACGACCTGCAGGTTGGCGTTCCAATCACGAAGCTGTTCCACGAAGAGCGGGTCTTTCATCTTCTCGGGCTGTAGCACAGGCAGGCCGTGTTCTAAGGCATACTGTTTTACTGCCGGAGCCTGCAGTACGCTGCCGTGACGCCCCACGGGTTTGTCGGGCTGCGTCACCACGCCCACCACGTTATAATTGTTTTCAACAAGCGCCTTCAGGGTCTCCACCGCAAACTCCGGCGTGCCCATAAATACAATTCTCAAATCACTTTTCTGCATCTTTCTTTACTTAATGATGCAAAAGTACACAAAAAAGCTGAAAGCACAAAACTTTCAGCCTTTTTCTCTTCTTTTAGATTCATAAAACACTTTTATTTCAACATCGAAAAACACGAAAGCAACTAATACCAGTTTCGTGGGTTTCGGGTTTTCAGATGTGATGAAATCGTGAATATCGCTATCAAAAATGTAAAGATATTTTATTCCGTTTTTTTTACAAATGAAATTCGTGAAATAGAATCGGAAAGGCAGTGTTTTGCCGTCTGACGGTCGTCGGATGAGCATGAGCGTGGCTCAAGAACTGCACACCCGCATGGGTTTTGTGCAGCTTTTCAGCCTCTAAATGGTGCTGTTTTTGCCTTAGAAGGGCTTACTTTTGCAAAAAAAGAGGCTCCGCGTGAAAAAAAGGCATTGACTTTTTTTCACGCGGATATACCTTTTTGAAAATGAGGATGCTCCCGAAAGGATTCTCAGCCTCGTTGAGACCTGTTTTTTCATCACTTTTGTAAAAACATTTTACTCATCCTGAATGATTCTTGAGTAATATAGGTTAACTCTTTCAATTCTCCCAACCGAGTATGAAGGCATAGTGGTAGGGCTGGTTACCGTCTATAGTGTACTGGGGTAGGGTGCGCTGCCCCCATGTGTCAATGCCGCCAACGCCGTGAATATTAAGGTCGATGTTCAGATTGACAAAGCGGCCGCGCTGAATCTCATTGGGATGCTTGGCACCTTCGAGGTCTTCCTCGCCATAGTCCCATGCTCGGATGCAGAGAGGCTGACAGCCTTTTATGCTGAGGATGCTTTGGTCGCTAGCCAGCTTCAGAAAGCGCACATCGCAACGGTTACCATTGTCCTGCGGATGAATATACTCCGTTTCAAACTGGCTCAGCGGCATCTCGTAGTATCCAATCATTGCAGAACGTTTGCGGTCAGGATAGTTCTCCCACGGGCCGCGTCCGTAATAGGTTATGTCGTTGAAGCCAGCAGGCACTCGCATCCTCATACCGAACTTCGGTATCAAGGGAATATCGGTGGCTGTGGGTTTGTAATCCATGTCGACCATGATTTTCCCTTCGTCGTTGATGGAATAGGTCAGTGTCAGGTCAGCACCCACGGGCAGTTGCGTCTCAGCAATCACCTTCACACAGTTTTCGCTCTTTTCTGTCCGTATTGACTTTACGATGCGATTCTGAGCGGCATCACGCCAAACGGCCAGACGCTGGGCAAAGCGGGCGGCGTGCTGGTTGTCGTTCTCAGGTTTCCAGAAGTAAGGCTCCAGCGGAGCTTTCAGCATCTCCTGACCATCCACTATCCAGCTGCACAGCGCTCCGGTCTTGTCAATAGTCATCTCACCATGCTTTGTCAGTGCCTTCAGTCCATCGTCAGTTTGCTGCACCTTTGCTGGTTTTCCCTCCAACGTGGTTGGAAAGTTCCACTGCTGAAGCACGAATTGCTCGCGAGCCACCACAAATCCCTTTTTAGCCCAAGGCTTGTCCTCTCGTAGACGTGCTTCGACATTCCTCAACGTTTCCGTGCCATACACCACATCGCTGGAGCTGATATCGTACTCATCGGGATCGGTGAAAAAGTCATGATTAACGATGCGATAGGTTTCTTCATCCCACTCGAAAGACAACGGCTGATACACATACTGCACCTCGTAGTAATGAGGATGAGGCTTGCGGTCGGGAGCAATCAGTCCGTTGAGACAGAAAGGTCCGTCGTTGGGCATATCACCAAAATCACCGCCGTATGCATAAAATTGAAGATGGGCTGGCGCAGGAGATTTATCAATTCTCAATTGTCCATTTTCAATAATTGAGGCAATACCCTGGTCTACCCAGTCCCAGATGGCAGCGCCGCAGATACTGGAGTCAGCATAGATTACATCCCAGTATTCCTTGAAGTTGCCCACCGAATTACCCATAGCGTGGGCATATTCGCGCATGATGAAAGGGCGGTCGCTGACTTTCTTGGCCTCTGAAGCGAGTCTTGCGGGCGTGAGATAGCTGTCGTCGTAGATATCGCTTTGGCTGCGGTCGGTGTCGCAGAAGGGTAGGGCAATGCTGTCAAGGGCAACAACAGCCTCGCGCATCGCCTTCAGGTTCGGGCCTACGCCGCCCTCGTTGCCTAAGCTCCAGAAAATGACGCAAGGGTGGTTCTTGTCGCGTTGCACCAGGCTGACGGCGCGGTCCACGTGGGCATCCTTCCATGCAGGGTCTTCACCCATCACACGGTTGGCATAGCCATAGCCGTGACTCTCCTGATTGGCTTCGTCCATTACGTAGATGCCCCACTTGTCGCATAGCTCGTAAAGATATTCACGGTCAGGATAATGGCTCGTGCGCAGGAAGTTGATGTTGCATTGCTTCATCAGCGCGATGTCCTGCTCGTAGGTAGCATCATCAACATAGCGGCCTGTTACAGGATGATGGTCGTGACGGTTTACACCGCGCAGTTTCACATTCTTGCCGTTGATCTTGAAGACTTCGCCCACGCACTCTACCTTCTTTACACCGAGGTGATAGTCGAAGTGCTCAGTCTCCTGAGAGGTTTTCAGGTCGATGCTGAAAGGATAAAGATGAGGCTTTTCAGCCGACCAAAGTTTAGGGTTATTGATAATGTACGTTAAGCCGATGTGCGTTGTGTCATTGGGGGCAAGGCTTTTCAGCCGGTTCTCAATCGTCTTTCCTTCAATGTTCAATGCCACGCTCAGGTTCTTGGCCTTTTTACTGCCGGTGTTGCAAAGGGTAATATTGGCAGTAACAGTAGCCTGCGAGAAATCCTGATTGGGCACCGCCTCCACCTTGTAGTCGGCGATATGCACAAGTGGTCGCACCCACAGCTGCACCTCGCGGAAGATGCCGCTCAGCCGCCACATGTCCTGACACTCCAGGTAGCTGCCGTCGCTCCAGCGATAGACTTCTACGGCGAGTTTGTTGCGGCCTTCGCGGATATATTTCGTTACGTCGAACTCAGCGGGCGACATCGAGTTCTGGCTATAGCCCACCATCTGGCCGTTCACCCAGACATAGAAGGCCGAGTGGACGCCGCCGAAGTGCAGAATCAGGTTCTTCGACAGCATCTCCCTGCTGACATCGACATACGTCACATACGAGCCCACGGGGTTGCGATGGTCGTAGGCATACCAGTCTTTGTTGGGTTCACCCGTCACGCTGGGCCGGTCGCGATGGAAAGGATACTGCATGTTCACATAGATGGGCTTGCCGAAGCCCTGCAACTGCCAGTTACCGGGTACGGTGATGTGATCCCAACCGCTCACGTCGTAGTCTTCTTTATAGAAATCAACAGGCCGCGACTCAGGGTCTTTTGCCCAGTGAAACAGCCACTGACCGTCAAGAGAGAGAATCTCTTTACACTCTTTTTGCTTTGAAGGCAGTTGGAGCGTGGCATGATAGGGAAGTTTGTTGATGCCCAGCACGGCGGGATTCTCCCAGTCGTATGTTTCCTGCGCCTGCACTGTCATCGACAGCAGCACCGTCAGTGTAATGAGTGTTTTCTTCATCATTGTCTTGTCAATCGTTTATTTTCGGTAGCGGTTATATGTGCTTTGTTAAAATTTGGAAATTTTAGTAACCACGTGGGTTACTGTCAGTAACCACGGTGGTTACTAGCAGTAACCCACGTGGTTACTATTTTTAGGTTAGTCTTCGCTCATGTCGGCCACCATGCGGCGATATTGCGTGAAGACGTGCTGGCGTGAGAGATAGCCCTTCAGGTGACCATCGGCATCGAGCACGGGCAAATGGTCGGCATGGGTGTCGTCGAAGGTCTTCATCACTTCCGTCATCGGCAGATTGTCAGACAACTTGGCAAGCGGCTGCTGCATCAACTGTTGTGCGGTGAAGCGATGGTAAAGCTCTATGCGGAACACAATATGGCGAATCTTCTGGATGTCAATCTCGCCCAAGAGGTTGCCGGCAGCATCGAGGACAGGTATGACGCTGCCTTTGGAACGGCTGATGCGGTGTACGATTTGCGAGAGCTCGGTGTCGGGAGCGACAGCCAGGAAGTCGCGGTCGATGACGCTGTCGAGCTGCATCAGCGTCAGCACGGCGTGGTCGGTGTGGTGGGTGATGAGTTTGCCCTCCTTGGCCAGACGGGCGCCGTAGATGCTGTGAGGCTCGAAGATAATGATGGTGAGATAGCTGCACACCGACACAATCATCAGCGGCAGGAACAGACTGTAGCCGCCTGTCAGCTCAGCGATGAGGAAGATGCCGGTCAACGGTGCGTGCATCACACCCGACATCACACCCGCCATGCCCATCAGGGCGAAGTTTTTCTCAGGCACATGCACGCCCACTTCGTAGATGTTCCACAGTCTCGAAAACAGGAAGCCGCTGAAACATCCCACAAACAATGAAGGGGCAAAAGTACCGCCGCAGCCTCCGCCGCCGTTGGTGGCAGATGTGGCGAAGACCTTCGTCAGCAAAACGAGGAAGACGTAAAGCACAAGGAATTTCTCCTGTCCGGCAAAGAGCGAGTTGTTCAGAATCTGCGTCCAGTCGTCCTCGCCGCGTCCGTTGAGCAGCAGGTTGATGCTGCTGTAGCCTTCGCCGAACAAGGACGGGAAAAGGAAGATGAGCAGCGAGAGCAACGATCCGCCCACGATCAGCTTTATATAAGGATGCTCCTTAAGACGTGCGAAAAGTCCTTCGCAGAAGCTCATTGTACGGATGAAATAGAGGCTGACCATGCCGCAGAAGATGCCGAGCCCCACGCAGGCAGGAATACGTTCCACCGTCCATGAGTCGTCGAGGTGGAAAGTAAACAGGGCTGCATCGCCGCTGAAGATATAGGTGAAGCAAGTGGCCGTGACACAGCTGACGAGGATAGGCATGAGCGAAGCCATCGTCAGGTCGATCATCAGCACTTCAAGCGTAAAGACGAGTCCTGCGATGGGAGCCTTGAAGATGCCTGCGATGGCGCCAGCCGCTCCGCATCCTATCAGCAGCATCAGCGTATGGCTGTCTAAACGGAACAGCTTGCCCAAGTTGGAACCAATGGCTGAGCCGGTGAGCACGATGGGCGCCTCGGCTCCCACAGATCCGCCAAAGCCGATGGTGACGGCCGAGGCCACCACCGACGTCCAAGTGTTGTGGGCCTTCAGTCGCGAACGGTTCTGACTGATGGCATAGAGAATGCGAGTGATGCCGTGTGAGATGTTGTCCTTCACCACATAGCGCACAAACAGCATGGTGATGAAGATGCCTACAACAGGGTAGACGAGATAGAGGAGGTTGAAGCTGGTGGCGTCGAAACCGCCTGTGAGCAGCGCCACGATCTGGTTGATGAGCCAGTGAAGCACGTAGGCTGCCACGGCTGAGAGCAATCCCACGATGAACGCCAACATGAGCACGAACATGCGCTCGCTGACATGTGTGGCGCGCCATGTGTCGATGCGCGAGATAAAGGAGATGACGCTCCGTGCTGACATTCGCTCAGGATTTCAGCAGGTTTTCGAGGAAGTCGTCGAGGTCGCTGTCAAGGCTGTCAATCGACAGCGGACTGATGATGGCAATGTCATCGTCGGCCACAAACAGTTCCTCAAGACTTTCGCTGTCATCGTTCTCTAAGACAAAGGAATACGGCTTCAGGATGGAGAGATTCTCAAGCAAGTCTTTCTGGCGCTCAATGCCCTCTCTCAGCATGACGGCCACGCTGTCATAGAAGTCGTCGTCCTTGTTGTCAATCCACTGTTCAACGACGCATCGCATCAGCTCGTTGTCGTCATCGTCGAATGTCAACACTTCGCCAGAATCCTGCGACACGCGGATGTGAATGTCGGTCATCACTGTAGCTTCCTCATTGGCGGGAAACTTGTCGGCAGTCTTGCGCAATGCTCTGTCAATCTGCTGGATGGTCTGCACTGTTGCCTTCATAATGCTTTCCTCTCTTTTTCCCCAGTCCCTTCCCTTTGAGAGGATTGGAACGTGCGGAATTGTTTTTCATTTTGCAAAAGTAAAAAAAAGGATTCGTATCTGCAAACGATTACGAATATTTTTCTGAAAAAGATTCAGTTTCTTCGTCTATTTCGATAATTAAGTTGTACCTTTGCACACGCTTTTAGGATTGAAGAATTGAAAGATTGAAGAATTGAAGAATTGAAGGATTGAAAAGAGAACAGATACGTCACGAGGGTGTTGTGGAGTCGGTAGAGGAAGGGCTTGTCAGGGTGCGCATCCTGCAGGCTTCTGCCTGTTCTGTCTGTAAAGTGGCTTCGAGATGCCACACTGCCGAGTCCAAGGAAAAGATTATCGATGTGACGGTAGAGGGCCACGAGGCGTTCAACTGGAAGAAAGGACAGGCTGTGACAGTCTGCACGTCGGGCACTATGGCAGGGCGGGCTTTGCTCTTAGGCTTTGGCGTTCCTCTGCTCATCATGCTCATTGTGCTGGTGGCGACTTTGGCTGTTGGATGCAGCGAAGGAATGGCTGCGCTGCTGATGATTGCGTCGCTCATACCATATTATATAGGTTTATGGATGTTTCGCAACCGCATTGCCCGTACCATTTCCTTCCAGATAGAATCTTAGAATATGCTATAATAAATACTCAACAAACATAACCATGAATTTTATCTTGATTGCAGTAATTGTGCTTGGAGGCATTGCTTTGGTTGCAGCCCTCGTGCTGTTTGTATGCTCCAAGCGTTTTGCTGTCTATGAAGACCCGCGCATCGCTCAGGTGAATGAGCTGTTGCCCGGTGCCAACTGTGGCGGCTGTGGCTTTGCCGGCTGTGGCGGTATGGCCGATGCGTTGGTGAAAGGTGCCGATGCCGGCAGCCTTGAGGGGCTGAACTGCCCGGTTGGCGGCAGCGAGGTAATGGGCCGTGTGGCCGACTTGCTGGGCATGGCCATTGCCAACGGCGAGCCGAAGATTGCCGTGGTGCGCTGCAACGGATCATGCGAGGTAAGGCCGAAGATTGCCGAATACGCCGGTATGCGTTCCTGCGCTGCCATGCATGCCTGTGGTGCTGGTGAGACGGCCTGCGGCTTTGGCTGTTTAGGCTGCGGCGACTGCGTAGAAGCCTGCCAGTTTGACGCCATCCACATCAATCCCGCGACAGGCTTGGCAGAAGTGGACGACGAGAAGTGCACCGCTTGTGGTGCCTGTACCAAGGCTTGTCCACGAGGCATCATCGAGCTGCGCAAAAAAGGCCCGAAAGGCCGCCGTGTCTTCGTTTCTTGTGTGAACAAAGACAAGGGCGCCGTTTCGAGGAAAGCCTGCGAGGTGAGCTGCATAGGCTGTGGCAAGTGTGTGAAGGAATGTCAGTTCGAGGCTATCACTCTCGGACAGAACTTGTCCTATATCGATTCCAGCAAATGCCGGCTGTGTCGCAAGTGTGTCAGCGTTTGTCCTACCCACGCCATTCGCGCCGTCAATTTCCCCGCTCCCAAACCTGTTGAACCCAAAGAAGAAGGAAAGGAGGCTACAGCATGAACATCCGTACATTCCGCATTGGCGGTATTCACCCGGAAGAAAACAAGCTGACGCATGAGGTGCCCACAAAGGTGGCCCCTCTGCCCAAGCAGGCCATCTTCCCGTTGAGCCAGCACATCGGTGCACCTGCCGTGCCCATCGTGCAGAAAGGCGACAAGGTAAAAGTCGGCACAAAGATTGCCGATGCCGGCGGCTTCGTCTCGGCTGCCATCTTCTCCAGCGTCAGCGGCACAGTGGCCAAGATTGACACCGCCATCGATGCTACAGGCTATCGCAAGCCCTGCATCTTCATTGACGTCGAGGGTGACGAATGGGAAGAGAGCATCGACCGCAGCGACAAGCTGGAGCTGGTGAAGGATCATCCCGAAGTGACTCCAGCAGAAATAGTGTCGCGCATCAAAGAAGCCGGCGTTGTCGGCATGGGCGGTGCCTGTTTCCCCACATTCATCAAGCTCACTCCGCCGCCTACTGCCAAGGCCGAGTGTGTCATCATCAATGCTGTGGAGTGCGAACCTTATATCACCGCCGACTACCGCTTGATGATGGAACATGCCGACGAGATTCTCGTGGGCTTGGAGTTGCTGATGAAAGGCGCCAAGGTGACCAAGGGCTACATTGGCATTGAAACCAACAAACCCAAGGCCATCGAGCTGTTTGAGGAAAAAATCTCAAATCTCAAATCTCAAATCTCAAATCAGATAGAGGTTGTTCCTCTTGCCCAGCGCTATCCGCAGGGTGGCGAAAAACAGCTGGTTGATGCCGTCATCCGTCGTCAGGTTCCAGCTCCGCCAGCCATTCCTGTCAATGTTGGAGCAATAGTGCAGAACGTAGGTACTGCCTTTGCTGTCTATCAGGCAGTTATGAAGCACAAGCCGTTGTTTGAGCGCTATACTACTGTAACGGGCAAACGCCTGCAGAATCCCGGCAACTACCTGGTGCGCATGGGCACACCGATGCAGATGCTCATAGACCTCTGCGGTGGAATGCCCGAGGGTGACAACAAGCTGCTGGCAGGCGGCCCGATGATGGGTAAGGCCCTCACGTCGACTGAGGTGCCTATTTGCAAGGGAACGAATTCGGTGACCATACTCTCCGGCGACGATGCACGCCGCAAGGAGCCGCAGCCCTGCATCCGCTGTGCCAAGTGCGTCGGTGCTTGTCCGATGGGCCTCGAGCCTTATCTGCTGGCCAAGCTCTCCGCCTTCAAGAACTGGGAGAAGGCCGAACAGGAGGACATCGTCTCGTGTATTGAGTGTGGCTCATGCCAGTTCACCTGTCCTGCCCACCGTCCGCTGCTCGACAACATCCGTCAGGGCAAGCAGACCGTCATGGGCATCATCCGTGCCCGCTCAGCGAAAAAATAATCCATAAAACTCCTCAACTCCTTAGAAATGAGTAAACTAGTCGTATCACTTTCCCCACATGCCCACGGCACCGACTCGGTGGAGCGCAACATGCGGGGCGTCATCATCGCCCTGATGCCGGCGCTGCTCGTGTCGTTCCTCTACTTCGGCATCGGCTCAGCCATCGTGTGCCTCAGCAGCGTGGCAGCCTGTGTCTTCTTCGAGTGGGCCATCAACAAATACATCCTGAAGAATCCGCGCACCACCATCACCGACTGCTCGGCAGCTCTCACAGGCTTGCTTCTGGGCATGAACCTGCCGTCGAATCTTCCCGTTTGGATTATCATTATCGGAGCGCTCTTTGCCATCGGCGTGGCGAAGATGACCTTCGGCGGCTTGGGCAACAACATCTTCAACCCTGCGCTGGTGGGACGCTGCGCACTCTTAGTAGCCTTCCCGGCACAGATGACCAGCTGGCCTGTGCCCGGACAGCTGCTTTCCTATACCGACGCTACTACGGGTGCTACGCCTTTGGCCGTGATGAAGGAAGCCATCAAGACCGGCAACCTGAGTGAGCTCGACAAGCTGCCCGATGCCTTCAGCCTCCTCCTGGGCGACTACAGCATGGGCGGCGGAGCCGGCACCATTGGCGAAATATGCGGCCTGGCACTCATCATCGGCCTCGTCTATATGCTGTGGAAGAACATCATCACCTGGCACATTCCCGTCAGCATCATCGCCACCGTGTTCCTCTTCAGCACCATCATGCATGTCGCCGACCCCATCTATGCCGACCCCCTGGCAGTCATCTTCAGCGGCGGACTGCTGCTCGGCGCCATCTTCATGGCTACCGACTACGTGACGTCGCCAATGACGCCGAAAGGACAGATCATCTACGGCGTATGCATCGGCCTGCTCACCGTCGTCATCCGCAACTGGGGCAGCTATCCTGAAGGCATGTCGTTTGCCATTCTCATCATGAACGCCTTCACGCCGCTCATCAACAACTATGTCAAACCCAAGCGCTTCGGCGAAGTGCCTGCTAAACAGTAAGAAAAGACCATGAAGAAACTGGAATCATCATTGCTGAACATGGTGCTCGTCCTGACCGGCGTGGCCGTTGTCATGGGAGCTGTGCTGGCCTTTGTCAACCATGTCACTGCCGCCCCCATTGAGGAGCAGAAGCAGCAGGCACTGGCCAACGGCATCAAGACCGTGATGCAGGCCGACAACCTGACCGTTACCCAGACTGACACCGTCAGAACGACCGATGCCAAGGGCAAGGAGCAAGTCTACATTATTTATAACAATGAGAAGGGCGCCGCTGTGCAGAGTTCCACGATGGGCTTTGGCGGCGAGCTGAAAGTGCTCGTCGGCTTCGACACCGACGGCAATATCCTGGGCTACACCCTTCTGGAGCATCAGGAGACGCCGGGCCTGGGCGCCAAGGCCGACCAGTGGTTTCAGAAAGGGCAGAAGGGCGACATCATCGGCGCCAACCCTGCCGAGGGACTCACCGTGAGCAAGGACGGCGGCACGGTAGACGCCATCACCGCCTCCACCATCACCAGCCGAGCCTTCCTCAAGGCCGTCACCGACGCCTACAACGCATACATGAAATAAACACACACACATATATATGAGCTACACAAGTATCATAAAGAACGGCATCGTCAGAGACAACCCCACGTTTGTCCTCATGCTGGGCATGTGTCCCACGCTGGCCACCACGACATCGGCCCTCAACGGCCTGTCGATGGGCCTCGCCACCATGGCGGTGCTCATCTGCACCAACGTCGTCATCTCGCTGCTGAAGAACGTCACGCCCGACAAAGTGCGCATCCCTGTGTTCATCGTCGTTATAGCCGCCTTCGTCACCATCCTGCAGCTGGTCATCAAAGCCTTCCTGCCCGACGTCGACAAGGCGCTCGGACTCTTCATACCCCTCATCGTGGTCAACTGCATCATCCTCGGACGTGCCGAAGCCTTTGCAGCCAAGAACAGCCCCGCCGCCTCACTCTTCGACGGCATCGGCATCGGGCTGGGCTTCACCCTCGCACTCACGCTCCTCGGCATCGTGCGCGAGCTGCTGGGAGCCGGCAGCATCTTCGGCCTCACCCTGCTGCCCGAAACGTGCAACATCCTGCTCTTCATCCTGCCGCCGGGAGCCTTCATCACCCTCGGCTACCTCATAGCAATAGTCAATCGAATGAAGAATTAAGAGTTTAGAATTAAGAATTATCGCTTCGCGAGTAAGAATTTCGAATTAAGAATTATGGAATATATTCTTATATTTATCAGCGCCATTTTCGTCAACAACATCGTGCTGGCACAGTTCCTCGGCATCTGCCCCTTCCTCGGCGTGTCGAAGAAGATTGACACCTCGCTCGGCATGTCGGCCGCCGTCGCCTTCGTCATGGTGCTCGCCACCGTCGTCACCTGGCTGGTGCAGACTTTTGTGCTCGTGCCCAACCATCTGGAGTATCTGCAGACCATAGCCTTCATCCTCGTCATCGCCTCGCTGGTGCAGATGGTAGAGATCATTCTGAAGAAAGCCTCGCCCGCCCTCTATCAGGCGCTGGGCATCTTCCTGCCCCTCATCACCACCAACTGTGCCGTGCTGGGCGTAGCCATCCTCGTCGTCCAGAAAGACTACAGCCTGGCCCAGTCGGTCGTCTACGCCTTCAGCACCGCCATAGGCTTCGGTCTGGCGCTGACCGTATTCGCAGGCATGCGCGAGCAGCTCGAGCTCACCAGCGTCCCCAAGGCCATGCGCGGCACGGCCATCGTGCTCGTCGCCGCAGGGCTCCTCAGCCTCGCTTTCATGGGCTTCTCGGGCGTCGACAACGGCCTGCGCACCTTCCTCGGGCTCGACTGACGAAACCCCGAAATTCACTATTTCATAGTAAATGACATCATTTTAGCCCGACTTTTTTTATTTCAACATCGGGAAACACGAAAGCAACCAACACCTCTTCGTGTTTCCCGTTTTTTCAGAAGTGACAAAAACGTGACTGTCACCTTCAAAAATGTAAAGAAATTTTATTCCGATTTCTTTACAAATGAAATTCGTGAAATAGAATCGGAATGACACTGTTTTGCCGTCGGTCGGTCATCGGATGAGCATGAGTGTGGCTGAAAAACTGCACACACGTATGGGTTTTGTGCAGCTTTTCAGCCTCTAAATGGGCCATTTTTTGCTCCAGAACGGCATGTTTTTACTCAAAAAGATGGTCCCCGTGAAAAAAAGGCATTGACTTTTTTTCATGGGGATATACCTTTTTGAAAACGAGGATGCTCCCGAAAGGCAGGAATATGAGCTAAGCAACTATCAATCAGCAAGATAACCAACCCCTCTCATTTTCGCGTTTTTTTCAGCAAATTATGCTGTCGTGAATTCTGAGCCATTCTCAGCATCGTTGAGAGCTGTTTTTCCGTCACTTTTGTAAAAATTTTTTATTTGTCCTGAATAATTCTGGGGGGGGGGCGGGGGTGAGAGGGCACGGGGGTACGAGAATAGCTTGCCTGCTTTCAGTGTAAAGTCTATTCTCGTACCTCCGTACCCCCGTACCCTCGTACCCTCGAATCGTCTGTAATTACGGAAAATCAAGAAAAATATGTCAAAATCGGGTTAAATGTTTCGTTATTTTTGCATATATGTTAATTAAACAGTAACTTTGCAGTTAATTTATAGCATATTAAGAAATTGCAACGGCTGACACTATGGAATATCAGCTTGACATGCACGTCGAAATGCTCTTAGGACAATACAGGGAACGGCTTCCTGTCTATGAGCGTATGGCGCAACTGGCCTATGAAGCCCTGCGCCGTGCCCTTGATGCGCAGCATGTAAATGTGACTACCATAGAACACCGTGTGAAGACTGAGGCGTCGCTTGCGGGCAAGCTGGAACTCAAGGGTGGAAAATACCATACCCTCAACGATGTGACCGACATCGTTGGTATGCGCGTAGTGACATTCTACAGCGCCGATGTAGACAAAGTGGCCGCCATTGTCAACGAGCTATTCGATGTAGACTGGAGCAAGTCGGTCGACAAGCGTAAGCTGCACCGGTTGGACAGTTTCGGCTACAACTCGCTGCATTACATCTGCAAACTACCGAAGTCGGTGGTTAACGAACAGGACATGCCTCTGCTCAATGAGCTGTCTTTCGAGATACAGATGCGCACCGCCCTGCAACATGTGTGGAGTACGTTAGAGCATGATACCGGCTACAAAGTTGCCGTAAAGATTCCACACGAATATCAGCGTCAGTTCAACAGATTGGCCGGTATGCTGGAGCTTGTCGACGAGGAGTTCAACAGGCTTCGCAACATCCTGACCGACTACCGACGGCAGATGCTTGCGCTGGAAGCTTCCGGGCAACTTGACGACGTCGACCTGAATGTCGACACGTTCCGTCGCTATCTGGATATGCATCCCTTTGCACGACTGAACCAGCGTATAGCCGCCATTAACCAGGCTGAACTCTATCCTGTTTCGCTGATGCCTTTCCTTTTGGTGCTCCAGAAGCTTGGCTTGGAGACGCTCGGCGACGTAAACCGACTCATTGAAGAGTACAGTGATGATGCCTATCGGCTGGCAGCCTTACAACTTGGAGCTACTGAACTTGACATTCTGTCAGACAACATAGGAATACAGAATCTCTGCTATGTCTATGTTATTAAACGAGGCGGCGGCGTGGCTGGGCTTTGTCAAGTCTTCGACTGGCTGAATGGCTATGATGCGGGCAATATGGCACTCGCACAGAAATTGTTCAAACAGGCCCAGACACTCACATTTAACCAATAGCCCCATGAAGAAACAAATAGACACCTCACTGCTCGACAGCGCCATCGTCTTTGCCGTCAATGCCCATCAGGGTATAGAGCGGAAAGGCAAAGGGTTTCCATACATTGTTCACCCTATGGAGGCTATGAGCATCGTAGCCACCATGACTAATGATCAGGAGCTGTTGGCAGCAGCCGTTCTGCATGACGTTATTGAGGACACTGACACTACTGCCGATGATCTGCGACGTGAATTCGGCGAGCGCATAGCCATGTTGGTGGAGGCTGAGAGCGACGTTAAAATGGACGGTTCAAAGGCAGACTCATGGCACCGGCGCAAGCAGGCAGCATTAGACAGGCTGACGGCATCTGGCCGTGATGTGAAAATCGTGGCCTTGGGCGACAAGCTGTCGAACATGCGGCTTATAGCACATGACTACGCCACATTGGGTGATGAAATTTGGGACCGTTTCAATGTCAAGAATAAGGCCGACCATGCCTGGCGATACCACAGCCTGGTAAATGCTCTGAGCGACCTTTCAGGTACTGAAGCATACAAGGAATTCTGCATGCTGGTTGAAAAGGTTTTTGGGATTTAGCAGCATATCTATCCAATGTAACGCTATGTTGAAAATATTCCATATTCAGAAATCGTTCTCGGCCCGCCTTAGTCTCTGGGTAACGCTGGCAGTAGCCGCTGTGCTGGTTGCCACCGCTATCGTGACCAACATACTGGTGCGCGACGGCATCCTGCGCGAAGAGAAATTGCGTGCCAGCAGCACCCTCGACAACGTGGAACAACGCATCGACGGGGTGCTGATAGCCGTGGAGACGGCCGTCAAAAACCATGTGGGCGAGATAGGATTCTTCCTCCATACACCGCATGAGGAGATGTACCGCATCACCCGCATGCTGCTGGAAACAAACCCTGCCATCGTTGGCTCGGCCATCGCCTTCGAACCCAATTACTTTGCAGAGCAGGGCCGATGGTTCTCACCCTACAGTTATCGTGACGGCGACTCCATACGCTCGAAGCAACTGGGAACTGACAGCTACGAGTATCACGACATGGAATGGTACACGATGCCTAAACAGCTGAACCACGACTACTGGAGCAATCCCTACCGCGACGTCGGAGGCGGCGAGATGCCAATGACCACTTACAGCCATCCGCTGTATGACGAGAATGGTGTTTTCTACGGTGTGGTGACTGCCGACGTGTCGCTCGACTGGCTGTCGGTGATGATGGATTCGCTCAACTACTACGACAATGCCTACAGCTTCATCATAGGCCATAACGGCACCTTCATTACCTATCCCGACGAGAAGGTGGTGCTCAATGAGACCGTATTCACATTGGCTAGGGAAAATGGTGACTCGCAGCTTGAAACAATAGGGCGCGCGATGCTGGACGGACAGAGTGACATGCAATCTGTCAACACCAGAAACTTTGGAAAGTCGTTTATATTCTATCAGCCTGTCAAGCGTAACGGCTGGTCGATGGCCATCGTCTGCAGCAGCAAGGAGTTTTTCAAAGCGGCCAACCGTATGGGATGGTTAATAGTAGCCATCATGCTTTTCATGCTATTGCTGCTCACTTTCCTTCTGCGTCATGCTGTCCGACGACTGACTCGTCCGCTGGAACTTTTCACTCGGGCCGTCGACGAGGTGGCTCAGGGTAACCTTCAGGCAGAACTGCCAGAAGTACATTCCAAGGACGAGATGATGCACCTGCACAATTCCTTCAGCACCATGCAACAGTCGCTGGCTAAGCAGATGGAGGAACTGAAAACAGTCAATGAACAGAAAGGCCGCATTGAGGGCGAGCTGCACATTGCCAGTGCCATACAGATGGGCATGCTGCCCAAGACTTTCCCCACCTATCCCGACCGCGACGATGTGCAGTTGTTCGGTTCGCTGGTTCCCGCCAAGGAGGTGGGTGGCGATCTTTTCGACTTCTTCATCCGCGACGAGAAACTTTTCTTCTGTATTGGAGACGTCTCAGGCAAGGGTGTGCCCGCGTCGCTGGTCATGGCCGTCACCCGTTCATTGTTCCGCTCTGTGTCGGCCCATGAGTCGATGCCTAACCGCATCGTCGCTTCCATGAATGAGTCGATGGCCGAAATGAACGAGTCGAATATGTTCGTTACGCTCTTCGTCGGTGTGCTTGACCTGCCAACCGGCCGCATGCGCTACTGCAATGCCGGCCACGATGCTCCGTTGCTCATAGGCGATGGGGTAGGGGTGCTTCCTGTAGAAGCCAACATCCCAATAGCCATCATGTCAGGCTGGAAATTCCTGACACAGGAGGCGCATATACTCACCGGCACTACCATCTTCCTCTTTACCGACGGTCTGACAGAGGCGGAGAATGTAGATCACGCACAGTTCAGGATAAATCGTGTGGAAGAAGTTGCCAAACAGGCACTGGCCTCTCAGGAGCAGGCTCCAAAGCTGATTATCCGGCGGATGAGCGATGCCGTACATCTGTTTGTGGGCAGTGCTGAGCAGAGCGATGATCTGACGATGCTCGCCATACAGTATATCAAGCAGCACCGCGACGAGAAACTGCAAAGAATCATCGTGTTGCCCAACGACACGCAGGAAGTGCCGCGACTTGCCGCTTTCGTCGATGAAGTATGTGAGGCTGTGGACTTCAGTGCCACCGTCACCATGCAGATGAACCTCGCCATTGAAGAGGCCGTGGTCAACGTAATGAACTATGCCTACCCGCCAGGCACTCGTGGCGACATCACCATCGAGGCACAGGCCAACGATGTGCGGCTGAAATTCACTATCATCGACAATGGCACCCCCTTCGACCCGACCCTTACAGCCGATGTTGACACCACACTCTCGGCCGAGGAGCGTCCTATCGGAGGACTGGGCATCCATTTAGTGCGCCAGATGATGGACTCCATTAACTACGAGCGCGTTGACGGACGTAATGTGCTGACCCTAAGGAAAAATATAAATCATCAATAAATACATATTTCAATGAATACTACCATCCAAGAAATCGATGGCAAAATGGTTGCCATGTTGGAGGGCCGCCTCGACACTTCTGCCTCTCCAGAGACAGAAAAAGCCATGCAGCCACTCTATAACTGCGAGAATCAGGATATCATCATTGACTGCTCCAAACTCGAATACATCTCGTCCAGCGGCCTCCGTATCTTCCTTTCGGTGCTGAAGAATGCCAAGCCTAAGGGGTGTCACGTCTACATAAGCGGACTGAACGACGACTTGCGCCAGGTCTTCGCCATGACGGGTTTTATCAATCTTTTTGAGTTTAAGAGCTAATAAACCAAATACAGTAAGCAATATGAAAGACTGTGTACTTATCCTCAGCGGCGGAATGGACTCCGTGACATTGCTATACGACTATCAGGAACGTATTTCTTTAGCCGTATCGTTTGACTACGGCTCTAACCACAATAAGCGCGAGCTGCCGTTTGCCGCATTGCACTGTCAGCGGCTGGGCATCGAACATCTCATCATTCCCCTCAGTTTTATGGGCCAGTATTTCAACAGTTCGCTGCTCAGTGGCGACGATGCCATTCCCGACGGCAATTACGCCGAAGAGAATATGCGCTCTACAGTGGTGCCCTTCCGCAACGGCATCATGCTCAGCGTGGCAGTGGGACTGGCCGAGAGCCGCAACCTGAAGTTTGTGATGATGGCAAACCACGGTGGCGATCACACCATCTATCCAGACTGCCGTCCTGAGTTCGTCGAAGCTTTCGATGCCGCCGCACGTGCCGGCACATATATCGGTGTAGGCCTCCTTTCACCTTACTGTAATCTGACGAAAGGTCAGATAGCCATGCGTGGCCGCGAGCTGGGTATCGACTATAGCGAGACTTGGTCGTGCTATCGTGGCGGTGAGCACCACTGCGGACGTTGCGGCACTTGCCGTGAGCGTCGTGAGGCTTTGGCTGAGGCCGGCATCAACGACAACACGAAATATGAGCTTTAATATTCAACAAATATTCATAAAAAAAATCATGAAAAAGCTTTTAGTAATGATTGCAGCCGCAATGATGGCTGCAACGAATGTGAATGCACAGAATGGTTACGACGACACAAAGCACGAGGTGGCTATCAGTCTTGGCGGTGCGTCTAATTCGCAATGGATTGATGTGTTTGAAGACCTCACCGTTGCAATGTTATCCGGCAAGCTGGGCGAAAGGAATTTTACGGGTCCGTTCTCGGCAGAATACTTCTATCACATCAAGAACTGGTTGGGCGTGGGTGGCATTTTAGCCTACGGACGTAGTACGCAGGACGTTGAGGAGAGTGGCTCGAAAATCGGCGATGTCAGCAACAACTACATCACGCTGATGCCGGCTGTAAAGTTCGACTGGCTGCGCAAAAAGAATTTCGGTATGTACTCCAAGCTGGCCTTTGGCGCCACGTACCGCAGCGAGAAGATTGAATACAAAAACTCCGTCTATGAGGACTATGACGAAAACGGACTGCACGTCAACTGGCAGCTGTCGGTTCTCGGCATCGAGGCAGGCAGTCCTACCCTGCGCGGCTTTGTTGAGCTTGGTACAGGCGAACAGGGAATTGGTCTCATCGGTCTGCGCTATAAGTTTTAATCCTCCCCAAAAAGAGAACTTCCGTCATAGCGAAACGGGCGTTTCAAACATCTATTGCTAAGCATAGATGTCATTTCTTCCAACAATGGCAGAATGGGGTAGGGGAAAACATAAAAATGACTAAATTCAGTTGAAAAAAACGACCGACTACTTCGCCCGTCTCATTTCTTTTTAGTAATTTTGCGCCAGAAATTTAATAAGTTGTAAACTTTAAATCGTTAAATCCAAAATTATCATGGTAGATTACAAAACTTTAGGCCTGGTGAACACCCGTGAGATGTTCAAGCGTGCCATCAACGGCGGATATGCCATCCCCGCCTTCAACTTCAACAACATGGAACAGCTGCAGGCCATCATCAAGGCCAGCAGCGATCTGAAGAGCCCCGTCATTCTGCAGGTGTCGAAGGGCGCCCGCAATTATGCCAACGCCACTCTGCTGCGCTACATGGCACAGGGTGCTGTGGAATATGCCAAGGAGCTGGGTTGCAAGCACCCTGAGATTGTGCTGCACCTGGATCACGGCGACACCTTCGAGACTTGCAAGAGCTGTATCGACTACGGCTTCTCAAGCGTGATGATTGACGCCAGCCACCTGCCCTTCGAGGAGAACATTGCCCTGACGAAGAAGGTGGTTGACTATGCTCACCAGTTCGACGTGACTGTTGAGGCTGAGCTCGGCGTGCTCGCCGGCGTTGAGGACGAGGTGTCGGCCGCTGAGAGCCATTACACCAAGCCCGAAGAGGTGATTGAGTTCTCACAGCGCTCAGGCTGCGACTCACTGGCCATCTCCATCGGTACCAGCCACGGTGCTTACAAGTTCACTCCCGAGCAGTGCACCCGCGACCCGAAGACCGGCAAGCTCGTGCCCCCTCCCCTTGCATTCGACGTGCTCGACGCCGTGATGAAGGAGCTGCCCGGATTCCCCATCGTGCTGCACGGTTCTTCAAGCGTGCCCCAGGAGTATGTCGACGAGATCAACTCGCTCGGCGGCAAGTTGCCCGATGCTATCGGTATTCCCGAGGAGCAGCTGCGCAAGGCTGCGAAGAGCGCCGTCTGCAAGATCAACATCGACTCTGACTCACGTCTGGCCTTCACCGCTGCTGTGCGCCGCGTGCTGCACGACAAACCCGGTGAGTTCGATCCCCGCAAGTTCTGCGGTCCCGCTCGCGACGAGATGGAGAAGATGTACAAGCACAAGATCATCGATGTGCTGGGTTCCGACAACAAGCTGGCTCAGCTGGACTAAGATGGAGGCTTTAAGCTGAAAAAAGAAAATCCGGATTGCCCCATAAAGGCAGTTCGGATTTCTTTTTGCACCCCCGCAATAGGATGTCTACTGCAAGGGGGTGCATTTTTTTTGACTGTCAGCTGTCAGATTTTAGCGCAACTCCCAGAAGGCAACGGCAGCAGCAGCGGCAACATTGAGCGAATCGACACCATGCTGCATGGGGATTCTGACGGTGTAGTCGGCCTCGGCAATGGTCGAGTAAGGGAGTCCGTCGCCCTCTGTGCCCATGATGAGTGCCAGATGTGGCTCGGTCTTCAGCATTGGCGCATCGAGTGGAATGGAAGCGTCGGTAAGGGCCATTGCTGCTGTCTTGAAGCCGAAGTCGTGAAGCGTGTTCTCATTGTCAATCCACGTCCAGGGAACGAGAAAGACAGTGCCCATCGAGACACGCACAGCGCGACGGTTCAGCGGGTCGCAAGAATCAGGAGTAAGCAGTACGGCATCGATGCCCAAGGCAGCGGCTGAGCGGAAAATGGCTCCAATGTTCGTAGTGTCGCACACACCGTGTATGACAACGATGCGCCGAGCATCCTTGCACACATCTTCTATAGTAGGCGGAAGCGGTCGGCGCATGGCGCAGAGCACGCCTCTTGTCAGCGTGTAGCCAGTGAGCTGTGCTAATAGCTGGCGCTCGCCTGTGTAGACAGGCACATCCTCGGGCAGTCTTTCGATAATGTCGGCAGCATCGCCCGTGATGTGTTTCTCTTCGCATAGCAGCGAGACAGGCTGCAGGCCTGCGTCGAGGGCAATACGTATGACCTTGGGGCTCTCGGCAATAAACAGACCCTCTTGACTCGTTGCATTACATGTCTTTAACTGTGCCTCTGTGAGACGGCTGAACGCCTGTACCCTGACATCGTCCAGCGAAGTGATGACGACGGGCTCCACTATCTTACTATGATTTTCTTGCCGTTTTGGATGTATAGGCCCTTCTTGAGAGACGTGACAGGACGTCCCTGAAGGTCGTAAAAACGGTTGTTGACTATTGGTTTATGGCTTACACTCTCGGTAATGTTGAGTAAATAGCTGTCTTCGAAGTCCTTTTCGAAGAAGGTTTCCTCTTCAAACTTATCTTCGGTCGAGAACCAGTCGAAATCGGCGTAGCCCTTGCTGCCTCTCTTGGTGGCGTGGCAGAAAATGCCGAAGCGTGCGCCCACAAAGACGGTAAGGTTGAAGCTCATTTGCGTCTGTCCGCCGAAAGCTGTGAAGGTTTTGTTGTCGAGCGAATAGTAGAACTGCGTCTTGTCGGTATTCTTGGTGATGGCAGCACGCAGGTAGATGATTCCGTCGGCGGGTGTGACGGTCTTGCGCTTCTCGTCGGGTGTGAAGTTGCTGCCTGCGTCGCGCACTTTGTCCTGTTTCCACAATATCTGGTAGGTGCTGTCGGCCTGCTTCTCAACGGCAATCATTGCGTAGGGGTCTTGCAGTATGCAGATGCCGGCACGCTCGCCTTCCTTAAGATTCGAGACATCCACCTTGACGGTGCCCGTCGACTGCTTGCCTTCCTTACCGTGAATGGCAAAGATGCGCTGAGTGAGCGTGTTGCGTGCCTGCGGCAGATTGTCGGTTATGGAGGCAGGATGCATCCTCAGCCATCCGTGACGCTCTTCGAGGCTCCACATGTTATCGTCGGGCTTGTGGTTCCACTCCCACTGCATGCCTATGATTGAGGAGCAAAAGTTATCGTTGGTGGGCAGGGCAATTCTCGGCATCGGGTTGTTAGCCGCTGGCTTTCTATAAGTAGCCACAGGCGTGCCGTTGTTGGCAATGACAGGCCAGTCGTTCTTCCAAGTCACAGGCTGCAGATTGGGGAAACGCCCCATAGCGCCGAGATCCTCCTGCAGGATTGTCCACCATTCGCCTTCGGGCGTCTCGATGAGTGCACCCTGATGGATGGTGTTCGGTTTGTTGTTGATATACTTCTCCAATAGCATTTTCTCTTCGTAGGGGCCAAAGACGTTCTTCGAGCGGAAGACAGCCTGTCCCGAAGGCCATCCGCCGTAGGTGGCGTAGATGTAGTAGTAGTCGCCCACCTTGTAGAAGTGGCAGCCTTCCAGACCGTCCTTGCCGCTGATGACGCCCTTCTCCTGCTTGAAGTTGAAGTTTTCGTCCAGCTCGCAGATGGAGATATTGCCGATGCCCTGTGCCACATAAACCTTGCCGTTGTCGAAGAGCATTCCCGGATCGTAGTAACTGCGCGACAGCTTCTTCGTTGTCCACGGACCCTCAGGATCGGTGGCCGTGAGGAGCCATCCTTGCAGCACCCAACCGTCGACGGGGCGCTTCTCGTTGATGAGGATGTGGAATTTGCCGTTGTGATATTTCATGGAGCATGCCCACATGCACGAACCGTAGGCGTTGGTGTTGCTGGCCAGTCCATAGGCACTGTCGCTGCTGGTTCGTGTCAGCGGCTGGGCACAGTATTGCCAGTTCACCAGGTCGGTTGACTTCAGGATGGTGGCACCTGGGAAGTTGTGCATAGTGGTGCTGACCATGTAGTAAGTGCTGTCAACGCAGATGACGTCGGGGTCGGGGAAGTCGGCGTAGACCACAGGATTCTTGTATCTTCCGTTGTTCAGATCGCTGAGGCTGATGTTGGTGAAGTCGGCGTGAGGCCAGTACACGTTGTAATATTCCGCATACCAGTCCATGCAAGCCTTGCCGCAAGCTTCCTCCATTCCGTCGAATGCCGGTACTACCGAACCGTCCTCCAGCAACTGGCTGATGTCGATGAGGCAATGTGTGCCTGAGAGGGTCATCGAAATGTTTCCGTAATAGTCGAGCATCGTCTTAAAGCAGCGGCCCCACATCGACGTGCGTCCTGTGGCCTTGGTTCCGTAGTTCGACTCAGCCGTTCCCGTGCCGGTTTTCGCCGGACTCCAGTCTACTTCGGTAATGATGACAGGATTGGTGTCGACAACGGGCACCTGACTGTGGAAGGTCTTGATTTTCTTCTGCGCAGCCTGCTCCACATTGTCCTCATTCAGCAGTTTGTCTTCACAGCCGAACCGTCCGCTGTAGTCGTGCACGGCATAGCCGATATTATAGCCCTCGATAGGGTAGGAGGCATAGCTGGTGTAGTCGGTCTGACGTTCTGTTCCCGGTACCCAGATGATGCCGGTGAAGCCGTTGGCGCGAATCTTATCGACGATAGGCTGGAAGTAGTCATGAAGCGCCTTCGGGTCATCCAGTCCTTTGGCGTTCTTCACCGAAACGGGTTCGTTGGCCAGCTCGATGCTGATTTGACCGCTGTATTTCCTGATGTTGACATTCTGCGTGACGAAGTCCCAGACGGCAAGCAAATACTGCTGGTAGTTGTCGCCCACTTTCAGTTCTTCAGGACAGTTGCCCGGCGGCCTCACCACAACATACATGCGGTGGTTCATGGCCTTTTGCATGATGGGCCAGTAAACCGATGAGAAGAAGGTTTTCAGCAAGTCTGGATTGAAACTCTCAGACGTGCTGTCGTTTGTCCAAGCCGGATCGAGATGCAGACGGAACACGTTGCATTTGCTTGTCTCCAGTGCTGTCAAAATCTTCTCGAAATAGTTCAGGCAGTTCTTGGCTCCGTCGGAATTATAGCCGCCCTCCCAATAACTGTGATGAACGCCGTTTTCATCCTCATAGCCATTGACCCACATGCTGGGCGTGTCCATCACGCCGTGCAGCACCACATGGTTGCCGTGCGTGTCAACCAGCCATCGGCCATCTACATGCAGCGAGGGCAATGGCGTCACGCCCTGTGCCCATATCATGGCAGTCAATAGCGATGCTGCCAAAGCAAACAAAAGTCTTCTCATTATTATATACATATTTATTATATATGGCTTCTTCTGTCAATACTTAGTTAATCATTACAAAAACGATGACGCCAGTTTGTTTCAAGACAACTGTAACACTTGGAACAAAGTGTTTCAAAAATTTTCTGCCTTTGAAACACTTTGTTTCTAAGCTAAAAACAAAGTGTTTCTACGGTCGAAACACTTTGTTTCAAGCTTAGATACAGTTATAGAACTGTCGCGCCAACCGAAAAGTGTATTCAACGGATGCTTAGCGTTTAGCTACTCCAGCAATAATCTCTGCCAATCGGCGCGCGCCCTTGCCGTCGGGATGAATGCCGTCGTTGAGCATCTTGTCGGAATCGCCGGCAAAGAGCGTGTGCAGGTCGATGACCTCAAGACCATACTCCTTGGCCACTTCATTCTGAATGGGAATGATGGCGTTGGTGATGATTGAGTCGCTGATGTCCCACGTCGACTTGATGGCCGGGATGGGCGTGCAGAGGAAAATCAAGGGCTTCGCGGTGTTAGGCAATGCCTTCGCTTTCTTCTTCTTCTTGACAGGCTGAGCCAAGTCGGGACGCAGCGTGGTAATCATCTGTTGCAAATCCTGCTTAAACTCGGCACCGTACTGCCAGTTCTGGGGCTTCGAGTCGTTGGTACCCAACTTGATGATAACGATGTCGGGCTTGAAGGCCTGTGCATCCTGCCACGCCATCTCTTTCATGTACGGATAGTCACCTTTGTTCAGCATGGTGCGGGCGCTTACTCCAAAGTTCTTCACCCAGTAGTCTTTTCCCAATATCTTCTGCAGCTCTGCAGGATAGCCATACGCAGGAGCCATGTCGATGCCGTGACCATCGGTGATGCTGTTGCCAATGCAAGCCACGCGTATGGCGGTGGGGCTGGGTGCCTGGCGGGCGTCGAGCCAGTTGCCCAAATCGGTCAGCATCTGGTCATGATACTTGAACCAGGGACCGAATCCGAAACCGTGGTCGCCCGTGGGATAGATATACATGGCACACTCGTTGCCGGCATTGCGCATGGCAGAATAATACTGCACGCCGTTGGTGACGGGAGGCACCAGACGGTCGTCGCTGGCCATGATGATGCAGGCAGGCGGTGTCAGATGGCGGCGCACGGCCTTGTCTGTCGAGAAGTCGCGCACGATGGCCGGGTTCTTCTGGTCTTCGCCAAGGAAGTTACGACACGACCAGACGTGTGACACACGCTCGTCCATCGAGATGACAGGATAGAACAGGATGGTGAAGTCGGGACGCACGTCGAAAGCAGAGTGGGTGGAGATGACCGACGACAGATGTCCGCCAGCCGAGAAGCCCATGATGCCCACGTCGTGCGGGTTGATGCCCCACACCTGCGCCGAGTCACGGACGATGCGGATGCCCTGCTCCACATCGCTGATAGGCTTTGTGCGGTCGCCATTAGGCAGCCGGTAGTTCACCACGAAGTAGGCAATGCCCCGCTGGTTCAGCCATTCGTAAGCCAGTGTGCCCTCATGCGTGTTCGACAACATGGAATAGCCACCGCCCGGCACGCCCACAATGGCCTTGCCCGATGGGGCTTGGGGCAAGAAACAAACCATCTGTGCCGCACCGTCATCAGTCAGGTTCAGTGTGAACTTCCTCAATGTCTGCGCCTGTATCTCTCCTGCCATGACAAGCATGGCCAGCATCATGCAGGCTACAAATTTTCCTTTCCAGCTAATGTGTATCATAATAAATAATGTGTAAGGCTAAGCAGAAAGAGCCAGTTCTATATGATAGTCCTTCGCCATGCGCCGCATGTTGATCAACGCATAACGCATACGTCCCAGAGCGGTATTGATGCTGACGTTGGTCAGCTCAGCAATCTCCTTGAACGACAGCTGCTGGAAGAAACGCATATAGACCACCTCGCGCTGAGGGGCTGGCAGGGCTTCCATCATCTTCTTCACATCGCGCAGCACCTGCTCGTTCACCAGCTCCGACTCGCGGAAAGTGTCGAGCACTGAAGCCATGCTCAGGTTCTGAAGGTCGTTGTCGGCATTGGGCTCCATGATGTGGCGGCTCTGCTGCATGCGATACCAGTCCATAATGGCATTATGAGCAATGCGTGTAAGCCAGAAAACAAACTTGCCGGAATCGGTGTACTCACCTTTCTGCAGCTTAGTGATGGCCTTGACAAAGGTCTCCTGGAAGATGTCGTCAGCCAAGTCATGATCGTGCACAACGAACATGATGTAAGTGAACAACTTGCTTTGAGTACGGGATAAAAGCTCGTCAAAAGCACTGTTATTGCCTTTTACATACAGCATGGCCAACTGCTCGTCGGTCAGCTCTTCAAATTTCTTCATATCATTTTAAGTTTTGTTATGAAGTAAATCTGTTCTTATAGGCAATAAAAGTTTATAATGTGAGTTAATAATAAGGTTTATCGTGTGCAAAAGTAGGTGTTTTTTTCTTAACGGCAAAATTTATTTGTCACTTTTTTTGTTTTCACCGTAAAAAATGCTATCTTTGCACTGTTTATTGTGTAATAATGTATAAAAAAAGATATGAAAAGAATCATTTTGATTTCGACTGCCTGCCTTGCTATGACAGTAGCGGCACAGAAGAATGGAGGCATCAGCAGTAAGATGCTCAACGAGATTCAGAAGGAACAGCAGATGACCACTGCCGACCGTGCGCTGATGAACGCCATTGCAGGCAATGCCATCGACAATCTGGCGAAGAACCACGACAACGACGCAGCTTTTGATACGCATTTCAGCATTGAGACTCGCTCGCAGTCTATCACCGACCAGAAGTCGAGCGGACGCTGCTGGATGTTCAGCGGCATGAACGTGCTGCGCGGCGACTTCAACCTGCGCACCGACTCGCTGCAGGTATCATTCTCGCAGGCCTACCTCTTCTTCTGGGACCAGCTGGAGAAAGCCAATCTGATGTTGCAAGGCTGTATTGACACGGGCGACAAGCCCATCGACGACACCCGTGTGCAGTTCTTCTTCCGCTCGCCCATCGGCGATGGCGGCACGTTCTGCGGTGTGGCTGACCTGGCAGAGAAATACGGTTTGGTGCCTACCGAAGTGATGCCTGAGTCGTTCAGTACCGACAACACTTCAAAAGCCCGCGCCCTGATTGCCTCGAAGTTGCGCGAATACGGTCTGCAGCTGCGCGAGATGGTGCAGAAGGATAAGAAGCCCGCTGCTCTGGAGAAGGCCAAGACACGCATGCTGAGTCAGATCTACCACATGCTGCAGTACACCATCGGCTGCCCGCCTGAGAAGTTCACCTACGCCTTCAAGAACAGCAAAGGCAAGACTGTAGGCGAGCCGAAGGAATACACGCCGCTGACGTTCTACAGGGAGGTAGTGGGCAAGCCTCTCAACGGCTCTTTCATCATGGTGATGAACGACCCGCGCCGTCCCTATTATCAGACCTACGAAGTGGAATACGACCGCCACACCTATGACGGCCACAACTGGAAATATGTCAACCTGCCTATGGACGACATCGAACAGATGGCCATCGACGCCCTGCGTGCCGGCCACAAGCTCTACAGCAGCTACGATGTGGGCAAGATGCTCGACCGCAAGCGTGGCTATGCCGATACCGAGAACTTCGACTACGGCTCGCTCTTCGGCACTAATTTCCCGATGACCAAGGCTGAGCGCATCTCTACCTTCGACAGCGGCTCGACCCATGCCATGACGCTCTGCGCCGTTGACCTCGACAAGAAAGGCAAGGCCGTGAAGTGGAAGGTGGAGAATTCGTGGGGTGCCGACTGGGGACAGAAGGGCTGTCTGATTATGACCGACCGCTGGCTGCGCGAATACATGTTCCGCCTCGTGGTGCCCAACGAGTTTGTGCCCGAGAAGGTGATGACAGCCTACCAGCTGCCACCCACGATGGTGATGCCTGAAGACCCGCTTTTCCTGCCTGATGAAGAGTAGCGTATTGCTGATATACACTGGCGGCACTATCGGTATGCGCCGTAATCCGCTGACAAGTGCTTTGGAACCCTTTGATTTCGAGCACTTGCGCAGTTGCGTGCCTGAGATGGAGCAGTTGCAGACGCACATTGATATACGTCAGTTCAGCTCGCCCATCGACAGCAGCGATATGACGCCGTCCTTGTGGACAGACCTTGTGCACATCATCAGCGACAGCTATGACCAATACGACGGCTTTGTTATCCTGCACGGCACCGACACAATGGCCTACACCGCCTCGGCTCTGTCGTTCATGTTGCAGAACCTGACCAAGCCCGTCATTCTCACTGGCAGTCAGTTGCCCATCGGACAGCTGCGCACCGACGGCAAGGAAAACCTCATCACCAGCATTGAGATTGCTTCAGCACGCCATCCCGACGGCACCGCCATCGTGCCCGAGGTGTGCATTTATTTCAGCGGACACCTGATGCGCGGCAACCGCACCACGAAGCAGAGCGCCGAGGAGTTCAACGCCTTCGAGTCGTTCAACTATCCTCATCTAGCCGATGCCGGCGTGAACATCACCTATCATGAGGAACGTATTCACCGTCCCGACTTCCAAAAGCCGATGACGCCACAGTTCCGTCTCGACAGCAACGTTATCATCTTCTCGCTCTTCCCGGGTGTAAGGGAAGACCTCATCCGCCACATCATCGCTACCCCGAATTTGCGCAGCATCGTCATGCGCACCTTCGGCAGCGGCAATGCTCCTCAGAATCCGTGGCTCGTCAATGCCCTGAAGCAGGGCACTAAGGCTGGTAAGGTTATCGTCAATATCAGTCAGTGTATGCAGGGCGCTGTCGAGATGTCACGCTATGATGCCGGCTACCAGCTGAAGGAAGCCGGCGTTGTCAGCGGTCGTAACTCCACCGTGGAGGCAGCGGTCACAAAACTGATGTATCTTCAGGGCAAATACGACGACAATGAAACAGTACGGAAGTTCATGTTACAAAGCCTCTGCGGAGAAATCACCTTGTAGTTTAACAAATGCAAAACAACAGGCATGAAGCCTAAACAGGAATATATCGAAGTCAAAGGCGCTCGCGTCAACAACCTGAAGAATGTCGACGTGCGGCTGCCGCAAGGCAAGTTCATCGTGATCACCGGTGTCAGCGGCTCGGGCAAGTCGTCGCTGGCTTTCGATACGCTCTATGCCGAGGGTCAGCGCCGCTATGTGGAGAGTCTCAGCAGCTATGCGCGCCAGTTCCTGGGACGCATGAACAAGCCTGAGTGTGACTTCATCCGCGGCATTCCGCCTGCCATCGCCATCGAACAGAAGGTCATCGCACGCAATCCGCGCAGCACCGTCGGCACTTCGACGGAAATCTACGAGTATATGCGCCTGCTCTTCGCCCGCATCGGACACACCTATTCGCCTGTCAGTGGCGAGGAGGTGAAGAAGCATACCACCGAGGACGTGGTACAGAAGATGCTGGAGTTCTCAGCTGGCACGAAGTTCGTTGTCCTCGCTCCCCTTATCATTCCCGACGACCGCACCATAGAGCAGCAGCTGAAAGCCTGCCTTTTGCAAGGCTACAGCCGAATATTAGTCGCAGGCGAGATTGTGAGAATTGATGATTGGATTGACAGTTCTCATCATTCTCAAATTTCAAATCTTAATTCTCAAATCTACCTCGTCATCGACCGTCTCTCGTCTTCCAATGAGAAAGAGACCATTGCGCGTCTTGTCGACTCTGCCGAAACGGCTTTCTACGAAGGGCAGGGTCAGCTGCGCCTGATGGTCCTGCCTGCAGGGCTCTGCTACGACTTTAGCACGCGTTTCGAGGCCGATGGCATCACCTTCGAAGAGCCTACCGACCAGACCTTCTCATTTAACTCGCCCGTGGGTGCCTGCCCTGAGTGTCAGGGCTTCGGCAGCGTTATCGGCATCGACGAGCACCTGGTCATTCCCAACACATCGCTGTCGGTCTACGACGGTTGCGTCGTTCCCTGGCACGGCGAGAAAATGGGCGAGTGGAAGAACTGGTTCATCCAACATGCTCCAGCCGACGATTTCCCCATCTTCGAACCTTACTATAACCTCACCCAGCAGCAGAAAGACTGGCTGTGGCACGGCTTGCCCAGCGACAAGCGCAAGAAGGAGAAGCCCTGCATCGACAGTTTCTTCCAGATGGTGAAGGAGAATCAGTACAAGATTCAATACCGTGTAATGCTGAGCCGCTATCGTGGCAAGACGGTGTGTCCGAAGTGTCACGGAACGCGCTTGAAGCCCGAGGCCGACTATGTGAAGATTGGCGGGCGCAGCATTACCGACCTGGTGCAGATGCCGGTAGTAAGGCTGAAAGAATGGTTTACCCAGTTACAGCTTTCCGAGCACGATGCCAGTGTGGGAAAGCGTCTGCTGACTGAGATTAACAGTCGTCTGCAATTCCTTTTAGATGTGGGACTTGGCTATCTAACGCTGAATCGTCTGTCAAACAGTCTGTCAGGTGGCGAGAGCCAGCGCATCAACCTCTGCACTTCGCTTGGCTCATCACTTGTCGGCTCGCTCTATATTCTCGACGAGCCCAGCATTGGCCTGCACAGTCGCGACACGCAACGCCTCATCCATGTGCTGAAAGAGCTGCAGGCCTTGGGCAACACCGTTGTGGTGGTGGAGCACGACGAGGAAATCATCCGTTCTGCCGACTACCTCATCGACGTAGGTCCTGATGCCGGCAGACTGGGAGGAGAAATCGTATATCAAGGTGAGCTGAATCCCCACCTCTCACCTCTCACTTCTCACCTCGAAAAGAGCCATACCCTCCGTTTCCTTGCTGGCATCGACACATTGCCTATACCTGCTTCGCGCCGTCCTTGGAACAGGCACATTGACATCAAGGGCGCACGCATGAACAATCTGAGGGGCATCGACGTTGCGATTCCGCTGAACGTGATGACTGTCGTCACGGGTGTCTCCGGCTCGGGCAAGTCGTCGCTCATCAAGGGCATCCTCTACCCGGCTTTGAAACGTCATTTGGGCGAGGTGTTTGACCAGCCTGGCGAATACAGCGGACTGTCGGGCGACATCGATGCCATCCAGCGCGTGGAGTTCGTCGACCAGAATCCCATCGGAAAGTCCACACGATCCAATCCTGCCACCTACGTAAAGGCCTACGACGCCATCCGCGACCTCTTTGCCGAGCAGCCGCTGGCACAGCAGATGGGCTTCACCAGCCAGTTCTTCTCATTCAACACCGACGGAGGCCGTTGCGACGAGTGCAAGGGAGCCGGCACCATTACCGTCGAGATGCAGTTCATGGCCGACCTCGTATTGGAGTGCGAGGCTTGCCATGGCCACCGCTTCAAGCGCGACATCCTCGACGTGCGCTATAAGGGCAAGAATATCGATGATGTGCTGAATATGACCATCAGCGAGGCCATCGAGTTCTTTGGCGATGGAATGATTGCCAAGCGCCTCAAAACCCTCGAGGACGTGGGCCTTGGCTACATCAAGCTGGGACAGAACTCGTCGACGCTCTCGGGCGGCGAAAACCAGCGTGTCAAACTGGCCTACTTCATTGGTCTGGAGCGGCAGGAACCCACGCTCTTCATCTTCGACGAGCCCACCACAGGTCTTCATTTCCACGATATACACCGTCTGCTGGACTCGATGAACGCCCTCATCGAGCGCGGACACACCATACTGATTATTGAGCACAACCTTGACGTCATCTGTCAGGCCGATCACGTCATCGACCTGGGTCCCGACGGCGGCGACAAGGGCGGCAACCTTGTCTGTGTTGGCACGCCTGAAGAGGTGGCGCAGTGCAAGGAAAGTATTACCGGACAATACCTAAAAAACAAACTATGAAAGATTTACACATCCATCCCGCCATCTACGAATGTCAGATGGACGAGCTGACTGCCGACGAGCAGAAGCTGTTGCGCGAGGCCATTGCATCGACGGAGAACTCATACGCTCCGTATTCCAATTTCCATGTGGGAGCTGCCTTGCTGCTCGACGACGGCACCATCGTGCCAGGCTGCAATCAGGAGAACGCCGCCTTCCCTGCCGGTCTCTGTGCCGAGCGTTCTGCCATCTTCGCCGCCGGAGCCCAGAAACCGAAGGCCGTGCCTGTGATGCTGGCCATTGCCGCCCGCGACACTACTGGCGAGCTGACCACCGAACCCGTCTCTCCCTGCGGCACCTGCCGTCAGGTCATCATCGAGACGGAGACACGCCACCAGCATCCTGTGCGCCTGCTGCTCTACGGCCAGCGCTGTGTCTATGTGATGGACGGCATCCGCCAGCTCATGCCGCTGTCGTTCACAGAGTTTTGAATAAAGAAGAGCAGGAGTGAAGAAGTTTCAGAACTTCTGAAGCTTCTATAGATAATGACCGTCGTTCTCACCATCCTTGCCTATTTCGCCGCCCTCTTCGCCCTGAGCCGGTGGACGACGCGGCGTGCCACCAACGAAACATTCTTCCGTGGTGAGCGACGCTCGCCGTGGCGCATGGTGGCCTTCGGCATGGTGGGCGCTTCCATCTCAGGCGTCACCTTCGTCTCAGTGCCCGGCATGGTGCTGACGCAGGACATGGCCTACCTGCAGCTCTGCCTGGGCTTTATCCTCGGCTACATTGCGGTGGCCTTTGTGCTGCTGCCTGTCTATTACAAGCTCAACCTCACCTCCATCTATACTTACTTGGGTGAGCGCCTCGGGCAGCGTTCCTACCTCACGGGCGCCGGTTTCTTCCTGCTGTCGAAGATGATAGGCACGGCGGTGAAGTTCTACGTGGCCTGCCTCATCGTGCAGCAGTTTGTGATGAACGCCCTCGGCATACCTTTCGTCATCACCGTCGGCGTGATGGTGCTGCTCATCTGGCTCTATTCCCATCGCGGCGGTGTGCGCACGCTGGTATTCACCGATTCCTTTCAGACGTTCTGCCTCCTTGCGGCGCTACTCATTATTATATATATAGTGATGCAGCGCATGGGTTTTTCGCTCAGCGATGCCGTCAGTGCCATTGCTGCCGACGAGCGTAGCCGCATCTTCGTGTTTGACGATTGGGTGAGCCGTCAGAACTTCTGGAAACAGTTGCTCAGCGGAGCTTTCATCGTGGTGGTGATGACGGGTCTCGACCAGGACATGATGCAGAAGAATCTCACCTGCCGCACCCTGCGCGAGGCACAGAAGAACATGTGCTCCTACGGCGTTGCCTTCGTGCCTGTCAACCTGCTCTTCCTCTCCCTTGGCATCTTGCTTGCCCAATACTTCGAAGGAACAATGTCCGACGTTCAATGCTCAATGCTGAAAGGCGACGAGCTGCTGCCGATGTTCGTACAGACGGCCGGCTCCACGCTTGTGCTGGTGCTCTTCACGTTAGGCATTGTCGCTGCCTCGTTCTCTTCTGCCGACTCCGCGCTCACCGCCCTCACCACCAGCTACTGCGTCGACATACGCCAACGACCTCAGGACGAGCGCCTGCGCCGACGCGTGCATATTGTGATGTGCCTGCTGCTTGTGGGGTGCATCCTCGCCATCCGTGCTGCCGGTTCAGCGTCGCTCATCGATGCCATCTACACCATCGTTTCCTACACCTACGGCCCGTTGCTGGGCCTCTTTGCCTTCGGGCTCTTCACCCGTCGCGGCGTGCGCGACCGGCTGGTGCCTTTCGTCTGCATAGCCTCGCCGCTGCTCTGTTTTCTTCTCGACCAGCTTTGTGTCAGACTCTTCAGCTATCGCTTCGGCTACGAGTTGCTGCTGCTCAACGGCCTTATTACCTTTGTTGGCTTAACAGTTTTGCGGAGCAACGTGAAGGTGGCTTCTGAAAAGGAATAGGCCTCGCAAATGGTTTCCCCAATGCCATTCAGTAAAAAAAACGTTTCGTACACGTTTCGTACACACGACGTGTACTAAAAGTACACACGGTGTGTATTTTTAGTACACACGGTGTGTACGAAAATAAAACTACGTCCTCACGTTTTCAGCGTACATGGCGGTATCATTGTGGATAACCATTTCAAAAAAAACTCGGTGAGATTTGGGAGGCGACGCTAAAAATAGCAGGCAATGAGAAAACCGAATTTGATTATCTCATTGCCTGCTTTCTTTTAGAGGCGTATGAAATGTCATAACATAGGTACACCTGCTATGTACCTATGTGAATCGATGCAATCCAATGGCGATGTTCAATTACTTAATCATCCCAGTCGTCAAAGCCGCGGGAGCGAGCCTCGCCAGAGTTGCCGCCACCGTATTTGATGCCAGTGCCTTCGCTCTTCACATTTCTAACGGTTCCGCAGATGAGCCCCTGAGGCTGCATGTGCATAATAATCATGCTGGGGGTTTGATAATTTTTCTTGTTCATGATTTCTACATATCCTAAAATGTTGGTGCAAAGTTAGAACTTTTTTGACAAATTATAAGATAAATTGACGTTAAATATGCTAAAATAGGAAACAAAGCTACTGACGGCTTTCCTGATTTAACATATCCTGGGCGCCCGGCAGCTCCATGCTGTCGTTCTTGATATGAATGTCGCGCTGCGGGAAAGGAATCTGAATGCCGTTGCTGCGCAGGGTGTCGTAGATGGATTTCAGGACATCGCTGACAACGTAGATGCGCTTCACGGCATCGGCCCAGACGTAGAGCTTGAAGTCGATGCTCGACTCGCCCATAGCTGCAACGACGCTCTTGGCACGCTTCTTGTGGTCGGTCCAGGGGTGACGCATGTTGTTGACAGTGTCGTCAACCATCTGTATGACATCGTGCAGGTTGGAGCCGTAGGCCACGCTGTAGTTGATGGCGGTGAGCACATAGCCGTGGTTGCGCGTCAGGTTCTTGTAGTTCTTTGAGAAGAGCTGGCTGTTCTGGAAGGTGATGACCTCGCCGTAGAGTGTCTCGACGACGGTGGCGGTATAGCTGATGGACTTGACCCTGCCCACTGTGCCGTCAATCTCGATCCAGTCACCCACCTTTACTCGGCCAGCCATGAGTGTGGCGCCGTAGTAGATGTTCTCGATGATGTCCTTCGAAGCGAAGCCGATACCTGTGGAAAGGCCGCCTCCGATAGCCAGAAGCCACGCCACGCTGATGTGCAGGACTGAGAGCGACATCATCAGCCAGATGCCCCACACCAGCACCTGTATGACGTTCTTGCCCATTACCTCGCGGCTGGCGGCTGTGGTGGGGTCAGAGGTCTGGAAGTGCAGGCTCATCAGCGAGAGGATGGTACTGGCGATGTATCTGAACAGGAACCACAGGCTGACCACCATTGAGAGTTTGATGATGCTCACCTTGAGGTTCTCGAGGTTGATGAAGTCGTGGCGGAATATCTGCCAGCAGATGTCGCCCAGATTGAAGACGTCGGCAGCCCAGTAGATGGACAGCATGACGGAGCCTACACCGATGACGGGCAGCACTACCTTGGAGAGCAGCAGGTAGAACCACGACTGTGTGACGGGCTTCTCCAGATATTTGTGGCGATTGCCGTAGAGATTGAGGTAGCTGATGAGGCAAGTGATGGTGAGGATGCATGTCAGCTGCATGATCCACCAGATGAGTATCTGCACCGACAGCAGCGTGTAGCCCACCCACGAGCAGATGAGTGCGAAGATGAAGATGGCCATCGAGATGTAGGTGTAGAACATGTCGGAGCGCGGAACGTTCCTGTTGTGCTTGCGAATGACGAGCCATTGCCAAATGGCGCAAAGCAGCAGAATGGCGGGGAAGGCCATGTTGACCAGCTCGTAGGGGATGAGCACGATGCGGAAGGCAATGACGATGAAGCCTATCACGACCAATGGCGAATAGATGTGGAAGGCGCTGCGTATCTGGTCGCCGTTGACACGCAGGAGCAGCGAGATGAGGATGACACCCAGGAGCCAAGCATACTCGATGAGCAGGCCGCTGGCCATGATGAAGAAGTTCTGCTGCAGCGTTGCCCTCATGATGCCTAAGACGGCGGCGAAGGTGACGGTGGTGGTGGCCATGATGATGCAGGAGCGCTTCTTCAGGAACTCAGTGGTGTGGAACCGTTTCGGCATAAAGCGGAAGACAATCATGTTGAGCACGATGGCCATGACGATGTAGAAGATGATCATGGCGAAGAGCCGCAGGATGACGGTGGAGTCCCAGTCGGACTTCTGGTTCGAGGGCCGGTATTTCTCGGCCAAGGCCACCTGCACCTCTTCCCAGCGGGTGGAGAAATTCCTCAGCAAAGAGAAGTAGTTCTCGCCGCCATTGCGGAAGATTCCCGTCTGTATGTCGTTGTAGCGGCGGTTGGCATAGTCGTTCAGATAGCGCAGTCGCTGCTCGGTGTTCTCATAGAGGCTCATGTATTCCATCACCTGCGCCTTCGCTTCAGTGTGCGTGTTGCGGATGCTGGTGGCCAGCGTCAGACAGACTGTACGGTTGATCTTTGCCTGGTCGTCGAGCATGTTAGGACGAATATGGCGCAGACTGGTCACCAGGCTGTCGTACTTCTCTATCTCTACGTCCAAGGCTTCGATATAGGTCTTGAAGGGCAGCTGCTGATGCTGGAACGTGAGGTACTGCTCGGTGGCTTCGTGGCAGGCGTAGGTAAGGTCGAAGACATAGTTATTCTGCTGAGAATAGAGCATCAGCGAGTTCTGATTGCTGCGCTTGATGGTCTCCCTGAGCTGTTGTATGATGTCCTTCGTCTGCTGCTTGCGCAGCTCGGCCTGACTGCTCAGCTCCTGATAGCGCTCGGTCAGCTCTGCACGAAGCACGCTCAGCGTCTGCTCCAGGTTCTGCTCCTTCAGCACGGCCTGTGCCTCGATGATGAAGAGGAACAGGAACAATATGGTGATAAGTCTCTTCATATCAGTTGATTCTAAACTTTAGGCAAGACCAGCCATCTTCTTCTTTCTCATCTTCCAAGTGCATTCCCAGTTCTCGTGCTTTGGCTTCTAAAAGAGGGACATCTTCCCTGTAGAAGCCGCTGAGCAGCATGGTGCCCCGGTACTGCGGCAGCGCCTGGCGCATCTGCTGCATGTCGGCCAGGAGAATGTTGCGGTTGATGTTGGCCGCCACCACGTCGAACTTGCGCTGGAGCTGGCGGATGACGCCGGCATTGCCCCAAACGGATGTGAACTGCTGATCGACGCCGTTCAGCCCGGCATTGTGTCTGGCGTTCTCCACGCTCCATTCGTCAATGTCGTAGCCCACAGCCTCTGTTGCACCATATTTCAATGCAACGATGCTGAGTATGCCAGTGCCAGTGCCGCAGTCGAGCAGCGTCTTGCCATCCATTCCCAAGTCTATCAGCGCCTGGCACATCATGCGCGTGGTGGCGTGATTGCCTGTGCCGAAAGCCTGGCGGGCCTCAATGATAATGGTGGAGGGCGAAGGGTTGAAGGAGGAGGGTGGGGGAAGGTGGCGCCCGTCATATATTATAAGATGTGTACCCACGTTGATGGGCTCGAAGCCTTCCTTCTCCCATTGTTCGTTCCAGTCGCGGTCGGGAGCGTCGTTCACTTCATAGCCGATGCTTACGCCCTGCTCTTCGCCAAAGGGAAAAGAATCAAGCACGTTGCGCAGAGCCGCCTCGTCAAAGAGGTCGCGCTGTACATAGCCAGTCAGGCCCTCGTCATTCTCTTCAAAGGTCTCAAAACCACATTCGCCTGCCATTGCTGCAAGCACGTCGCTCACATCCTGACGCAGGTCGTCAGGAGCATTGAGGCGAAAATGCACTTCAAAATATTTCATTATAATGTTAATTTCGCGTGCAAAGATAAGAAAAATAGGGAAAATCCTACCATGTTTTAGGGTTTTTCCTTATCTTTGCATGAAAATTCGTGGTATTTTTGCATCGTGAATCAATCAACAAACAAGATAAAGCTATGAAAAAGAGGTTTTTACTTTCAGTTTTGCTGGGAGCATTTGCACTCTCAGGTGTAGCACAGGACGACATGTACTATGTTCCTTCTAAGAAGAGCAGTGCCCGTTCCGTGGCTGTTCCGTCTGGTACGTACTATTCAGGCTCATCGCGCAGCGTCGACGACTACAACCGTCGCTGGGCCAGCAGCTATGAAGTGCTGCCAACCGATACCGGCGACATCGTCAGCTTTGCTCCCGTTGAGGGTGTCTATCCTGACAGCCTTGGCGACTTCGCACTGACACAGCGCATGACCCGCTTTGACAGCTATGAGCCATCGGCAGCTTATTGGGAGGGTTATGCACAGGGACGCCGCGACTATTTAGGCTGGCATTCTCCCTGGTACTACTCATCCTATTATCCCTGGTACGATCCCTGGTATTACGATATGTGGTATTGGGACCGCTGGTACTGGGATCCCTGGTATTATGGTGGCTGGGGATGGGGAGGCTACTATTCCTACTACTATTATCCCTATTACAGCTGGGGATGGGGTGGAGGATATCTTGGTCACCACACTCGCTCCACACAAAATCACGGACGCATAGCCGGCGCCAGTCCAAGCACCTACGCAGTCGGTCGCGGCTCAGGTTTCGGTGGCAGTCGCAGAGGCTCATTTGGCGGCACGCGTGCTGGCAGTTACGGCAGCACAGGCTCAGGTGCCTTCGGCGGTTCACGTACAAGCGGCAGCATTAGCGGCACGCGTAGCAGTGGCAGCTATGGCAACTCAGGCAGCAGCGGCTTCGGCGGCAGTCGCACCACACGCCCCATCAGCGGCAACTCTGGCTCAACCTATAGCGGCAGTTCTTCTTCGAGCAGCAGCTCCTCATCCGGCAGCTTCGGCGGCAGCCGTTCCAGCGGAGGCGGCGGTGGCAGCTTCGGTGGCAGTCGCTCAGGCGGCGGCGGAGGCGGCGGCGGTGGCCGTTCCGGTGGCGGAGGCTTCGGCGGCAGTCGCAGATAGAATAAAGATTTGAGATTTGAGAATTGAGATTTGAGGATTAAAAATACACATTCATAAATGAAAAAGATTTTCGCAATAGCTGCACTTGCCTTGACCGCAGTGTCGGCAGCAGCACAGGAAACATACGAGAACGCGAAGATATCCTGGAGCGACCTCAACGGTACGGCACGCTATGTGGGCATGGGCGGCGCTCTGGAGGCACTGGGTGCAGACATCAGCACCATCGGTACCAATCCTGCCGGCATCGGACTCTTCCGCAAATCAAACGTCAGCTTGTCTATCGGCGCTGTCAGCCAGCAGGATGCCAAGAGCTTTGGCGGCGGCAACACCACCAATATCAGCTTCGACCAGATAGGTTTTGTCTATTCCGGTCGCAACAACAGCTCCAGCTTCATCAACTTTGCCTTCAATTATCACAAGAGCCGCAACTTCAACTATATCCTTTCAGCGGCCGACGGTCTGTACAACGCATCACAGAACAAGCAGACCTACCTGAAGGCTAAGGGAGGATGGCTCTATGCTAACGCTCTCAACCCTAACTTCAACAGTCCCTACATACAGTGCAACCAGCTGGATGCTCTCTATTCTGAGAATCTGCTCTATGATCCCGATGCGGATTATGCCTGGGGCTACTACGAGGCCAACGGCTACACAATGGACCGCCGTCACTGGGGCTATGTGGCCGACTACGACTTCAACCTCAGCGGCAACATCAACGACCGCGTCTACCTGGGCATGACCGTTGGCGTCCACGATGTGCACTACAATCACATGAGCGAGTATGTTGAGACCTTCGATACCGGCTCACCCATCATGGTGAGGGACGAGCGCAAAATCAAAGGTGCAGGAGCCGACATCAAGGCTGGTGTCATCTTCCGTCCCATCGAGTATTCACCCTTCCGCATCGGCCTCTCCGTCACTACGCCTACATGGTACGACCTCACCACCAGCAACATTACTTATATGAGCGACGACGGCGGTTCCGTACACTCAGGCGACGAATACGAATTCAAGCTCTTCACCCCGTGGAAGTTCGGACTCAGCATGGGTACCACCATTGGCGATTACCTCGCACTTGGCGCCAGCTACGAGTACACCGACTACGGTTCGCTTGACACACGCTACAAGACTGGCGAACACTACAACTACTGGGTTGACGACTATACCTACGAGAGCGAGAGTGACGAGGAGATGAACCGCCACACGGGAGAGACGCTGAAAGGCGTGTCAACCCTGAAGCTCGGTGCAGAGTTCAAGGCTGCCCCTGAGGTAGCTGTGCGCTTCGGCTACAACTACGTGTCGCCCATGTACGACAAGGACGGTTACAAGGACGGTACGCTGCCCTGCGAAGGCTCCTACTACAGCTCCGCCACCGACTGGACCAACTGGGAGGCCATTCATCGCATCACCTGCGGCGTAGGCATACAGATTGACAATGTCAACCTCTCGGCTGCCTATCAGTATTCAACACAGAACGGATGGTTCTCGCCCTTCAACAGCTTCTCGTCAAGCCCCAGCGCTGCTGACTACGACCCGACTGACGACTATGACGTCTATGCCGTGAAGCTGTCTAACAAGCGCCATCAGTTCCTCCTCACAGCCACCATCAACCTGTAAAATACCTTTGTTTTTCGGGGTTTTCTGAGGACATGAACAATTAGTTAGTTATCTTTAACAACATTTTTTTGCCGATATGCTTGCGCGTATCGGCTTTTTGTTGTATTTTTGCAACTAGATTTTTAGCTAAAAACATCTAATCATTATTGACTATGACAGAAAATGCGAATCTCTGTGGTCTGAAACGTGAAGATTTTCAGACCACTATCAACGGACGTAAGACCGATCTTTACATTCTGCGTAACCGTAAAGGCTACGAAGTAGCAATCTCCAACTATGGTGGTGCTGTGTGTGCCATTATGGTGCCTGACAAGAACGGCAATGTGGGCAACGTGATTCAGGGCTACGGTAGCATCCAGGCGCTCCTCAATGCTCCCGAGCCGTTCCTCTCAACCCTCATTGGCCGCTGGGGCAACCGCATCTGCAAGGGACAGTTCACGCTGAACGGCAAGGAGTATCAGCTGGCCATCAACAATGGTGTCAACCATCTGCATGGTGGTCCTACAGGATTCCACACCCGCGTTTGGGATGCCCGCCAGATGGGACCGAGAACTCTTGCCCTGCATCGCGTAAGTAGCTATGGTGAAGAGGGATTCACTGGCGAGGTTGATGTAACAGTAGAGTTCACATGGAGCGACGACAACGAGCTGATTATCGAGTACATGGCCTCTACCAACAAGAAGACCATCATCAACCTGACACATCATGCTTTCTTCTCATTGGCAGGCACGGCAGATCCTACGCCCACCATTGACAATCAGATTATGGAAATCAACGCCGACTTCTACATCCCGACCGACGAGACCGCTATTCCTACAGGCGAGATTCTCAAAGTGGCCGGCACACCGTTTGACTTCCGCACCCCGAAGCCCATCGGTCAGGACATCGATGCCGACGATGAGCAGATTAAGTTCGGAAATGGCTATGACCACAACTACGTGCTGAACAAGAAAGAAGAGGGCGAGCTGAGCTTTGCTGCAAGAATTACAGAACCTGTAAGCGGCAGAACATTAGAGTGTTACACAACAGAACCTGGAGTTCAGCTTTACACTGGCAACTATCTCACTGGCGACTATAAGGGTGCGAATGGAGCAACCTTCCCCCGCCGCTCAGCCGTATGTCTTGAGTGCCAGCATTTCCCCGACAGTCCCAATCGTCCTTACTTCCCCAGCGTCGTGCTCAACCCGCATCACCGCTACAAGCAGAAGACGGTCTACAAATTTGGTATTGCAGAATAATAAAAACAGCTGAACTATGACACAACAGAAAAATACACAGTTGGTGGCCATCATCACCATGTGCTTCATCTTCGCGATGATCAGCTTCGTCACCAACATGGGCGCACCCTTCGGAAACATCTGGGGCGAACATTTCCCCTTTGCCAAGGCCTGGGGTAACCTGATGAACTTCGCTGCTTATCTGTTCATGGGTATTCCCGCAGGTAAGATGCTGATTAAGTACGGTTATAAGAAGACCGCCCTCATTGCTCTCATCGTGGGCATCGTGGGCCTGCTGGTTCAGTATCTCTCCAGCCTCGTGGGCGCAGGTACCGAAGTCTTCACTTGGTCTGGCTATGAGACGACGAAATGGGTGGACGGCGTGAAGCAGACCTTTACGCAGGACATCCACGTTACGCTCAACCTGTTCATTTACCTGCTTGGTGCCTTCATCTGCGGCTTCTGCGTCTGTATGCTGAACACCGTGGTGAACCCGATGCTGAACCTGCTTGGCGGTGGTGGTAACAAGGGCAACCAGCTCATTCAGATTGGCGGTACGATGAACTCGCTGACCGCTACGCTGACCCCGCTGCTTTCTGGTCTGCTCGTAGGTGAAGTGACAAAGGACACCAGCATGAGCAAGGTGGCTCCGTTGCTGTTCATCGGTATTGCCGTATTCGCAATCTCCTACTTCATCATCAGCCGTGTGCAGATTCCAGAGCCTACGCTTGGCAAGGAGCAGCCCAAGTATGAGCGCAGCCCGCTGGCCTTCCGCCACTGTCTGCTGGGTGTCATCGCTATCTTCTTCTATGTAGGCGTCGAGATCGGCATTCCTATGGAGCTCAACTTCTACGTCACCGACTTCACCAAAGGATCGGCAGCCGTCGGTGGTACACTTGCCGCAGCCTACTGGCTGATGATGCTGGTGGGACGTGCCTCGTCGAGCGCCATTTCCGGCAAGGTTTCCACCAAGATGCAGCTCACCGTTGTTTCTGCCGTGGCTATCCTGCTCTTGCTGATTGCCATCTTCATGCCTGAGAGTTCTACGTTCACCGTCAGCGGCAAGGAGATTCCTGTGAAGTGTATCTTCATTGCAGCCTGCGGACTCTGCACATCAATCATGTGGGGCGGCATCTTCAACCTCTCTGTTGAGGGACTGGGCAAGTACACCGAGGCTGCATCCGGCATCTTTATGACGCTTGTCGTCGGTGGTGGCATCATGCCGCTCATCCAAGAGGCTATGGCCAACTCCAGCATAGGCATCATCAACAGCTACTGGCTTGTTATTGGTATGCTGGCCTATATCCTCTTCTATGCCGTTATTGGCAGCAAGAATGTAAACAAAGACATCAAAGTAGATTAAGGTTTAACTTTATAAATCAAATAAACTATGGATATTGAATTTGTAAGAAGTCGCTTCATCAAGCATTTCGATGGTAAAACGGGGAATGTATATGCATCGCCCGGTCGTATTAACCTGATTGGTGAGCACACCGACTATAACGGTGGTTTCGTATTCCCAGGTGCCGTAGACAAAGGCATCATGGCTGAGATGCGTGCCAACGGCACCGAGGACACTGTGATGGCCTATGCCATTGACCTGAAGGACCGCGTTGACTTCCACCTGAACGATCCCGCCGGCCCTCGTGCCTCCTGGGCCCGTTACATCTATGGCATTGCCAAGGAGTTCCAGAAGCTGGGCGTTCCCGTGAAGGGGTTCAACATCGCCTTTGCCGGTGATGTGCCCCTCGGAGCCGGCATGTCGTCAAGCGCCGCTATGGAGAGCTGTTTCGCCTGTGGCCTGAACGATATCTTCGGCGAGAACAAGGTTTCACAGTGGGATATGGTATTGGCCGGACAGGCTACTGAGCACAACTACTGCGGTGTGAACTGCGGCATTATGGACCAGTTCGCCTCTGTCTTCGGCAAGGCTGGTTGCCTGATGCGCCTCGACTGCCGCAGCCGCGAGTTCGAGTATTTCCCCTTCAAGCCCGACGGCTATCGTCTGGTGCTGCTCAACAGTAAGGTGAAGCACGAGCTGGCAGGTTCGCCCTACAACGACCGCCGCAACAGCTGTGAGAATGTTGTGAAGCATATTGCCGCCAAGCATCCGGAAGGCAAGTTCGAGACCCTGCGCGACTGTACTTGGGAGCAACTCGAGGAAGTGCGCGCCGAGGTGGGTGAGGAAGACTACAGCCGTGCTCACTTCGTGCTGGGCGAGAAGGACCGCGTGCTTGCTGTCTGCGATGCTCTCATTGCCGGCGACTACGAGACTGTTGGCCAGAAGATGTATGAGACGCACTACGGACTGTCGAAGGAGTATGAGGTGAGCTGCGAAGAGCTCGACTTTCTGAATGACGTTGCTAAGGAGAATGGCGTCACAGGCAGCCGCATCATGGGCGGTGGCTTCGGCGGATGCACCATCAACCTGGTTCGTGCCGACCTCTACGACAAGTTCATTGCCGACGCTAAGACAAAGTTTGCCGCCAAGTTCGGCCATGAGCCCGAAGTCATAGACGTGGTCATTGGCGACGGTTCGCGCAAGCTCTGCTAAGCCGCACGTTCACACATAGTTAGTAATGTACATGCGTGTCGCGCATAGTGCATGTTTTATCATCGAGTAGGGGGAAAATGAAGCTGTTTTCCTCCTACTCGAATAAAAATGGAAAAGTGGGAAAAGATTTTCTTAGAGAGATGAAGGCAGCGCTCTTCGACCTCGACGGCGTAGTGTTCGACACTGAGCCGCAATACTCCGTGTTCTGGGGTGAGCAATGCCGTCTCTATCATCCTGAGCATCCTGGCCTAGAGCACGAGATAAAAGGCTCCACGCTGGAGCAGATTTTCGAGATGGGGTGGGGCGGTGAGCTGGTGACCGAGCGTGCCAAAGTGGTGGAGCGCCTGAACGCCTTCGAGGCACAGATGCGCCTTGACTACGTGGCGGGCTTTGAGACCTTTGTCGAAGAGTTGCGCCGCAAGGGAGTGAAAACGGCTGTGGTGACCAGCTCCAACCTTCAGAAGATGGAGAACGTCTACCGCAAGCATCCTGAGTTCAAGGGATGGTTCGATGCCATCCTCACTAGCGAGGATTTTGCCGAGAGCAAGCCGTCGCCCGACTGCTACCTTCGTGCTGCGAACCGACTGAATGTCAGCACAGATGAATGTGTAGTGTTCGAGGACAGCATCAACGGTCTGCGCTCAGGCTGTGCAGCTGGCATGAAGGTGGTGGGACTGCTCACAACCAATCCTCTGGAGAAGGTGCGCCAACTGAGCGACATACAGATACCCGATTACACAATGTTAATATAAAGCATAAAGCAAGAATAATGGCTGGATATTTAGTCAGCGACGAGCGCAAGGTGACGACGCGTCGCTTTATTGAGATGAAACAGAAGGGTGAGAAAATCAGCATGCTCACCTCCTACGATTTTACTACCGCAGGCATAGTCGACCGGGCAGGCATCGACGGCATCCTCGTGGGCGACTCTGCCTCCAACGTGATGGTGGGCAATGCCACGACGCTGCCCATGACCGTCGACCAGATGATTTACCACGCCCGTGCCGTTGTGAATGGTGTGAAGCGCGCCCTCGTGGTGTGCGACATGCCCTTCGGCAGCTATCAGACGGGAGTGCACGATGGTGTTGTCAACGCCATCCGCATCATGAAGGAGAGCGGTTGCGACGCTGTGAAGATGGAAGGCGGCGTGGAGATTCTCGACACCGTGAAAGCCATTCTCGATGCCGGTATTCCCGTGATGGCTCACCTCGGGCTCACGCCTCAGAGCATCAACAAATTCGGCGGTTATGCCGTGCGTGCCAAGGAGGAACGCGAGGCTGCCAAGCTGCTCTCCGACGCGAAGGCGCTGTCGGAAGCCGGCTGTTTCGCCGTGACGCTGGAGAAAGTGCCCGCCGTGCTGGCCGAGCAGGTGACGCGCGAAATCAGCGTGCCCACCATAGGCATCGGAGCCGGAGTGCATTGCGACGGACAGATTCTGGTAGTGGCCGACATGCTGGGCCTCACGCAAGGCTTCTCGCCCCGTTTCCTGCGCCGATATGCCGACCTGGGCAACATCATGACCGATGCCATCGGACAGTATGTCACCGACGTAAAGGAAGGCAACTTCCCCAACGAAAGCGAGAGTTACTGATGGAGAAAGTCGGACGATACGAATTCATGGCCGAACCGTTCCATTGCGACTTCAGTGGGCGGCTCTTTATGGGCCATCTGGGCAACCACCTGCTCAACGCTGCCGATTTCCACAGCACCGACCGCGGCTTCGGCATGAAATACCTGATGACCATTCAGCGCTCCTGGGTGCTCTCACGCCTCGCCATCGAGGTAGACGAAATGCCTGGGCAGCACACGCGCTTCAACGTGGAGACTTGGGTGGAGAACGCCATGCGCTATTTCACCAGCCGCAACTTCCGCATCTGCTCTCTCGACGGCACGAAGGTCTACGGCTACGGACGGAGTATCTGGGCGATGATTGACACCGAGACACGCCAGCCCACCGACATCTTCGCCATCGACAACGGCGCCATCAAGGAATGGATTGTCGACGACAAAGAGTGCCCCATCGCCAAGGGAGGAAGGGTGAAGATGGGCAACGAGGCCGAGCTGGTGCACACCATCGACACCTATTACAACGACGTCGACATCAACGGCCACATCAACTCCGTGAAGTACATTGAGCATGTGCTCGACCTCTGGCCTATCGAGTGGTACAGGGAGCACCATCTGAAGCGCTTCGAGATTGCCTACGTGGCTGAAGCACACGGCGGCGACCAGCTATCCTTCTATCGTGAGCTAGCCGCCGACGGTTCCTACAATGTGCGTATCATAAAGTCGGGTGATGTAGAAGTGGCACGCGCCACAGCCACCTTCAGAGAGTAGCCGACACTAAGCCAGAATCGCTTAACAACAATGCGCAGCCAACTCCCCGCCCCTCATGAGTAGGGTTTGGGGTGGGGGCTGTAATATCAGACTTACTGGCTGAAGGTGCCATGACGGTAGGCGTAGAGCAGGGCTTTGAGGTCGCTGATCTGAGCGCGCAGCTCGGCTCCCTTGTCGGTGTCGGCCACGAGCATGCGGTGAGTTGACATCTCGACGATCTGGGTGGTGGACTTGATGTCGGTGCCGCGCTGTATAGCGTCCTGCGTGGAGGTGAAGGGCTCGTGCTGTACGAGCTGGAAGCCGCGGCTGTGATAGATGAGCGTGTAGCCGGCGATGCCCGTCTCGGTGTGGTAGGCCTCTGAGAAGCCGCCGTCAATCACCATGAGCCTTCCGCCTGCCTTGATGGGATTCTCGCCCTTGGAGGCATGAACGGGTACGTGGCCGTTTATGATGTGGCGCGTCTCGCCCTTTACGCCGAAGGCATCGAGTATCTGGTCGCACACCTCGGCCGAGTTGCGCAGCTGGAAGTAATTGCCTTTCTCCTCGTGGTAGGTGTTCTTGTCGGCGAAGAAATAGCGCTCGAAGGTGGCCATCTTCGACTTGTCGAACAACGGAGAGTCCTTGCCGCACCACAGGTAGAGGAAGTAGTCGCGGGCATAGGCCTTCAGGTCAGCAGGCGTGTCGTTCTGGAAGGCGGAGCGGATGAGCTGTCCTATGTATTCCATGAGGTGGCGTCCGCTGTATTTCTTGCCCAATATCTCCACTTCCTTCAGGGAACCGTCATCGTTGAGGGGCACAGAGGCGTGGAAGAGCAGATTCTGGTTGCATATCTTGTACATGCAGCCGTGGGAGAGGATGGTGCGGATGTGCTTGCGCAGCTTCTCGCTGACGCGGAAGGAGTGGTGGAGCTTCTGCATCAGGTCGGTTTCCTCGGGGGTCAGCTGGGCATCGAGCGTCGGAAAATGCTTGTCCTTGAGGACATAGTCCTTACCTCCGATGGTGCAGACGCCGCGCTCAGGGTCGATGTGCTCCAGCAGGCAGCGGTCTTCCATCTGCCATTCGGGTCGGCGGTGGAAGATGCGTGCCTCCTCCTTGAACTGTATGATGCTGATGGCCTTGTGCATCTTTGCGGTCAGCTGAAGGGTTTTCTCGTCAAGTCTGTTCTGCGTCTTCAGCTCCTTGGGAATGAATTCCTCGCAGGGGTCGTCGCCGTAGGTCTCGAGGGCGAAGGTGGCCAGGGGCACGAGGTTGATGCCGTAGCCTTCCTCCAAGGTGACGAGGTTGGCATAGCGCAGCGAGAGTCGTAGCACGTTGCAGATGCAGGCATCGTTGCCCGCTGCTGCTCCCATCCAGAGTATGTCGTGGTTGCCCCATTGTATGTCCCATGAGTGATATTGCCGTAGGGTGTCCATGATGATGTGTGCGCCGGGTCCGCGGTCGTAGATGTCGCCTAGAATGTGCAGCTGATCGATGGCCAGTCGCTGTATGACGTTGCAGATGTCTGTGATGAAGTCGTCGGCGCGGCCTGTTGAGATGATGGTGTCGACGATGACTGCCACGTAGGCGGCCTTGTCCTGGTCATCAGGGCGCTCGTGCAGCAGCTCCTCTATGATGTAGGAGAACTCCTCGGGCAGACTCTTGCGCACCTTCGAGCGGGTGTACTTCGAAGACACGTCGCGGCATACTCGCACCAGCTGGTGGATAGTGATGCGGTACCAGTCGTCCAAGTCCTCTTCCTGTGCCTTGATGAGCTCCAGCTTCTGCTCAGGATAATAGATGAGGGTGCACAGCTCCTTCTTTTCTGCCTCGCGGATGGTGTTGCCGAATATCTCGCCCACCTTGCGCTTGATGTTTCCCGAGGCGTTTTTCAACACATGGATAAAGGCTTCGTGCTCACCGTGCAGGTCGGCCAGGAAGTGCTCGGTGCCCTTTGGCAGGTTGAGAATGGCCTCGAGGTTGATGATTTCGCTGGCGGCATCGGCTACGGTAGGGTAGGCGTGCGACAGCAGGTGCAGGTATCTCTCGTCAGTGTTCATGAGGAGTATAGAGTTAAAGGTTAAGACTTTTATAGAGTTCTTCGTATTGCCTGGCCACTTTCAGGTAGTCGTGGTGCTTGCTGACATATTCTCTGCTTTGGCGCTTAAGCAGGTCGAGGCGCTCGGGATGTAACACCAGCTGCTCCAGCTGCTCGCAGACGCTCTCGTAGCTGGGCTGGACGTTGATGATGGGGCGTAGCTCTTTTTCGCCGAGAATGTCGTAGTTCTCAGGCTCGCCTCCGCCTATGACGACGATGCCTTTCGACATAGCCAGCAGGGCGTTCATGGCTGGCGTGTAAGCATAGAGCTGATCCATGATGATATCGCTGGCGTCCATCTTCTGCTGATACTCGCTGAAGGGCAGACCCTCGGCTACAGTCAGCTCCAGGCGGTCGGGGTATTTCTCTTTCACGGCCTGGGCGGCACGCAGCATGATATCGGTGCCCTTGTAGGCGCTTCGGCCTCGGCTGATGCCGATGAAGAGGCGAAAAGGTGAGTGGTGAGAGGCGAGAGGTGAGAGAGTTGCAGAGATAATAGGAAAGGGAATGAAGTTCGTCTTTTGGGGGAAGTTGGGACGGTAGCACACATCATACTCATAGAGGCCGGTGACGATGGCGTCGCAGTCGTTGGCTATCTCGACGTTCAGCTTTGCCTTGGGCGTGCCAATCCAGTCACGGCGTTCTTTCATAGCACAGTCATCTGTGCGCAGGGTGTCGCCGATGTTGAAATCGCTATAGCGCAGGGGCTTCCTCTCTGTGCACTCCTTCACCCAGTAGTGATCCATGCCCATCGCGCAGAGAACGATATGGCGGTTGTGGCGGCGCAGGTAGTGATAGACGGGGAAGATGCGCTCGGCTTTCAGCTCGAGGAACATGGGATTGATGAGCTGCACCACATCGTATTCTCGCCATCTGGGCAGCAGCATGGCCACCTTCGCCATCAGCGCCAATCCGCCTAGCTTGCCCTTGCGTCGTGCCAGATCCAGGTCGCGGGGATAGTCTTTCCAGAAATCGCCGTTGGATGCCACAGTAACCTCATGCCCCAGCTGTCGCAGACCTTTGGCCAGCGTGTTGTGCACATTGCTGTATTCACCCAAGAGCAGTATTCTCATCATTTGAAGAAAGGCAATGTTCGCATGAGGATGGTGCGGCCGATGGAACTGTTGGTCATGCGGCGGAACCATTTGTATTTCTGCGTATAGTCGCGATCGGGTAGGGGGAAAAGCCCTTCCTTCTGCAGTAACTCCAGCTGGCGGTCAAGGTAGTGCGGGTTCTGGGTGAGCACGATGACATTGTAAATATAGTCCATGGTGAGCTGTGCCGTGCGTCGCTGCAAGGCCACTCGTTCCTCAGGCGGCAGGGTGCTGCATTTCTTGTGCAGGCTCAGCAGCACGTCCCTGGAATCGCTTAGTCGCTGCAAACGGCTACGCATATCGGTGCGGTTGATGACAGAGGCCGGACGTTGACAATAGCAGTAGGCTCGTGCCGTAGTCGTAATGACGCGCTCGGCTCGCAGAAGCAATTGCGGCGTGAACTCCTCGTCCTCGCCATAGGCTACACCTGGGGTAAACCGAAGCGAACCTAACATGATGCGCTTGAAAAGGAACGACCACACAGCGCCGTGAATGTTCTGCTGGCGCATGAGCGTTGCACCTGACATCGGTCCCTCGTCTTTGTAGGTCATCTTATTGTCGGGCTTCTCGCAATAGTCGAACATCACCATATCGGCTTTGCCATATCGAATAAGGTCGATGACATGCTCATAGGGCGTGCGCAGCAGGACGTCATCGGCATCGATGAACTGTACGAAATCTCCCTCGGCCATTTTAAGGCCTACGTTGCGCGACACAGCCACTCCCTGATTCTTCTGGCGGATATACACAATGTCGTCAGCCAGCGTGTCGAGGGCGGCAAGAGGGCTCTCATCGGAGCCGTCGTCCACCACGATAATCTCGCGCTCAAACTGCCGCAACGACAGATTCTCGATGCTGTCAATGCACGCACGCAGCATCTCTATCGGCACGTTGAACACAGGGATGATGAAGCTGACTAACTTCTTCTGATTCTCTTGTTGATATGGCATAATACTTTGATTCCTAATGTGTTGATAACAATTGCCTTCAGTCTTTGTGATATTGACAGACCTTTGGCAAATGGCGATACATGCCGTTTCTTCAACTCTGGCTGCTCGCCTGTCATCCGGCAGACATCGAGCTGAATGTTCAGTACGTGCATGTAGTAGCGGTCATCCTGCCATTGAGGCAAAATCCTAAGGTGCGCCTGCAGCAGCATCTTCAGCTCTTGGCCTGTAGCTGTGGCAGTAATCCCATGTTCGTTGTCAGTATAGTGATACAGGCCTTTATTAGTGACTTTCAGGCATTTAACATTTGTTAAAATCAAGGGTAGGGTAGCAACGTCCTCAAACACCTGACCTTTGGGAAAACGCACGCCGTCGAACAGTTCACGACGATAGACCTTGTTCCAGGCATAGCAATGCTCGTAGGCAAAGCCCTTGAGCCAGTAACTGCCCATATCACGATATTCCCTGAAATGATTTACTGCACTTTGCCTTTTTCTGTTGTCCTTGGAAAAAACATCATAGTCTTTCACGAAAGGAAATTCCACAATGTCAGCTCCTTCTGTCAGTTTCATCACTTCAGCGTAAGTGTCTGCAGCCAGATAATCGTCGCTATCGACGAAAGTAATGAATTCGCCTTTAACTATGTCGAGGCCTGCATTGCGTGCATCGCTCAGTCCGCCGTTCTGCTTATGAATGACGCGGATACGTTTGTCGCGTTGAGACCATTCATCGCACAGCTGCGCACAGTTGTCTGGCGAGCCGTCGTCAACCAGAATAATCTCAAGGTCTTTATAGCTTTGACTCACGACGCTTTGCACACAACGCTCCAGCGTATTCTCTACGCAGTAGACAGGTATGATGACGCTTAGTTTCACAACTGCAAAATTAAGCTTTTCTCAGATAATATCAAAATTTTTTCTACCTTTTTATTATTCTATTTATCATAATGGCGATTCTAGTATATTTCTTGTTTTAACCGGAATAATTCTTAGAGGTCTTCTCATCTATGAGTTATATCAGTTTTTCTTATATGAGTAGCCTCATGCGAAAGATCTGCATCGAAGTGCCCCCGCTAAAAGTGCCAGCGACAATGGTAGTACCACTGTCGCTGGTGAAATTATTATTATATTACATAGGCGCACGTCTTTTGACTCGTGCTCCCTTGACTTAGTTCTCATGTGGTTATGATTACATATCCTCGTAGGTGTCGAGATAGGTGACATGGGTGACGAGATATTCGTCAACGCCGTGCTTGCCGTCGGCACCACCTATACCACTCTTCTTCATGCCGGCGTGGAAGCCCTGGATGGCTTCGAAGTGCTCGCGGTTGACGTAGGTCTCGCCAAACTCCAGCTCGCGGCAGGCCTTTACAGCAATGTTGAGGTCCTTGGTGAAGATGCTCGAAGCCAAACCATACTCGCAGTCGTTGGCCATAGCGATGGCGTCGTCGATAGTGTTGAACTCGATGAGCGGAATGACGGGACCGAAGGTCTCTTCATGGATGATGTCCATATCCTGACGGCAGTCGTCGAGCACGGTAGCTGCATAGAAATAGCCTTTCTCTCCTACCCTATGTCCGCCGCACAGCAGCTTGGCGCCCTGCTTGATGGCCCGCTCTACCTTCTCTGTGACGCTCTCCAGTGCACGCTGCTCCACCAGCGGACCCATGTCGACACTCTCGTCGGCGCAGGGATCGCCCACCTTCACAGCCTTCATCTTCTCAACCAGAATCTTCGTGAAGGCTTCCTTCACTTCCTTCTGCACATAGACGCGCTCGGCATTGTTGCAAATCTGGCCGTTGTTGCCGATACGTGAGTCGACAATCCACTGAGCAGCACGTTCCAGGTCGGCGTCCTTCATTACGATGGCAGGAGCCTTGCCGCCCAATTCGAGCGAAACCTTGGTGATGTTCTTCGAAGCGGCAGCCATGATGCTCTCGCCTGCGGCAACAGAACCTGTCACGGAGACGATGTCAATCTTCGGGCTTCCGGCCATCTCGTTGCCGATGACGCTTCCCTTACCCGTCACGATGTTGATGACGCCTGCGGGAAGGCCTGTCTCAGCAACGACCTTTGCAAACTCGGTGCAGTTCTCAGGAGTGAGCTGCGAGGGCTTGATGACGATGGTACAGCCTGCAATCAGTGCAGCACCGGCCTTACGCGCGATGAGGAAAAACGGGAAGTTCCACGGCAGGATACCAGCCACGACGCCGATGGGCTTCTTCGTCAGTAGGATGGTCTCATTCGGACGGTCACTTGGAATAATCTCGCCCTCGATATGACGGGCAAACGTAGCCATATACTCAAAGTAGGCAATTGTAGCGCCCACCTCGATGGCAGCCCAGTTGCGGGTCTTGCCTTGCTCGCGCATGATAATCTCAGTAAACTCATTCTCGCGGGCCTTGATGCCGGCAGCAATCTTCAGCAGATAGCCGGCGCGCTCAATGGCGGGCGTCTTTGCCCAAGCCTTCTGTGCAGCGCGTGCAGTGTCGAGGGCGCGGTTCACATCTTCTATCGTACCTTCCGGCTGACGGGAGATGACTTCCTCAGTAGAAGGGTTCAACACATTAATCCACTGGCCACTTGAGCTCTCGCAGAACTGGCCGTTGATGTACATCTTCAAGTCTTTCATAAGTGTAGTTGTTTTTAGGTTTAGTTTTATCAAATCATTGGCAAAGATAATAAAAGTTTTCACAACCGATGTGCTCTGAACCAAAAAAATCTATCAATTCATCAAAAAATCAAGTAAGTTGAATCAAAATTCAAGGAAAAGGTGTAACTTTGCGTCATTGTCAGAGCTGTAACAAATGACTATAGGACGCTTCGCACCGTCGCCGACAGGCAGAATGCATCTGGGCAACATGTTCAGTGCGCTGCTGTCGTGGCTTTCTGCTAAAAGCAAGAACGGGCAATGGCTGCTGCGCATTGAGGACATTGACCCGCAGCGCTCGCGCATGGAGTACGCCAAGCTGCTGATGGACGACCTGCAATGGCTGGGCCTGACGTGGGACGACGAGCCGGTGTTTCAGAGTCAGCGCTCCGACATCTACGAACATTATTATAATATGTTGCAGCAGCAGGGACTCACCTACCCTTGCTATTGCACACGCGCTGACCTGTTGGCTACACAGGCACCGCATGAGAGCGACGGACGTGTGGTGTATCCCGGCACTTGCCGACCGAAGAAGGTGGAAGGTGGAGGGTTGAAGGTGGAAGATGGACGCCCCGCTGCCACACGCCTCATGGTTGCCGATGAAGATGTTTCATTTACTGACGGACACTACGGCACACAGACTGTAAACATGGCTCATCATGTGGGCGACTACATTATCCGGCGTAAGGACGGGGCATGGGCCTATCAGCTGGCGGTGGTTGTCGACGACGGACTGATGGGTGTCAACGAGGTGGTGCGTGGGCGTGACCTGCTGCTGTCGTCACCACAACAAATCTCCCTGTCACGCACGCTTGGGTTCACTCCGCCACAGTTCATCCATCTGCCATTGCTTATCAACGATGCTGGACAGCGGCTCTCCAAGCGCGACAGCAGTCTCGACATGGGCGTGCTTCGACAGCATCACACAGCTCCTGAACTCATCGGCTGGCTGGCATACTACGCAGGACTGCTGCCCGATCCTCAGCCCACGATGCCCAACCAGCTACTTAATGTTTTCTCCTGGGAAAAGGTGCCTCACAACGACATCACCGTGTCGGCAAGCTCACTCCCAGCACTCTAACTCGTTTTCCAGCTCAGGCAACTGACTGCGGTGGAAGACGGGTTCCTTGATGCCCTGCTTCTTCTGCTTCCTGTAGTCATCGAGCAATCGGAAGGCATAGCGCCCCAGCAGCATAATGGCTATCAGGTTGCAGGCTGTGAGGAAGGCCATAAACAAGTCGACGATGTTCCATGCCAACTCGAAGCTGGCCAAGGCTCCGAACATCACCATCACACCTGCCGAGCAGATGCGATAGACTGTCATCACTTTCTGATTAGGCGTGATGAAGCGTATGTTTGCCTCGCCATAGTAATAGTTGCCGATGATGCTGGAAAAGGCAAAGAGGAAAATGGCAATGGCTATGAACACGGGACCTGCAGAGCCTATTTCCGACTGCAGTGCTTGTTGCGTCAGGGCGATGCCGTTGAGTTCGGGATGCTGATAGAGACCGCTGATGAGGATGATGAACGCCGTGCAGGAACAGACGAGCAGCGTGTCGGTGAAGACGCCGAGTGCCTGAATCAATCCCTGCTTCACAGGATGCGTCGTCGAAGCCGTAGCAGCCACGTTGGGTGCACTGCCCTCGCCTGCCTCGTTGCTGAAAAGTCCGCGCTTGATGCCGTTCATCATTGCGGCACCGATGCTTCCGCCAGCCACCTGCCCGAAGCCGAAGGCATCCTCCACGATGACTTTCAGAACATGTGGAACATGCTCGATATTCGACACGATGACAACGATGGCAAGGACCAAGTAGCCTACTGCCATCAGAGGCACCAGAACCGCACTGACGTGGGCTATGCGCTGGATGCCGCCGAAGACGATGAACAATGCCATTGATGCCAGCGCTATGCCCACCCAAAAAGGTGAAAAGCCGAAGGCCTCCTGCATGGCGCCGCAAATGGTGTTGGCCTGTATGGAGTTGTTCGACAATCCGAACTGCAGCGTGATGAGTATGGCAAAGAGCACCGCCATCCAACGCTTGTGCAGACCTTGTTGAATGTAGTAGGCAGGACCTCCGATGAACGAATCCCTGTGCTTCTTCTTGAACAGCTGAGCCAGCGTAGACTCTACGAAAGCCGTTGCCGAGCCGATGAGTGCTATCAGCCACATCCAGAACACCGCCCCCGGACCGCCAATGGCAATAGCCGTTGCCACGCCTGCCAGATTGCCGGTGCCCACGCGTGTTGCCACACTGACAGCAAATGCCTGAAACGAAGAGATATGCTTCGTGCCCTTCACAGTATCGACGGCCGACTCGGTCAGCAAGCGCAACATCTCGCCTACCATGCGGAACTGTACAAAGCGAGTCCTGCACGTAAACCAGATGCCGCAGCCCACCAGCGCCACGATGAGCACGTAGCTCCACAATACGTCGTTCAGTTGTGTGATTATATCATTCATCGTTTAGTTATTACGGATTAAAAAAACAAAAGCGACGGACTTCACAGCCGATCGCTTCTATCTTCAATAGGTATTAGTTCTTTTAAGGTAAAAAGATTGTTTTCAGGATAACGATGCAAAGGTAAGTAAAGTTTTTGAATGTTGCAAACTTTTCTTAAAAAAAATTTTGAAAAAAATGTTGTGCGGGAACACAATTTCTTGATGTATGCTAAAAAAAGCATTTTGTGCCCGGCAAACGATTGTTTTATTACTCTACTACTGGCTCGGGAAGCACTTCAGGCTCTTCAGAAGGCGATGAGGGAAGCGGTGTTTCCTCAGGAATATCGTCGAAGGTGTCGTCGTAGCTGCTGACGGGGAAACGCAGCAGACTGTCTAAGGGATTGACATAGGAGCCGCACTCATACTGACTTCTCTGGATGGAAGGGTCTTTGCAGGGCTCAAACTTGGCATGATAATGGCTGAAGCGCTCATCGCCGAATACCGACTGCAGGAAGCGTCCGCAGATGGGCAATGCCGTGCGGCTGCCCTGCCCCAGCTGACCTGTGCGGAAATGAATGGCGCGATACTCACCGCCTACCCAAGCGCCGCACACCAGCTGCGGACTGATGCCTATGAACCACGCATCGCTGTGATTGTTCGACGTGCCCGTCTTGCCTCCGAAGTCGGTATCGCGGAAGTTGCCGATATACTGCCGCAGGCTCCAGCTGGTGCCGTTGAGTCCGTTCATCAGCAGCTGCTGCATGAAGAAGGCGCTGCGGTAGGGAATGGCCTCGTGCTGTTCGTCCTTGACGTGATAGATTTCATTGCCGTCGCGGTCGAGGATGCGGGTGATGAACACCGGTTCGTGCACGCGTCCGTCGTTGACCACTGTGCAATAGGCATCGACCATCTCCAGCAGGTTGACGTCGCTGGCTCCCAAGGCCAGTGAGGGAAGTTCCTCCAGATGACTCTTGATGCCCATTCTGTGGGCTGTGCGTGCCACGTTGCTGATGCCCACTTCTTCACCCAGACGTGCTGCGATGGTGTTGACGCTGCGTGCAAAGGCCGTGCGCAGGGTCATTGTGGCGCCTGAAGCACCGCCGCCAGCATTGTGAGGCGTCCAGTTGCCTCCTATGCGATAGTTGGCGTCGACGTAGGGCTTACAGGGCGTGAGGCCTGCGTTCATGGCCTCGGTATAGACGAAGAGCTTGAAGGTGGAGCCCGGCTGCCGTTGTGCCGTCACCTTGTCGTAGTTCCACGTGTCGAAATCGATGTCGCCCACCCAGGCCTTCACATAGCCTGTCTTAGGCTCCATTGCTACGAAGCCGCAGTGCATGAACCGTGTGATGTAGCGTAGCGAGTCCATTGTGCTCATCGTGGCTTTCTTCACGCCGTCGTAGCTGAACAGTTGCACCTCGTGAGGCTCGTTCAGACGCTTCCAGATGGAGTCGGGCTCGTCGGGGAACTGCTTTTCCAGCTCTTTGTAGACGGGCAGACGGCGTGCGATGTTCTCGATGAAACCAGGAATCTCGCGATGATATTTGTCCTGCCAAGGGTTCATGCCTGCCCAGTGCTGGTCGAAGCTGTGCTGAATGGTCTTCATCTGCTCCAGCGCGGCTTCCTCGGCATACTGCTGCATGCGGGTGTCGAGTGTGGTGTAGATTTTCAGTCCCTCGGCGTACGGGTCGATGGCGTGTACTTTGCACCACTCTTCCACGCGATCCTTCAGGGCAGCACGGAAATAGACTGCCGGCCCGTCGTTGACGCCCTCCACGTTGTAGTCGAGCGTGATAGGCAGCGCCGTCAGCGAGTCGTGCTCCTGCTGGGTGAGATGGCCGTTGCGCAGCATGTTGCCCAATACGATATTGCGGCGTCGCAGGCTGTTCTCGGGGTTCAGGTGAGGATTATAGGTGGTAGTGGCCTTCAGCATGCCCACGAGGAGCGCTGCCTGCTCGGTCTTCAGCTCGGCAGGCGTAGTGCCGAAGAAGGTGGCGCAGGCGGTCTTGATGCCGAAGGCGTTGGAGCCGAAGTCGACGGTGTTGGCATACATCGTCAGAATCTCCTCCTTGGTGAAGTTCCATTCCAGCTTCAAGGCCGTCACCCATTCCTTACTCTTCATCACGACGATGCGCAGTCCGGGAATCTTTCCCAGCAGTCCAGTGGAATACTGCGTGCGCACGCGGAAGAGGTTCTTTGCCAGCTGCTGCGTCAGCGTCGAGGCACCGCGTGCATCGTTGTGCAGCACATAGTCCTTCAGGGCAGCGAAGAAAGCCGGAACATCAATGCCGTAGTGTTTGTAGAAACGCTCGTCCTCGGTGTCGACAAGTGCCTGCCAGAACACGGGGTTCACCTCTTCATAGTTCACCGGCGTGCGGTTTTCGCTGAACATCTTACCTATCAGCATGCCGTCGGCGCTGTAAATCTCGCTGGCCTGGGCAGGGCGTGTGCGCTTGATTTCCTCGATGTTGGGCAGCTTGCCGAAGAGTCCGAACAGGTTGATGTCAACAGCTCCGAGATAGAGCACCACGAAGATGATGAACGACACGACGCCCGACAGTATCTTGATATACCACGGACGCCCTTTAAACAGGTGCACATACCATGAGAGGACGCTCTTCACGCCCTTCCACACTGCCTTCAGTGCCCTTATTGCTATGTTGTTTTTATCCAATTTCTTCTACATCGAAATAGTTTCGCTGACAGGACATTTCAGCCCCCTACCCTTCCCCTTGAAAGGGCCGGGGAGCGGCTGTGCGTTGTATTTCAGCGATTGTCGTCATTGTCTGACTTTTAATATATGCTCGATAATCTGCTCTTCCTCGCAGGGCGAGAACCAGGTCACTTCATTGTCCTTCTTAAACCACGTGAGCTGCTTGCGGGCATAGCGACGGGTGTTGCCCTTCATGCGCTCCACAGCCTCGTCGAGCGTCCACACATGGTCCATATACGCGAACATCTCTTTATATCCCACCGTGTTCAGCGCGTTCAGATGGCGCCAGGGCAGCAGTCGGCGGGCTTCGTCGAGCAGTCCCTGCTGCATCATCACGTCTACGCGGGCATTGATGCGGCTGTAGAGCTCCTCGCGCGGCAGCGTCAGCGCCATCTTCACTATCTGGAACGGACGCTTTCTCTCCTCCCGCTTCCTGAACGACGTATAGGTCTTTCCCGTCATGTGGCAAATTTCGAGGGCGTGCACCACACGCCGTGGATTCTTGCGGTCGACGATGGCCCAGTGCTCAGGGTCAAGGCGATGCAGCTCTTCGCACAGCGCTTCCAGACCCTCCTGCTGCAGACGGCGCTTCATCGTGGTGCGCGTCTCGTCGTCGATGGTGGGAATGTCGTCGATGCCGTTGCACACCGCGTCGATATACATCATCGAGCCGCCCGCCAGCAGCGCATAGTCCGACTTCTCAAACAACTCTTCCAGCAGCGCCGTCACCTGCTGCTCATACATCGACGCGCTATAGTAGTCCTCCAGCCCCAGCGTGCCCACAAAATAGTGCCGCACCTGCCTGAGCTGTTCCTCGGTAGGTGCGGCAGTGCCAATCTTCAGTTCGCGGAAAATCTGCCGCGAGTCAGCATTGATGATGGGAATATTGAAGTGGCGGGCAAGGTTCATGCACAAAGCCGTCTTACCAACAGCCGTAGGACCTGTGATGACAATCAGCGTCTTCACACCTCAAATCCTCAAATCTCAACCCTCAAACCTACCTAATCACACCCCGCTTCGAGCTCTCGATAAAGGAGCAGATGTATTCCACCTCCTTCGACTCAGGATACTTCGCGCGCGCCTCGGCAATGCCGTCCTTCAAAATGCCCCGGGCATAGATGGTGCGGTAGGTGTCGTGAATCATCTCGATGGTCTCCGTCGAGAAGCCCCTGCGGCGCAGTCCGATGAGGTTCACGCCCGCATAGCGAATAGGCTCCTTGCCGGCAATGATATACGGCGGAATGTCCTGACTGGTGCGGCTGCCGCCCTGAATCATCACATAGCTGCCGATGCGGATGAACTGGTGCAGGAGCACCGAGGCCGAGATGATGGCGCAATCGTCCACCTCCACCTCGCCGGCAAACTTGGTCGAGTTGCCGATGATGCAGTTGTTGCCTATCACGCAGTCGTGGGCAATGTGCATGTTCTCCATCAGCAGGTTGCCGTTGCCCACCACCGTCCTGCCGCGCGAGGCAGTGCCGCGGCTGATGGTCACGTTCTCGCGGATGCTGTTGTTGTCGCCCACGATGCAGAGCGACTCCTCGCCCTTGAACTTCAGGTCCTGCGGCTTCGTTGAGATGCTGGCACCGGGGAAGAACTCGTTGCCGTTTCCTATGCGTGCTCCGGTATGGATAGTGACGTTGTTCAGCAGATGATTATTGTCGCCCATCACCACATTGTCGTTAATCACGCAGAACGGGCCAATAACGTTGTTGTCGCCCAGCTGAGCCTCAGGCGATACGACGGCTAAAGGATGTATCTGATTCATACTTTTCGTTTTGACGCTGCAAAGGTACGAATAAGTGAGCGAAATACAAAAGGAAAACTTGTTTTTCTTTTTATTTCCGAACGAGAGTACGTTCGGCGACAGCCAAAGGTACAAAGAAGTGAGAAGAAAACCAAATATTATTTGAGTTTTCTCGAACGTGAGTACATTCTCTATATGTTGTTCAGGCCAAAAACCTCGCTTTGTGACAAAACAGTAACCACGTGGGTTACTGCTTGTAACCACGTGGGTTACTGCTTGTAACCACGCGGGTTACTGACAGTAACCACGTGGGTTACTAAAATTTTCATTTGTTAACAAATCGCTACGGAAAGCTGAATTGTTCAATCAAGTTTCCGTAGTCAAAACCGAGTAGGAGGTAAACGCTAATCATAGGCGTTTACCTCCTACCCGATTTTCGGTTTCCGTGTGTTATGAGGTTCAGAGCTGGAGCTGCATCACTACGGCGTCGGAAAAGGTGTTGTCGCTGAGGAGCAGCCAGTCGGTGAGAGTGGCAGTGGTGCGGTAGCCCATGGAGTGGAAGAGCTGACGGGCGGGCTGGTTGCCGATGCTGATGATGACGTAGAGCTGATGGAGATGGATGACGCGGCGTGCGTAGTCGTGAAGGGCTTCGAGTGCTTCCCTGGCATAGCCTTTGCGACGATGGGGCTGCTCGACGACAATGCCTATCTCGGCACGCCGGTGACGCGGGTCGAAGTTGATGAGGTCGGCAATGCCAATGGTGAGGGGTGAGGGGTGAGAGGTGAGAGGTGAGACATCAGTCTTTTCGATGATGAGGCGCAGCTGACGGTCGGCGTAGATGTCGTCGGAGGAGGTGGCGATATAGTCGTGCAAGGTGTAGCGCGAATAGGGCACGTTGGTGGTGCCCACCGCCCAAAGGTCGGCGTCGTTCTCGATGCGGTAGAGGAGGTCGAGATCCTCGGGTTCTATAGCTCTTAGTCTTACCATAGCCTTCTTCAATTCTTCAATCCTTCAATTCTTCAATTCTTTTTAATTTTCCTCATCCTTTGATGATTTCTCTGCGTGTTATGAGCAGTTTCTGGCGAAGGTTGAAGGTTCCGATGGTGGGATGCTTGGTGGTCATCGCGGCAGTGTGCTCTATCATCTGAAGGTAGGAGAAGGTGTCGGTGTCGTAGACTACGCAGGCTCCCGTGGGCAGCTGCTGCTCTAGTGTGGGCAGCTCGTTTACTTTGCAGAATGTGGCTGTCAGTCCCTTGCGCTTGGTGAGGGCAAGACACTGGTTGAGCATCTTCGAGGAACCGATGAAGCAGTAGCTGACTTCGGCTCTCGGCTTGTCGGTGAAGCCCAGGCTGCTGCGCATGCGTTCGTAGAGCATCTGGAGCAGTGCGAGGAAGGCTCGGAAATAGATGGCAATCTTGATGGGCAGTGTGACGAAGAACGAGAGGTGTCCGTAGTGCTTGCGGAAGAAGATGAGCATGGCCTGATAGAAGACGTGGACGTAGCGGTAGCTAGACTTCACGGTCGACTCGCCCTTGTAGTGTACGATGGATGCCGGAACGTACCAATTTTCGTAGCCGCCCTTGAGCAGCCGGTAGCTGAGGTCGATGTCTTCGCCATACATGAAGAAGTCCTTGTCGAGCAAGCCTACTTTGTCGAGTGCTTCGCGCCGCAACATGCAGAAGGCTCCGCTGATGATGTCGATGCGCCCTGGCTCGTCCCACGGCAGGTGCTTCATGTAGTAGCGCTTGGAGAAGCCGAGCATCTTGAGCAGCGAGACCCAGGGTGTGGGCAGGCCTCGCCGCGACTCGGGAGCGAGGGTACCGTCGGGGTTGTGCATCTTCACGCCCACGCCGCCTGCCTGGGGATGGGCATCCATGAAGTCGAGCACCTGCTGCAGGCTGTCTTCGGCTATGAATGTGTCGGGATTGAGCAGCAGCACATAGTCGCTCTGTGTCTGGCGTATGGCGAGGTTGTTGGCACGGGCAAAGCCCAGGTTCTGCGTGCACTCGATGATGTTGATGGTGTCGCCGAAATGCTTGTGCAGGTAGGCCACGGTGTCGTCGGTAGAGTCGTTGTCGACCACGTAGATTTCGTGTTCGATGTCCTTGGCGGCACGCTGTACGCTGGTGATGCACTGCTCAAGATAGTAGCGCACATTGTAGCTGACGATGACGACGGTGAGCTTCATAGGACAGGGTTTTCTGAGGATTCAGAGGGTTCAGGATTTTCTGAGGACTCTGAGAACTCGGGTTCTTTCACTTCTTCTACTTCTTCTTTACATCTGTTCATGGTGGGAATGACGAAGGGCATGCAGAGCAGCGTGACTACAGCGAGATAGCCGTAGGAGGCCTCGAGCTCGAAGGCATAGTAGAGGAAGGTGTTGACTACCAGTAGTGCGCCCATGATGCTGAGCCGCAGGGTGCCCCAACGTGCCAGCGCAGGAGCCTTTCGCTGCTGCAGGTCGTTGCTGATGCGCTTGAACTTGAACAGTCGGAGTGACAACGGCAGCAGGCTGATGGTAAGCAGGATCATCACCGTAGAGCAGACGAATCGCTGCTGGCGTGTGGCTTCTGCAAAGAAGCCCATGTCGACATGCAGGAACTCGCCCAAGATATATAGGATAGCAGCCAGCAGAAGGGAGCCGCTGAATATTGCCATTAACAGGTTGCGTGTCTTCTTCATCTAAATCCTCACAATTTTTTAATCTTTTGTTATTGTATCACTCCTCAAAGGGTGTCCGGTTGAGGATGGAGCGTCCCAGCGTCACCTCGTCGGTGTATTCCAGTTCGTTGCCTACGGCTATGCCGCGTGCTATCATGCTGACGGCAACGCCTGTGGCAGACAGTCGGCGGAAGATGTAGAAGTTGGTGGTGTCGCCCTCCATTGTGGAGCTGAGTGCCAGGATGACTTCCTTGACGTTGCCTTCCCCTACCCTCTTCACCAACGAGTCGATTTCCAAGTCGGCAGGACCTATGCCGTCCATTGGCGAGATGAGTCCGCCCAGGACGTGATAGAGTCCGTGATACTGCTGGGTGTTCTCGACGGCCATTACGTCCTGTATATTCTCCACCACGCAGATGGTGGTGTTGTCGCGCCGTTCATCGGCACAGATGGGGCAGATGTCGGTGTCGCTGATATTGTGGCAGACGCTGCAGAACTTCACTTCGCGCCGCATTGTGGCAATGGCATCGGCAAACTGCTCTACGCTGTCGATTGGCTGGCGCAGCATGTGCAGCACCAGTCGCAAGGCAGTCTTACGGCCTATGCCCGGCAGCGTTGAGAACTCCTGTACGGCACGCTCTAACAGTTGTGACGGATATTGCTGGTTCAATTTTCAATCTTCAATTTTCAACTTTCAATTTCCGAAAGTTCGAGCCAGCACATGGATTTCTCGTCGAGCTCGTCGTTGAGCTGTGGCAGTCGCTTGCTCATGGTTGTTATCTCGTCTATGCTGATGGTGCCCGAGCTGAGGGCATCCTCTATCTGTTTCTTCTCAGCCTCCAAAGCTGCGATGTCTTTCTCCAGCTGCTCAAACTCGCGTTTCTCCTTGAAGGTCATGCGACGTTTGGTGGTGAGAGGTTTGTCTGTGCCTTGTTTCGTGGCGTTCTTTTCTGCTTTCGCAGGTGTTCTCTCACCTCTCACCTCTTCATTCTCACCCCTTATAAACTCCCGATACTGCGTGTAGTTGCCGGGGAAGTCCTTGATGACGCCGTTGCCCTTGAACACGAGCAGATGGTCGACCACCTTGTCGGTGAAGTAGCGGTCGTGGCTCACCACGATGACACAGCCGGGGAAGTCCTGCAGATATTCCTCCAGAATCTGCAGTGTGACGATGTCGAGGTCGTTGGTAGGCTCGTCGAGCACGAGGAAGTTGGGATTGCGCATCAGCACGGTGCAGAGGTAGAGCTTGCGCCGCTCTCCGCCGCTGAGCTTGTAGACATAGTTGTACTGCTGGTCGTTGGTGAAAAGGAAGTGCTGCAGGAGCTGGGAGGCAGAGAAATGTCGTCCCTGTCCGAGGTCGATATACTCGGCTATGTCGCGCACCACGTCGATGACCTTCTGCTGCTCGTCAAACTGCAGACCATCTTGCGAGAAATAGCCGAAGCGCACGGTGTCGCCGATGATGATGCGCCCTGAATCGGGCTGCACCTCTCCTAAGAGCATCTTCAGGAAGGTCGATTTTCCCGTACCGTTGCTGCCCACAATGCCCATCTTCTCGAAGCGTGAGAAGTTGTAGTAGAAGTCGTGCATGATGACCGTATCGTCGTAGGCCTTCGAGATATACTGGCACTCGAAGATTTTGCTGCCGATGTAGACATTGCTGGCTTTCAGACGTATGGCACGCTCCTCGATGCGTGCCTTGGCCGTCTTCTCGAGTTCGTAGAACGCCTCCTCGCGGGCTCTGGCTTTGTGTCCGCGAGCCTGTGGCATGCGTCGCATCCACTCCAGCTCGGTGCGGTAGAGGTTGTTGGCACGGGCAATCTCGGCTCGCCGGTTGTCGATGCGCTCCTGCCGTTTCTCCAGGTAATAGGAGTAGTTGCCGCGATAGGTGTAGATGGTGTGGTCGTCAAGCTCGAGGATGAGCGAGCACACTCTGTCGAGAAAATAACGGTCGTGGGTGACCATGAGCAGCGTTTTGTTGCCTCGGCTGAGGAAGCCCTCCAGCCACTCAATCATCTCCAGGTCGAGATGGTTGGTAGGCTCGTCGAGTATGAGGAAGTCGGGCTCGAGTATGAGGACATTGGCCAGTGCCACACGCTTCTGCTGTCCTCCGCTGAGCTGTCCTACGGGCTGGTTGAGGTCGCGGATTTTCAGCTGGGTCAGAATCTGCTTCGCCTTCAGCACCTTCTCCTCGTCGCCCTGATGGTTGAAGCAGGCATCGAGCACGCTGTCGTTGGGGTCGAAGCGTGGTGTCTGCTCCAGGTAGCCCAGCTTCAGGTCGCGCCGGTAGATGATGGAGCCCTCGTCGTAGCCCTCCTTGCCCATGAGAATAGAGAGGAGTGTCGACTTTCCCGTACCGTTTTTGGCTATGAGTCCCACCTTCTGCCCTTCAGCAATAGAAAAGCTGATGTTCTCGAAGAGCATCAGCGCGCCAAACGATTTCGTCAGGTTCTGTACGTCAAGGTATGGTGTGTCTTTCGCCATCCTCAGCTATAGGGACTTGTTAATCTTTTCGATGTAGTCGAGCACCTCTTCCCTACCCGTTCCCTTCTCGGCAGAAGTGATGAAGAACGGCGGCATCTCCTCCCACGTCTCCAGCATCTTCTTCTGATAGGCGTCGACGTTCAGCTTCACTTTAGCGGCAGAGAGCTTGTCGGCCTTGGTGAAGAGTATGGAGAAAGGAACGCCCGAGACGCCCAGCCAGTTCATGAACTCCAGGTCGATGGCCTGCGGCTCCAGTCTGACGTCGACGAGCACGAAGGTGTTCACCAGCTGCTCACGTCCGAGGATATAGCCGCGAATCATCTGGTCGAGCTTAGCCACCTCTTTCTTCGAGCGCTTGGCAAATCCATAGCCTGGCAGGTCGACCAAGTACCACTCCTTGTTGATGATGAAATGGTTGATGAGCAGCGTCTTGCCAGGCGTTGCCGACGTCTTGGCCAGCCCCTTGTGACGGCAGAGCATGTTAATCAGGCTCGACTTGCCCACATTGCTTCGTCCGATGAAGGCATACTCCGGCTTTGTGTCCTTCGGGCACATCGACACCGTCGGCGCCGAGATAACAAACTCTGAATTCTTTATTTCCATTTATCTGATTCTATCGTAGGCCCGCACCACCTTCTCGTCGTGCACGATGCCCTTGCGGGCCATGAAGACGGCAATGATGGCGACGGCAGGCAGCACATACTGCCAGCGCATGTTTTCCGGCCCGCCATAGACGGCCAGCAGCACATACCACGCCAGCAGGGCCAGCATCGGCAGCAGGCAGAGCGCCGCCTGCAGCCTGCGGTTCCTGTGCAGCGGCACGATGGCGGCGCTCAGCACGGCAGCCGCGATGAGCACTACGAGCTGAAGCGTCGTCCCTGCTCCTGCGATGCAGCACACCGCGCAGCACACCACGGCCAGCAGCAGATACCAAGTCTGTGGTCTTAACATGTTTAACAATAAACGTTAGACAATACCCCGTTTTTTAACTGCTATTCTGCGACCGCCACGGCGTCCTTCTGCGGGTCGCGCCAGTACACCTTGCCCTCCACAAACTCCTGCGTAGCCAGCAGCGTGGGCTTCGGCAGCTTCTCGTAGTAGCGTGAAATCTCTATCTGCTCACGATTCTCGAAGACCTCCTCCAGCGAGTCGTTGTAGCTGGCAAACTCGGCCAGCTTCTTCGACAGGTCCTCCTTAATCTGGACAGCTATCTGATTAGCACGCTTGGCGATGATGGCAACAGTCTCGTAGATGTTGCCCGTCTCGTCACACAGATCCATCACATTGCGCGTCACGGTATTCACCGGAGCCTTTGATTTCTTGTAATCCATCTTTATTATATATTTTTCAATACTTCAATTCTTCAATTCTTCCTCAGTCTCCCACCACTTTCTTGCACTTGGCAATGAATTTCTTTGCCAGCGAAGTGTTCTTCGACTCAGGATATTCGTTGAGGAAACCATAGCTCTCGTCCTCAGCATCGCGATAGCGCTCCACGCGCTTGTCTTCCGACGAGTTCTCAGCCAGCTCAAACTTGCTTTTCATGATGATCAGCGAGAAGTCCTCGCGCCACTTTGTGAAGGGATAGAGCTTCAGGGCGTTCTCGGCCGTGATGATGCTGGCAATATAGTTGCTCTCGTTGTTCGAGTTGATGTTGCCGAAATATCCGCCCAGATTGTAATACAGCTGAGCCGACAGCAGCTCCTTCATAATCAGCTTGTCCTGCAGCTCGAAGAGTCGTTCCTGCGCTTTAGGCCTGAGCTCCGAGTCGGGGAAAATGTCGAGAAACTGCTGATAGGCGTTGATGGCGCCGATGGTCGGCGTCTGGTCGAGGCGAGGCTCTGGCGCGCTCTCATAGAGCGACTGCCCCACATAGAACGATGCCTCCTCGGCATATACGCCCTTCGGGTAAGTCTGATAGTATTTCTTAAACGTCGCCGACGCCGACTCAAAATCGCCGCTCTTATACTCCGCCATGCCCAGCATATAGAGCGCCTCCTCGGCGTCGTCACGGCCTTTCTTCTGCGTGATGAGCTCCATCAGCAGCGCGGCGGCGCGCGTATACCTGCCTTCCGCAAAGCTCTGCTTTGCATACTCATAGCGGTAGCTCATGTCCGTCGACTTATACACCTTGTTAAACTCGCCCGCGCAGCCTGTCAGCAGCAGGCAGGCAGCAACGAGCATCAGCAGAACTTTCTTCATCGCAAACAGTTTTGGCCTGCAAAATTACTCATTTTTGAGCAATAAGCAAAGCGTTTATCATTTTTTAATGCTCACAACACCACTTTTTAAGCAAAAAAGGAGATGCAGGCAAATCACACCTCCGCAAAACGATATTCGCCAGACATACAGCATAGTCCTTGTCATAGCCCCTAGGACGCCATGCCAAAGTATAGCTCACCTTGGCACTTGTCACTTCATAGCCTTTAACAGTCCACACCTTCAGTTTCTCTTTACCGGAGGCAGACAGAGCAGCAATGTTGATACCCTGCTCATTCGAAAGATAGCCTTCATGGTATTGTAGACTGTCACCACTTCTGAGGCGAAGCACTATATCCTTTAGGCCCTTAAAGAAGTCAAGCTTTACGTCATGCATGTTTAATGCAATTGATATTGATGAATACTGAACAGGAGGATTAGTAACGAGAAAGAGATTGCGCCTGGCACGAGTGAGCCCCACATAATAGGCTCGCATATCATTTACCCTGAATAATTCATAGAGGCACAAAAAAAGAAGCGTTTTTCTTTGTCATCTCGACAAAAATGAGTACCTTTAAGTGCTTAATTTAAATGGACTTATAAA
>CACYYG010000014.1 GCA_902778535.1 uncultured Prevotellaceae bacterium
AGACAACCTCGTCGCTACGCTCCGAGAACGTCTGAGTCCTACAGAGAGGGATGTCTATTTTCTACTCCAAGAAATTGCACTTCTATCTTGAAAGTATACAAAAGTACTTCGAGCATTGCTCATAATTAGCTAATAATAGTCAGGAAGGCATTATCGTGGCCAACGCTAGCTGTAAAAAACCGCAAATTACGGCAAAATTACAGTTGCGAAGAAAAAAAGTGGCCAAAAATTTGGTCGATTCAAAAAATGTGAGTACCTTTGCACCCGCAAAACGAAAGGATGCACCCGTAGCTCAGTTGGTAGAGCACCTGACTCTTAATCAGGGTGTCCAGGGTTCGAGCCCCTGCGGGACAGACTAAATAGTTTGTCACTTCTTCGTTGTAAATAAGGTGGAAGCGTTCACGTCAGAATTACAGCGATAAAGTTAATGATAATTTTGCAGAACAACAAAACTTCGGCTATTTTTTGTTCATTATATCTCGGAAATAAAAAAGAAAAAACTTTTTTCTTTTTGTATTTTGCTCGCTTATTCGTATCTTTGCAGGCGAATTGCGAAGAATCTAATCGTGGAAACAAAGAAAATTGAGATACTCAACCATATAGACTATCCGAGTCAACTGCGCGAATTGTCAGTTGAACAACTGCCGCAGGTATGCGATGAGCTGCGACAGACCATCGTTCAAGAGCTGTCGGTCAACCCTGGCCATCTGGCTTCGAGCCTCGGCGTGGTAGAGCTGACGGTGGCCCTGCACTATGTGTTCAACACGCCCGACGACCGCATTGTGTGGGACGTAGGTCACCAGGCCTATGGCCATAAGATTCTTACTGGCCGACGTGACCTCTTCCACACAAATCGCATGTTGCACGGTCTGCGTCCATTTCCCTCGCCCGAGGAGAGCGAGTACGACGCGTTTATCTGCGGACATGCCTCGAACAGCATCTCTGCCGCACTGGGAATAGCTGTTGCTGATAAGAAAAGAAAGGTCGTTGCCGTCATCGGCGACGGTGCCTTGAGCGGAGGCCTGGCTTTCGAGGGTTTGAACAATGTGTCGTCGAGTCCTAACGACATGCTCATTATCCTAAATGACAACAACATGTCCATCGACCGCTCAGTGGGCGGCATGAAGCAATACCTCTTAGGTCTGAGCACCAACGAAACGTATAACAAGCTGCGCTTTAAGACAGCCCGCTTCCTGCAGCGTCACGGTATGTTGCACGACGACCGCCGCAAGGGTATCATCCGACTGACCAACGCCTTGAAGAGTGCCATCTCGCACCAGCAGAACATCTTCGACGGCATGAACATCCGCTACTTCGGGCCCTTCGACGGCCACAACGTGAAGGAGCTGGTGCGTATTCTGCGTCAGATCAAGGACATGAAGGGGCCGAAACTGTTGCACCTGCATACGAAGAAAGGCCACGGCTACGCCCCGTCGGAACATTACACGCCCGTATGGCACGCACCCGGCAAATTTGACCCTGAGACCGGAAAGCTCATCAAAAGCCACACGGAGGGGGAAAAAATGAAATACCAGGACGTGTTCGGCAAGACGCTGCTTGAGCTGGCTGAGCAAAACCCGCGCATTGTAGGCGTCACGCCCGCCATGCCCACGGGCTGCTCGATGAACATCATGATGGAGAAAATGCCCGACCGCACTTTCGACGTGGGCATTGCCGAAGGCCACGCCGTCACTTTCTCCGCCGGCATGGCGAAGGAAGGACTATTGCCCTTCTGCAACATCTACAGCGCCTTCGCCCAGCGAGCTTACGACAATATCATCCACGACGTGGCCATCCTGCGCCTCAATGTCGTGCTCTGCCTCGACCGCGCCGGTCTGGTGGGCAAGGACGGTCCTACGCATCACGGCGCCTTCGACATGGCCTTCCTGCGTCCCATCCCCAACCTCACCATCTCCTCGCCCATGAACGAGCATGAGCTGCGCCGCCTGATGTACACGGCTCAGCAGGAGAACATGGGACCATTCGTCATCCGTTATCCGCGCGACCGCGGCGTCCTCGACGACTGGCAATGTCCTCTCGAGCCCATTCCAGTGGGCAAAGGCCGCAAGCTGCGCGACGGCAACGACGTGGCCGTCCTCACCATCGGCCCCATAGGAAATGACGTGGAGGAGTTAGCCGCTTTGGCTTCATTTGCCCACTACGACATGCGTTTCCTCAAGCCCCTCGACGAGGATATTCTGCACGAAGTGGGCAAGAAGTTCAGCCGCGTCATTACCATCGAAGACGGTGTGCGCAACGGTGGCCTCGGCAGCGCCGTCATGGAATGGATGGGCGACCACGACTATCATCCGCACATTACGCGCATGGGCCTGCCCGACAGTTTCGTAGAACATGGCACCATTGAAGAGCTGCGCCAGATTGTCGGGCTTGACAAAGACAACATTATCCGGGAAATCAGGAGGAATATGGGCGAAGGGACAAATGTCCTTTAACTACTTTAACTATACCCACTATATGAAAATCGTTATTGCCGGCGCAGGAGCTGTAGGAACTCATCTGTCGAAGCTCCTGTCAACAGAGAACCATAATTGTGTGCTTATCGACGACGATGAGGAGCGCCTGAGCGGTGTCGACTCCAACTACGACATCATGGCCGTGTGCGCATCGCCAACCAGTATCCAGACACTGAAGGACGCCGGTACAGGATCGGCCGACCTCTTCGTGGGCGTGACACGCTACGAGAGCCGCAACATCACCGCCTGTATGATGGCTCATGCCTTGGGTGCGAAGAAGACGGTGGCGCGCATCGACAACTATGAATACCTGATGCCGCAGAATCTGGAAATGTTCCGGCAGGTGGGCGTTGACTCGCTGGTATATCCCGAGGTGTTGGCCGCGACGGATATCATCAATGGCCTGAAGCTATCGTGGGTGCGCCAGCGCTGGGACGTTCACGACGGCGCCCTCGTGCTGCTGGGCATCAAGCTGCGCGACAACTGCCAGATTCTCGACCAGCCCATCAAGGATCTCTGCGGCCCTGACGACCCATACCACATCGTAGCGCTGAAACGTGGCGGCGAGACCATCATCCCTGGCGGATTAGACATGCTGAAGAGCGGCGACTTAGCCTACTTCATGACCACCGGCGAATACGTTCCACATATTAAGCGCATCGTGGGCAAGGCTGAGTATGAGGACGTGCACAACATTATCATTATGGGCGGCGGAAAGACAGCCGTCAGGGCTGCCCTCACACTACCCGAGCACATGCACGCGAAAATTATTGAAAGTTCACTGGATCGCTGTGAGCGTCTGAACCAGCTCATCGACCGTCCCAACGTGATGATTATTCATGGCGACGGCCGCGACCTGGGCCTGCTACACGAGGAAGGCATCAAGAACACACAGGCCTTCGTCTCGCTTACAGGCAATGCTGAGACAAACATCCTGGCCTGTCTCACAGCGAAGAAATTAGGAGTACGCAAAACCATCGCCATGGTCGAGAATCTCGACTATGTCTCTATGGCCGAAGGACTCGACATCGGCACCATCATCAACAAGAAGACGGTGGCCGCCAGCCACATCTTCCAAATGATGATGAAAGCCGACGTGCGCAACATGAAGTCGCTGATGATGGTCGACGCCGAAGTTGCAGAGTTTGTGGCTGCCGAAGGCTCTCGCATTACGAAGAATCCCGTGAAGTCGCTCGGTCTGCCGTCAGGCATCGCCATCGGCGGCCTGGTGCGCGGCAAGCAGGGCATCCTCGTCAACGGCAACACGCAAATTGAGGCCGGCGACAGCGTCATGGTATTCTGTCAACGTCACACCATGGAAAAAGCCGAGAAATATTTCAAGAAGAGTATTCTGCCTTGGTGAGGACAACATCTGTCCATATCATCAGCGTGCCATCTTATAGATGGCTTCCATATCATCGGCCTTCAGCAAGCACTCTGACCGCCATAATGTACCAGCACTTTCGTGCCGCCATACTTCTTTATCAGATGAGCCACTTGCTCCTCTGACTGTACGCCGAAAACCACTTCTGTCGGCGCATAGTAATTAAAGTCCTTCATAGTTACAAAAACCAGGCATTACGATTTCCAGATTTTCAGGATGGCGTAGGTGCCAAGCACTTGCAGCAGCAGGCCAGGCCAGCCGATGGTGAAGTCAGCGACGGTGGCAGCGACGTTGCCCGTCAATAGAAATTCAGCAAAAAATTCGAACGCTTTGACAGTTAGCACAACACCGACAAGAATCGGCAGGCTGACACTCTTGAAGTATTGTGCAGCCAGTCCGGCGATAATAGCCAGCAACGACAGCTTGACGGCCATTAGTGTCATAACGTCGGCAGCAGGCATTCCGAACAAAGCATGGTTCACGATAGGTGAGGCTACAGCCGCGAGCAGCGCTGCACGCCATCCCAACTTATAGGCTCCGGCCATAATGACCAGCGACAACGGCGAGAAGATGATGCCGCCTTGAGGAATGAGATGGAACAACTGAGGCAGTGCAATGTTACAAGCAATAAACAATGCTGCAGCCAAGTAGGTAAGTTTCTCGCTGTACGAGAGGGAGTAGAGTCTGATACTTGCTTCCATGAGTTTGTGAGTTTATGAGTTATTGTTAAGTTTAGAAATGAATATTCACTCCAGCCATGAACGTGGCACGAGGCATGGGATAGCCGAGGTTGATCTCGTATTTCTCTGCCAGCAGGTTCTCACCGCGTGCCCAGAGACTGACGTTTTTCAAAAGAGCATAGGTGACAGAGGCACTAAGAAGGTTGAAGTCCTCCGTGGTTTCATGCTCTCCCACTGAGGTATAGAGATTCTTAATGGACTGCAGGCCCAGTGTGGCGAGCCATTTGCCATTACGATAGTCGACACCGAAGTAGTGCATTTGCTCGGGTGCGGCAATGACTTTGTTTTTCATGTGAAGGTAGGAGTAATTATACGAGGCGCTGAAATGGCGGCTGATGGGGTACTTTCCCTCCAACTCGATGCCCCAGTTTTCAATCTCGCCCGTATTTACGTTCTTGCGGTTCACGGTCTGAATCATGTTGTCGCCCTTGATATAGAAGACGTTGGCGCCATAGGTCAGGCCGGATGTGCGGTGACGCCACGACAGTTCGTAGTTCCACAGACGCTCGGGCTCCAGCTCGGTGTTCGAGGGCGGATAAAGATACATCTCACGCATCGTGGGGTTGCGGAAGCCCTTGCTGGCCATCGCCTTCACCTCGCCCGTCTTGACAGGCCGGACGACAACGCCACCCTGTGGCACGAACTCTGTGCCCGTGATGCTATGATGATCCACGCGTGCGCCGACATCAACGGTCAGCCATTCAAGCAGATCCTGACGGAAGTCCACATAGCCGGCAATCTCGTTACGATAGGACTTTCCGCTCTGTTTATTTGGAGTATCAAGCACAGCGCCAGTCTCCTTCGAAGTATAGTAAGCATTGCCATAGATATGCATATAGTCAACGCCAACTGTCAGGCGATTGCCTTCGAAGAGTCGCGCACTCTGATACCAGCTGACGCCTGTCAGCGCGTCTTTCGAGCGGAAATAGCGGGCAGTAGGTTTCGTCGGATCGGCTGTTCCATCGTCAATCTTGTGGCGGCCGAAGTTCGAGTAGACCGACAGGGCGCCGTTTGTCTGTTCGTAGTGGTTTTCGATAGCAGCAGATACGACGCCACGGGTAATCCACTGGTCAGCATCGTATAAGGGAGACGTCTCGGCTCCTGGATAAGAGGCGTTGAAATGCGTGATGTCAGCACTGACATAGGCATTCCAGTTTGTTGAGAGGTCGTAAGAAAGATTCATATATCCGCCATATTGTTCGAAGCCCATGCGCGGACGGTGGTTGTCGGTGCGGCCATAATGTGCAGCAACAGTCGAGGCGAAGCGTCCACTGCGTGTTTGATTCGAAGCCTCAGCCTGTACTGTACCGTAACTGCCGGCACCCAGCGTCACATTTGTCTTGCTGAAGGTTTCACTGCCTCTGAAGCCGCAAGCGCCCTCATCCAGGATGGCAGCATGACCTTCACCGAAATTACGGGTCACAATGTTTATCACACCGCCCATCGCATTCGACCCATAGAGCACGCTTGCCGGGCCGCGCAGCACCTCAACGCGCTCGGCCATCAGCGTCTGATAGCTGTCAGAGATGGGATGGCCATAGATGCCCTGATACTGCGGATGGCCGTCGATGAGCACCATCAGCTGGCCGGCACCGCCTGTAATGCCACGCAGGTTGATGCCGCCTGCGGCTCCCGTCGATACGCCGTAACCCATCATCGAGCGCGACGTGACAAACAGTCCCGGCACTTCACGCATTGCCGTGGGCAGGATGCTTGTTTGATGCTCAGCAGTCAGCTGGTTGCGGTCAATCACCGTCACCGTCATTGGTAGATGACGCACGTCAGTAGCGTTTCGCGTACCTGTTACGACAACTTCCTGAATTGCCAGTGAATCATTTTGTGCTGTTGACTCTATCGCAGTCATACCTGCGACGACAACAAATAACAGTTTAAGTCTGTTTGTCATTCTAATGCATCTTGTAATTCGGTGCAAAATTATGTATAATAATTGGAATAACCAAATATCAACGCCGCTGATCGCGATTACCCCACTTTTTATCATATCGTCCCTCGGTGTCAGTCTTGCCACCGAACATGTTCAGACGGTAGCGCACATGAAGCATGGCATACGAGTTAATACTGTTGTAGCGTGTATCGCTGCGTCCAGTGGCATTGACCCATCGCTCATAGTTGCTCTGCTGGCCCAAGAGGTCGTAGAAGTTAAGCGCAACGATGAGTGCCTTGCTCCGCAGGAAGGTTTTCGAAATCTGACCGTTCCAAATCAGCTCGTTTGTATTCGACGAAGGGTCGTTGTAGCCTCGTCGGCTGCGCTCATGCAGGTTGCTGCTCACCTCGAAGCCCAGAGGCAGGCGCAACAGAATCTGTCCGCCATAGTTGAATTGCCACGTGTCGAGGTTGGCTGTGGGTTGCAGCTCATTACGCGAATGTTGGTAGTTGCACCAGCCGTCGAGCGTCACTTCAAGCCATTCGTTGCGGTAACTCACGTTCAGTCGCTCAGAGACGTTGATGCTGCGTGTGGTGTTTTTCATGGCATCGGCCTTTGCCTGTGCCACATAGTTCACATAGTTGTTATACCGTGCACGCGAATCGGTGCCTACGTTCCAATGGGCTGTCGAGTCGATGGCAGTGTTGAAGGTAAAGCCGCCGTTGACGTTCCAGTTGCCATTTATGTTTTCCGGTCGCGAGAGGCTTCCGCCCGTCTCGGCGTTGTAGCGCACAAGGTTTGAGATGGAGTTGCGCACATGGCGGTAGTTGGCATAGACGACGATGGAGCGCTTGTAGCGTGTAATATAGTTATTGTAGTAGAGATTCAGCGAGTTAGTGAACTGCGGCTTCAAGCCCGGGTTACCCTGCGTGATGTAGAGAGGATTTGAATCGTCAGTGATGTCAAGCAACTGGGTGATATCAGGCTGCTGTGTGTCGCCGCGGTACTGAAGGCGCAGAGTGCTCTGCTCGCTGAAGTTGTAGTGGAAATCAAGCGTCGGCGTCAGGTTGGTGACATTGCGCACCGTGTCGACGTAGACACCGCGGTAATCCTGAATATAGTTCGAATGTTGCGGCTGTACGAGGATGCCTACGTTGTAGTCATACTTCTCCTGCTTGTAGCGCAGCATCATGCGCAGGTTGTGCGTATAGTTCTTGTACTCGGAGTAGCGGCTGAGCAAAGGGTCAAGGTAGTCATCAAGGGGCGAGAGGCGCGAGGTGTCATACATGAAATCGCCAAGCCACGGGTCCCACTCACGATAGTGGGGCACGATGTCGGCGAAGGGGTTCTGCGTCAGCTGACTGAAGTCGTAGGTCTGGCGGTCGCTCTTGTTGCGGTTAAAACGCAGCTCATAGCTGGCCTGCAGATGGGCACCTTTCCACAATGGCTCGCTGTAAGTGGCGTTGACCACGTAGCCGCTATTGTCAGTAGGCGTCGTGTTGTAGCGGGCAGTGAAATAGGTAGAGTCCTGTCCCGCCTGGTCTTTCACCTGATACAGGTGCACTTCATTGTTCGACGTATTACGCTGCCGGTTGCTTCCGGCACTTCCCTCGAAGCGCAGCGTGACATTGCGCCCATTCGCATTCAGTCGGCGAAAAAGCTGCAGCATCGCCCAGACGTTCTTGTTCTTGCCGTAGGTGAGGCTCGACTGTGCGTTGTGGTTGACAAGGTACGGGGTCAAAGAACTCAGTGAACCTAATGGGTCTAACGAGTAGAGGTATGGGTCGTCGGAGAACGTCGCAGCAGTGCTCGTGCTGGTGCCGTCGCTGGTGCCCATGCTACCGTTGGCACGCATCAGCAGGGTCGTCAACGTGTCTGGCTTCCATTCCACTCGCACGTTGCCCCTCCAGTTGTCGCTCCTCGACATGCTCTTCGAGTTATTGTTCGAGAAGGTGCGGTAGTCCTGACTGTAGAAGTTTTCGCTGGTATTCTCATTCACGTTGTCGCCGTCGCGGTGATTCCAGCGTATGTTGGCGTCCATCTTCAGCCGCTCACCATCGTCATAGTTCAGGTTCGTGCCCAACATCTTGCGGGCGTTCAGTCCGCGCCGGTTCCACCAACCGGCATTCTCGTCCTTGTTGTTCAGGTTACCTATGAGCATGAAGCGTGTATTGTCGGTAAAGCTGCTTCCCATGCCACGCGAGGCATAGCGGTGATGGGTGCCGCCGGCAATGTCGAGGTTGGTCATGTAGCCGCGGTTCATGCCTTTCTTGATGGTGAAGTCGAGCACAGTTTCCTTCTCTCCGTCGTCGATGCCTGTGATGCGGGCCTGATCGCTTTGCTGGTCGTAGAACTTCACGTTCTGAATGATGCTCACGGGCAGGTTTTTCAGCGCCGACTCAGTGTCGCCGAGCATGAATTCCTTGCCATCGAGCAGAATCTTCTTCACCTGCTTGCCGTTGATGGTAATGTTGCCGTCTTCATCCACCTCTGCGCCAGGCATTCGCTTGATGAGTTCCTCAATGGCCGACCCCTCGGGTGTGCGGTAGGCTTCAGGGTTGTACACCAGTGTATCCTTCCTGGCCACCACCTGCGCAGCCCGTCCTCTTACCACTGCTTCTTTCAGCATCAGCGTTTCGGGCGCCATCAGCAGCAGGCCCATTTCCTGATTCTGATAGCGGCGCAGAGTTATTTCGCGTTCTATAGTCTGATAGCCTATCGATGAAATCTTCAGTTTGTACGTGCCATTCGACGGTGCCTCTATCAGGAATTCTCCTTTTTCGCTGGTCACCGTGCCGCCCACGAAGGTACTGTCAGAGGCGGTGAACATTTGAATGGTGGCATGAATGATAGGCTCTTTCGAATCGGAATCGACAATTTCGCCACTAATGGTCAGTCGTCGGTTTTCTTCCTGTGCCATAGCGCCAAGAGCACAAACGAAGCACAGTGCAATGATGGTCGTAAATCTCAATTTATTCTTCATTATAGTTTAATAATTGGCGTCCATAGGATAGCGCACGTTCCACTTCTTGCGCAGACCGTCCATCAGCTGCATGATGTAGAGTGTCTCGGCATGCGGCATCTCGCGTGGCTCAAGGAGTCCGTCGACGAGCGCCTGACGGCAGGCGAGGAACTGATACTCATAGCCGGTAATCTGCTGCGGCACACGTATGGTTTCAACGTAGGTGCGGTCGGGGCCGTTCACGGTGATGGCCTGCGGATTATTGATGTTGTCGATAATGAGGTTACCCTCCGTGCCTGCGATGACCCCGATGTTGTCGCCGACACAAGCTGCACTCGACTGCAGGTTGCAAAGCATTCCGTCGGCAAGCACGAGGGTCATTGCATTCGTCAGATCCATGCCTGTGGCGCTCTTCACGCACGTACCGTCAATGCTGACAATGTCTGCGGGGAAGAACATCCGTGCGAAGTTCAGGGCATAGACACCGAGGTCGAGCAGGGCACCGCCGCAGAGGTCGGGCCGCATGATGCGTGGCTTGTCGCCCATCGAATAGCCCAGTGTGGCGGTGAGAAGACGCGGCTGGCCGATACGTCCCTCAGCAATGAGATTCCTGACAATGCCCACGGCGGGCTGATAGCGTGTCCAGATGGCCTCAGCAAGAAAGACCTTCCGCTCATGCGCCAGGTCGAGCATCTCCTTTGTCTGCTGCGCATTGGCCATGAAGGCTTTCTCAACAAGGCAGGGCTTGCCTGCCAGCAACGCCTCGCGCGTTACATCATAATGGTGTGAATGTGGTGTGCCGACATATACCAAGTCCACGTCGGGGTCAGCTATCAGCTCGCTATATGAGCCATAGGCCTTCGTGATATTCCACTTCGCTGCGAAAGCCTCTGCTGTTTCCCGCGAGCGTGAGCCCACGGCATAGGCCTCACATTCTGTAAGTCCGTTCAGTGTGATAGCAGCCTTCTCTGCAATCCATCCTGTTCCTATAATTCCTACTCGCATAAGTTTATTTAGTATTTACAATGATTTTATCTCCGCTCAGGTCGACATCGAAGAAATGCGGTGTGCGCACCGTGCGGCCACGGGCATCCTTCTGGTGATAGTGCACCGACATCATCCACTGGCCGTCGAAGCGCTGGAAGAGCATCGAGTGGCCGTAGCCCGGCGGCGTGATGGGCTCGGGCTCCTGCGTCCACGGGCCGTCGAGGGTGCCGCTCTCGCTGTAGGCCACGCCCTGTGTGTAGACGTCGAAGACCCACGATGTCCAAAGCATGCCCAGACGGCCTGTTGCCGTGCGGAAGAGGAAGGGGCCGTCGGTCACTTTGTTCCACGTAATATCGCCCTGGTCGTTCTTTTCACGGCTCCACGGCGAATCGCTGGCACGGAACAGCACATGAGGCTCGCCCACAGTGCCGCTGAGGTCGGGCTTCAGCTCAATCTTCTCGATGGTGCCATTCCAGTTCTGCAGCCACTCGCCACAGAACACCATATAGGGCTTGCCGTCAGTGTCGCGCCAGAAAGTGCCGTCGAGCGTCGGCCGGTCAGCAGGCAAATAGGTGGCGTCGCCAAAGGCGCGGTATGGTCCCATCGGATTGTCGGCACGCAGCACCTGCGAGGCGCGACGCTCAATGACATTGCCACGCACGGTGTCAATCTTCACCGCCTGGTTGGTGAACGTGGCGAAGTAGTAATACCATTCGTCGCCCGTCTGGTGCAGCTCGGCGGCCCAGATCATCGGTCGCGGACCCATCCAGGAGTCGGCTTCAAATTCCGTCACGCGCATCGGGCCTTCCCATCGTTTCAAATCGCTCGAGCGCCACATCATGCCGCCCGTGCCCGTCATATAGTACATCTGTGTCTTCTGGTCGGCCAGAACCGCCGGGTCGCTCAGGCGGATAGAGTCGAGCGGCACGTCTTTGCGCACCTGCCAGCCACGCTGCGCCATTGCTGTCAACGGCAGCATGACTCCCAATATCAAGAGTAGTCGCTTCATTGTTCTTTCAGTTTCTTTTTTGCCTGCTCCTGTGCTTCTATGACGCGGTCGCACCAGGCATCAAACTCAGGATCAGCAACTTGCAGTTCAGGATGAGCGAGAATATGCCCTACGCAGCGGCGCACGCCCTCGTCGAAACGCGTAGTGGCCTGAAAACCCGGAACGGCACGTTTCAGCTTGGTGCAATCGAAGCAGACGGTGACACTCTTGTCGCCCAGCAGATTGCCCTCGAAGTCCCACTCCCTCGGTGCAACGGCAGCAAGGAAGTCGGAGGCAACATAGTAGAGCTTCGGCGTCAGGTTTAGTGCATGGCCAACGCACTCATAAATCTGTGTCCACGTCAGCTGTTCATCGCTCATAATCTGGAACGCCTCGCCAATGGCTTTCGGATTGCCCAAGAGACCGATGAAGCCACGCGCAAAGTCCTCGTTCCACGTCAGCGTCCACAGCGATGAGCCGTCGCCATGAATGAGAACGGGCTTGCCGTCCATCATACGCCTGAGCACCTGCCACGAGCCTTTCAGTCCGTGGACGCTCAACGGCACAGAGCGCTCACAGTAGGTGTGGCTGGGACGCACAATGGTCACAGGGAATCCGTTGTCACGATACTCCTTCATCAGCAGTTCTTCGCAGGCAATCTTGTTGCGCGAATACTGCCAATGCGGATTGGCAAGCGTCGTACCCTCGGTAATGACATGGCTCGCTGCGGGCTTGTTATAGGCCGAAGCCGATGAAATGTAGACATACTGGCGAGTGCGTCCGCGGAAGAGGCGCACATCGCGCTCCACCTGCTGCGGCACGAAGCCAATGAACTCGCAGACGGCGTCGAAGGTCTCGGCGGGCAAACCGCTGAGCACACTTTTCTCATCGTCGATGTCGGCGATAATCTGCTTTACATTGGCAGGCACCTCTGAGCGCCGATTGCCCCGATTCAAGAGCCACAAATCGTGACCGCCTGCTGCTAACTGTCGTGTAATGGCACTGCTAATGGTGCCTGTACCACCGATAAGAAGTATTTTCATATACATTTATTATTATTAGTCATCCGCAACAACACCTCCGAACAGCATTTCGCGGCTCCAATGCCATACCGTTTCAAAAACGTTTGATATGCATTTCGTACACATGACGTGTACTAAAAGTACACACGGTGTGTATTTTTAGTACACACGGTGTGTACGAAATTTAAACCATATCCTCGCACTTCGAAGCGAAATCGCCGACACGCTGTCAGCATCCCTGGTTGTAAGATTGCAGATTACCATATTACTATTGATTAGCCCCTACGATGTTCTTCAATGCGGAGCCGAAACACTCCTGCTCGTTAAGCTGCAGATGCTGTGCCCCACCCTGTGGCCGAGGCCGTCAGCGCAGCAGAAAACAATAGTTTTCTCATTATCGTATATGTTGTAGTGTCAGTTGTATCAAGGGAATTTTCAGAGACTCTTCTTCGTACTGTCGCGCAGTTCCAGATGGGCGTTGACCACCACATGCTGCACGCTGTCGTCGCCGTTCATCAGGTCGTGGAGCAGCCGGAAGGCCTTGACGCCCATTTCTTTCAGATTCTGCTTGACGAATGAGAGGCGTGGGTGCGACATCTCCGACACCCAGTCGCTCATATAGGCAATGACGGCCACATCGTCAGGGATGCGAAGCCCGCGGCTCCCAATAGCCTGCAAGGCTGAGACGGCCAGCAGGCCGTGAGTGGCGAGGATGGCATCGGGCGGCTCAGGCAGGCTGAGCAAATCGAGCGTATCGCTAAGGCCCGAGTTAAAACTGATGTGATGACACTTCACCAGTTCCGTGCGGATGGGTATGGCGTGATGGCGCAGGGCTTCCAAGTAGCCGTGCTTGCGGTCGATGTTCTGCTTCATCTGGTTGGGACCGCCAAGGAAAGCGATGTTCCGCGCGCCAGTTTCTATCAGGTAGCTAGTGGCCTCGTAGGCCGAGGCAACGTCGTTGATGATGACCGACGAGAGACCGATGTCGGCCGTGCGGTCGAAGAGCACCACGGGAAAACGGGATTTCTTCAGCTGCGACAGATAGGAGAAGTCGGCAGTGTCCTGCGAGAGGCAGATGATGATACCGTCTACGTGCATGTTCACCAGCAGTTCCACGCTGTTCTTTTCGTTCTCGCTCTGGTCGTTGGAGTCGGTGATGATACACATATAGCCGGCCTTTCGTGCCTCAGCCTCTATGCTCTTCACAATATGGGCATTGTGATTGTAGGCCACGTCGGGAACGACAACGCCGATGGTTCGGGTCGTGTCGTAACGAAGACTAACAGCTAAAGGGTTAGGACGATAGCCACGCTCCTCGGCAAGCTGCTCAATCTGCTGCTTCAGTTCTTTACTGACACCGCCGAGTCCTCTCAGCGCTCTCGACACCGTACTTACGTTGATGCCTAGCTGCCGGGCAATGTCGCGTTGCGATATTCGTTTCATAATTTCCTGCAAAGATAATCATTCCTGACAACATATTAACGCAACACACAGGGGATTTGTTGCGCAACGCATTGCTTTATTATTTGCAAAAAACCATCTGCCTTCACAGGCAGATGGCAACACAAAGTAATGATATGCTATAATGATTTTCTTGTGTTGGATTCAGACACTGCAAAATTACGCAATCCTTCACAACGCTCCAATACAAGAATGTGAAAAAGCAACCGCAAAGCGTTGCGTACTCTACGCAACAAGTGACGCCGGTTGAGCATCACAGCCATAGCTACTCCTCTGTAACGACAAGCCCGGCACGATTGAATACGATCGTGTCAGGACGGGTGATGCTGGCAGCCATGAAAATGCCCTGCGCACCGCCTCGGATGTTGGTGAGGGGGTTGCTCATCGTGGCCTCGCCATATAATAATGAGTGGAAATACTCCCATTCGCTCCTGCCGATGCTCATTACCTCAGCATTGATGACATCGCCGTCTCTCAAAGGTATCTTGCCATCGTCGTCAATGCCGTTCTCAATGTCTTTCTCAGAATTGCAGACAATGTCGTACTCGAAAACGCCATCAACGCTGCTGCGTCCTGAACGCGGATTCCACCTGAAAAGTTCATCGCCGCGCCACAAACGGTGCAGGTAGTAGTTTCTATCGTCGGGAAGAGGATCGCGGCCCTTGATGCATACGAAGTAGATGCGCTGGTTCAGCACGTCAACATAACGGAAGAAGATTGTATCGACAGGTGTAGGCGCCAACATGGTGGACGAGGCTTCATAATGTTGCCCGTTCACTGTTGCCCTCATGGTATAGGTCTGTCCCGGCGTGCCCGTAAGGCCTGTAGACGAGAGGAAGCACTCCTGGCGAACATCGTAGTAAAGCTGCTCCTCGCTGCCGTCATCGGAAGCAATCCACACCTGAGCATCGCTGACGGCGTGATGTTTGGTGGAATCGCTCATCGGGCGCATCTCGCTGATGCGCACAAAGACGCCCTCGTTGCTGATGCGCCCGTCGAAGATGATCTTCGGCTCCGACGTGAGATAGTCGAAGTCTATTTCATGCTCGCAGGCGCTTAGCGCCATGAGGCAGCAGGCAAAGAACAACAGGCTCTTATACATTATTTCTTAATACTTGTAAGTGAACGACACCGTGGGTACGATGCCGAAGATGGTGGTGACGACGGCCTTGGTGCCTGACGGCTTTGTGTCGTCTTCTTTGAATGAGACGAAGAAGGGATTGTAACGGTTGTAGGCATTATAGATGCCGAATGTCCATGTGCGTGTGGCCTTACCCTTGGTAGTGCTGTAGGCAGCACTGAGGTCGAGGCGGTGATAGGCGGGCGCACGGTTCTGGTTTCTGAGACCATAATAATAATGTGTCTCGCCGCTCACCTCATATTTGCCCGTCGGTGCAGTCATCGCCTGTCCGGTTGTGTAGCGCCAAGTGGACGAGAGCGTCCAGCGAGGTGTGAGCAGCGAAAGGAGTACAATCACAAAATCGTGACGACGGTCGTTGGAGGCTATGTACCACCGCCCGTCCATGATGCCGTCAATCTTGTTCTGCACCCACGACAGCGTGTAGGCCGCCCAACCCGTTATGAGGCCCTTGTTCTTATGCACCGACAACTCTGCGCCGTATGCGCGTCCGCGTCCGCCGGTAATCAGCTGCTCAATCTCGATATCGGTATTGAACACCTTTCCCTCGCGGAAATCGTAGACATTCTTCAGCTTCTTCCAGTAGCCGTCGGCAGCAAAGTCCCAGGCGCCATCGGCCGTCACCATCGAGAAGCCTGCTGCCACCTGGTCGGCCACCTGCGGCTTGATGTTATTGCTGGTGAAGGCCATGCGGTCGACGGGCAGCGTCATCGAACTGTTGCGCACCGGCTGCACCGACTGCGTCAACCTGCTATAGCCTGCCTTGAGGGCGAAAGTAGGGCTTACCTTCCAAGTCAGGCTCATCCTGGGTTGCAGGTAGGTGTATGTCTTCACTATCGACCATTTCTTGGGATAGAAAGTCTCAATAATGGTGCCGTTGTCATCCAGATTGTAGTAGGGCTTGCCGCCGAGAGGCGATATCCACTCACAGCGCAAGCCTGCCGAAAGCGACAGACGCTCGTTGAAGAAAGCCATATCGTCGGAGAGCCACAACGCTGCAAGCCATGTGTCGCGTTTCTCACGCTCATAGTTGGATGTTATGCGCCAAGCTGCCGACTGCAATCCCGACAATGTGGTTTCACCACCAGCGCTAAGTGTACAAGTGGTGTTAGGCATCCACGTCTGCTGATGGCGCAGGGTAAGCTGGCGGTTGTAGCCTTTCATACTGACGTTGAAGCTATACACATCCATACCCTGATTGTTGTCAAAGTCGCTGGCCACCAGCTGTGTGTGGGCGAAGCTGCGTGTTCCCCTTGTGTGCAGCCATCCCAGAGAGGCGGAGCTGTTGCTCCACGACATTCGCATCATTTTCTCAATTTCGATGCGGTCGTAGCTGTGGAAGAGCGCGAGCGACAGCTGGTCGGCGTCGCTTATGCGGAAGTTGAGGCGTGCGTTCAGGTCGTAGAAGCGCAGCGAGTTGGTGCTATAATCCCTCATGCCCTTGACGAACAGGTCGACGTAGGAGGTGCGCCCGGCCACAAGATAGGAGGAGCCGCTTTTGCCCATCGGTCCGTCGGCCTCAGCCTTTGCCGAGAGCAGTCCTACGGTGGTGGAGAAATGATGCTTGTCGGGAGAACCGCTGCGGGTACTGATGTTCAGTACCGACGACGAGCCGCCGCCATAGCGGGCAGGCACCAGCCCTTTGTAGAGGTCAACATTGCCCATCGCATCGTCATTGAATGACGAGAAGAGGCCCATCAGGTGCCCTACGTTGTAGACAGAGGCGCCGTCGAGCAGAATCTGGTTCTGTGCCGACGTACCGCCACGCACCTGATAGCCGCCCAAGCCGTCGCCCTCCATCTTCACACCGGGCAGCAGCTGCAAACTCTTGATGATGTCGCGCTCGCCCAACAAGGCCGGCATCTGGCTCATCGTCTCGACGTCAACCTTCTCTGCGCCAATTTGCAGGTCGATGACCTGCCGCTTGGAGGCCTGCGACCTTACGACGACTTCCTTCAGGGTGTCGGCGAGCTCACGTCGAGTCGTGTCCTGCATCTGGGTGCCCTTGTTGGGTACAATGCTATCGCTGCTGACTTCCCGTGTCGCCTGTAAGCCTGCGGCCTCAGCGCCAGTAATCAGCAAAACGGCGAAGAATACCAACAAGAGCTTCCTCATCCCCCTACCGGCTTATACCTTCTCCAAAGCCTGGCGGATGTCGTCGAGGATATCTTCAACATCCTCAATACCCACCGACAGACGGATGAGGTCAGGAGCGATGCCTGCCTGACGCAGCTGCTCGTCGCTGAGCTGGCGATGCGTGTGGCTGGCGGGATGGAGCACACAGCTGCGGGCATCGGCCACGTGGGTCACGATGTTGATCATCTGCAGCGAATCCATCCACTTGATGGCTGTCTCACGAGTGCCCTTCAAGCCGAAGGCGATGACACCGCAAGAGCCATTGGGCAGATATTTCTGACCGAGGTCGTAGTAGGCGTTGTCCTTCAATCCGCAATAGTGCACCCACGCCACCTTCGGGTTGTCGTGCAGGAACTCAGCCACCTTCTGTGCGTTCTTACAGTGCTGAGCCACACGCAGATGCAGCGTCTGCAGGCCTAGATTGAGGAGGAACGAGTTCTGCGGAGCGGGAATGGAGCCGAGGTCGCGCATCAGCTGTGCCACCAATTTCGTGGTGTAGCCCATCTTGCCGAAGGCCTTCACGTAGGTAAGGCCATGATACGACTCATCAGGCGTGCAGAGGCCGGGGAACTTCTCAGCATGAGCCAGCCAGTCGAAGTTGCCGCTATCTACCACTACGCCGCCCACCTGAGTGGCCATACCGTCCATATATTTCGTCGTCGAGTGGGTCACGATGTCGGCTCCCCATTCGAAGGGACGGCAGTTGACGGGTGTGGCAAAGGTGTTGTCGACAATGAGGGGCACACCGTTCTTGTGGGCAATCTTGGCAAAGCGCTCAATATCGAAGACGGCGCAGCCGGGATTGGAGATGGTTTCGCCGAACACGGCCTTCGTATTCGGACGGAAGGCTGCCTGTATCTCCTCGTCGCTGGCTTCCTGCGAGATGAACGTGCAGTCGATGCCCAGTTTCTTCAGCGTTACACCGAAGAGATTATACGTACCGCCATAAATCTCGTTGGAGGTGATGAAGTGGTCGCCTGCCTGACAGATATTGAAGATGGCATAGAAGTTGGCAGCCTGTCCTGACGATGTCAGCACAGCGCCCACGCCGCCCTCGAGCGCAGCAATCTTGGCGGCCACAGCGTCGTTGGTGGGATTCTGCAGGCGGGTATAGAAATAGCCCTCCTTCTCCAGGTCGAAGAGCTTCGCCATCTCGTCGGAATCGTCGTATTTAAAGGTGGTTGACTGAATGATGGGCAGCTCGATGGGCTCCCCGTTCTTGGCCTTGTAACCTGCATGTACGCAGAGCGAGCCTTGACGTAGTTTTTTACTCATTTTTTCAGATAATGTTGTTATTCGGCTTGCAAAGGTACGAAAATTTCGATTAAGCAAGAACAAAAAGAGTCTTTTGTTTTTGTCGAGCGTGAGAAATTTATTTAATAAGCGAGAGAAAAGTGAAAGAAAAACGCGTTTTTCTTTCCTTTTCCGAGCGAAAGTACATTCGGCGAAAGCCAAAGGTACGAAAATTTCGATTAAGCAAGAACAAAAAGAGTCTTTTGTTTTTGTCGAGCGTGAGAAATTTATTTAATAAGCGAGGGGAAAGCAAAAGGAAAACGCATTTTTCTGTTTCAAGCTTAGAAACAAAGTGTTTTCGCCTTAGAAACAAAGTGTTTCAAGCATGGAAAATTTTCGACCTGTACGGTTGAAAGGAAAGTATTTCCTGTATTCATTCAAGATGTCATTTTAACCGTACAGGTCGAAATTTCTCATATGGTTTTTGAAAAAATCTCATATCCTTTTTTTCACAAATGCCTCGTTCATGAAAATAAACAGCCTGTTTTTGAGGAGATATCTAAACTGCCGAAGAAATAGAAACTTCATACACTCAGGCAGTCATTTCACACAATTCGATGAAATTTCCCCTCCGTTTTTTTGTCCGTTTCAAAACTATTCACTATCTTTGCGGCTGACTCAGTAAGCCTGCTGCTCGGCACGCGGCGACGTGTGCTGGAGCATGAAGGGTGAGCGGGTCGGACATCGATGGACAGAGGCTACTAAGCCGTTTGTAGGGCTGGCCTCGAAAGGACGTTTTCTGAACGTTATCTTCTGCTAACTCAACTTCGCAACTTGAATTCTACAAGAAGATAAACGCAACGAAGCGTCCACGTTGGGTGTATTATATCCCGATGTATGGAAGTCATTATTGGCTCCCTACATTACCTATATAATACGCGATGGCGTGGGCTGGCTGAGTTGCTTATCTCTGTAGAAGGGCAATGCGAAGGCCAGGTTAGCGGGATAAGCGACAAAAAGTTTCTCCCGCGCCCTTTTTGTTTCCACACACTTTAAGTCTAATCAGCCGAGGCAGGGAGGAGCGGGTAGGCAGAGAAAAATGAATGAATTATGCAGTTGTTATTAAAAAATGGGGAGTTATTCATACCTCTTCGTCGAAATAATTGCTTATTAGATTCAGGTCAGTTGAAACAGTTTTACGATACTCTTCTATTTTGCGAAAACGATGTTTCAACAATGAAGTATTTCAAAATCAATAGCATTGAGATTAAAGAATTAAAGAAGAAAATGTCATTCGATATAGAACCCATAAAGGACAAATCTATATCTCTCTATCGAGACATTGACACCATCTATTATTGCTTAGTCAATCAAAAAGCATCTATACCAAGTTTGTATGAGCATATTAGAAATGCTTTCGCACATAATAGAATTGTAGAAATAGGGAAAAATGATTATTTAGTATACGATGTTATCCCAGCTTCTAAAAAGGCCAAGAAAGCAAATCCTAACAAAAAATATTCTCGTATAACGATGTACACCCGTGTTTCTTCACTTTCTAAACTATTGAAGATTTTAGAAGAAATAAGGAAAACGCAGAGATAATACAATAATCATATGAAACAGTTAAAGTCTATAATTCTGCTCACCCTGCTCATGTGCATGGTTGGAGCAAAGGTCTTCGCCTACAATGCAAAGATAAACGGAATCTATTACAATTTTTCGGGAACGAATGCGATAGTGACTTCTGATGGTATTCTCCCTGGATACTACACTGGCAGCGTAGTTATTCCAGAAACCGTCACATACAACGGAACCACATACACAGTGACGAGCATCGGCAACTCTGCATTCTACCACTGCTCCGGCCTGACAAGGGTAACCATCCCGAACTCAGTGACGAGCATCGGCGGCAAAGCGTTCTATGGTTGTTCCGGTCTGACTAACATCAACATCCCGAACTCAGTAACGAGCATTGGCTATCAGGCGTTTATATACTGCTATGGCCTGACGAGCGTGAACATCCCATACTCAGTGACGAGCATAGCAGATCAAGCATTCTCTGGTTGCTCCGGCCTGACGAGCGTGACCATTGGGAATTCCGTGACGAGCATCGGGATCTTAGTGTTCGACGCTTGCTCCTGCCTGACTGAAGTCAATTATAATGCCACGAACTGCACCTCGATGGGGAGTTATGATTATCCTGTATTTAAGAATTGCTCATCTTTGACCACACTTAATATTGGAGATAACGTACAAATAATACCTGCTTATGCGTTCTACGGATGCTCCGGCCTGATAAGCGTGACCATTCCGAACTCAGTGACGAGCATCGGCAACTCTGCATTCTACCACTGCTCAGGCCTGACGAGCATGACCATCCCGAACTCGGTGACGAGCATCGGCAGCGGTGCGTTCTCTGGATGCTCCGGCCTTACGAGTGTGACCATCCCGAACTCCATGACGAACATCGGCAGCTATGCGTTCTCTGGATGCTCCGGCCTTATGAGCGTGACCATTCCGAACTCAGTAACGAGCATCGGCGAAAAGGCGTTTAGCTCATGCCAAAATCTAGAGAGTGTGACTATTGGAACGGGTGTCTTGAATATCGGTGAGAGTGTTTTTAACAATCACAAACCAGCAAAGGTTATTTGGCTTACGAATACCCCACCAAGTGGTTATAAGAATGCGGAAGGAATGGTAAACTATGTGGCGAATAACTTATATACTCAACTGAACAATAAGACAGAGTATCCTTTCCTCAGTTCACTATTTGAAGTTGGCGGTGTAAAGTATGTTCCTGTCAGCCCTTCTGAGCGCACCTGTGATGCCATCGACTGCCTTTATGATGAAAGAGCTGAGAATGTCAATATTGGAGAAACGGTGTCTTTCAAGGGGGTTGAAATGACGGTGCAGAGAGTACACCAATATGCCTGCTACAGAAATCCCTATATTAAGAATGTAGAATGCGACTGGAATGGTAATGTAGAAGATTACTCATTCTATGGGTGCACAAAAATCAATCAGATAAAAGCAAGTAATGGTGGTAACATCGGAACCTCCGCATTCCAAGGCATTACAAGTGAGTGCACTGCTAATATCAATAATAGTGGATATATTGGAGACAAGGCGTTCTATCAAAGCACAGGAATAAAGACGTTGGAAGTTGGAAGTAATGTCACCGATATTAATAGTTCAGCTTTTTATGAGTGTACAGGATTAACGTCTGCTCAGCTCCAAAACAATGGAAATATTGGAGGAAGCGCAATCCAAGGTTGTACTGGGTTAACAACTGCGACGATTATGAATAAAGGAGTAATAGGAGCAAGTGCTTTCCAAGGCTGCACGGCAATGACAACAGCTACAATCGGCGAAGCTGTCACGGGGATAGGCAGTGAAGCCTTTCGTGGTTGCTCTTCCCTGCAGAGCATCGTTATCCCCAATGCTGTCATGAACTTGGGGAAATACGCCTTTTATGGCTGTTCTCAGATGACATCCGTAAAGATGGGTACTGGGGTTAAGACCATCAGCACCTACGCCTTTGCGGGCAGCTCGTCACTGACTGATATGCAAATAGGCAGCAAAGTGGAAACCATTATGGAAAATGCTTTCAACAATTGCAAGGCACTGCCAGAGATAGAGATTCCAAAGTCAGTGAAGACAATCAACAACTATGTATTTAGAGGTTGCTCAGGGTTGAAGGACGTCCTTATAGCCGACAGGGATACCATTCTGACGTTGGGCAGCAACGGCTCGTCATCGCTGTTCTCCGACTGTCCTTTGGACTCAGTCTATATCGGTGGCAATATCAATTACAATACGAGCAGCAACTACGGCTATTCGCCATTCTATAGAAACACATCGTTACGCACGGTGGTGATAACTGACAAGGAGACGGAGATTTCGGAGAATGAGTTCTACGGCTGCACCAACCTGCAGGACGTGAAGATTGGCGACGGCGTGGAGAGCTTTGGCAACTGGGCGTTCTCCGGTTGTTCCAGTCTGAAGCACTTCGCGTTTGGCATGAGCGTAGAGCGGATAGGCAAGGAGGCGTTCAGCGACTGCACGGCAATGGAGAGCATCGCCAGCCGCTCGCCGGAGCCGCCCGTCTGCGGCTCGCAGGCTTTGGACGACATCAACAAATGGGAATGTGTGCTGACGGTGCCCGCCGGCAACAAGGCCGCCTATATGGCTGCCGACCAGTGGAAAGAGTTCTTCTTCGTGGAGGAGGGCGAGGCGGTGAACAAATTCGTTACCGTCAGCATAGAAAAGAGCGAGGGCGGCAAGGTGCTGGTGAACGACAAAGAAGAGACGGAGGTGAGCCTGAAGCGAGGCAGCGACGTGACGTTCAAGTTCATTGCCGACGAGGGGCACAGCCTGGCACAGGTCTTGATTAATGGCGAGGACGTGACAGGGCAGGTGACAGAAGGTAGCTACACCCTGAAGGAAGTGTTTGCCGACGTAACCGTAAAAGCCACATTCAGCGTCAACAGCTACAAGCTCATCTACCTCGTTGACGGCGAGGAGTATAAGACCTTGGACGTAGACTACGGTACGGCCATCACGCCAGAAGAAAGTCCTGAGAAGGAGGGCTACACTTTCAGCGGGTGGAGTGAAATACCCGCAACGATGCCTGCGCACGATGTGACGGTAACAGGCACATTCAGCATCAACAGCTACATGCTGACCTATCTTTTGGATGGTGAGGAATACAAGAAGATGGAAGTTGTCTATGGCTCTGCCATCACGCCAGAGGCCTCACCAGTGAAGGAAGGCTATACCTTCAGTGGGTGGAGCGAGATACCCGCAACGATGCCTGCGCACGATATGACGGTGACGGGTACGATGATTCCTAACCTCTATCAGTTGGTGTACCTTGTTGACGGACTGGAATACAAGACGGTGGACGTGCCATTTGGTTCGGCCATCACGCCAGAGCCAGAGCCTGAAAAGGAGGGTTATACCTTCAGCGGATGGATAGGCCTGCCTGAGACAATGCCTGCACGATTGGTGATTGTCACTGGTACATTCAGTATCAACAGCTACACGCTGACCTATATGATTGGCGACGAGTTGTACAAGCAGGTAGTGTATGAGTATGGTGCAACAATTACGTCGGAGCCTCAGCCGGAGGGCGACTACGTTTCCTTCGAGTGGGTGGGCGTACCTGAGACGATGCCGGCACACGATGTGACGGTGACGGCGGTCTATGAGACAGGCATCGCTGAAATCATAATGATGGCTCAGCAAGGACAGGTGCGCATCTATGCCCCCAACGGTAAACGGCTCGATAAGCTGCAGAAAGGACTAAACATCGTGGTGATGCAGGATGGAACCACCAAGAAAGTCGTGGTGAAATAAGTATTATTCAAAAATCCGATGATGCGAAATGCCGTGCAAATGGTGTTTCGCATCGTTGTTGAATGGACTACTTCCGTCCCTTGGTTAGTTCTTTTTTATCTCAACAACGGTAAGAACACCTTTGTTGACCCGGAAGCGGACATCGCGGCCTGCGAAAGGCATACCATAGATGCGAGTGTCGTCGTCGTGATAGCGCGGACGAGGGTCTTGGGCAAGTACACAGCGCAGAGTGTCTCGCTCTTCAGCGGTGAAGGCAGCAGCCACCTCCACAGGCATCTCCACCTGCAACGGCTCCCACTGCTGCGTGTCGACAAAGCCGCTGCGGGCCTCAGGATGGCTGTCGGCATAGGTGACGTAGGGCTTCACGTCGAAAATGGGTGTACCATCCATCAGGTCGGCTCCCAGCACATGCAGCACAGGACCGAGGCAGTGGTCCATTTCAATGCGGTCTAAACGCACGCACGAGAGTCCCAGACTGTTGGGACGGAAAGGCGAGCGCGAGGCAAAGACGCCTACGCGACGGTTGCCGCCAAGACGCGGCGGACGGACGGTAAGAGGTGAGGGGTGAGGGGTGAGAGGTGAGAGGTGAGAAGTGGAGGGATTGGCGCTAAACTGCCAGATGAGCCACACATAGTCGAAGTCCTCCAGACCACGCACAGCCTCGGCGCGACGATAGTCAGGCTCGAAGACGACAGTGCCGGCCAGGCTCTCGGCAAGGCCGCTCTGCCGCGGAATACCGAACTTCGACGTCAGCGGCGAGTGGAAAAAGGCGATAGGATGTATTTCCATTTGCACAGCGAAGGTACGAAAAATCAAATAAATAAAGAAATAAAAAGAAATAAAATTTTGCAGATAGGAAAAGAATATGTATTTTTGCACAGTTTTATACCTATTTTCTAAGAGAAAACTCCGTAACACCAAACCAACATGAAGAAAGTTATTCTTGGGGCGGCTCTTGTCGCTACTATCGCTACCGGCGCTTTTGCGCAAGTTCCTAATGTCAGCGACTCGCTGCTGCTGCAGGATGCAGTGAAAGGAAAGAAGCAGGTCAACCTGCCGCTGTTTCAAACGAAGTACACAGCCGACCCGTCGCCACTCGTCGTCGGCGACACGCTGTTTCTCTTTACCTCGCACGACGCCTCGCCCGAGGACATCGTCGACCCCAATGAGCGCAGCTCGGCAGGCTTCTTCATGTATGACTGGCTGCTGTGGAGCACCACCGACATGGTGAACTGGACGGAGCACGGCGCTGTGGCTTCGCTGAAGGACTTCGCCTGGCGCAGTCGCAACAACGGCGGATGGGCCATACAGACCGTAGAGCGCAACGGCAAATACTATCTCTACGCGCCGCTGCATGGTCACGGCATCGGCGTGCTCGTGGCCGACTCGCCCTTCGGGCCTTTCCGCGACCCACTGGGCAAGCCCCTCGTATGGCAGAAGCAGAACTGGGATGACATCGACCCGACGGTCTTCACCGACAATGACGGCCAGGCCTATATGTACTGGGGAAATCCGAACACCTACTACGCCAAGCTGAACGACGACATGATTTCGCTGAAAAGCGACATCGTCAAGCTCGACTACAAGATTGAGCACTATCAGGAAGGGCCTTGGTTCTACAGGCGCGGCAACAACTATTACCTCGCCTTCGCATCTACCTGCTGCCCCGAGGGTTTGGGCTACGCCATGAGCACGTCGCCTACGGGTCCTTGGACGTCGAAGGGATACATCATGCGCCCCACACAGCGCGACCGCGGCAATCATCCCGGCATCTGCGACTTCAAGGGTCACACCTATGTCTTCGGCCAGAGCTACGACCTGATGCACCTTGAGACGTTCAAGCATCATGAGCGCCGCAGCGTGTCGTGCGGTGAGATGAAATACAATGCCGACGGCACTATCCAGGAACTGCCCTATTGGCTCGACCAGCAGCCGCTGGAACAACTGCAGTGGCTCAATCCCTACAACATCGTGCAGGCCGAAACCATGAACTGGGGCTACGGCTTGAAGAGTGCCAAGGTGGGCATTGAGAATACGGGCGATGTCACCAAGATGCCGCCGTCTACCGGCCGACGCAACATGTACATCTACGACCTCGACGACGGCGAGTTCATCCGCCTGCGCGGTGTCGACTTCGGCAGTCGTGGTGCCACGAAGTTCACCATCAGCGCTGCCACCGAGGGAGCCGCTACTGTCACCCTGCGCATTGACAAGCAGGACGGCCCCGTCATCGGCACAGTCAGCATCGGCTCAACGGGTTCAGTCAACGACTACAACATGTTCCACAGCTCAGTACGTCGCACCACTGGCGTCCACGATCTTTACCTCTGCTTCTCGCGCGTAAAGGGCGATGCACGCCTCGACTGGTGGCAGTTCCGCTAAATCAATTCTGTCAAACTCCTTAGGGAACGTATTTTACGGGAACGCCTTCGCCCTTTAGCACGTTAGCGAAGTCATGCGGGTCGTAAGGTACAGGACCGCGCATCAGCTCAGGAATGTTGTAGTTCTTGAGGAACTGCCGGTGGTAGTCGGGATCGGCACTGGGCAGCTCGAAAGGCCTGTCGAAACGGCCGTCGGCATTGAAGTGGGCAAAGAACGGACGTGTGAACGAGCCGTCATCGCGGCGGCTGCTGAACACTATCCACTTACCATTACTCGACCAGGTGTGATAGCTCTCGGTTTCGGGCGAGTTCACCTCGTCAAGCGAGCGTATCTCACCTGTCTGCAGGTCCATCATCCAGAGATCGGCATCATGGTGCCAGATGTGGAACACGCCATGATCGGCCATCGAGAAGAGCAGATAGCGTCCGTCGGGGGAGATGCGGGGCAGCAGGGCACTTCCGTGTTTCGTATTGAGCGAGTCCTGAACGACGAGACTGTCGGCTGTGATGACCAGTTCCCGTGGCCCGAACCGTCTGGTATCTATATCAAAACTCTTGCGGTAGATGTTGTAGTGCAGGCTGTCGTAGTGTGCGATAATGTCATCGGTAGGATCACTGATGGAATGATCGCGGACAAAATGAGCACTGCTGTAGTAGAGTGTGCGTCCGTCAGGCGTCCAGGCAGGAAAAACCTCTAACTCGTCGTCGCGGTTCTCAATGTTCGTCACCTCGTCGGTGTCTACATCATAGACAATAAGGTCGCTCGCACTGTCGTACACCTCAATCTTGTCGCGGTTGGTAGTGAAGAAGCTCTGATTCGTGTGGTTGGTGGAATAGACGATGAGCTTCAGCCACGGATGCCATGCGGGATAGACGCCAGCAGAGATAATGGAGTCGTTCTTCATGTTCACCTTCTTCAGCTCTCCATCGTAGGCGATGACGGTGCCGCCACAGTTCTGACGTGCATGGAACTGCATACGCTCGGGATTATACTGCTGGTAGTTATGGCAGTTGATGCATTGTCCGTTGACCTCGAAGCCGCAGAGCATATTGTCGTAGATAACACTTTCATCGTAGTTTTCCAGACAGCGCTGACTGATGGTGAGTGCCTCGTAACTGACGTATGAAGGCGGTATGAGACGGAAGCTGAGCCAAGGGTCGATGCTGTCGGGCGAGACGGTAATGGTGAACGGACGGTAGTGTGTCCAGCGGTTGTCGCGGCTGGCGAATACGTCGACCTGAATGTCCTTGCCTTTGGCAGCAGCCGTCAGCTCGCGCCATTCGTCGATGTCGGGCTGCATCTTGTCGGCACAGACAATCTCATAGTCGCCAAACTTGTAGCGTGCCACCATCCCGTCGGCCTCCTCGTCAAGCTCGAAGGTCAGCGGTGCGATGTTCACCGGAATGGTGACGTTGACATAGTCGGGGTAGATTTTCGGCCACTCGTCCTTCTCGTCATATTCTGCAGGCAACTTCGTGCCGCAGGCGGTGAAGAGCGCTACGCAAAAGAATAAAGCGCTAAAAATAAAGTATAAGCTTGTCGGTTTGCTAATCTTCATGTCTTTTCAATTTTTATGTCCGTAAAAAGCCCGTGACTCAGTTTTGTGCCGGGAAGCGAATCATATAGTAATCGTAGAAATAAGTATTGCCGAAGAGTGGATAGAGTGTTTCATTGGCTACATTCCAATCGGCTCCCTCAAGTCTGGATGCCGTCTCGTTGAAACGCTTGTAGCTCTCCTTGACAGCAGCAGTAAGGGTGGGCCATTGATCCATGTTTCTCTTATTATCCAGCGTACCGAAAAGCATAGCCGCCTCCTGTACATGGACGGGCCACTTTCTGTCGGGATAAAGGATGGAATAGTTGTAGAGATGCGGCCAGAAATACTTGTTTTCCTTCGTGGCCATCGTAGCAAACACCACTTGCTCCAAGAAAATGGGGTCTTCGGTATAGTTGCTTAGCATGAGGCGTTGCATGAGGAAATTCTCAACCAGGTTATGGTCGGCGGTCAACTCATCATCGTAATGCATCATGTGGGTAGCGAATTCCATCTCAGGGCTCTTCGCAATGTCCTCGGGATGCTCAAGGAGCTGGCAGACATGCTCGGCCCAGGTGTCGTGGAACATTGTCTGTTTCAGCAAACCCAGATACTTGCGTGCCAGCTGATACTCGCCATTGGCAAAGGAACACCACGCCATATACTTCAGCTGCTCGGCACGCCAGCCAAACTCCACTCCACGCTCCATACACAGTCGGTAGCAGTAGTTTGGCATACCATAATGGAAATAGACAAGGTCGCCCACCGAGTTGATGGCACGGATGTCAAAGGGTGCATCACACTTCTTACAGCCGTTCTTATAGTGGTACATCTCGTCGCCCTGTCGGCCGAGATGGGCCAAGGCCAGATTGCGCATCATCACAACGGCACGCGTGGGCGGATCATCCTGCTTTGCAGCTTCCTCCAGCACGCCCTCCCAATCCAAGTGGTCGATGCAGCGCTGCATGGCCAATTCATGGTGGAAATTCTCATCTTTAAACCAGTACGTGTAGGTGTAGACGGCAGCTGCGAAGAGCAGCAGAAGAGCCAAGATACTCATTCCCAGCAGCCCGTCCCCCAGTCTCTTCTTTTTAGGGAGGGGAGAAGCTGCTCGCTTGCCTTTTGCTTTTGCCTTCGGCGTATTCGCTTCCTTCACTACAGGTGAAGGGCTGGGGGCAGGACTGTTAGGCAGGACTACCATCACCACGAAAAACGCCAGAAGCAGAAGGAAGGGTACGTAGTAGGAGAAATACTCCTCCAGAACGTAGAAGAGCGGCAGCCTGGCGACGTAGATGTTTTCCACGTTGATCTGGTAATAGACGAAACGGTAGAAGAACAGCGGCACCAGCCACACGCTGAGCAAACCTGTCAAACTGACGGCAAGTGCCGGCAGGCGATGTGGCTCAAGTCGCCAAATCCATAATGACATAAGTAATGTGGCGCCTAAACCGTAGATGCCCAACAGGGGATAGCCTGCGGCACAGGTCATTATGACAACGAGGCATAGTAGCAGCGTTTTCACCCATGTACTGCGAGTGCCTTGTGGCGTAAACTTTTCGTTCAGCACTCTAAACGCCCACAGCATCGCTACGGCGGCTGTTGTGCCGATGGTGCCGAGGAAGACAAAGCCACGCAGTTTCAGAATGTAAATCCAATAGCCAACCTCGACAATGGTGACCAGAAGGAATAGGACGGGAATGACGGTGACGGGCATCCATCGGCTGCTGACTCGGAAGGCTTTCTTCACCAGCCACATCAGCAACAGCCACCAGGCACACAGCATCAGTACGCCCATCCACGGGTGGAAGAGGAACTGCGTGAACCAAGTGCCCATCCATGTTAAGAAGCCGCCGGGTTCTACCATCTGTTCTTTAAAGAATAATTTGCTATTGAGGAACAGATTCTCTTCTTGCAGCTTCCACAGGAAGTCGGATTCGAATATCAAAAGCAGGCTGGCGATAATCACGAGAGCCAGCACTGGCACAGTAAGCGAAGGGATGTTGGTAAGTTTCTTCATGCTATGGTTTTACAATAAACTTCTTTCCATTCTTAATGTAGATGCCAGGCTTGAGATGATTGCTGTTGACGCGGCGACCATCAAGCGAATAGACATCAGAGATAAGCGGTAAGATGTGAGTGACAGGAGAGGTGACGCTGTTTGTCAGCGTATGATGGCGCAGGGCTGAACGCACGGCACGCCACGCTGGTTTCGGCTGCATGCCCGAATTATAGAGCAACGGGTTGGAGGCGCTGCGCCACGAGTCGTTGTCCTTGATGCCCCAGATGACCATGTTCGGGCAGTTGTCGTTTTTCAGCACGATGTCGGTGACGACACGATAGAGACGTGCCTGTTCCTCCAGATTATCCGACGATGTATTGGGCACACCCATGTCTAATTCGGTGATGATGCACTTCATGCCCTCCTTGCCAAAGCTCTTGATGTTGGCATCGAGCTTCACGGAGTCTACCTCGTCGATAGAGAAATGGCACTGCAGTCCTACACCGTCGAGAGGGATGTTCCTGCTCTTGAGGTATTTGACCAGATTCATGTAGGCTACTGTCTTAGCTTTGCCTTGATGCTCCACACCGTATTCGTTGATGTAGAGCACGGCGTCGGGGTCGGCACGGCGGGCGAAGACGAAGGCCGAGTCGATGTAGTCGTCGCCGATGGCGCGCTGCCATACTGTCTGGCGCAAGGTGTAGCCGTCGGGATTGGTACGGATAATGCTCTGGTCGTCGTCCAAGCATTCGTTCACCACATCCCATTCCGTCACCTTGCCCTTGAAATGCTTCATCACGTTGGTAATGTGGTTTTTCATAATGTCGAGAGCCTGCAGGCGCGTCCAGTTCTGGTCGTTCTTCTTGCCGTCGCTGCTCAACCACGTGGGCTGCTGTGAGTGCCACACGAGGCAATGGCCGCGAATGGCCATGTTGTTTCGCTGTGCGAAGCTCACGAGATTGTCGGCAGAGCCGTAGTTGAACTGTCCCTTCGAGGGCTGCAGCGTTTCCATCTTCATCTCGTTCTCAGCCACCATCATATTGAATTGGCGGCCAGCTTCGTCGCGTTCGCTCTGATAACCCTTGTAGGTGCTCAGTGCCACACCAATATGCTTGCCGCACTGGTCGGCGTAGTAACGAAGAGTGTGCTTGTCGGCAGCATCGTCAATGCCATCATCGTAATAGGCGCCCATGCCGGGAACATCAGGATTGTCAGGATTATCTGGGTTGTCTGAGTCTCCAGAGTCTTTGAGGGAGATGATGCGTGCCTTCAGAATGAAGCTGCCGCCGTCAGTGCTTTCTACAAGTTCCCACGTGTATTTTCCTGGCTGCTTCAGTTCGAACTGGCAGTCATCGGCCTTGCTTTTGGCAGTGAGGAGGATGAACTCGTCGTCCACCTCGGCAGTAAAATCATTGGGCACGCTGAGTTCGATGACAGGCAGCTTGTCGCTGGCAGTAAAGTCCTGCTGCATAGAGGAATACTTCACAGCGCCATTGACCATGAGGCGGTCATTGCTTTCCTTTGACGAAAGCTTGAAACGCAATACTGAAGAAGGATGCAGGGTGAGATTTGATGCCAAGGAAGGCTTGGCAAAGTTCTGGAGAGTGAGTATGCCAACAGCATCGTCACCAGGTTCGATGATGCCATAGTTGTCGACACTGCCGCCGACACTTCCCGTGCCGCCAAGTATGCCGTCCTCAAAGACGTATGCAATGGCCTTGTTGGCAGCGGGCATTGCTCCCAAGCCTCCGCGTCTCTTCCCTTGCTCGGCTGCATTGCGGTCGTTATTGACGAGCACACGGCCATTGAGAATGCGAAGGGCACCGCTGACATAGTTGTCGTTGCCGGTGATGCGCATTGTGCCCGTTCCCTCCTTGACAATGCCGATGAGCGTTCCATCGTCATACGACGACGGCATAATGGTTCCGGCCAGCGTAAAGTCGGTATTCATGCCACCAAGGAGATAATAGGCAGCACGCGACGTCTTCATATAGCCTTGCAGCGTGGAGCCTGCCTCAGTGTCCAAGTGCCCGATGCGGAAGCCTGCGCCGCTGGTGTTGGCCTCGCAGCAGATGGTGGCTCCCTGATGAAGAGTGACATGGTTGTTGGCCATCGACGGGTTTACCTTGCCCGACTTCACATCGTCGAGAGCGTTCTCGGCTGTCGAGCTCTTGCCGCCGTGAGCCAGCACAACGCCGTAGAAGCCAGCCGACGAAGAGTTCTCGGGGAAGGGGTAGATGTGTATGTCGCCCTTAAAGCTCGTCCAGTTAGGCCACGCCTTGCCCTTCTCCGTGCCAAGGTAGCAGCGCTCGCCGCCAGCATAGAGGTTAAGCACGCCTGAACCGCTAACGGTGGACGAGAAGTAGCAGTAGCGCGCCATCTTCACGTTGACAATATCGCTCTGGGCTATGGAGAAAGCCGTGCTATAGCTGATGTAGCTCGACGATGTATTGTTGCCACTGATGTCGATGGTACGCTCTTCAGCGAAGGCGCCCAGTGTCACAACCAGCATCGTAGCCGACAAAAGTCTTTTGATCATGATTTTCTTGCCTTGGCACCGTGTTACAGAGAAGCCGTATAAAAAAAATACAGAGCATGTGTACTATTTGTACATAGGCTGTGTACGAATAGTACACATGCTCTGTACTTTTTTAAAACGGCATCACGGTTTTTCTGTGTGCATCCTATTTTTTCACCTTTAGTTTTCCGTCAACAATGTAAATGCCTTGCGGCAGACTGCTCCATTGCTCTTTCGTGCCGGCCTTCACACCCTGTAGCGTATAGACATCAGAAGTCCTGGCGTCAGCCACAGGTAAATCGATGCCGGCACTAACGCCAAGCGTGCAGAAGGTGAAGTAGGTTGGCTCGTCGTACTTGGCTGGCGAAGAAGCATCCTTCAGATACTTACCCGTGCCGACATTCTTTATGGAGAAGCCCTTGCCATCGACATACTCCATGGCCCAGACGGCACCCTTGGGAATGTCGTAACCATTCTGACCGTTCAACCCGCCAACAAAGCAGCTGTTGCCATCAACAGACGGAGAATTAAGATAGCCGGTTTCGCCTCCCACCTGATAATCGTTTCCTTCAGGTGTGACAAGACGCAGGCGGAAGCCGCCACTGGTTTTCTGTATCTTGAAGAAATAGCTGGAGTTGGTTTCTTTAAATGCTGTCCTGAAGTCGGCATAGCCTAAATGCTGACCGAACGTGCAGTAGAAAGCCTTGGCTTCGGCCTCATTGACAATGGCGAAAGGTTTGCCGCTGATGGATGTCAGCGTGGTAAAACGCTCATTGATGCCTTTTTCTGTTGTAGGAAGGAACGGATCGTCATAGTCAGGATCAATGTCATAGATTACTCTCAGTGCCTGCTGGGCATAGCGCATACCAAGGACGCGATAGCCCTGAGCCGAGAAGTGCCAAGGGTCAGTGCCATTGCCGGGAAGGTTCTTGGCCGACACGACATAAGCCGTAGGAATCACGCTGGGCAGACGATCTACCTGTACGTTATGACTGGCACAGCCACCGCCCATGTCAGCATACTCCACCTCGCCGACAAACAGGGGAACGTCGGCAGCATTGAGGCCAAGGTCTTTCAGCATGTCATTATAGATTTTCTTCACCATGTTAGGCCAGTTGGGGTCGCCGCAGTTCGAACATCCCTGATGCAGTAGGATGCCCTTGATGACACCGACCTTCTGAGCCTTCTTGGCCATCTCGATGATACGGCCATAAGGGTTGCCGCCATAGTGCTGCTTAGCCAATATGGCCCACCATTCGTTGGGATTCTCGTTGAGCTTTGCCTGATACTTGTCCTTGTCGAACATCTCGATAGGACTGCCGCCCATAGCAACGGCAATGACGCCAATTTTGTGGTCGGGCAGGTTAGCAACCATCGTACGGCCGAAATAGTCGGTAGGGCCAAGCTTTCCCACAGGGCTGACGATAGGACATATTGCCTTATACCAGTTGCCTAACTTACGGTTGGGGGACGAGAAGTTGCAGGTGGCCAGCATCTGGAAACGTGGATCTACATTTCCCACATCCTGAGACTCCCATTGGGCATTGCCCTCCATGTTCGACTGACCGAAACAGATATAGACGTGGAAATTGGGATCTACTTCTGCATTAGCCTTCGTGAGGCAGGCCATCAGGCCCAGGAGCATCACATAAAAAATCTTTTTCATATTTGATTATCTCTTTATTACCTTCTTGCCATTAATGATAACGATGCCACGGTAGTCATCACCGACGGGAACGCCCATAAGGTTATAGGCAGGAGCATCAGAAGCGTCGTTTTCAACAGTACAGATATCCAACGGATAAGGACTGTCGACCACCAAATTGCGCGCTGTTGATTCCTTCATCGTACCGTCTTCAGCTGTAACAATGGCCGTGATGGCATAAGTTCCCATTTCGGAAGGCACAAAGTTGACAGTATAAGGCGACACTGTCGAAGTGCCGACCAGAAGGTTATTGGCGTAGACACTCACATGACTAATGGGACTGTTTTTCGATGTGACTTTCATTTCAATAGGAATAACGTCGCCAACACCATAGTGGGGATTGAAGTTTTTCAGCCTGCACGACATGCCCTCACCTTCCTCAATTCGGTTGAAAGTGATATCCTTGAAGCAGAAATTTCCCTTACCAACGAGCAGGGTGAACACATGGCGACCAGCCGTCAACGGTGTCTGCAAGCGGCCGTGCAGCGTCTTCCATTCCGTTTTGCCACCTGTCTTGGGAACCTCCACGAACTCGGTGAGGAACGAGAGGCTATCGAGACCATATTCAGCAAAGTGGAACATGCCATTAGCATTTGACGATGCCACTGTGGCATCGAATGAATACAAGCCGTCCTCTTTCACATCGACAGTATACTCCATCCACTGACCGTCCTTCATTGCATCCGTAACAGTACGTGAAGCATTATTGAAGTTCACGCCTGTTTGGCCCTTGTCGTATTCATTGATGTTGATTGTTCCAGGCAACTCAAAAACGGTTTCATTGTATGGTTCGTGCTTGTTCTTTGAACTCACCACGTTGATGCGGCCATAACGCTCGTATGTCGAGCCGTCAGTAGCGGTAACCACTGCTTTCGTATTATTCCAGCCCGAAGTGGTTGGGGTGTATTCAACAATGTAAGGAGCCTCAGTCATGGTCGTCACCAATTCATTATTGACATAGAAATCCACCTTCTCAATGGTCTTGGTGGCCAAACTGGCACGTACCTTGATGAGCATTGCCTCGTCCTTGAGCACTTTCAAAGCAGCAGGACGTATATAGATAGAAGCCTCTTTCTTGGTACCGGGCAGGGGACCTACGGCATTCTTGGCGGCATCGCTTTCCATATATTCCTTAATCCAAGTCATGGCTTGGCGCTCTGCACCATCCCTGTATAGGCCCGAATTGCCAACCCACGTGGCTCCAAGAACATAGCCCCACAGGGTAACACCGGCACAATAGGGAGCTTCCCAAAATGCTGGTAATACCTTCTGATACTGTGCCTTCTGCAGAGAATCGTTTGCAATGTCTATATCCAATTCCGTGGCGAACATAGGCATTTTCAGAGCATCTTGCTGCCTTTTCAGCACGTTTTTCAATTCAGTTTCACTGATGTCGCTCAATTCGTGGGCCTGATTGCCGTAGGCATCGATAGGTGCACCGGCATCGCGCAAAGTCTGCACCAATGTGATGTAGTTGTCGACATCCCACCGTATCGAGTTGTAGTCGTTATAAATCAGGATGGCGTCCGGCCAGCGCTGGTAGGCCATATCGAAAGCCTTGATAAGCCAGTCATAGCCTGTCTTGCCACCGCCGCCCAAGGTCTCCTTCATCATAGGGTTACCTTCCTGATGTCTACCCACAGCCTCGTTTACCACATCAATCATGGGAAGAGTCTTAAACTTTGCCTTGGCATTGTCAAACCAATTGGTGAGAGCGGCAAAGCGATTCTTTGGCGACAGGCTTTCTAACCAGCCGGGATACTGGGCTCCCCACACCAATGCATGGTACTTATAGGTAAAGTGGTGCTGCTTGGCATAGTTGAAAGCCCTCTCGGCTCCAGCCCAATTGAAGTTGCCTCTATTTCCTTCTACAGATGACCATTTCGATTCGTTCTCACAGGTAATCTGATTCCAAAGAGTGTAATACGAAGGCACACCGCCCCCGGCTTCAACATTTCCTCTGGTGGTGATATTGCCCAAGAACTTATATGGATTGCTCGAAAGCTGTGCCCGCATCCCGAGGGTTGATAGCAGACAAAGAGTAGCAATAGAAAGTATTTTCTTCATTCTGAATATAAATATTATGTTTGCGTACATTAAATATTATTTTACGACAAAATCGATTGTCTTCAGGTCTTCGTCACACGACGATGTGCCGTAAAGCAGCTGATAACGCCCGCTCTTCACGGCCAGCTCGTCGATGTTCTCGTCATAATACTCGAAGGCCTCGCCGTCAAGGGTGATGACTGCTTTCTGTGACTCGCCGGGCTTGAGGCTCAGCTTCTGGAATCCCTTCAGCGCCTTGATGGGAGCGCCGGCATCGTCCAGACGCTTCACATAAACCTGCACGGTCTCAGTGCCCTCACGCTTACCTGTATTCTTAACAGGAATGGTCAGCGTGACCTCGGGCTTACTGCCGTTAGCCTTGACCTTAGCCTTACCCACGCTGAAGGTGGTGTAGCTGAGACCGTAGCCGAAAGCGTACTGCGGCTTTCCGGTGAAGTAGCGGTAAGTGCGGTTCTTCATCGAGTAGTCGAGGAAGTCGGGCAGGTCATTATTCGAGCGGTAGAACGTGACGGGCAGCTTGCCGCCAGGGTTGTAGTCGCCAAAGAGCACTTCAGCCAGTGCCTGCGAGCCTCCCTGTCCGGGATACCATGCCTGCAGCAGGGCGTCATATTGTCCCTCGACGCTGCCGAAGGCGATGGCCGAACCGCTGCAGTTGACGAAGATGACGGGACGGCCCGTCTGATGCATGGCTTTTACGAGCAGCTGCTGAACGACAGGCAGTTCAATGGTCTGCTTGTCGCCGCCCTCACCCTCCATACGTGCAGAGATGCCACCGATGATGATGATGGCATCGGCGCCCTTCACCTCATTGGCCAGTTCTGTGAAGTCGACGAGCTTGCGCTCGCAGATGTCGCCGCGCAGCATGGCGAACTGTCCGTGGTCGTGGCTATACTCTATGCTGACGTCGTAGGTCTTGCCAGCCTCCACGGGGAACGACTTGTACTCCACACGGCGACCGAAGCCGAAGCCGCGGCGTCCGCCAGGCTTGCCTTCTTCCACCACTTGGCCGTTCACCTTCAGGATATAGCCGTTGTCAGTGGTCAGTGTGTATTTCATTTCGCCCGTGAACGTAGACTTATACTGTCCGCTGATGCGCACGGAGAGTGTGTCGCGGCTCACACCGTCGGCAAAGCCCCAGGCACCGAAGGTCGAGAAGTTCAGTTCCTTGTAGTAGCCTTTGGTCACAGGCTCACCGCTCATGTCAGCGTTGTTCCAGAACTCTACCAACACGCCCTGTCCGTTGTTGAAGTCGAGCAGGTGAGGCACAGTCTCGTATTCGTCGTTCAGCTCGCATGCCTTCTGGTAGATGATGTTGGCATTGGGCACTGCCTTGCGGATTCCCTCCAACAACGAGTGCTGATGGGCCTTTGTAGGCGTGCCGCCATAGTTGCCGTTCAGCAGCTCCACATCATCGGCGTTAGGACCGAGCACAGCCAGCGTCTTGATGTCTTTCGACAAGGGAAGAACGGGTGTCTGTCCTCCATTGTAAAGCAACACCATCGACTCGCGGGCAGCCTGTACGGCAAGATCGTTGTGCTTCTCGCTGCTGATGACGTCTTCGCCAAGATTGGCCCAAGGCAGCATGTCGGCGGGGTCGAACATGCCGAGTTCGAAGCGGCCCGTCAGCGTCTTGCGCAGGTGACCGTCGAGGTCAGCCTCCTTGATAAGGCCCTGCTTCAGGCCGTCGGTGAGACACATGAACACCTTGCCGCACTCCAGGTCAGTGCCGTTGAGCACTGCGTCGACAGAGGCCGACAGCGGGTCTTTGTGCGTCTCGTGCTGTCCACGGTTGAAGAAGTTGTTGATGGCGTCGCAATCGGTGAGGACGATAGCGTCGTAGCCCCACTTGTTGCGCAGAATGTCGATGAGCAGACGGTCGCTGCTGCAGCAGGGTTTGCCTTCAAAGCGCTGATAGGCGCACATCACCTCGCGCACGTCGGCTTTCTTCACCAAAGCCTTAAAGGCTGGCAGATACGTCTCCCAGAGGTCGCGGTTGGTCGGCTCGACGTTCATCGAGTGGCGCAGAGGCTCCGGACCGCTGTGCACGGCATAGTGCTTGGCGCAGGCATGAGTCTTATAATACTTGTCGTTGTTACCCTGCATGCCTTTGACTGTTGCTACGCCCAAAACGGCGTTCATATACGGGTCTTCGCCACAGGTCTCCTGTCCCCTACCCCAGCGCGGATCGCGGAAGATGTTGACATTAGGGCACCAGAACGTGAGCTCAGGATTGCCGGGATAGTAGATGGCACCCATGTCCACATGCTGTACGCTGTGGTCGGAGCGGTTCCAGTTGGCACGAGCCTCGTCGCTGACCTGCGAGAAGACATTGTAGACCAGCTCCTCGCTGAAGGCTGCAGCCATGCCGATGGGCTGCGGATAGACGGTATAGTCGCCCTGACGCACACCGTGGCATGCCTCGCTCCACCAGTTGTATGACGGGATGCCAAGACGGTCTATCGAGATGCTTTTGTTCATCATCAGACCGACCTTTTCCTCTGGTGTCAACATGCCCAGCAAGCTCTCAACGCGCTCAGCCCTTGGCAGTTGCGGATTCTGCCAATCGTATTTGTACTGAGCGGAAACGCCCATGACACTCAGTGTGAGTGCCATGGCCGTCAGTAATAATTTCTTTGTCATTATAATATCGTTCTTTATTGATTATCATTAGAATCCACCACCGGGAAAACCACCGCCTCTCGGGAAGCCACCGCCTCCGCCACCAGGGAAGCCACCGCCACCAGGGAATCCTCCGCCACGCGGGAATTGTCCGCCAGGACCGCCCATGCCGGGGAAGCCCTGAGCAGGCTCCTTGCCGATGTCAAACAGCAGCTTCACTAAGGCACGCTTGCGCAGGCTCCACGTCGGATAGTCGTCAGCCTTCAGCGTTCTTACCCTGAAACCAGGCATCCGTTGGCCGCTCGGCATGAAGTCAAGCGAGCTCGTGGTGATGATACAAGGTTTTGTCTTGCCGTCGGCCAGCAGTTTGTCGGCAATAGCGTCGGCACCACCCACCTTGAACCAGCTCTCCATCGTGTCACCCTCACCCGGCACCAACTGGATGAAGACAGGCATGACCATGCCGCCGCCAGGCATCGCTGACGTGTACCAAGCCTCCTGGCGCGTCATGTCATAGGCCGTGCGGCCGTGCTGGATGTCGCCTTGCGAAGCAAAGTTGAAAGGCGAGTGCGGATTGTCGGCAATGCTATATTTGAAGCCTCTGCTAGGTGCAATGAACATATTGTTCGGGTCTGTCACAGGCATTCCGTCCACGACGAAGCAATATTCGAAAGTCTCAAAGATGAAGTCTGTGACGGTTGTACTCCACACGCCGTCGCTGTCCTTCTCCATGACGATGTTTTCAGGACGGAACTCGGTATCCAGTTCCACCTTCTTGGCATCGGGAGCCTTAAAGCGGAACGTGATGCCCTGCTCGGTGTACTCAGGAGAGATAATGGGCTTGGGGAACATACGGGCCATCACGCCGGGCGTGAACTGCTGCTCCTGACCTGTAGCGGCAGGTGCGGGCTGGGCTTCCTTCATAGCGGCCTCGGCAGCCTTCTTATTGAACAGCAGCGGCAACGTCTTAAAGAGGAAATACTTTGCGTTCATCCATGTATGGCCGAACTTGTCAGTAGTGAATTCCTTCACACTGGTAATGCCCTTCTTGTCGAGGAACTCCATGTAGTCGCGGGCATTGCCATAGAGGAAATCGTCGGTTCCCACGCCAAGCCAGAACAAGTGAATCTTCTTGTTCGTTTCGGCAGCCTGGTCGTAGACATCGGGAATATCGGTCGACGTGAACGAGCTGTAAGAACAGAGGTAAGAGAATTTGTCGAGGTTAGTCAGTCCGTTGAACAGTGCCTGATTGCCACCGCGTGAGAAACCGCCGATGGCGCGGTTGTCCTTGTTGTTGATGGTGCGGTAGTTGCTCTCGATGTAGGGCATCAGGTCGTTGATGAGATCCTGACTGAAGACGTCGCCGCCGAAACGCATCTGTGCAGCCATTGCCTCCGAGCGTTCCTTCGTCGTTGCTCCCGGCACCGTGGTGGGTGCATCTTGCAGCTTTAGCTTCATCGGATTACCATACGGCATGACCACGATCATATCCTTGGCCTGCTTGTCGGCAATCAGATTGTCGAGAATGTAGTTTACGCGGCCTACCTTGAAATAGACCTCCTCAGTGTCTGTCGTACCGCTGATGAGGTAGAATACAGGATATTTCTTCTGCATGTCAGTCATATACGAAGGCGGCAGATAGACTACGGCGTTATTGGTAGCGCCGAGGCTTTTCGAATAGTAGTGGATATATTCCACACGGCCATGCTCCACGTCGGAGCGTATGTCGTGCGGCAGTGAACTTTCCTTCGACGGAATTTCCAACAGGCTGTTCTTGAAGCCTTCGTTGGGGAAATACTGCGGGTTCTGGGGGTCCATCACGCTCACACCGTCGACGATGAAGCAATACGGGTACATGTCGGGTGCAGGAGCAGGCAGTGTGACCGACCATACACCGTCGGCGCCGCGTGTCATTTCCTTTCTGCCGGCAAACTGCACGTCGACGAGGACTTTCTGTGCCGAGTCGTTCTTAAACTGGAACGTCACTGTGCCGTCGGCGTTGCACTTAGGCTGAGCGCTGCCTGTCAGGGCGCAGCCGAGTAATGCTATTGATAACAAAAATTTCTTCATGGCTTTCAGTTATTGTTTATCGATGACTCCTTTCAGGAAATTGACCATCTTATTCAGGTTCTCTTCTGCATACATGCCCATGCCGTGGCCGCCTTCAGGAACGAAGGTGGCTTCGGTCTTCACACCGGCAGCCTTCAGCAACTCATAGAACATCTTTCCCTGACAGCAGGGCACCACGTTGTCTTTCTCGCCGTGGAAGATGATGATGGGCGGTGTGTCCTTGCTGACATAATAGGTAGCGCTCAGACTGCGGTACTTGTCGGGTTCCTGTGCGAGCTTCGAGCCCAGCAGCACATCCTCAGGGCTGTTCTCGCCCATCTTCATGCCCTCGCCGCAGTCCATTGCCGTGAGGTCAACGGGGCCCGACCAGTCGCAGGCGGCGTTGACGGTGCTGGGCTGATCCAGATAGTTACCCACAGTGCCCTCCAAGTCAATGGCGTAAGTACCAACGGTGGTCTGCTTCAGGCCGCTCGTCGTAGCTGCCGTCGAAGCGAGGTGTCCGCCCGACGAGAAGCCGCTGGTGGCGATGAAGCGCGTGTCGAACTTATATTTCTTTGCCTCGCCGCGCACAAAGCGGATGACGGCACGGATGTCGTTGATTTGTGCGGGCCACTTGGCGTCCATGCTTGAGCGGTGATTCGGGCACACCACGGCAAAGCCGTTGTCGAGCAGTGCCTTGACGATGGTGCCCAGGTCGGCAGCGCCCTTGCTGCTGTTGCTGAACCACGCGCTGCCGTAGATATGGATGACGACAGGATAGCTGTCCTTCACCTCCTTGGGCAGGTAGATGTCGCAGGTGTGATAGGCCTGGTCATCGCCGGCGTAGTTGACATCTTTCCACTGCTGGCTCGTTTCCAGATTGACTTGAGGCATCTGGAATCCGCCGAAGCCTCCTGCTGGCTGTGCTGTCATGCCCAGCGTGCAGCACAATGCAAATAATGAACAGAATAATTTTTTCATTTCTTTTTGTTTTTAATCACGAAATTTACGAGTTAGACGAATTTGAAACTGAAAAGTTCAATTCGTGCTTTTTCCAAAACTGTGATTCTATAACAAACGAATGTTTTTACCGGAAGGGGAATCCCTGAGGCTGAGGAGCAATCTCGGGCTCGCCGAAAGCAGAGGCCTCGGCGTCCTTGTCGTCGAGTTTGAACACCATGAACTTAGGATTCTTCTCGGTGCAGGGTTTCCAATCGCCACCCTTGGGGCCGTTGGGGTCGCTGTATTTGGCGAAGTTGGTCCAGGCGGTGAGCATCTTCTCCGAAAGGTCCCAGTCGCCCTTGGTCCAGGGACGCCAGCAGTGCTTCAACGACTTGAACACAAACCAGAGGTCACTGGAGTGGAAGGCACCCCTCAGGCGCTGAGTCACCTCGGGATGGCTGCCGTCGTCGGGCAGCGGACGGGCAAACTCGTAAGCCCATGCCTTACCGCCCTTCTGCTCGCGCACTTTGCAGAACTCGGCAATGTTGGGAGCCATATTGCCCATGTCGTTGAGGGTGAAGCCAATCATATAAGGAACGTCGGCCAGCGTGCCCTCACGGGTAGCGTCGTCGAAGCTCTTCACGCTGACATAGCCGTCAATCATCGGCATAAAGGGCAGGCCGCGGCGCATAAAGGCCATAGGCCCGCTGGGCTGCTGACCATCGTCGTTGACCTGATAGTAGAGAGTGGGCAGAGCGAAGACCGTCTCAGTAGATGCCTGACGCATCTTCTGCAGGTCGGTCAGACCGGCCCAGTCGAACACCTTCTTCGTATTGGCCATAGCGTCTTCGATAGACCCGCCACTATAACGGCCTCCCATCATGCCGCCGCCATTGGGATTGGGAATGCTCAGTCCCTGGGCACTCATGATGACAGCCTTGTGGAACAGACCGCGAGCCAGAGGACTCTCACAAAGGGTGCGCACGCTGCCGCCGCCGGCACTCTGTCCGAAGATGGTCACATTGTTGGGGTCGCCGCCAAACTGCTCAATATTCTTCTTAATCCACTTCAGCGCCTCAATCTGGTCGAGAATGCCATAGTTGCCAGATACATGGTTGGGGCTTTCCTCTGCCAGCAAGGGGTGTACGAGGAATCCGAAGACACCCAGGCGATAGTTGATGGAGACGAGCACCACATCCTTGGCGCCCCACTCCTGGCCGTCGAACTCAGGCTCTGAGCCGAAGCCCTCGCGATAGCCGCCGCCATGAATCCATAAGGCCACGGGCAGTTTCTTGTTAACCTGTCCGGGAGCCTTCGTCCATACATTCAGATAAAGGCAGTCCTCGCTGAAGGCGGCCTCCTTGCCATAGCCCCACTCCGTGTAATAGCCACCGGTGTACTGGATGGCCTGAAAACTAGGGCGACCAAAAGTGTCGCAGATTTTCACGCCCTTCCAGGGCACGACGGGCTGGGGAGCCTTCCAACGGTTTTCCCTGATGGGAGGCGCAGCGTAGGGAATGCCACGATAGACATACACATCGGGATGGTCGTCGGCCAGAACGCCTTGAACTTTTCCGCCTTCGATGGTTAACACAGGATTATCGGCTTTCAGTTCAGTGGAAGTCAAACTCATCATTGCCAGCAATGACAAAAACAACAAATTTTTCTTCATACTTTTTTCCTTTAATTGTTAGTTGTTAGATTTTGGGTACAAATTTACAAAGTAAAAACCAAACAGAGGTCATCAAATGTCTCATTTATTTAAATAAAATGTATCATCGATGGACAAAAGTCTCATTTCTTTGCTAGCTGTGCATGATTTTTGCAAAACGAATGACCCTAATGATACCTGTTTTCTGCTCACAAATTTCTTTGATTGGTGTCCGCAAAAAGTTCGACCGCGTTCTTGGGGGGATTGATGCCATTTTTGTAACCCACATGGTTACTAACAGTAACCCACCGAGTTACTGACAGTAACCCACGTGGTTACTGACAGTAACCCGCGTGGTTACCGATGTTTTGAAGCATTCAGGCATCACCGGGCTGTTTTTCAGCTCATCGGGCCTACTCTAACGTCTCTTTTTAATATAGTTTTTGTTACATAATCGACCTGCAGCATTTTTTTTAAAATAAAGTTTGCGCGCGGGTAGGAACTTTTTTGTAACTTTGCAGCCTGATTAACAATTATTGGGTATGATAGCTTCTACATTAGCAACAGCAGTGCTGGTCATCAACGAGCTGATGGCCTCCAACGCGGGCATGGTGATGAGTCCCGCCATCAACTTCGACAGTTGGATTGAACTTTACAACCCCAGTGACCAGGCCGTCAACTTAGGTGGTATGTACCTGAGCGACGACGCCGGCAACCTGAAGCTGTGGCAGATGCCCTCCGGCATAGGCAGCGTTCCCGCCAAGGGCTTCAAGGTCATCTGGCTGGGAAGCAACGACATCAAGGACACACAGGCTCCCTTCAAGCTCGATTGCGACGGCGGCACCATCTATCTGAGCGACGCCAGCGGCCAGCTGCTGGCTTCACAGACCTATCCTGAGGCCATGAGCCGCACAGCTTGGGCACGCCAGACCGACGGCGGCACCGAGTGGGGATGGACAGCCGACGCCACGCCCGGCGCCACCAACGCCACCGCAGCTTTCGCCACAAAGCGTCTCGCAGCCCCAGTGGTAGACAAAGGCAGCTGTCTATTCAACAGCTCAGTCAACGTCAGCGTCGACATACCCGAAGGAGCCATACTGATGTACACTACCGACGGCAGCCTGCCCACAGCCCCCGTTGTCGGAACAGGCGAGCAGTCGCCCTGGAAGGAATATGTAATCAACGGCAACAGTGAAGGCGCTGAAGCCGTCAGCCTCATCAGTCGCGATGCCGGCAGCAGCAGCGATGCCTCCCGCATCATCGACGGCGTGGGCTACAACGGTTCGCGCGGCATACGCATACACTCCTTGGCCAGTGCCCAGAACGACCACGACGCACAGCTCTTCGTCTACACGCCCGACCACATCTGGCGTGCCGGCGAGAAATACCGCTTCCGCATGAAGGTGCGTGCCGACAAGGCAGCACATATCACCGTACAAACTCACACCACGCCCCATAGCTACATCTATTGGTCCTTTCTCGACGGCAGCTACAACGTCACCACAGAATGGCAGGACATCGAGTACGAAGGCACCATCACCGACGAGCAGGTGGGTAAGCAAGGCGGCGGATGGTGGGGAGGCCAGGAAACCGTCCAGGACATGCAAACCATCGCTTTCAACCTGAACGTCGACCGCAAAGACAACAACTACTATTTCGATGATGTATCGTGGGAGCTCTACACCGGCGACGGCCAGCCTGAAGAGATGAGCCATCAGAGCAAGGACGGACAGTTCTCCTTCTCGAAGACCACCAACCTCACCGTGCGCCTCTTCCAGGAAGGCTACCTGCCCAGCGTGCCCGTCACACGCAGCTACATCAAAACCAACAGCCATTACACCCTGCCCGTCATCAGCATCGTAGGCGACAAGAAATACTTCACCGACCCGAAGATTGGCATCGACTGCGACGGCGACGGCACCAACGGACAGACCGGCAACGGACAGGACTGGCCCAAGAACTACAACTGCGACTGGGACCGCCCTGCAAACTTTTCCTATCTGACGCCCGAGGGCGAGATGCTGTTCAACCAGGACGTGAACATCGCTGTCTCAGGCGGCTGGACACGCTCGCAGCGCTTCCGCTCATTCAAGCTGAAGGCCAACAAGGTGTATGACGGCCAGAACCGCTACAACTACTCCTTCTTCCCGCAGAAGCCCTACATCCGCAGCAAAACACTCCTGGTGCGCAATGGCGGCAATGACATTTGGGTACACAACGCACGCTTCATGGATCCCGCACTCGAGACCATCATCCAGCGCTCGGGCATCGACCTCGACGTACAGTCCTACGTACCCATCATCGAGTATGTCAACGGCGAGTTGCGCGGCGTGCTCAATCTGCGTGAGCCCAACAACGACAAGTTCGCAGATGCCAACTGGGGCTATGACGACGAAGAGCTCGACGCCTTCGAGAACCTGATTATGAAGAACGGCGACGACATCGTGCTGAACCGCATCTTCGAGCTGGGCAGCAATATCAACGCCGAAGGAGCCTACGAAGAGCTGAAGACGCTGCTCGACATCGACGAGTTTACCAACTACATGGCCTGCACGATGTACCTCGACAACACCGACTGGCCCGACAACAACCTCAAGGGATACCGCAGCCGCCTCGACGGCCGCTACCGCTTCGTCAGCTTCGACCTCGACTACGCCTTCGACCTCAGAAACACAAACAACGGCGACAATCCCTTCACTTTCTTCTACAAGTTCCGCAATAACGGCAACGTCAATCAGGACTTCGTACAGTTCTTCCTGAACATGCTGAACCACGACGGCTTCCGCCGCAAGTTCATCGACACCTTCTGCATCGTGGCAGGCAGCGTCTTTGACCCCACACGTGCAGGGCAGATTGTCGACGAGCTGCTGGCCAACGTGAAGCCCATGACACAGCTGATGAGACAGCAGGGCATCAACGACGGCCACGACCCCGACCGCGCCGCCAACACCATCAAGGAAAAGCTGGCGGGACGCTCCGACAAACTGACGGGCTTCATGAAGCAGTTCTCGCAGATGAAGCTCAGCAACGCTGTCAAGAAGAGCGTCACCCTGAATAGCGACACCGAGGGAGCACGCATCTTCGTCAACGGCATCAACGTGCCCTACGCCGACTTCAAGGGCCACCTCTTCTCGCCCGTCACCCTGAGCGCCGAGGCGCCTGCCGGCTATCGCTTCGCAGGCTGGAAGCAGAACGGGAGCATCATCAGCGAGGAGGCTACGATGAGTATGCCCGCAGGCAGCAACATCAGCATCACCGCCACCTTCACGCCAATCACCTCACAGGCCACGAATCCTGTTCGCATCAACGAGGTGAGTGCCGACAACGGCATCTATGTCAACGAATACTTCAAGCGCAACGACTGGGTGGAGCTCTACAACACTACCAGCGAGCCCATCGACGTGGAGGGCATGTACCTCAGCGACGATGTTGCCAAGCCGAAGAAATACATGATTACGAAGGGCGACACACAGACGTCAACCGTCATTCCTGCCCACGGCTTCCTCATCATCTGGTGTGACAAGCTCGAACCGCAGAGCCAGCTGCACGCTTCCTTCAAGCTGTCAAACGGCAACGAAGACGTGCTGCTCACCGCTGCCGACGAGTCGTGGACCGACCGCTTCACCTATTCCGAGATGAGGAGCGACGAGACGGCAGGCCGCTATCCCGACGGTGCCGATCAGGTTGTCACCATGAACGTGCCCACCATTGCCTGCTCCAACATCATCTCGAGCTACGCAGAGCCCATTGAGCAGCCCGTCCACGTAGGCATCAGCGACCTCGCCCAGTCGGCAAGTCTCAATGTGCGCTATGCTTCAGGCAACCTCGTCATCGCCGGCACCGACGACGCCAACGTGCGTGTGAGCATCGTCAGCCTCTCAGGTCAGCAGCGGGCCAGCATCAGCCCACGTCTGTCGGCAGGCAAAGCGCTCGTCTCTGTTGACGACCTCGCCGCCGGCGCCTATATGGCCATCGTCACCAATGCCCACGGACAACGCGCCATCTGCAAGTTCATCAAGGACTAAAGCCAGAAATTCATGCAGATAAGAATAGACAGTATCCAGCAGATACGCGAGGCGGCCCGTCAGTTCATCAACGGCATCGGCCAGCACACCGTTTTCGCATTCTATGGCAAGATGGGAGCCGGCAAAACCACGTTCATCAAGGCCGTCTGCGAAGAGCTGGGCGTTACCGATGTCATCACGTCGCCCACCTTCGCCATCGTCAACGAGTATAGCCTCCCCAACGGGGGGAGGTCGGAAGGAGTCCTCTACCACTTCGACTTCTATCGCATCAAACGCATAGAAGAGGTCTACGACATGGGCTATGAGGACTATTTCTACAGTGGTGCGCTCTGCTTCATCGAGTGGCCTGAGCTCATCGAAGAACTGCTGCCCGACGATGCCGTACGTATCAGCATCGTCGAGCAGCCCGATGGGTCAAGGATTATCAGCGATTTCAATTAGACTACTCATACCGCTCGCGGTCATATAGAACCAAGACAAAACGAAACCTTTGAAAACAGGCTTAGCTCATTTCTTGGCGTTTGTCACTGTGGCAATATGGGGCAGCACTTTTGTGTTTACCAAGATATTGCTCGTCAATGGCCTGTCGCCTGCACAGATCTTTACGCTGCGTTTCATCATAGCCTATATATTGCTGTTGATGTTTGAGCTGACGTTCAGGCGGCAGTCGTTCAGGCTGTTCAGCAATTCGCGGCGCGACGAACTGGTGATGCTCCTGCTGGGCATATCAGGAGGGTCGATGTATTTCCTCACCGAGAATGCCGCCATGCTTTACACAACGGCAACCAACACGTCGCTGATAGTATGCTCGTGCCCGCTGTTCGCCATGCTGCTCGTGGCATTGGCATATCGTCAGAGCGAGAAGTTCACGCGCATGCAGGTGGCAGGGTCGCTGATAGCCTGTGCGGGAATGGCAGCGGTAGTGCTCAACGGCCGCTTTGTGCTGCACCTGTCTCCCAAAGGCGACATGCTGGCCTTTGGCGCCTGTCTTTGCTGGGCAGTCTACTCGTTGCTGATGAAGACCGTGACCGAGCACTATTCCACCTTTTTCATCACCCGCAAGGTGTTCTTCTACGGGCTGCTGACCATACTCCCCTACTATCTCGCCGTCCCCGGCTTCCCGTCGATGGAAGTCATCTTCAGCAGTCAGGTGATATGGAACCTGCTGTTCCTCGGTGTAGTGGCTTCCATGGTCTGTTTCCTTGTCTGGAATTGGGTCATTCACCAGCTCGGGGCTGTTGTTGCCACCAACTGGGTGTACTTCAATCCCATCACCACCATCCTCTTCGCCTGGTGGCTGCTGCATGAGCAGATTACGCCTTGGTTCCTGTTTGGCACAGTGCTCATCCTCACGGGCATGTATCTGTGCGGCAGAGTCGCGAAATAAATGGCACATCTTCGCCCGTTTTTCCGTATATTTAACGCTATTATAGCATAATATTTGGCTAAAAAGTCGTATTTTTGCAGCGAGTTTGAAAACAAGCGACACGATGGATGCAATCAATGATTTCTTTTCACTCGTCAGCGGATGGCTGTGGGACTGGCCCATGATCATTCTGCTGTTGGGCACCCACCTGTTTCTCACCATCAGGCTGCGTGTGCCGCAGCGCAAGCTCCTGACTGGCATCCGCCTGTCGGTGAAGAAAGACGATGCTGCCAAGGGCGACGTCAGCCAGTTTGGTGCTTTGGCCACCGCTTTGGCTGCCACCATCGGAACGGGCAACATCGTGGGTGTGGCCACGGCGGTGGCGCTGGGCGGTCCTGGTGCCGTGCTGTGGTGCTGGTTCACAGGCATCTTCGGCATGGCCACGAAGTATGCCGAAGGCTTGCTGGCTGTGAAATATCGCGTGAAAGGCAGCGACGGCCGCATGTATGGCGGTCCGATGTATGCCTTGGAGCGCGGCCTGAACATGAGGTGGCTCGCCATTCTCTTTGCCGTCTTCACGGCGCTAGCATCGTTTGGCATCGGCTGCACGGTACAGGCCAACAGCATCGCCCTATTGGCTAACGAGACCTTCGGCGTGCCTACCTGGGCCGTGGGCATCTTCGTCTGCGTGCTCACTGCCGTTGTCATCCTCGGTGGCGTAAAATCCATCGCCCGTGTCTGCACTTTCCTCGTGCCTTTCATGGCTTTCTTCTATGTCATAGGGTGCATCGTCATCCTCTGCATGAACGCAGCCTACGTGTGGCCTGCCGTCCAGCTCATTGTCAGCTCAGCCTTTAATCCCTCTGCCGCTGGCGGCGGCTTTGTGGGAGCCACCGTGATGATGGCCGCCCGCTACGGCATTGCCCGAGGCCTCTTCAGCAACGAGAGCGGCATGGGCAGTGCGCCCATCGTAGCCGCTGCCGCCCAGACACGCAACCCTGTGCGCCAGGCTCTTGTCAGCAGCACGGGCACGTTCTGGGACACCGTTGTCATCTGCGCCCTCACGGGACTGGTGCTCGTCAGCAGCATCCTGGCCTATCCGGATATTTCCTTTGCCGACGGCGCCGCCCTCACCAAAGTGGCCTTCTCGAAGATTCCCTACGTCGGTGCTCCGCTGCTCACCTTCGGCATCCTCACCTTCGCCTTCAGCACCATCCTGGGGTGGAGCTATTACGGCGAAAGTGCCGTCAACTACATCGAAGGACATCGCATCAACCGTTTCTATCGCATCTTGTTCATCGTCGCCCTGTTCTTCGGCTGCATCATCAACCTCGACATCATCTGGAACATTGCCGACTGCATGAACGCCCTGATGACCATTCCCAACCTCATCGCCCTGCTGCTGCTCAGCGGCGTCGCTGCCCGCGAGACCCGCAAATACCTATGGTCGAACAAGCTCGATGCCGAGATGGAGGAATAGTTCCATTATGGTCGGATGTAAAAGACATGTCTCATGGAACGGAACAAAGAGATATACAAGGTGACACTGGTGGGCGGAGCGGTGAACGTGGTACTCCTGCTCTTCAAGTTCATTGCCGGCATCGTAGGTCACAGCGCTGCGATGGTGGCCGATGCCATACATTCACTCAGTGATTTCGTCACCGACATCATCGTACTTGTGTTCGTCCGCCTCAGCACTATGCCGAAGGACAAGTCACACGACTACGGCCACGGCAAGTACGAGACGCTGGCAATGACCATCATCGGACTGGCACTCATGGGCGTTGCCGTAGGCATCGTCTACAACGGCGTGGTGAAAATCATTTCCTGGGCCAACGGCGAACAGCTGGCAGCTCCCGGACTGCTGGCGCTGTGGGCTGCGCTGTTGTCGGTGGTGCTGAAGGAAGGCACCTACCGCTACTCGATGGTGAAGGCCCGTCAGCTGCAATCGCAGGCCGTAGAGGCCAACGCATGGCATCACCGCAGCGACGCGCTGTCATCGTTGGGCACGGCGGCGGGCATCGGCGGTGCCATCCTCCTGGGACAGCGGTGGACAGTGCTCGACCCCGCGGCATCGGTCGTCGTGGGCGTATTCATCGTGAAGGTGGCCGTCGACCTGCTTCGCGACGGCATCGGCGATCTGATGGAGCAGTCGCTGCCCGACGATGTGGAGCAGGAGATACTGTCGATGGTGGCATCGCTCTCTGACGTGAAGCAGCCGCACAACCTGCGCACACGACGCATCGGCAACCACTATGCCATCGAGCTGCACATACGCATGGACGGCGACATCAGCCTGCGTGAGGCCCACGACAAGGCATCGGAGGTTGAGCGACTGCTGAAAGAACACTACGGTGAACTCACCCACGTTGCCGTACACGTAGAGCCGGAGAAAGATGCAGTTTAACTTACAAATGTTCATGATACCGGCTTTTGGCAGTTTTGGCAACTGGCTCAAGATTTCTCTCGTTACCAAAATGGAAGCCTCTGGGCATTGGCTTTAGACGAATTTCTACTTGTTAATCATAAACTATCAAAAACTACGGTGCAAAGGTACAAAAAAACAGTTCATAATTCGGCAAAAATGAGTACCTTTGCAACTAAAACATTCGAAAAACGTGCAAATGAGAAACTATATGAAGAAGACATTGACAATAGTTGCATTGATGCTGGTGGCATCGGCAGCTGCTTTCGCACAGTCGAAAGTGTATCTGACAAGGGAAATCAGTCCTGAGTCGTTGGTGAGAATCTATAAGGCCCTGGGAGTTCCCGCCAAGGGACGTGTGGCCGTGAAAATGAGTACCGGAGAGGGCAGCAATCCCAACTATCTGAAGCCGGAACTAGTGAAGGACCTGGTGTTCGAGGTGGACGGCACTATCGTGGAGTGTAACACCGCATACGGCAATGGGCCAGCCGACAAGAAAGACGATCGCAATACGTCGGAGAACCACTGGAAGGTGATTGAGCGTCACGGCTTCACGAAGTATTTCCCTGTAGACATCATGGACGAATACGACGAGATTCGCATCCCAGTAAAGGATCAGACGCACATCAAGTACGACATCGTGGGAGGCCACATGGCCAACTACGACTTCATGATAGCCCTCAACCATTTCAAAGGTCATCCCATGGGCGGCTACGGCGGTGCCCTGAAGAATCTCTCCATCGGCTGTGCCAGTCAGAACGGCAAGGCTTACATCCACTCAGCTGGCAAGATGGAGAAACTGGATATGGGCAAGCTGTGGACGCCGGAGTTCATCGGCAATCAGGATGGTTTCCTCGAAAGTATGGCAGCAGCAGCTCAAGCCGTGGTTAACTACTTCAACAAGAAGCAGGGCATCATCTACATCAGCGTAATGAACAACATGTCAATAGACTGCGACTGTGTGGATCATCCCGAACCCGTGAAGCTGGAAGACTATGGCATCCTCGCCTCTACCGACCCCGTAGCACTCGACCAGGCTTGCATCGACATCATCAATCAGCAGAAGGTGACGGCCAAGAACGACCCCACCGACTTGCTGAAGCGCATCGACAAGCAGCATGGCACTCACACTATCGACCATGCAGCCCAGATTGGCCTCGGCTCCAAGAAGTATGAGTTGGTAAATCTTGATTTATAGCTGTCAAGCCCAGCCACAGTTTGCCATCGGCTATAGCAAGGAACACGGCATAGTTTCATAAGACTATTTGTTTTTTACAACCTCCCAATAACCATCTTTTCGACCATCTTTGCGGACCACAATCCCCATCGCCTGAAGCTGAGAGATATGTCGCTGGAGGGTTCTGAACTTTATGCCAGTCTTTTGCGCCATTTCACTGGTCGTGACAGACGGGTCGAATAGCATTTCTTTTACAATAACCTCCTGAATATCAGACAGTTCTTTTATACCATCTTTTACGCCACCTTTTACGCCACTTTCGGAATCTTCTTTTACGCCATTGGTGTCAATTTCAATCTCTTTCTTGGTGAAATAAGGATGGCAAGGAATGTCTATCAGGAAGTACGTCCTCTCCTCGTCAGTCTCAATAGTCGCTCTAGGCGAGCCATTGGCTTCTAGTTCCTCCTGCACCGTTGGGATTCCTGTCGCCCTTCCTTCTGTCAGATCCAGTTCTTTCAGGAATTCACCTAATCTGCGATTGCGATACCTGCGTGAACGGAGAGACTTACCCTCCCGAATGGCCTCCATCGGAATGGTGTGGTTAGGCCCAGAAAAATTCAGAATCGATATTCTGTCCGGTTCAATGGTTATCTCTACCGGCTTCCTAATCGTCCAGTCTCTGTGATACAGGCTATTGACGACAGTCTCTTCCAATGCCTGATACGGATAGTTGTAGAACTTGTCCGACTCCTCGCGGTCTTTGGGCTTCAGTATCTGCTTTTTGATGACATTGGTCTCCAGGTAACTCAACGTCTTCTCTATCATCGTTGGCACACTGCCCCTTATAGGCTCTACTTCAATCATGTTGTTGGGATTCTTCTCTCGTCCTTCGGGAAAAACAACAATGTCTATCTGCGACTGCTTGAAAAACTTATCTGGTCGCTCTGAGAACATCATAGCTGCCACGTTCTTGATGCTATATCCCTCGGGCGTAGGCTCCAGCAGTTCCATCTGCTCCAACACCGATTCCATGTTCTCTGTCAACGACTCGTTGGCAAGGCTGCTTTTCACCTTCACAAGATAGTCGTGCATCAGTAACGGCGAGATGTCCTTCAGCGTTATCTGGTCGTTTCCTCGGTCGTCAAACGGTGTACGGTTGGCCAGGTTTATCAGTTCGCGCTCATATTCACCCTTGGGCACAATGCTACTACTGTTGTATCGGATGTAGTAATTGTAAGTCTTCTGCTTGGCGGTGATCTGGTCAGGCACCTTGTAAGGGCGTCGTTCGCCAGCCGACACCTTGATGACCAAAATCGTCTTCCCGTCAGCCTCCTCGATATACAACCGTGGCTGATAGTAAGGCTGCATCAGGTTGTTGAATCCCACCATATCCTTTTCGATAGGTTCAATCTGATTGGAATCAATACCTATGACGGGACGGACAGGACGACCATTCACCTCCTTCACACCCACCACAATATAACCGCCACCCGTCTCGTCGAAGTCGTTGGCGAAAGCACACACGCTACGGTAGATGGCATCCGGATTCCATCCTGTCTTATACTCAATGCGGTCACCCTCTACAGCCCTTCCACCGAGCAATTCTTCTATGTTAATTGGTAGTCTCATATATTCTTATAACGTTATCGATTTCCGTACTATTGCCTAATCATGAGCCATGAATCTAGAACCGTGAATCATATTTTCGTTTCGTTCCTGCTGCTATTATTCTCTATTGCATCAATATCCAATGTCATTAAGCTAATGCCATACTTTTTTCTAATAAAGATCTAGGAATGCTTTATTCTTTAGAATTTCAAATTCTTCATTGTAACGTTGCATTGTTTCATCACTAATAGAAATATTTAGCTGCAGATTAACCACACTACCTTCTCTTAAGTCTCCTTTTTCTTTAATTTCTTCTATTGATTTTAAAGAAGCAACAGGAAAATCCTCTATCTGCCCGATGGCCTCGATGGGTATCTTTGCAAATGCAGAAAGTAGCTTTTTATATTCTTCTGGAACTATGGTACTTTTAACATCGATACCCCATTCCAAAAGATTTGCATAGGTTTTTGCATAAGATCGAGCAACATAATATAAGCCCTCCATATCTGAAGGATTGCCCGGTTCTGCATAGAAATAACGGAAAGCTTCCGTTAAGCCATTAAGTGTGTCAATATAGTTTTGTGCTTGACCCAATTTGAGTTGAATCCATTCTATTAGTTGGCTTATGTCAGATATTCTATTAACAGGCTTTAATCGAATAGAGTATTCATAATCATTTTTCAAATCCTTATATTTGTGAATTTCGTCCATCATAGCCTGCATGAAGAATTTTACCTCATAATACTCTTCTTTTTTAAGAAGAATATTTAGTGCGCTGATAGATACTTTTGAGTATAATTCACTCATATCAGATTCCGCTATCATCTGCCTTGCCTGCAATGCATCATGAAATAGATTGGATAGTTGAACTTTCAAAATATCTGTAACATCTTGGGCCTTCTCGAACTCAAAATTCCACAATCCTCGTTTCTTCCTTACATCTGCCAAGAACTCGAAAACCTTATTATTATCTACGACATAAGTAAAATCAGCTTCTGGATTCCTCTCCCATACAGGAAGGAGAGCTGTCATTTGCTTCAATGCGAATGTATATATTGGAATGCCTTTGTTTATTGCCGTCAAAAATTCTGTATTCGTAATAGACTTCCCTGATTCCAAAACAGATCCGTATTTATTCCCTATTATCAAAACGAAAATATCTGCTTCCTTTTTCACGGCATTGATACAATTTTCCATACTAGACAATTTCGGGTCTATAGGAAAATTCTTCATTTCAGATAGAATTGGATTATGACCTAAATCTTCAATACATTGTTTAATGTCATCACGTATTTGAGACAGGTCATAACACGTTGAACTTATGAATATATTTACTTTTGCCATATATTGTTCTTTATTCACATTAGCTCATACTCGATAACACCCTTTAGCGGACAAACATCTAAAACATATTACAGCGTGAACGGAATACGTTTTAGTGCTATATGATGATTGCAGATTTGGAACTTTCCGTTTGTCTTGTTTTTAACCTCTACGAAAATCCTTTTGCCTTTATACGTTGGCAAGGCCTCGTATATAGCCTTAATAACAGCATGCATAGAGCCAAATTGATTACCTGTTGTCTTCCAAAGAATCGCACCTCCTTTTTGAGGAAGTTCAGAAGATTTCTCTCGAACGACAACTTCTATTACATGTCCTTTCTTTATCCCTAAGCGAGACAACTCCTTTTCATATTCTGGATCCATACGCTATCTATTATTATTGTTATTGAATTACTTCCAAAATCTTATTTGCTATCGCCTTTGCCATAAGTGGTGGCACAGCATTACCCACCATCGTATATTGTGGCGTCTCCGACTTACGCTTATCGCCGCCCGTTGTTCTTTTTCCCTGAAACACGAAGGAATCATCAAAGGATTGCAAGCGTGCCATCTCTCTTACCGTTGGTGCACGATGGCTGTGGTAGTGAATGAAATCGTCTGGCAAGGTAACAACCGTTGGCGATTGACCATCTGGCTTTAATACCGTATAGTTACGTTTGTCAGAGTTGAGTCCCATATCCGACAATTGCTTTTTCACTTCATCAGTATAGTCACCGGCTTCGGCAATGACTGCTAAGCGGTTAAGCACCTCTTCACTCTGCTTACTTGTCTGATGATTGAATAGGCAAGCATGTTCAATTATCTCGTTTTCAAGATTATCCAGACTCCTTACATAGAAAGGCTCTTTGATAGTAAAGCGGTGTCCTAATCGTCCTTGTCTTGACCACTCAGAATAGGTTTCACCGTTGTCATCAGGCTTTCCGTCAATGCTTCGAGTAATATTCAGAGCTGCATATCGGTCAATATCAGACGCTTCAGAATAGTCACTCGCAGATTCACCATTGTTCAAAAAATCCAAATCGTGCAATGCCTCATAGACAGTTACTTTGTTTTCCTCAGTTGTAGCTGGAATTTCCGTTATCATCGGCTGATCTTTGCGGCATCCAATAAAAATAGCCCTTTCACGATTCTGAGGTACTCCATAGTCAGATGAATTCAATATTAGCGGCTTCTTAATTCGATACAGGTGTATCTCATTCATTATCTGCTCATAATCTTTAAGCGAGTTGTCATCTTCTGCATATCTGCGCAATTCTCCAAAGACTTCTTCCAGAGTCAATGTATAAAGATTAACCAACAGTTTGAACCTTTCCACGATTTCTGGTTGATCCTTAAATTCCTCAACCCAATAAAGATGTCTGTTTATGGTTTCTACCAAATCATCATCGCTTATTGCATATAGGAACTTATTGAATTTGTCAACTAATTGGTCGTTGTCAACATCCGCCTCTGCTTTTAGATGCAGTATGGAATTCATCAGTTTCTGTCGCTCTGAAGAAAGCTTAAGCAAAGACAGCGCATGGCGTATCGTTGTGATATGCTTATTGCCTTTGCTGACTTTAAGCGTAACAGGCTTCGTCAGTTGCTTATAAACCGATTCAACTATTTGGAAATACTTGTCTATGAAAAAGTCTTCTTCTCCATCCTCAACGGCCTCTATTCTTATCTTGTAAATAAAGCATTGACGAACTAAATCATTGGCCGTTCTGCTTAAAACACCGTTGAAATAGGCGAGCATATTGTCCACCTGATTCTCATCGATAATAGAGCGAATTTCATTCATTACTGCCGTTTTGAACTTACCCTTGTCTTTCGTCAGAATACCCTTCACATTCTCCATCACAAAATATTTGGGACGAAGTTTGCGGATAACTTTCAGATAGTGGATGAAGAGATTGTCGCGTTTATCAAACTTCCTTCTTCTGCCAGACAAACTAAACGATTGGCAACTTGGGCCACCCGTTATCACATCTATATCCTGGTCACCAATCTCCTTTTCAAGACGTACCAAGAAATCATCTGACATAATATCTTCTGTAATGAACGCAGTATCCAACTCCAATTGGCGATTATATCTCACTTTATGGGTCAGCTCGCAGTTACTGTTGATGTCGCTTGCCAGAACAAATTGGAAATATTTATCGTCAGTATATGCTTGCAAAAAACCCTCGCTGATGCCGCCAGCACCAGCGAAGAGGTCTATGAATTTTATCGGAGTCTTTCCTTGTTTGAACTCTTCTATTTCTGCCATATATTATCTTCTATGCTTCTTGTGCTTTTTATGCTTCTTCTTTTTCTTGGGAGCGATACCGGCAGCAGCCATTGCTTCGTCACGTTCCTTTTTCTCTTTCTTTCTATCGCCCTGACTCTTGATGATGTCTCTACTTGCAACCAGAAAATCATAGAAGTCTTGGCTCGTATATGCAGATGCCTCTATTACGCCTGCCAGCTTGTTTACTAACTGAACTACGCCCTTGGGTGCTGTAATACGATATTCGAAATATTTATCAAAGACGGTATCTTCGCCACGATCTTTCTTGTCCATTTCTTCTATGCAGAAACGAAGTACACCCTTTAAAGCCTCTGGATTTCTAAACACAGTAGCAGAAGGCATAATACCTCTGTTTCGCAAGTTCTGTTCTTTAAACAGGAAATTGGTATAGGTATAATCAAGAGACCCATCTTCATTAATTTGAACGGTATTCTTGAAAGACCAATAAAGCCCCTCCAGCCAATTTCTGTTTTGCTTGTAGAACCAGTGCTCGGCTATATAGTTAGGGTCACAATCCTGTTGGTCAACTTTATTCCAACGTCTTCTCATATATTCATACAAGTCTACGTGAGAAAGATATTGCCAGAAATGACTTTGAGCAGCTTGCATTGGAGTGAGATCTTTGAATGCCTCGAAGAGAATCTTTCCGGCTTCAAAATCATCTGTAGATTTTTTAGAATCAGCGTATGCAAGCATACCAGACAAATCTGGTTGCTCCAAATCGGTTTCGTATAATCCATCATGTTTCTCTGCTTCTTCTCGCCACATAAATGCGGGATCGAGATAATGGGTGAGATTATCTTGAACGTGATTTCTTAATACCTCGGCAAATTCTGGGGTAAAGATTGTCTGCTTCATGAATCTGAATCTTTTGGTTCGATTTTTTCTTTTACTTCCTCTAATGCGTTAAGCATAACATCAGGCAAAATCTTGTCCACTATTTGTAGAACATCACCAATTGAATAATCATATCCTTCTTGCTCAGGCAATTCGTCTTCAGAAACCATTTGCTTTATAAATTGCGTTAGATAGAAAATCCAATCCTTTTTATCGTCATCATAGCATGTACGCAGCTTGTAAACAGCTTCAATAAGTGCATTCCTTACCAACATTGCCTCGAATACATTGGGGCATTGGTTTAGAACCAATTTTCCCGCATTCTCATAGGAGTATGGCAGCTGTATTAAGATAATATCATCAATGACATTGGTAACCTTCTGAACATTTGCGTATTCGTACTTCACAAACTTACTCAGGTTTGCCATATCATCGCTAGGCGTTAATGACACGTTGAATTTATCTACCATAGCAATCATGGCACCCTTCTGGTAATCTACGACACCCTCATAGAATTCATCCACGTCAAGATAATTGCAACTATCGATGTTCTCTGTGGCAACTATTTCAATCTTAACGGAAAATCTTTTGTTCACTTTCGAACAGGGTATTTTGACCGTGAAGCAGGATTCTTCTCTTTTTTCTATCTGGGTATAGTAAGTCGACGAACATTGTATGATACATAGATACGAAGCTCGCTTTTCTGTGATAAGCCTATCTACGCCTTCATTATGTGTGGTAACCTCATACTCCAAGATGAAAACATCTTCATCTGTATCCTTTTTTAATCCCACTCTATGCCCAGCGGGATCATCTCCTTTGTAATTATCTGGTAAGCCCCAGATGGGGTATGGGTATGTCGCAGTCGTTTTAATGTCCATATACCTTGATATTTAAACTATACAATGTGACGTTCTCCTGTGGGGTAAACTTAATAACATTAGGGGCATCGGCTTTCAAATCAAATCCAAAAATCTCATTTGAGACACCAGACCTTATTTGGCAACCGGCAGAAACATTTTTCAAATCAAGTGGAAATAATCCCTCGTCTGCCTGTATATCTAGGACAAGCCTACAATCATAATAGTCTTTTGGAACTCTTATTTCGAGTTTGCATGCAAAATCTTCATTATGAAGTGGCTTAAGACGTTTATTTCGTCCATCTAACTTTATTTCCCTCTCACGTTCAACGTTGGGATTCTCTGCCTCACCAATACCATAATCTTCACCATCGTCACCTTCAACGTAAGTCGGGTCTTTCTTAGGCGGCTCTGGTTTAGGTGGCTCAGTAGTTGGAGGTTCAGTAGTTGGAGGTTCAGTAGTTGGAGGTTCAGTAGTTGGAGGTTCAGTAGTTGGAGGCTCCGGACGAGGAACTGGATCTGTTTCAGGTTCCACATCTGTAATGGTACCCTTTTTCTTCTTTTTCTTTCTTCCTTTGACTTCTTCAAAGATAGTAAATGAGCCAGACTTTGAACCCTGCCCCTTCTCCTTTTCAATCACATTGGTAGTCGGCCAGATATTATCTTCTTCATTTTCTTCACTTCGACTTCCAAACTTACCAATTCTTCGCTTCTTTAGCGACTTTATCTCAAGCTGCTTATCATGCTCTTCAGGGAAGAGAACTTTTATGCACTCTTTTTGGAACGAATCAAGCTCTCGAAGTGCCTTTCTCGCATTTCTCTTGTCTTCATCGCTCATGTCTTTCAACTCTTTTACATCCCATTTGTCATGCCTCACATCTTCCAGCATTCGCAGATATTTAGCACCTTCTCCATCACACACCATAATACCGTAGAAACCTTTGGAAGAGTTGTATTTCCTAACTTCAACGGTCATCAATTTGTTGCGCATGAAGATAATCTTATCCAAGGACCTTGCAGCTGTGATATCCTCATTCTTCCATATTTGTAAGGTGGCATGTCCTAACGTTGGGAACTGACCTGGGAATTCATCGGTAGTGAAAAGTACATGGTTATCGTCACCAGCATCGCACATAGCAATCTCGAAAAGATATGGACGTGGATTGAATTTCAGTTCTGGACGATTGCTCCTATCCATGTCTATGTTGCTATAATCAGGCTCTGGGAAATATTCAAGCATCTTATCGCCAATATTTGCCTTAGTGAAATCTTCTCCACATATATTAACATCCAACAACTCCCTGTAAATAGCGTAGAAGAAACCGCGAAGAAGCTCTTTTTTCATTATAATTATGTCCTCTTCGTTTTCTTCCATACCCAAAACAAAAGCATCAGTTCCAGATTCCTCTCTTCTAAAAATGACGGGAATTTCTTTTCCAGAGTTAGGTGAGCCGTCTTTATTGTAGAAAGCGTCAGCTTCGAAGAGAACATTTTCTCCGCTCTCATTCTTAAATTTATGTGTACACAATCGCACTACTCCTTCTCCAAATGTTTGTCCGCTTTCATCATCCTTTGTCGAATAATAAACTGCGTTGAAAGGAGAATTGACAAATCCTACAGTTTTACCAAGCCCATGACTGCCACCCGCATAACCACCATCAGGCTTATAACTTGATGATGAACAATGTACGCATGAATCAAAGGCTGACGGAACATCGTCATCATTGACATAATTCATACCTGTCGTGTGATAGTCAGACACTTTCAAAAAACCGATGGTGCTGTTCCTGCGGGAGTTTAAGAACTTGTACTTACTCATGTAGATATCTTTGGAACCAGGCAATTGCTGACTTCTTTCGCTACAAGCTTTAAGTCGCCCAATTAAAGACTGTATCAAATTAGGATAGTCAGCGCAGGCCATTTTTCCGTATGAGAATGTCACGAGAACCTTCTTGTTCCGATTATTATCTAATTTCTGCGCAGCGTCTATGGAATTCTGAATGTATTCGCGCACAAGACAGCGAACCTCGTTATCCTTAAAAGGGTCAAACGAGGAATCTTCACGATCTCGCTTCATTGTGCCTTTGGGCTTCTGTACAAAGTTCCACTTACAACCGAGATCCTTGTCCCCTGTTATGGGCACGTCGTTCTCAAACTGACTAAACAAATCTAAGCTTTCCATAGGCTATTTATTAAAGGTAAAACCTGACTTTCCATTACCTTTACTAAGTTCGTTTGCATAAACTGCCTTAGCATCTTTGAGAGCTTTTGAAATTTCCTCAAACATGTGGTTCACATCATCCTCGTCATACTCGTAGTTTCTACGATTAGAACAATTCTGCAGAAGGTTCAGATAATCAATGATTTTCTGAACACGATTGGTTGCAACTTTAGTAAATCTTTTACGTCTAGAATTTTCAGCCATAGTTATTAATATTTGATTTCTAATTGCAAAAATAGTCTATATTTTTGATATATAGTACGCAAATCAAAAATAAATACATAATTTTAATTATAATTAACTCATTAGGATGCTAACAATTCTGTTTATTATCTACAAATTATAATTATGTAGCGGATCTCTTGACTTTCTAGAACTATAATCCATTTGTACAAGAACCGTTTTCACCAACCTATGTCCATTGGCTCACGAACATAGGTTCCCACCTCTTATGAACATATCTGGAAAGCCCCACGAACATATGTTCATGAAAACACCGTTCTCCAACGGCCCATCTTCTTCAGGGAAATGAGGCTTTACCCATACTGTAGCCATACTCTAACCTGCTTCTAGCCATACTCTAAGCATACTCAAACAGTATGGGTAGAGTATGGATATAGCCTGCCATCTCCGACGCAACACCCCGTCAAATCCATGCTTTAACACAGACTTTATACGCACGAAAGTTCGGTTTTGTGTCAATTTGATACACTTTTTCTAACTTTCAGCCGTAACATTCCGCTTTTTCGACTACTATAAGGGTAGAAAGTCGAACATTTAGAGTCCCTTGATAAGGGACGGCTATAATGCATAATGCAGGGATTTAGTAAGAACAATTATATAAAGGATATTTATGATACCTACTCGCGAACAATTCAAGGATTTCATTGCCGCCGTACAAAAGGCACTGGCAAAAGAGAAAAACGTAAACAAAGCACTAAAGCAAATCTGGGACGATGACCAAGGCCAATACCCGCCTTTTTACATCTCGCCCCTTTGGGAAGCCGTCTATCAGGCCTTCAACATCATGTTCGGCCTGAAAGATGACGATGTTGTCGGTAACGAGCTCTCTTGGTGGCTCGACGCTGCCCTCAAGAACGAGGCCAAGTATTGGATTGACAAGAAGGAATACAACGTCAGCGACATTGATGCCTTCTATGACTATTTGGTGGGAATGTTAAACAAGGAAGAAAAATGAAGATAGGAACACCAAAGGAAGAGTAAGGAACACTAAAGGAGGAGTCTGCAATCCCTCTTCATAGACTCTTCTTAGAGTCTTCTTACCCTCTTCTTGGTGTATTCTTACCCTAACGAAAGACACGGCTCGGCTTCTCGCGCTCGACCTTGGTCGCTTGGCTAGTCCAAGAAAGTCTCTCTTACCTCTCTCGAAGGTCTCGGCTTGTTCTCGGCCACCTCTCGGCTAGGTCTACGCTACGCCTACTGAACGCCTATACTACGCCTACGCTACGCAAAATTTTCGAGCCACTTTGGATATAGCTACGATAGCCCAACAGATTTCCTTTTTTATTACAAAAGCCTTGTCCCTTCCTTCCCCCTACCAACGACCTTGCTACGACCTTCCAACGATAGTTTTATGTTATCATTTTTAATCCTGAGAAAGGAGATATTGTTTGTACTCTCTCACAAAGAGCTCTTTTAAGTCAACTTCCAGTAGATCTGCAATCTTTAAAATACACGCAAGGTCTGGTTGGGAAGAGTTCGTACACCACTTGCTGACAGTCGAGGGGTTAACACCGAGCTGTTCTGCCAGCCATTTGCTGGTACGTTTTTTCTCCACAAGAACCAATTTAATTCTGTTTACATCTTCCATACGATAAAGTTTTAATGCTACAAAGATAATGAAAATTTTTCATTTTCTGCCGAATATCTTGGTTTTTCTTCTAAAATTATGTTTTTTTACGAGTTTAGGTCTGACGACACGTTAACAATGGCACGATTGACACAGTCAAAACATCTGCCCCATATAAATAATATGGTGGGACAGCAGTTTTGTGAGATGTCATTGTATGAGATTACTGAAGTTTTATATGGTGGTTTCGAGAAAAAATGATTACCTTTGCATCAAATAATTGACATGCTTTGAAACAAAGCAGAACGACCCAGACTGGAAGTTTCTAAACCATTACCTATTATAGTTTTGCTTATCAGTAAGTAATATGACAGAACTGACGAACGAATCAAGAGTAGAGAGCAAGCTTGCTAACACTATACCTTGCAAGGAGGAAGAAAGCTTAAGCGAATTTGAAAAGATGCGCAATGAGGAGTTTTATGACTTTTCAAGCGAAGAATGTTTGGCAAGTTACTATAGAGCCAAGCACCTTTGTGCAAAATTACAAACCATGACGATTGAGGATGAAGACTACAGAAAGACGATAGAAGACCTGATTCCAGGTATCCCTGAGTCATCCACCATATCACCGCCATTCCATTGCGATCACGGTCATGGCATCAAACTGGGCGAGAACGTCTTCATCAACTACAACGGCACGATGCTCGACGGAGGCATCATCTCCATCGGCTCCAACACTCAAGTAGGCCCAAACTGCCAATTCCTGACTCCAAACCATCCTATTGACTACGTTGAACGTCGCAAACCTATTGAGCGATGCTCTCCTATAACAATCGGTGAAGACTGCTGGCTGGGAGGCGGTGTCACGGTATGCCCGGGTGTTACCATCGGTGACCGTTGCATCATCGGAGCGGGCAGCGTGGTGGTGAAAAACATTCCCCCTGATTCAATGGCTGTAGGCAATCCCTGTCGGGTTATCCGCAAGTTATGAATACATGCTCGGTACACCATCCGATGCCACTACACTTGTTTCACGCTTCATGGCGAGAAGGGGCGACAGCGATAACAGAAAGAAAAAAACGTCGTTTTAATTTTGCACTTCGCTCACATATTCGTAACTTTGCAGACGATAAAAAGAATTATTAAAACCTTAGGACTATGGGTATTGTATATTCGATTCTTCTTGGATGTCTCGCTGGCTTCTGTGCCGGCAAGTTGATGAAGGGCGGCGGCTTCGGCCTCATCATGAACCTGATCCTGGGCCTGCTGGGCGGTGCCCTGGGCGGCTGGCTGTTCTCGTTGTTGAAGATTGAGTTGGGCGGCATCATCGGACAGCTCGCAGCTGCCATCGTCGGTGCCGTCGTCATCCTGTGGGTAGCCTCTTTCTTCAAGAAGTAGAAGATGCGCCGACTTTTCGTCATTCTCTGTACCCTGACGGCTGTCCTCGCAGTCAGGGCACAGGACAGTACCCAGCACGCTGAGGTGCTTCTTGAGACCACCGAGGGCAACATCCGCATACAGCTCTACGACGACACGCCCCGCCATCGCGACAACTTCCTACGCCTCGTCGGCGAGCATTTCTACGACTCGCTGCTCTTCCACCGTGTCATCAAGAACTTTATGATTCAGTCGGGCGACCCCGACAGCCGTCATGCCGAGCCGGGCGTAACGCTGGGCGAGGGCGACACGGGCTATACCATTGAGCCTGAGCTGTTTGCCAGCGACGGACGCCTTCTGCATCATCATCGTCGTGGCGTAGTGGCAATGGCCCGCGAGGGCGATGACGTCAACCCTGAACGACGTTCCAGCGGCTGTCAGTTCTACATTGTCTGGGGAAAGACCTTCTCCACCACCGATCTGATGTCGATAGGCGAGAGGCTCGACGCCATGACCCAGCATCGCGTAGTGATGACGCCCGAGATGACAACCCTCTACCGCAAGACTGGCGGCACGCCCCACCTCGACGGCCAGTACACCGTTTTCGGCGAGGTAATCGAGGGCCTTGACGTCGTCAACCGAATCCAGCAGGCCTTCACCGACGACTACGACCGTCCCGTCGACGACATCCGCATCCTCCGTGCCACCGTCACCCGTCCTCTGCCCCAGCCTTGATAAAAAGAACTCCGCTCTGCTTTGATTGAAAAGGCTGGCTCAAGCATTTTGTTTCAAGTCTATTATTTCTTGAAACAAAGTGTTTCAAACCATTCGCGCGCTTGAAACACTTTGTTTCAACGGTCGAAACACTTTGTTTCTATGGCAAAAACAAAGTGTTTCTAAGCTTGAAACAGAAAACAGCGTTTTTCTTCATCAAAACCAGAATATGGCCGCCTGCTAAAACCATAATCCCCAATCGGTCATTAGGCTGTTACGCACTAACACGCTTTCTTTTTGTCATCTGCCCAGCCGCTTCTCGATTACAATGGAACCCCATTGCGCACTCAAACCATCAGTGAAGCAACTATTGACCCATAACTCCCCATAACTTCCTTTTACTACTTCTTACTACTCCACTTGAGAAAGTTGAATAAAAACGCTAATGACCGATTGGGGATCATCGCTGAAAAAACGATGCGCAGCTTTTTGGATACGGGCTCACAAGGCTTGCGAGAAAAAAAGATTTGCAGGGACGAGGAAAAAAGCGTATCTTTGCATTCTCATTACAAAAAAAAACAGGAAAGAGGATGGACGAGATACTTGACTTTGGGCCCGTGGAGGACCAGATGCAGAACATCATCAAGGTGATTGGCGTTGGCGGCGGCGGATGCAATGCCGTGAGCCGTATGTATGACGAGGGCATTCAGGGCGTTTCATTCGCCGTGCTGAACACCGACAGCGCTTCGCTGGCTCATTCGCCAGTGCCCATCAAGCTGCAGCTGGGTGCCGGATTGGGAGCTGGTGCAAAGCCGGAGATTGGCCGTGCAGAGGCGGAGAGCAGCATCGACAGCATCGAGCGCCTGTTCGACGACCAGACGAAGATGGTGTTTGTGACGGCAACGATGGGCGGCGGCACGGGAACGGGAGCAGCGCCCGTGGTGGCCCGTGTGGCAAAGGAACGCGGACTGCTGACCATCGGTGTGGTGACCATCCCGTTCTTCTTTGAGCACCGCCGCAAGATTATCAAGGCACTGAAGGGCGTGGACGAGCTGCGCGAGAATGTTGACGCGATGCTGATTGTGAACAACGAGCGGCTGTGCGACGTCTACAGCGACACGTCGATGACACTGAAGGACGCGCTGGTGGAGGCCGACAACGTGCTGAAGAACGCCGTGAAGGGTATCTCGGAACTCATCACCATCAGCTCGCCGGGAAACATCAACCTCGACTTCCGCGATGTGGAGACGACGATGCGCAACGGCGGCGGCGCCATCATGGCCATCGGACGGGCTGGCGGCAACCAGCGTGTGGAGCGCGCCATCCTCGACGCCCTCGACTCGCCCCTGCTACATGGCAACGAGATCAACCGTGCCAAGCGTATCCTGTTTAACATCTATGCCAGCGAGCAGCATCCCGTCCTCATACCCGAGATGCAGGAGATTTCGGAGTTCTTCGACCAGCTGGACCCTGACATCGAGGTCATCTGGGGCACGTCGACCGACAACTCCTTGGGCGAGGATGCCAAGGTCATCATCCTCGCTGCCGACATGGGCAACGAGCTGAGTACCAGCAAAGTGGAGGACGACGATGAGCAGGACGAGCACTACGAGCGGCTCATCGGCAAGCTCTACCAGCCCTTGGTGAAGAACGTGAAGAAGGAAGAGCCTGTGCCCGATCCGCCTTTCGTGGTGGAATCTGCACCTGCCACCGAGCCTGCCGTAGAACAATCTGTTGAGCCAACCGTGGAGCAGCCTGCCATAGAAGAGCCTGCCGCTGAACAGCCTGCCTCAGAGACTACGGAGAAAGACATTGAGTCTACCACGACGCTGGGCCGATGGAAGAGATGGCTCATGGAGAAAGTGGAAGTGCTGACGAAGGACGATAATTGATCGATGCCTTACCTGAACCTTACACCCGAAGAGATGGCCGACGAGATGGGGCTGCTGGCCCGTCAGCTGCAGGCCGCAGGGCGCACCGACCTGGTGCTCCGTGCCCTTGGCGTATCAATGATTGAGGACCTTCGTTTGGAGGCAGCCAAAGGCAGTCTGCAGCCGCTGCGCATCACCAGCGACTACCGTTTCTTCGTGGGGCAGTGCGAGGTGGAGCTGCAGCCTGTGCACAAGGCCGTGTACCTGCTTTTCCTGGCCCATCCTGAGGGCATCGAGTTCAAGCGACTGTCGGAATACCGCGAGGAACTGACCGACTACTATATGAAGACGGCCCGCTATATGGATAAGGAAAGCATTGCCGAGGGTGTCAACCGACTGGTGAATCCGCTCGACAATGCCATCAATGAAAAGTGCTCGCGTATCAAGAATGTCTTTATGTCGCTGATGGACGCCTATTCTGCCAGCTATTACATCATCAGCGGACATGCCCAGCGGCATATCGCAGGCTCAAACCGCATCTGGTACAACAGGCTGAAGGTGATTACCCTGCCTCGCCACCTGGTGCAGTTCACAGACAGTCAGATTATTTAAGTTTCTCTACGTTTGCAGCGAGATTGCGTGGCGTGAGCCACGCATAAGCAAAACATAGTAAAAATATTTGCTTAATCGGATTAATCTTCTTACCTTC
>CACYYG010000015.1 GCA_902778535.1 uncultured Prevotellaceae bacterium
TTTTGGCCACGAATGAGAATAATAATTATTCCAATTCGTGAATAAATTATTCCAATTATTACAATTCGTTTCCATAAACTTTACCAAGTTATTCTTTTACGATTACTCATTAATAAATTTCGTGAATAATTCGTGGCAAATTCGTGATAATTCGTGTTTTGACAAAACAAACAATTCATTACCATGAATAATTGAGGTGAGGACGGTCTCTATATCGTCGCTCGGCTTTGCCGCTTGCCTAAGCAAGAACCCTGAATTTTCTCAATCCTCTGCATCGCCTTTATACAAAGAAATCCTGCAATTTCTTCTAAAGTTACGAAAAGTCGAGAGCAAAACAAAAGAAAATCATTTCTTTTTTTTGCCGAGACGGAGTAAGTTCGCGCTTGAAAGCGCAAAGTTACGAAAAGTTGAGAGAAGTGCAAGATAGAATCAAAAGAAAAACATATTATTTTGTATCTAGCTTAGAAACACTTTGTTTCAGCCGTAAAAACAAAGTGTTTCTGCCGTAGAAACAAAGTGTTTCAAATGCGAAAACAACTTGAAACACTTTGTTTCAGATGTACAAACGATTCGAAACACTTTGTTTCAAGTGCGAAAACAGTTTGAAACACTTTGCTTCATGCGCACCTGCGTCTTCCGTCGTGTGCGGCTGCTTTGAAATTTCATCAAAAAAAAACGCTTTGCGTTCTGTGTCAATCGATGCAGAACGCAAAGCGTAAATATTTGAGTTGCTCTCTGGCAAAGGCTTGGCTGTTTACTTGATGAACTTTACCTTCGAGGCATCGCGGGGCTTGGCATCGGGCTGCTCGTCGGGATAGCCGATGGCGATGATGTAGTTCAGCTTGTAGTCGGCGGGTATGTCGAGACGGTCGAGGAAGAACTTGCATTTCTCGTTTGACAGCAGGAAACGGACGGGGCCGCCCAGGCAGCAGGTGCCGAGCCCCATCGACTGTGCTGCGAGCATGATGTTCTCGCCCAGCAGACCGGCATCCATGTCGCCGCCATTGGCCGGGGTGCAGACGCATATCAGATTCGGGGCATTGCGGAACATGTTCTTGAAGTCCTTGTCGCGCTTCACCTGTTCGACATTCTCCTGTTTGTAGACCTCCGTAACATCGGCTATCAGTTTCTGGTCTTCCACCACGCGGACAATCCACGGCTGGCGGTTCATGCCGCTGGGTGCATTGATGCCACACTTCACGATGACCTCCAGCTTCTCGTGCTCTACGGGCTTGTCGAGGTATTTGCGGATGGAGCGACGCGCCATGATGTTGCTCAGAACGGGATTCACTTCCAGGCAGATGTCTGCCTCGACGTCGGTCATCTTATCCGTCGGCTCGTAGCGCTTCAGCACCCGCCCGTCGCGAGAAACGAGGAATTTGGTGAAGTTCCACTTGATGTCAGACTTCTTGTCGTAGTCGGCATCCTGACGGCGGAGCATGCCGTCCATCATCTTTCCCCGCTGGTCGTTGACGTCGAAGCCGCCGAAGCTTTTTTGCGCCTTCAGCCATGTATAGAGGGGATGCTCATTGGCACCGTTCACCTCAATCTTGTCGAACTGCGGAAACTGAATATCGAAGTTGGCTGTGCAGAACTGGTGAATCTCCTCGATAGTGCCGGGAGCCTGCTGTCCGAACTGGTTGCAGGGGAAGTCCAGAATCTCCAGGCCCTCGCTGCGGTACTTCTCATACAGCGCCTCCAGTTCCTTGTACTGAGGTGTGAAGCCGCAGCGGGTGGCTGTGTTCACAATCAGCAGCACCTTGCCCTTGTAGTCCGAGAGTGATACTTCGCGGCCTGCATCATCCTTCACCTTGAAATCATAAATACTCTGTGCCGAAAGCGTCAGCACACAAACCATTGCCATCAGGCATGAAATCATTCTTCTCATAGTTGTTATCTATTTTAGTTTTAATAGTTTTTTGCCTATTTTCTTAAACCCAAATTGGTCATTAGACCAATTATGTTGTTTTTGTTGTACTTGTTGTCTTTAAAACAACTATAATTGTATTCTTTGAAGACAACATGAACCGCTCGAACTCTGTTCGCTTGCATGGCAAGAACTTGGACAACATGTAACGGTCTAACGACCGTTTTGGGTTAAACAATGTTGCAAAATTACTTAATTCGCCGCTCTTTCACTCATTTTGCGCCGTAAATTTATGATAGTTTATGAAAAAAAGCTTCGCGTTCTGTTTCAACCGATACAGAACGCGAAGCCTTTATGTCCGAATTGTTATTCTCTGACAAAGACGGGAATATGGCCTTTGTCTACAGGCGTTGTGACAAATTGTCCGCCGTTGTAATGCTGGCCTGTACGCTTGTCGCGCCATCCGCGGGCGTTCTTGGGCAGATAGGTGTGCCACTCGCTGACGCCCGGCTCGGTGACGGGACTGATGAGCAGCTTGGGGCCGAACATGTATTCGTATTTCTGCTGCAAGGCTACGGGGTCGTCGGCAAAGTCGAAGACGAGCGGACGCATCAGCGTATAGCCTTCCTCGGCCACACGGCGGGCGCACTCCTCCAAATAGGGCCGCAGCTGCTCGCGCTCCCTGATGCACTCGGCGATGATGGCCTGTGCCTCGGGGCCGTAGTTCCATGGCTCGGTGTTGCTCATATAGCCGTGTACACGCATCAGCGGCAGGTAGACGCTGGTCTCAATCCAGCGCAGCATCCGCTCGATGTAGTCCTGATTGGTGTACTGGTCGCCGGGACGGAAGAAACCGCCTGCATCGTAGGTCCACCAGGGGATGCCAGCGGCCTGTACGCCGAGGCCTGCCACAATCTGACGGCGGAAGGTCTCCCAGTCGTTGCCCACGTCGCCGCTCCACAGGGCTGAGCCGTAACGCTGGATGCCGGGGAAGCCGCAGCGGGTGAGAATCATGGGCTGTGCCACGCCTGCGCTGCGCAGACCGTCAAAGACTGTTTTGTTGACCAATAGGGGGTAAACATTGCGCACCTGCTCGCCGGCCCATCGTCCGTTGTTGACGCGGCGCCCTTCCAGGTCGTCGTTCTCAGGCTCGGTGGCATCCTGCCACCAGGCATCGATGCCTAAGGGAACGAGCCGTTCGGCAAAATTCTTCCAATAGGCATTCGCTGCCTCTGTATTGAAGAAGTCTATCCAGTCGGTGCCGGGAATGTAGTAGTTGTCGGCCACCATCTGCTTGCCCACCACGCTGTTTTTGTCAATCTTCGACCACACGGAAACCATGAGGCGTACGCCCATGCGATGCAGACTGTCGGTCAGCGCCTTCGGATCGGGATAATACTGTTCGTCGAACTGCATGGAGTTCCACCCGTACTTGCCCCAATACTGCCAGTCCTGCACAATCACGTCGAGAGGAATCTGCTCCTGACGGAAGCGGTTGGCGGTCTGCAGGATTTCCTCAGAGGAATGGAAGCGCTCGCGGCAGTGGATGTAGCCCAGCGCCCACGCTGGCATCGTGGGACAGGGACCGGTCAGCTCGCGATAGGCGGCGATGATTTCGTCGGCTGAACCTACGAACACGGTATAGTCGACGGCGGTGGCGACGGGTGAGCGGAAGACGGTCTCGTCGTTCACCTGCTTATAATATAATGTGGGCTTGTCACCGCCTGACAGCTCAGCCTTGAGGGTGTGGCGGCCTTTCTTCAGATTGACGATGGCCGAAGCCGTTGGCGGCAGCCACATGTTCTGCGCATCGATGACTGTCTGGCCGTCGATGACAAGGTTGTGGCGGCGTGCCATCTTCTGTCCTACGTCGAGCAGCAGGGCATAGTCGCCAGTCTTGGCAATGTCGATGGTGGCCTCGAAGGCGTTGTTGCGGCGCATCTCGCGTCGGTTGCCCTCGGTGGTGGTGACGTTCACTTCCTGGGCGGGACCAGTGGCGGCACCTGTCTGCGAAACCGTCAGGCTCACTTGCTCACTGCAGGGGTTGAAGTCGGTAAGACCGTAGTTGTTCCAGAGGATGCCGTAGCCTTTATTGGAAATGAGCATGGGCAGACTGATCTGTGTGTTCACCTGCGTCAAGCGGCGTGAGAGGCCGCGCACATTGCTGTAGCCGTCCTGGAACTGTCCGAGGCCGAAAAGACATTCGTCCTTTGGAGACGTGAATGTCAGCGTGGCCTCGCCGTCCTTCATCTCGTGGCGCGTGGCAGTGAACACCGTCTTGCCGTTTTTGTCCTTCACGCTGAGGCGCTGGCCTTTCACCTCCACCTTGAGGTCGCACTGGCTCACCTCGTCCTGCTTCACGTAAATCCAGTCGGGCAGGTCATTCTTCACTTGCCCGTCGGTGTACTGTATGCGCACGGCGTTGCGTGCTACCTTCTTCACCGTCAACTGTCCTTCTGCCTGCATACCTAAAGACATACCCAACAATGCTGTCATTAATAGAAATGTTTTTTTCATTTGGTTTCTAATTGATTATGCTTTCTGAAAAATAATGAACACGTAATGGCTTGCTGGCAGATTCGCCCGTCAGCGTGACCTGCTGCTGTAGACGGATGTCGGCCGACGAGGCGCCAACCTTCACGACGTAAGTGCCCGGGCTGACGTTCCATTGAGGCTGGCCGTTGTTGGTGTAGTAGCCGAACTGCTCCGTGTAGAGCTTCACCTTCACCGTCTTCGTCTCACCGGGCTGAAGCGACACGCGGGCAAAGCCCTGCAGGGTCTGAGGCTTGAGAGGTGTGTGCTGAGCAGTGAGTGGTGAAAGATAGACCTGCGCAATCTCGTCGGCAGCCACCTCGCCTGTGTTCTTCACCTCGAAGCTGAGGTTGACACACTGGCTGTTCGTGGGCACCTCTGCCTCGGCGTGCAGGTTGCTGTATTCAAACGTGGTGTAGCTCAGACCATAGCCGAAGGGCCACTGCACGCGCGGGTCTTTCTCTTCGGAATAGTTGTAGCACAGCGGCTCGTACACCTCGGTGTTAGGATAGCTGACAGAGAGTTTAGCCGACGGCGACACCTTGCCGAAGAGGATGTCGGCCACAGCGTTGCCACCCTCCTCGCCCGGATACCAGGCCTGAATGACGGCGGCGCAGCGCTCGGCGATGCCTGCGATGACCTGGGCCCTGCCGCCGAAGACGACGAGCACGACGGGCTTGCCGGTGGCCAGCAGTTCCTCGACATACTGCTCCTGCTTGCCGGGTAGACGCAGACCCTGACGGTCGCGGTTCTCGCCGCAGAGCATCACGTTCTCACCCACGGCAGCAACGATGACGTCGGCCTGACGGGCCATTCGCAGCGCCTCGGCCTTGTCGGCCTTCTCACCAGAGTCTACCTTTCGGTGCAGGATCTCATATTCCCAGGCACGCTCATCGCCCAGCTCAGAGTATTTCGTTTCAATCTCCTCCGTCCAGTCACAGCCGCGCGAATACATGATGTTGATGCCCTCGGGCTTATGTCCGTTCATGCCTTCCAGGAGTGTCACGATGTCCGGGTGCTCCAAATCCTCCATGTCCTTCTTCCAGAAATAGCTCATTGAGGGGAAGGAGTAGTCGCCGCACATAGCCCACATAGAGTTGGCGTTTGGTCCAGTCAACAGGATTTGAGTTTTGAGATTTGAGTTTTGAGATTTAAGCGGCAGGATGCCGTTGTTCTCCAGCAGCACGATGGATTGCGTGGCGATGTCGTAGGCCGTCTGGCGCTCCTCGGGTGTGTCGAGCACAATGTCCTCCTTGCTGTAGAGGTAGGGATTCTCGTCCATCAGACCGCAACGAATCTTATAGCGCAGCACGTTCTTCACGGCACGCTCCAATGCCTCTTGTTCCACCAGTCCCTTGTCGATGGCCTGTTGCAGATATTTATAGTTGGCGCCATGCGGGAAGTCGACGTCGCAGCCGGCTTTGATGGCCGCTGCAGCACAGACAACCGGTTCATCCTTGGAGCCGAGCTGGTCGATGGCCGTGTAGTCGCTCACCACCATGCCGTCGAAGCTGAGATAGCCACGCAGAATGTCCTGCAGAATCTTGCTGTTGGCCACGCAGTTGACGCTCTCGCCTGTTCTGTCTTTCATGGCATGATAGCCTGGCATCACGGCACGGCTGCCAGCCAGACGGATCATCGTCTCATGCGGCAGCAGAATTTCTTCCATCAGCTCCTTGTCGTCGGAGTCGCCGCCGCCGCCATAGCCCAGATAGTGCTTCGAGCAGGCACCGACGCCTTTCTTCAGGTCGCCCTGCTGCAATCCTTTGACGAAGGCCACGCCCATCACGGCCGACAGATAGGCATCTTCGCCGTAGGATTCCTCCAGGCGGTTGAAGCTCGGATTGCGGCACACGTCGACCATCGGCGACAGCGACAGCACACCGCCCATCTTGCGCATCGTCGTGCTTGTCTGCAGCGTCTTCTTCTCGGCCAGCTCAGGGTTGAACGAGCAGGCCTGACCTATCTGTTGCGGATAGATAGTGGCGCCGCGGGTGTTGATGCCCGACAGCACCTCCTCGTGGAAGAGTGCGGGTATGCCGCTGGGCGTGTTGTGGATGAGCCAGTCCTGCACGGCAGCCACGCGGTCGCGCAGTTCGTTGGGGTCACGCGGTTTCTGGCTGCAGTATTGCGAAAAGTGGCCGATGCCGTTGGGAATGAGCTCGCGGCATTTTGCCGTGTCTAGCTGGCCCTGCTCATCGAAGAGCAAGTCCATGTACATACTCCTCAGCTGGCCGATGCGTTCCTCCTGCGTCATCTTTGCATAGAGTTCGTCCACCTGCTGTTCCACGTTCATCTCTGTGGCGGCATTGCAACCGGCCAGCACTGCTGTCATACACATCATTTTAATTCCTTTCATCATGGTTCTAAGTCTTATCATTTAAGTTTCGCATTCGCTTCACTTTGGTAGTTAGAGGTAGTTGGAAGTATTTATCGGCCTTCGGCCTTAGAAGTTATAGGTCATTTGTTATGGTCTATGAAGGAGTTTTTGCGTAGCCATCAGTGAAGCAACTATTGACCCATAACTCCCCATAACTTCCTTTTACTACTTCTCCGCCTCCGCCGCCTCCTGAGAAGCCGCCGCCCGAGGAACCGCCACTGCTGCTGTGGCTGATGGTGGTGATGGCGCTGCTGGCCGTAGAAGAGAAGTTGTGAACCAGGTTGTGCGTGAGGGAGTAGCCCATGAGAGGCGTAGCGCTGTCATACCATTCGGGCTTATCCACCTTGATGTCCTTGAACAGGTCTTCCCACTTGTTGCTGAGCTTGAACACCATTGCGTAGGGCAGCACCTTGTAGAAATACTGCGGATCGTCGGCCTGCAGCTGCTCCAGCCTCGGTTTCTCGGCTGTCTCAATAAACTCCTTGAAGCCCAGCAGGCGTCCCAGCATCTGTACACGATAGTCGGTGTCGGCATTGAAGCGCCCTGCCAGCTCGTTGAGTATGAAGCACACGATGAAGAGGGCCAGCGTCGCCCATTGGTTGAGGGGAGCGCCATACTCAATGAACACATAGCTGTAGAGCAGCCATGAGCATACCATCAGTGCTGCCTTGCCGACAATGAGGATGATGTTGCTGAGCGACGAGCGCAGCTTGTCGGTCAGCTTTTTCTTTATCCTGATGATGGAGGCCAGCATACAAGGCACGCCGAAGCTGAAGGCACTTCCTGCGAATAGTTCGGGATCGAAAGTGCTTACCACCGAATTGAGACCCAGTGCCAACGTGCCGAAGACTGCCAACGCCACATAGAGCCAGAAAGGCTTCTGCAGCTTTGTGAGCTGGCGGTCGCCCTTGAAATGATCCTTCAGCGTGTCTTTGATGTCATCGTATTGCTTCGGTTGCTGTCCGATTTCCTTCAGGCACATCACGTCGGCTGTGCCGAAGAGCATATTCATCAGCAGCTTCTGATAGCTGGGAGCCTTCTTTGGCAAGTCTTTCAGCTTGGTCAGCTCGAGGTCGGTCGACTTGAATATCTTTCCCTTTTTTATCTCCCTGATGCTGATGTAGCCCTGACCGGCCAGCCAGGGAATGAGCGATGTAATGTCGATGCTGTCTACCGAACCGTCGATAATCGTGCCCACCTCGCCGCTGCTGATGCCCTCGGGCGGGTAGAACTCTATCACTTTCGTAATGTGGGGCGTCTTCTGCTGGAGCTGGAAATAGACGATGGCCAGAACGACTAAGAAGGTCAGGAGCAGGCAGATGTAGAACCATGTATAGTCCACCTTGGCAACGCCCTCATAGTAGCCCTCGGGCAGCACCGCATAGAGCGTGACACCGTGAAGGGGAGCAATATTGTCAGCGCTACCCGTTATCTCTTCAGTCGAAACGTTCACCGTCAGACTGGGAATCATGCCGTCGGTCTTCCCGTATTCGCCTGCAAACACCTTCAGCCTTTCGCTGATGTCGTCGGGCAGCTCCTTGTCGAAGGTAATCTTGAAGTCCAGATGATGGATAGGGTCTTCAAAATCCGTTCCCAGCACGGTGTGGAAGAGAAAGTCCTTGCTGTCGATGCGGTCGTCGGGATAGCTGTAGGTATAGCTGATGACATACTGCTGGTCGCCCGAAACCTCGTAGTTGGCATTGCCAATGCGGATGATGCAGAAGTCCTTGTTGCTTTCTCCGGTTGAAAAATTCCATCCCTCCACATCAATGTCGTCGATGTCGCACACATAGCGGAACTCCTGCAGCCCCTTCTCGCCCTTCACCTTCTGCTTCATCTTGAAGCCGTAGGGAAGATAGCGGTAGAATCCGTGACGCGGCTCCTCGAAGAAGATGTCAAACGTCTCGGTCACGTCCCACACGTTGTTCTCGTGCACCACAGCCTCTATCGAGATGTTCTTGTAATAGAAGCCGCCCCTGTTGGCACCCGCCTGCAGGCACACCGTCAGAAGGAGTGTCAGCCAAAGAAATCTGCGTCTGTTCATTGCGGTCTAAATGTTTACGTTTACGGCCTGCCGCTCGGCATTGCTGTCAACCGAGAACATCGGCATCGGTTTAAAGCCGAACATGTTTGCCACCAGATTCATAGGAAACACCTGACAGCGGTTGTTATACTCTCTGACGCTGCCGTTGTAGTATCTGCGCGACAGCGATATCTCGTCCTCCATCCTGACCAGCTGCTCCTGCAGCTTCAGAAAGTTGCCGTTGGCCTTCAGCTCAGGATAGTCCTCGGCCACTACGAACAGTTCTTTCAAGGCATCGCTGATTCTCACCTCGCCTTTCAGCTGTGCACCGCGGTTGGCCGTGGAGCGCTTGTTCGTCACGTCCACCAGCACGTCCGACTCATGGCGTGCGTAGCCTTTCACCGCCTCCACCAGACTGGGAATCAGGTCGAAGCGCTTCTTCAGCAGCACGTCCATCGTGGCAAAGGCCTCGTTCACCTTGTTGCGCAGTCTCACCAGGCCGTTGTAGCCCCACAGCAGCACCGCCAGCAGCAGAAGCAACACTCCGATAACGATATATAATGCCATATAGTTTGTGTTTTGTTGAATCCTTTTCAGTTTGCAAAGGTAATAAAAAAAGATAAAGAAACACAAAGAATCAGGAAATATGTATTTTTTTAAATTCGGGGCACTTTTTTTCATGCTTCTGAGCGCTGTGTTTGAGAAATTGCTCAAAACCTCGGTAACATCGAGGGTTACTAACAGTAACCACGTGGGTTACTGTTAGTAACCATGCTGGTTACAGTTAGTAACCCACATGGTTACAAAAAGGATACAAATCGGCAATAGTCAGTGCTTCCTTTGCCTGATCTTCCACCCTATTGCGGCGATGAGAATGGTCATCAGCGGACTGAGGATGTTGAAGAAGCAGTAGGGCAGGTAGGTGATGGTGGGCACGCCAAGGACGGTGCTCTGCGTCATGCCGCAGGTGTTCCAGGGCACGAGGACGCTGGTGACGGTGGCAGAGTCCTCGCATGTGCGGCTCAGCAGGCGCGGCTCGTAGCCCTGTTTCTCGTAGACATTCTGAAACATGTTGGCCGTGAGCACGATGCTGATGAACTGGTCGCCAGTGGTAATGTTGAGGAAGATACCGGTGCTGGCCGTCGATGCCACCAGACCGACCCTGCTGCGCACCCAGCTGATGACGACGCGTGTGATGCTCTCTATCATGCCGCTGGCCACCATCACGGCACCGAAGCACATGGCGCAGATGATGAGCCAGATGGTGTTGAGCATCCCCGTCATACCGCCTGTCGACACGAGTTCGTTGAGCTCGGCCGACCCTGTCTCTACGGCCGTAGCACCATAGTAGGTGATGGCGAGGCCCTTGGTGAGCGCAGCGCCAGTGCCCAGCGATGCATCGTCGGCTATCTGCGTCAGGATGTGCGGCTGCAGGATGATGGCCGTGATGCCTGCCATCAAAGCCGAAAGGAAGAGGACGATGAGCGAGGGCAGGCGGCGGGCGATGAGTACTGCCGTCAGCACGGGCACCAGCAGCGTCCACAGCGAGATGTTGAACGTACTGGAGAGTCCCTCGGTGTACTGGTTCACATGCACGATGCTGTCGCCGCCCATCCCGAAGCCCATCACGGCAAATATGACCAGCGTGAGGACGAAGGCGGGCATGGTGGTGAACATCATGTAGCGAATGTGTGTGAAGAGGTCGACGCCTGTCGTTGATGAGGCGAGGATGGTGGTGTCGCTCAGGGGCGACATCTTGTCGCCGAAGTAGGCTCCTGAGATGATGGCTCCTGCCGCAACGGCCTCGTTGATGCCCAGCGCGTGGCTGATGCCCAAGAGAGCGACGCCAATGGTGGCGATGGTGGTCCAGGAACTGCCCGACAGCAGCGACACCAGCGCACAGATGATGCAGGCGCTGACAAGGAAGAACTGCGGCGACAGCAGCTGCACACCGTAATATATTAATGTGGGCACTACGCCGCTCACCATCCACGAGCCCGACAGCATGCCTACGGCCAGCAGGATGAGAACGGTGACAGCTACGCCGCCCAGCGTCTTCGTCATCTGCTGCTCGAAGGTTTTCCAGGGAACGTGATAGAAGACCATCGAGATGAACACGCACACGGCCATTCCCATGATGAGCGCCACCTGGCTGCCTCCGCTGAGCGAGTCGCTGCCGAACAGGGCGATGACTACGGCCAGCAGAACGATGAGCACCGCCAGCGGAATGACGGCTATGAGCGGGTGGGGGAGTTGCTTCATTGTCGGGAGTTTCTATATGATGGCTGCATCACTCGGCATCGCAGGCTACATAGTCGACGAAGGCGTAGCTGTGGCTGTGCTTCTCGTCGGCTTCATGCTGCTCGCGACTCACCTCACGCCATCCTTTGCTGTAGTCGGGGAAGAAGGTGTCGGCCTGCTGCGGCGTGTCGTCTATCTCTGTGAGGCAGAGGCGGTCGGCCTTGTCAATCAGGTTCTTGTAGAGGCTGGCTCCGCCGATGATGTAAATGTCCTCATCAGGACGGCAGGAGGCGATGAACTCGTCCCAGGTGCGGAAGCATTCGCAGCCCTCTATCTGCTTCTGACTGCGAGTCAGCACGCAGTTGCGGCGGTTGGGCAGAGCGCCTTTGGGCAGGCTCTCGAAGGTCTTGCGGCCCATGAGGATGGTGTGGCCGGTGGTAAGTGCCTTGAAGCGCTTCAGGTCGTTGGGCAACCAATAAATGAGTTTGTTCTGGTAGCCGATGGCGCGGTTGCTGGCCACTGCGGCAATCATGGATATGGACATGAAGAATTGAAGAATTGAAGGATTGAAGGATTGAAGAATTGAAGAATTGAAGAATTGAAGGATTGAAGAATTGAAGATTATTCGCCGCAGCAGAATTTTCAATTTTCAATCTTCACGCTTCGCTGACGGCCGTCGTGCTTCCACGAAACGATGTAGAGGCCATGAGGCAGCGATGACAGCGAGCATCCGTCGCTGGCACGGAATGTGGCTCTGCGCCGTCCGTGCTGGTCGTAGACGACAACCTGGAACGTCAGCTCTGCCGGGCTGTCGGCACCGAAATGGAGGAATTGCCTTTGCGGGTCGAAGGCCAGAGCGTAGTCGGTCTCCACATGGCTGATGACATCGTCGATGCCGGTAGTCACCGTCTCGATATACCACATACGGTTGGCCGATATGGCATTGCGGTCGTCGCTGTTGTAGCTGATGATGTTTGTGCCGTCGGCAGCGTTGCCTCCCGACAGGTTGGCAGCATGCTGGCTCCAGCGGCTCACAATGTTGTAGCGTCCGTCGGTCTGTGCCACGATGTCCCACTGCTGCGAAGTGCTGGTAGAGTCGGGAGTGCTGACGCTGAGCACAGTGCCCGTCTGCGTGGTGGCGGTAGAGCCTGCTGGGCTGCCGTCGGTCAGCGCCTGTCCGGTGGCGCGGTTGGTAATGAACAGATAGCCGTTGCTCAGGTTGACGATGCTCCACTGCTGGGTCTCGTTGCCCTCCTGCCGATGGCGGCCGCACACCTCATTGCCGTTGAGGTCGAAGCAGGTGCCCGTTCCGGAATTCACAATAGCATAGAAGGCGTTGGCATCGGCTACGAAGTCGGGCGTCTTCGGCTCGTCGGGGTCAGGCGTGTCGGAACCTACGAACGTTGTGGAGAGGAAACGCAGGTGATTGTGGATGAAGGTGCGCAGGTCGTCGATATATTCGTTGTAGGTGCTGTGCAGCACACGCTCACGCAACGTCCTGACATGGATGCCCCACCGCTGGTAGTTCAGCTGCTGTGATTCTTCGAGCAGTGTGGTGAGGCTGTCAATCTTCTCATACAGGTAGCTCTCCAGCCCGTCGTCAACCAGCTGCTTGTATCTGCGACTGACGAGTTGCGCAAACCAGGGATCTTCCCAGAAGCGCTGCACCCACCTCCGGCATCCGTTTGACGAGCCGTAGCCTACGTCGCTCATGAGCTGCTGCTCGGTGTTGCTCGTTCCTCCCCGGTCGGAGCGGTTGTCGTTGTTGTAGGCAATGTCGTAGTCCCACAGCGGACCCCAGTACAGGCGGTCGTCATCCTGCTGCTTGTAGAAATAGGTGCTGAAGAAACCGTCGACATTGGCACTTATCTCAGTACAGAGATACCAGTTGACCAGCGTTGTCGAGTCGACCAATGAGCGGTAGCCCGACTGCGGGTCGTCGAAGTCGGTAGCAAAGAGCTGGCGTTCAAAGTTGTTCACGAAATTGCGAATGTAGGCATACTGCGTGCCGTCTATCTCGTCGTCGTCGGGATAGTGAATGCGTACGGGCACGCTGCATCTTGTCGAATAGAAGCCTGTAGGCGTCTGCCCCGGCTGCGTCTGCCCGGTTGCTACGAAGTCCTTGAAACCGTCGGCCTCTAAGAGGTAGCCGCCCGTGATGTTGCTGTCGTCGGTCAGCGGATAGTCCTGCTCGGCTATGTCAACACGCTTGGAACGTACTTCCACCTGGTCGGACAACTGATAGTTGCCCACATATTGCCCGTTCACCGTCAGGTCGACAAACTTCGCGGCAGGGTTGAAGGGCATTCCTGCCTTTTCGCCCATCAAACTGGTCAGGGCGTTGCGAATGAGCGTCTTGTCGCCGTGATTGGCCAGCAGCGTCCATTTCTTGGCCTTGGCGCGATCCTTGCCCAGGAGGCGGGTCTTCTCCTGCAGCTTCAGGCGATAGGGCTTCTTTGCCAGCGAAGCCGTCGAGTTGCCGCGTATCCTCACCTCGAGAGAATCGTAGAAAGTCACATTGTCCTGCTCGTCGACAAACCACATGCGAGCAAGCACAGGCACCGTCTTGCTCGTTATGTCGTAGCCCGTGAACGTGTTCAGATAGATGTGAGGCAGGTTCGTCAGCCTTTCGTGCTCATCATCGTTTTGCGCAGAGACTTGCAAAGAAACCAGCGCCATCAAAATGTAACAGAAAAATTTTTTCATATATCTTCCTCTCTTTCTTTGTGTTGTGGGCAAAGGTACGAAAAAAAGTGAAAAGTGAAAAGTGAAAAGCGAAAAATAAGAAAAAAAATGTCTACCTTTGCACTTTCTAACTGTAAACTGAATAAAACATAATGGTTGTTTGCATAGCAGAGAAACCGAGCGTAGCACGCGACATTGCCCGTATTATCGGGGCAACGTCGTCGCACGATGGCTATATGGAGGGCAACGGCTATCAGGTGACTTGGACCTACGGACATCTGTGTACGCTGAAGGAGCCGGGCGACTACACACAGGCGTGGAAGCCCTGGGCGCTGACGCAGCTGCCCATGATTCCGCAGCGTTTCGGCATCAAGCTCATACCCGAGGAACACATCACCAAGCAGTTTGCCGTCATTGAGAAACTGATGCATGCTGCCGATGCTATCGTCAACTGCGGCGATGCCGGACAGGAGGGTGAGCTCATCCAGCGCTGGGTGATGCAGAAGGCGCAGGCCAAGTGTCCCGTCAAGAGGCTCTGGATTTCGTCGATGACCGATGAGGCCATTCGCGAGGGCTTCGCCAACCTGAAGGATCAGGACGACTATCAGCCGCTCTATATGGCCGGCATGAGCAGGGCCATCGGCGACTGGCTGCTCGGCATGAACGCCACACGACTCTACACGCTGAAGTACGGACAGAACCGCCAGGTGCTCAGCATAGGCCGTGTGCAGACGCCTACGCTTGCACTCATCGTCAACCGCCAGAAGGAAATCGACAACTTCAAGCCCGAGCCCTACTGGGTGCTGGCTACCATCTATCGCGACACAACCTTCACGGCGACTAAGGGAAAGTTCACGTCGAAGGAAGAGGGCGAGCAGGCCTTCGCGCTCATCGAGGGAAGACCCTTCACGGTGACGAAGGTTGAGAAGAAGGAAGGCAAGGAACAGCCGCCGCAGCTCTACGACCTCACATCGCTGCAAGTCGACTGCAACCGCAAGTTCGGATTCTCGGCCGAGCAGACGCTCAACCTCATCCAGAGCCTCTACGAGAAGAAGTTCACCACCTATCCGCGTGTCGACACGCAATACCTCAGCGACGACATCTACGCCAAGTGTCCGCAAACCCTGAACGGCCTCTACCAGACGAAGTTTGCAGGCGTAGCGCCCTATGCCGAGTTCATCAAGCCCATTGGCGGCAAGCCCTTGAAGAAGTCGAAGCGCGTGTTCGACACATCGAAGGTGACCGACCATCACGCCATCATTCCCACAGGCATCGTTCCGCAGTATCTCAGCGACGCCGAGCAGAAGGTCTTCGACCTCGTGGCCCGCCGTTTCATTGGCGTTTTCCTGCCCGACTGCCGTTTCTCCACGACGACGGTATTGGGCGAGGTTAAAGCCCCCCTGTCGTCCCCCGAGGGGGACACAAATGCCCAAGCTAATGAAGCCCCCTCGGGGGCAGTAGGGGGGGCCATCGAGTTCAAAGTCACAGGCAAGGAAATCCTCGACCCAGGCTGGCGCGTGGTCAGAGACCAGCAAAAGGACGACCCCTCGGCTCTCAACTCCGACCCCACGTCTCTCACCTCCGAAAAAGACGAGGAGCGCACCCTGCCCACCTTCGTCAAGGGCGAGAGCGGTCCCCACAAGCCCACGCTCACGGAGAAATGGACCACACCGCCGCCCTATTACAACGAAGCCTCGCTGCTGCGCGCTATGGAGACAGCAGGGAAATTCGTCGACGACGAAGAGCTGCGAGCCGCCATGAAGGAGAACGGCATCGGGCGTCCGTCGAGCAGGGCAGGCATCATCGAAACGCTGTTCAAACGCCACTATATACGCCGCGACCGCAAGCGTCTCGTCGCTACGCCCACCGGCATCGAGCTCATCGGCCTCATCCGCGAGGAACTGCTGAAGAGCTGCGAGCTGACCGGCATCTGGGAGAAGAAGCTGCGCGACATCGAGCATCAGAAATACGACGCCCGACAGTTCATCGACGAGCTGAAGCAGCAGGTGACGCAGATTGTCAGCGAGGTGATGGCCGACAGCAGCAACCGCCGCGTGGCCGTCACTACCGATGAGGATCTGAAGAAAAAAGCACCCAGAAAGAAAACGGCGGCAAAGGACAATCTCATTGGCCAGCCCTGCCCGCTCTGCGGCAAAGGCCACATCATCAAGGGCAAGACCGCCTACGGCTGTTCAGAATGGAAGAACGGCTGCACGTGGCGCCAGCCGTTCAACGCCGGGTGAGCTACTGATGGTCGGCGGCCTGCTGCAGATAGTCGGCAACCTGCTGCATCGTTCCGTCCTTGATGATGACTGTCTTCTCGCTGTCGAGCAGATAGAGTGCCGGCAGGTCGGGCAGGTAATAGGCCTGGCGGGCGGCGGCATTTTCCTCCACGTTAATGTAAACGGCGCACGTCTGTGAGGCATACTCTCTGCCCATCATGCTCCTGATCTGCGGCATCAGCTCCTGACAATGCTCGCAGTCGGGGTCGTAGAACACCAGCAGCGTCAACGGGCTTTGCACATAATAGAGCCGGGGAGCGGGCTCTTCTTCCGATGTGTAGACGACGCATGAGCTAGGCGCCTTGCCCAAGGGCAGATCGGCAGCTGTGGTGCCCGGCTGGTTCTTCGTTATCTGGCTCAGGAGGAAGGCTCGCTGCGGTGTCTGAGGCAGCACGCGCAATAGATGAGCGTAGGTGACGTCGTTGCGCACGGGCGACTCGCGGGTGCCTAAATAATGGTCTATCAGCGCGTCGAACTGCTGCTGCCTGTGCTCGTTGCGCGCGATGCTGTCGGCAAACATGCGCACGCTTCTTGCCTTCAGCGCTGAGTCGGCAAGCTGCAGCAGGTCGATATAGTCGACGAAGCCCTGTTCCGCCGTTGCCTGGCCTGTGGCTGTGGTGTCGTTGAAGTCGAACTCCTGCCAGTAGTGGTCCAGCAGGAACTCCAGACGGGCCTGCGGCTCAGTCAGCGTCGTAGGAATGGCGGGGAAGGGGAACGCCGTTTCCTGCGCCCTTCCGCACAGCGAAGCCGCCAGCGCTGCCAGTAGTATAGCGAGTCTGCTCATAGTCCTGTTACGCCGGCTCAATAGGCCTCCTCGTCGGCTGCTATTTCCTCCTTGTCAATCTTGCGGCTGTCAATCTTTCGCCAGCAGTAGACGATGTAGGCAAGGACGAAGGGCACGAGCAGCGAGACGTAGAACATGGTGCGAAGGGTGAACTCGCTGCTGCACGAGTTGTCGATGGTGAGCGACATCTGCAGGTCGTAGGTCGAGGGATAGTAGGCCGTGTAGTTCCAACCGGCACAGAGCAGCAGTGTGAGGACGGTGAGTACCGTTCCGATGCCTGCAGGCCAGATGCCCTGACACTTGCCCTTCGAGTCGGCCTTGCGCCACACTTCCATCGCGATGCCTGCCAGCACGAGGCCTACACCTGCGAGGAGTAGGATGAGCAGCGGCCACATCTCGATGAGGTTGTGGAGATATTTGTGGGGCACCATCTGTATTTCGCCCGTCTCGATGCTCCATCCGTAGCCGTCCTTCAGCAGCAGGTGTACGACGTAGGCTACGAAGAGCACCACAAAGGGAATGGCTGAGCCCACCAGACGCACGGAAGCCCGCGAGCGGATGTCCTCGTCGTTCACATTGTTGATGATGTAGAGCGTTCCTAAAGTGCGGGCGAGGAACATCACAGCCAGACCGAACACCAGCACCCAGGGATTGAGCAGGGCGTCGAGGCCGTGAGAGGCGTTGCCCCAATGGGATAGAGCCTCCCCCTGCCCCTCCAGAAGGAGAGGAGACGTAAGATTGGCTTTCTCCACCACAAAGTTGGAACCTTCGAAGAATGTGGCTACAGCGCTGCCGAGGAGCAGCGGGCCGAGGATGCCGTTCAGCATGAGGCACCATTGGAACGTGTTGGCACCGAGGAAGTTGCCCAGTTTGTTTTGGAACTCATAGCTCACGGCCTGCACCACGAAGGTGAACAGGATGATCATCCACAGCCAGTAGGCACCGCCGAAGGATGTGCTGTAGAACAGCGGGAAGGAGGCGAAGAACGCTCCGCCGAAGGTGACCAGCGTGGTGAACGTGAACTCCCACTTGCGGCCTGTGGAGTTGACGACGAGGCGGCGTCCCTCAGGTGTCCAGCCCAGCGAGCGCACCATCGAGTTGGCGCCCTGCACGAACATCAGGAAGACGAGCAGCGCTCCCAGCAGTGATACGACGAACCACCAGTAATGTTGCAGAAATTCGTATGTCATAGTTCAGGTCCTTTCTTGATTTGTTTCAACATGATACTGATCTCCACAGCCAGCATGGTGGTGAAGAGGATGAGGAAGAGGGCAAAGGTGAACATGACCGAGCCTGACTGCAGGTCGCTGGCGGCGGCCCAGGTAGGCAGCATGTCCTGAATAGTCCAGGGCTGGCGTCCCATCTCGGCCACAATCCATCCGCTCTCTGAGGCGATGTAGGACAAGGGCAGCATGATGATGGCGGCCCAGCAGAGCCATTTCGGCTGAGAGCCTGATGCGGGAACGTCGGCCTCCGTCTCGTTCAGCAGACCGAGGGCGGCCAGCAGTCGGCGCGAGAAGATGGATAGGAACGGGATGTTGTAACCCAGAACCAGCACCAGTCCGAAGAACAGGATGAGCAGGCAGCCTACGCCCACCATCGTGCGGAAGGCCCAGAAGTTCAGTCCTACCGGCGGCACCAGCTCGCTCTTGTCGCGAACATAGCCATAGCCGAAGTAAGCCTCGTTGTCGCGGAACAACTGTAGCTGGCGCACGGCCTCGGGATCGTTCTTGTCGAGTCGGGCCTGACGATAGGCCTGCAGTGCGCTGATGGCCAGCTTGCCGCGGGCTATCTTCTCGTCGGCCGAAAGCTCGCGTGTGCCGTCGGGCTTCGTATAGCCGTTGAGAATGTCGTTGATGCCGGGAACGAAACCGTCCATCGTGTTCGTTGCCATAAATGAAAGGGCGTAGGGCATTCCTATCTTCAGCGCCGGCTCCTTCTCGTTGGCAAAGTCGGGCTGCTTCAGCGGATTCACCAGCGCCACCAAGGTCAGGCTCTGCGAGTTGCCGCCGTTGTAGAGGGCTTCCATCGCGGCCAGCTTCATGGGCTGATGCTTTGCAACGTCCTGTCCGGAAATATGACCGGTAAAGGCGGCTCCCAGAGCAGCCACAAGTCCTACGAAGCTTGCAATCTTGATGCTCTGCAGGGCCAGCTGCGTGTGGCGCTTCTTCAGCAGATACCAGCACGAGACGGCCACCACGAAGACGGCGCCGATGATCCAGGCAGAGATAACGGTGTGAAGGAATTTGTCGACGGCTACAGGCGAGAGGGCAACGTCCCAGAACGACGTCATCTCGTTGCGCATCGTGTCGGGATTGAACTGGCAGCCTACAGGGTGCTGCATCCACGAGTTGGCCACCAGAATCCACCAGGCCGACAGCGTAGCACCGATGCCCGTGAGCCAAGTGGAGGCAAGATGGAAGCCAGCGCTCACTTTCTTCCAGCCGAAGAACATCACGGCCACGAAGGTCGACTCCATGAAGAAGGCCACGATGCCCTCGATGGCCAGCGGAGCTCCGAAGATGTCGCCCACGAGCCACGAGTAGTTGCTCCAGTTGGTGCCGAACTCGAATTCAAGGATGATGCCTGTGGCCACACCCATAGCGAAGTTGATGCCGAAGAGGCGCTGCCAGAACTTGGATGTCTTTTTCCAGAAAGCGGAAGCCTCGGCATCGGCCCGTTTCTGCTTCTTGTAGTAGATGGTTTCGCAGATGCCCATGATGAGCGCTAAGCCCAGCGTCAGCGGGACGAAGAGCCAATGGTAGATGGCCGTCAGCGCAAACTGAGCCCTCGACCAGTCGATGGTACCTGCATCAATGGTTAACAGTAAATCTTGCATAAGCTATTGTGTTTATTGGTTATTGTTCAGCAGTTCGTTGGCCACGAAGTCAGCCTCAGCACCTTTCTCTGCATGAGTACTGAGGAAGTTCGGGAAGAAGAAAATCTTCAGAACGACGAAGATGATGAATACTTTAATGATGATAATCAGCCACAGCGTCTTCCCCAGCGTCATGCTGCGGAAACCATCATAATACAGACGGAAGGCACGGTATAGGAAACCGTTGTGGGCCATAGTCATCGGGTCTTTAGTGCGAGCAAAGATAAGTAATATTTTCAAATCCACCAAAAGAAAGGCTAAAATTGTTGGTATTTTTACTAATTAAACTAAATTTTTAGGTTGCCAAAACGCTTTTGCTCCTTTTTTTTTCGCCGTTTTGCTGGAAAGTGCGTAATTTTGCATGTTCTTTATCGGAACGAAGAATAAGACATCATAACGAAAAGTCAGAATAATAATGAAGAAGACAGTCATCATTTCAGTGGCAGCAGCGGTGCTTCTGGCGCTTGCTGTGGCCGCTGGTCTGTGGCTTTTGGTTATCAAGCCTCAGCAAGACGACAACAAGCAGCTGCAGGAAAAGGTTTCTGCCGTACAGGAGCTGGCTGAGCTGGAGAAGGAGGAAATGGAGAGCGAATATGCACAGCTTGACCAGCAGTATGGCGAGATGATGCTGCAGATTACCAACGACTCACTCATCGCTCAGCTCACACGCGAACAGCTTCGTGCCCAGCAGCTGCTGGAAGAACTCAGGCAGGTGAAGGCCGACAACGCTGCCGAGATTACCCGTCTTAAAAGAGAGCTGAACAGCGTGCGCGCCGTCTTGCGCGACTACATTCGCCAGGTCGACTCGCTCAATCAGGTCAATCAGCATCTGCGCAACGAGAACACACAGCTCTCGGGCCAGCTGGAGGAGAGCACCCGCCAGAATCAGAACCTTCAGGTGGAGCGCCAGCAACTGACTGAGCGCGTGACTATTGCTGCCCAGCTCAACGCTACTGCCATCAGTATGACGCGTATGGGAAAGCGCAAGGTGGCAAAGAAAATGAGCGACACGCAGACATTGCAGGTGAACTTCAATATCGCCCGCAACGTTACGGCCGAGAACGGCGAGCGAACCATCTACGTGCGCATTATGACGCCTACAGGCAGCGTGCTGAGCAGCGGCGGCTTCTTCAACTACGAGAACCGCCAGCTGGAATACTCTATGAAGAAGGTCATCGAATACTCCGGCGAGGAGACACCCGTTGTGGTCTACTGGAACGTTGAGGAGGCTCTCGTGGCCGGCGACTATCACGTCAGCATCTTTGCCGACGGCAACATGATTGGCGACAAAACTTTCAGCTATGAAAAATAAGCAACGTTTTCACACGGTTTACACGGAAATATCTTAAGAGATGATACAGAAACGGAATGATTGGAAAAGGAAAAGACGGATGGTGGCTTTATGCCTGCTATTTTCAATTTTCAATTTTCAATTTTCAATTTGCTTTGCCCAGCAAATGCTCAGCCTCGACAGTTGCCGGGCTATGGCCCTGCGCAACAGCAAGCAGCTGGGTGTGGCTGAGGTGAAGCAGGATGTGGCCAAGAACCTGAGGCGCTCGGCACGCACGAAGTATCTGCCGCACGTGTCGGCCATCGGCACCTATCAGTACACCAGCGAGGAACTCTCGCTGCTCAACGACCAGCAGAAGACAAGCCTCAGCAACATCGGCACAACGATGGCAGGCAGTTTGCAAGGGATGGCTGGTGGCTTGCAGCAGCATCTTGGCAATCTGGGGCAGATGCTGGGACAGCTGGGCGTGCCCCTTGAGGCCTTCCAGCAGATGGCCGGACAGATGCAGCAGCAGATGGGTCAGACGCTGACTAATACCGCTGGTCTGCTGAACACCGAGGGACAGAAGATTGTCGATGCCTTCCGCACCGATACACGCAACATCTTCGCAGGCAGCATCCTCGTGACTCAGCCCGTCTTCATGGGCGGAGCCATCCTCGCCCTCAACCGGATGGCCGACATCAATGAGGACATGATGCAATATTCTGCCGACGTGCGCCGTCAGGCGGTGCTCTACGGTGTCGACCAGGCCTATTGGCAGGTGGTGTCGCTGAAACATAAGCAGGAACTGGCGCAGGGCTATCTCGATGTAGTGAAAAAGCTCGACAGCGACGTGCAGAAGATGATTGCCGAGGGCGTAGCAACCCGTAGCGAGGGTCTCAGCGTGAGCGTGAAGGTGAACGAGGCCGAGATGACTCTGCAGAAGGTGAACGACGGCTTGGCCCTTTCGCGTATGCTGCTCTGTCAGAAAATCGGCCTGCCGCTGAACGAGCCCGTTGTCCTCGTCGATGAAAATACCGAAAACCTTGGATCTGTAGACTTGCAGGCTATCGCTCCTCCCTCGGGGGGCGAAACGGGAAGCTTCCGTCCCGAACTGAAGATGCTGGGCAGCGCCGTTGACCTCAGCCGCGAGGCCACCAATCTGCTGCGTGCCGCCAACCTTCCGCAGGTTGCCTTGACTGGCGGCTATGCCGTCAGCAACCCAAATGTGCTGAACGGCTTTGAGAAGAAGTTCGGCGGATTCTGGAACGTTGGCCTCCTCGTCCGCATTCCCATCTGGAACTGGGGCGATGTAGCCTATAAGGTGCGTGCCTCGAAAGGTGCTACCGCTATTGCCAATCTGGAGTTAGACGAGGCTCGCGACCTCATCGAGCTGCAGGTGAACCAGTCGATGCTGCATGTGGAAGAAGCCAACAAGCGTCTCGCTTTGGCTCAGACCAGTATTGAGCGCGCTGAGGAGAACCTGCGCGTGGCCAATGTAGGCTTCCAGGAAGGCGTCATCACGCCCACCATCGTGATGGAGGCACAGACAGCCTGGCTGCAGGCACGCTCACAGCTCATTGACGCACAAATCGATGTCCGACTCTCGCAGGTAGACCTGCAGAAGGCCTTAGGCACCCTTAAGTAAAATCCTATCTGACTAATTATCATTCACGTTTTTTCAAGAGAAATATGGAAGAGCAAGCAAAGAAACAGCACAATAATATATTGTTGGCCATTCTCGGCTTTGTCATTGTCGTAGCCATCGTAGCCATCATCGGCTATTTCACCTTCGACCGCGACCCGGAAATCATTCAGGGCCAGGTGGAAGTGTCAGAATACCGCGTGTCGAGCAAGGTGCCCGGACGCATTAAGGAGATACGTGTCAGGGAAGGCGACTTCGTTCGCGCAGGCGACACGCTGGCCATCCTCGAAGCACCTGAAGTAATGGCAAAGATGCAACAGGCGCAGGGCGCAGAGGACGCTGCTGCCGCTTTGGAGCAGATGGCCCGCAACGGTGCCCGCAAGGAGCAGATTGAAGGCGCCTACCAGCTGTTGCAGCAGGCCAAGGCCGGTCTGGAGATACACGAGAAGTCCTATCAGCGTGCGCAGAACCTCTTCGACGAGGGCGTCATCAGCGCACAGAAACGTGATGAGGCCGAAGCCCTCTACAAGTCGTCGCAGGCACAGGTGATGGCCGCACAGAGCCAGTATGATATGGCTGTGAACGGTGCACGTCAGGAGGAGCGCTTGGCCGCACAGGCACAGGTCAATCGTGCCAGGGGAGCCGTGCAGGAGGTGAACGCCTACATCGGCGAAACGGTGCAGATTGCCCAGATGGACGGCGAGGTGAGCAGCATCTATCCCAAGGTGGGCGAGCTCGTAGGAACGGGCAGTCCTATTATGACCATCTCGATGATGGACGATATGTGGGGAACGTTCAATGTGCGTGAGGATCAGCTCAAAGGCCTGCAGGTGGGCAAGGAGTTCTCTTGCTTCGTACCAGCTTTCGGCAAGAACATCAAGATGAAGGTCTACTTCATGAAGGATCAGGGCACCTACGCCGTGTGGAAGGCTACGAAGACCAACGGCGAGTATGACCTGAAGACCTTCGAGGTGAAGGCCCGCCCTGTGGAAACCCTTGAGGGACTGCGTCCAGGCATGAGTCTGGTGATTAAGTAGGAGGATGAGGCGCATACTGCAAATAGCATTTCGCGAGTGCCGCCGCCTGTGGCAGAATCCTATCTACGGGTTCTGCATGGTGGTGTTCCCGTTGCTTGTGGTATTCTTCTTCACGTCATTGATGAGCGAGGGATTGCCGCAGGACATGCCTGTGGGCATTGTAGACGAGGACAATACGTCGACCACACGTTCCTTGGTACAGCGCCTTGACGCTTTCCAGAACTCGAAAGTGGTGGCTCGCTATGCTACGGTGAGTGATGCTCGCAGCGCCATCCAGCAGAACAAGATATACGGCTTCCTGTATATTCCGAAAGGCACCACCGACAAACTGCTCTCCAGCCGACAGCCGAAAATTTCCTATTATTACACGCTGACCAGCATCGCAGCTGGCTCGCTCATCTTCAAGGATATGAAGACCATCAGCACGCTGGGGTCTGCCGCCCTGGGACAGGCCACGATGCGCGCAAAGGGCTTTACGGACGAGCAGATACAGGCGTTCCTACAGCCCATCAGCATCAGTCTGCACCAGATTAGCAATCCGCAGACCAACTACAATGTCTACCTCTCAACGATGCTCATTCCTGGTGTGATGATGCTCTTCATGTTCCTCATTACGGCCTATTCAATAGGAACGGAGTTGAAGTTCAATACATCGAAGGAATGGTTGCAGGCCGCCAACAACAATATTCTTGTAGCTTTGGCAGGTAAGCTGCTGCCACAGACGCTTATCTTCCTTTTCATCACTTTCCTCTACGAGTTCTATGTCTTCGGCATCCTGCGCTTCCCCCATCCGGGCGGCGTGGGCATGATGACGCTGTTGGCTGTGCTGCACGTGCTGGCGGCGCAGGGGTTCGGCATTTTTGCCTTCGGTCTGATGCCGTCGCTGCGCATGTCGATGAGTATCTGTTCGCTATGGGCCGTGCTCAGCTTCTCGATGGCAGGCTCCGCCTTCCCCATCATCGGTATGGACGGTCCGCTGCAGGCTGCCAGCTGGCTCTTCCCCCTGCGACATTATTATATGCTCTACCAGATTTGCGTCTTCAACGGCTATCCGCTGCATGAGGCGTGGTTCCACTTTGCAGCCCTCGTGGGCTTTGCCCTCCTGCCCTGGCTGGTGCTGAAGAAGATTAAGAACGCAATGCTGACTTACGTCTATATACCATAATGAATAGAATATCTGAAGCCATCAAAGACATGTGTTTCATCTGGTGGGACGAGATGAAGCAGGTGGTGAAGGACGAAGGCGTGCTCATCTTCTTCATCATTGTGCCGCTTCTCTATCCGCTGCTCTACTCTTGGATATATAATAATGAGGTAGTGCGTGAGGTACCTGTCGTAATAGTCGACGACTGTCACTCGCCGCTGTCGCGACAGTTTGCGCGCCAATGCGACGCTTCACCCGATGTGAAAATACTCTCCTATGCTGCCGATATGGACGAGGCGCAGTCGTTGCTCAGCCGCCAGGTGGCACGTGGCATCTACTATATTCCCTCCGACTTCGAGACTCGCATCAACCGCATGGAGCAGGCCACCGTCAGCGTCTATTGCGACATGAGCCTCATGCTGGCCTATAAAGCCATCTACATGACGGCACGTATGGTGAGCTTGGAGATGGGCGCCGACATACAGACGAAGCTGGGCCAGCACTTTACCACACGCGAGGAAGAGATTGCCGCACGTCCGCTGCAGGCCGAAGAGGTGGCCATCTATAACCCGACAGGCGGCTACGGCTCATTCATCATTCCCGCCGTGCTGATTCTCATCATCCAGCAGACATTGGTATTAGGCATCGGCCTCAGCGCAGGAACGGCACGCGAGCGTAATCCCAACCGGCATCTCATCCCCATCTCGCACCACTATAGCGGCATGTTCCGCATTGTGGGCGGCAAGGCGCTGTGCTACTTCATGATTTATCTTGTGATGACCGCCTACCTCGTGCTCGTTGTTCCGCGACTCTTCGGCTTTACCAGCATAGGAAGGTGGGACCATCTGGCCATGTTCTTACTGCCCTTCCTGCTCGACTGCATTTTCTTTGGTATGGTGGTGTCGTGTCTGGTTCGCTATCGTGAGAACGTCATGCTGCTCATGGTGTTCGTCTCTGTTCCCTTGCTCTTCCTCACAGGAGTCAGTTGGCCACAGAGCAGCATTCCCGGCTTCTGGCAGGGCATCTCGTGGCTGTTTCCGTCGACCTTTGGCGTGCGCGGCTTCATACGCATCAACGAGATGGGAGGTACGCTGAGCGACGTGATGTCCGAATATCGTGTGCTGTGGCTGCAGGCGCTGGCCTACTTTATACTTGCCTGCGTCATCTATCGCCGTGCCATATTACAGGCGCGTCGCGATGCCTGCGAGTGCTAGGGCAATACCCGGGAATCATAAACGTCAACTACGCGTTTCGTACACACGGCGTGTACTAAAAATACACACGGTGTGTACTAAAAATACACACGGTGTGTACGAAATGTGTATCAATCGTTTGTAAAACTGCGCAGCTTCCGGGCTATATTAACCCGTAAGCTGGTATGACAGCGGAAAGTCTTAAGTGATATGCAAAAATAACTTGGTACGATTCGGAGGTACGGGGGTACGAGAATAGCTTGCACGCCTGCCTTCAACGTAAGGTCTAGTCTCGTACCCCCGTACCTCCGTACCCCCGAAAATTACCAGCTTATTATTTAACGATTACTAAAGAAAATCGGGAAGCTGGTAGAGCTTGTTTCCGTTGGAGCCCTTGATGAGAATGAGCTTTCCCGACGGTTGGCGAGCCTGTAGCCCGGCCTTTACCTCTTCCACATCCTTGAAGTAACGTAAGATAAGAGAAGACGCTTGGGGGGTGATGCCATTGAATTCCTCACCTACGAGCCACACTTCGCTGATGTCGCTCTTGGCTAACAGATCGATGAGGCGTTGGTGCTCCTCATGGCTGACGTCGCCCAATTCGCGCATCTCGCCCAGAATGGCCATCTTCGTCTCACCCTCGTTGGTGGCCATCAGCCTGAAGTTGTCCAAGGCGGCGGCCATGCTGGAGGGGTTGGCGTTGTAGGCATCGACGATGAGGCGGTTGTGTGCTGTCTGCACCAGCTGTGAGCGGCTGTTGGTGGGCACGTAGTTCTCCAATGCGTGGCAGATGGCCTTGCGGTCGACGCCGAAGTTGATGCCCACGGCGATGGCGGCCAGCAGGTTGTCGATGTTGTAGTCACCGATGAGGTGCGTCTTTACCTTATGCCACTTCTGCGAGGCCCCCGTCTCTTCTAACTCCATCAGCGGCTTGCGCCAGCGGAACGTCAGCTCCGGGTCGCAACTCACCACCTCGCCCGAGATGCATACGTACTGCTTCTCAGGGTCGGTGCTATAGGGCGTGAGGAAGATTTCGTCGTCGTCGCCGATGAGGTCTACCAGATAGTCGTTGTCGGCATTGATGAAGATGGGGCCTTCGGTGTTGGCCTTCAGATAGTCGTATAGCTCGCCTTTGGTCTTGATGACACCCTCAAAGGAACCGAAACCTTGCAGGTGGGCACGGCCTACGTTTGTGATGAGTCCGCAGGTGGGTTCGGCCGTCTCTGCCAGCGTCTTGATGTCACCAGGGTGGCTGGCGCCCATCTCAATGATGGCTATCTCGTGTTCCTTGTTCAGGCGCAGCAGCGTCTTCGGCACCCCCACGTCGTTGTTGAAGTTGCCCTCAGTGGCCAGCACATTGTATTTCTCCGACAGCACGGCCTTGATGAGCTCCTTCGTGGTGGTCTTGCCGTTGGTGCCGGTGATGGCGATGACAGGAATGTCGAACTGGCGGCGGTGCTCGCGAGCAATGTCCTTCAGGGTTTGGAGGCAATCATCGACTCTTATGATTTGAGATTTGAGATTTGAGATTTGAGATTCGGATATGTCCAAATCTTCGTCGACGATGGCGTATGCGCAACCCTTTTCCAAGGCTTGGAGGGCGAACTGGTTGCCGTTGAAGTTGTCGCCCTTCAGGGCTATGAAAATGCTGCCCTTGGGACAGTTGCGGCTATCGGTGGTAATGGGAAGCTTACCCAAGTCCTTCCAAAGGGAGGAATATTTAGTATCATTATTATATGTCATGTTCGTAGGTTTTGATTCACATTTAACATCCCTCCCTTCGGGAGGGCTTGGGTGGGCTTTAATACCACTGCACGGAGTTGGAGTAGCTGGAGCGCTTGTCGTACTTCAGGGCGTCGGTCAGCGTGGAGGCATTGCAGCGGAAACTGAAGTTATAGCTGGTGTAGGGCGCGAGCACGACGGAGCACGACATGTTGAAGCAGTGCAGGTCGCGGCTGAGCGAGGCGGTGGTCATTGAAATCTTCTTGTATTCGAAGTCGTAGCCTGACGAGAAACTGATGTTCCATCCGTCGCTGATGCGTATGTTTCCACTGACGTTCAGGTTCTGTGTGAACTTGTAGGGGTAGCGCATCGTGTTGTAATTGAAACGCTTCACATTGTTGTCCTCGCGCATGCTGATGCCATAGCCGAAGCTGAGGCTCCAAGGCAATGAGAAAGCCATATAGCCGTCTTCGTCGGTCTCGGCCTTGCCGGCACTCTCGCGTTTGGCACCGTGCTTTCCCTCCTCGAGGTCACGGTCTACGTTGGTTTCAACATCATTTTCGTCTTCGTACTCGTCGTCCAAGTTGTTACGCTGCTGGTCTTTCTTCTTATCATCCTCGTCGCGCTCACCCTTCAGCCAACGGATGATCTTCGCCACCTTCTCGTTGCTGATGGTGTAGCTCAGGTTCTGCGACATGCCCTGGAAGCGGCCAATCTTGCCTTGGCCCCAGTACGTCGTATGCTCGCTCAGCCTCGGCGTGGCGCCCACACTGTCGGCTTCGTAGACATAACTGGCGAAAACGGCGTTGAGGTTGAAGGTGTAGCTCTTTGTCAGCTTCAGGCGTATGCGGGTGTTGAGGTCGCTCCAAGGACGTGTCTTTGCCGCCATGTTGTACGACATCGAGGCGCCTAATTCATCGATGATGCTCACCTTCTTGAAGCCCGTGATGGTGTCCTCGTCACTCTTGATGCGCATTTCGATGTTGTTCGACATGTCGAAGGAGATGCTGCCTGTCTTGCCCCTGCCGGGCACACCATAGAGGGCGCCTGAATAGGGCGAATATTCCACCAGCGAGACATTGCCCTCGGCGTCGGTCTTCTGGTAGGTTTCATAGTAGCCATAGCTCTTTGCGCTGAAGTCGGGCGAATAGCTGAAGCTGACGGAAGGCGTGAAGACGTGGCGAATGCGGTCTATCTTGTCGCCGAAGAGCTTGCGGGAAGGAATATAGAAACCGTAGAGCTTTGTAGATGCTGACAAGGACATACTCCAGTTGTAGACGTTGTAGAAGCCATAGACAGTGTCGTTCACCTCCTTGTTTTCCACCTCGTCCCACGACTTCATAATCTTGTTGGTGTAGGTGCGGTCGGTGAAGTTGAACGACGGGTTGATGTTGATGTAGTTCAGGATGGTGAAGTTGCCGCTGATGGGGATGCTGTGCTGCATACCGTTGCGCCAGTCCTTGATGATGTTCGAGTGCATCAGCTTGTCCTCCTTCGTGTCGATGGAGTTGGAGAAGTGGCCTGTGTAGCTCATCGAGATTTTCTCATACCAGCGCTCCTTGCCAGCCATCTTCTTGCGCTTGAAGGGATAGAAGCGCGAGATGCTGATGTTCAGGTCGGGCATCGTCATGGCGATGGTGCTGTCCTTCATGTTCTGGTTGAGGTTCATCGTTGTGCTCAGCGAGAGGCCGATGCTCGAGAAGTTGGTGCTGTAGCTCACCGACGAGGTGCGCGTCGACTGCGTCATCGTCTGCGGGTTGTACATCGACGTGAGGTTGTTCCTCTCATAGCTTGATGTGGCGAAGTTCACCGAGGCCGAGAGGTTGCTGAAAGGATTGGCCTTTGCGTCCTGGCGATGGGTCCACTGAATCTTGAAACTCGTTGTCTTGGAGTAGTCGGGCATGTTTTTCTCGCCTGTCACAGAGTTCTGGTAGCTGGCGAATACGGAGCCGCTGTAGCGGTAGCGCTTGCGATAGTTGCTGGCAGTACTGACGCCCCACGAGCCTTTGGTGTATATCTCGCCGATGAGTTTCAGGTCCATCTTGTCGCTGATGGCAAAATAGTAGCCGCCGTCGCGCAGGTAGAAACCGCGTGACGTCTCGTCGCCGTAGGTAGGCATGATGAATCCTGAGGAATAGCTCTTGGTGAAGGGGAAGAAACCGTAGGGAATGGCAAGTGGGATGGGCACGTCGCAGACCACTAGGTAGGAGGGACCGAACACTACGTCCTTGCCTGGTCTCATCTTTCCGCGGCTCATGGCGATGTAGAAGTCGGGGTGGGGATCGTCGCAGGTGGTGTACTTGCCATGGCTGAGATACACCTCGCCGTTGGGGCCGCGCTTTGCCACCTCAGCTGTCAGGAAGCCGTCTTCCTGCTGCGTATAGACTTGCTGGATAAGGCCCTTCTTTGTCTTGAAGTTGAAGGCCATCGTGTCGTTCTCGTAGGTATCGCTACCCATCTTGAACACGGGTGTGCCGTATTTGTTGCCGAGGGTGTCAGCTGAACCTGTGGCGTGCACCAGTGAGGAGTCGAGCACCATGTATATCTTGTCGCTCTGCAAGTCCATATTGATGTACTCCACGTGCGACGAGCCGAAAAGCTGAGCTGTGCCCGTGGCAGCCTCATAAATCATGGAGTCGTTGGCTGAGAATTTCACGGGCGCATCAATACCGTTCTTTTTCTGACGGTTCAGCGAGTCGAGGCGCAGCGAGTCGTCAATGATCTTGTTGTACTTATAGATGGCCAGCTCCAGTGAGTCCATCAGGGTGGTGTCGCGCTTCAACGCTGCCTGGGCAGGGCGCGTAGGGTCAAGGAGCAGACTGTCGAAAATGGTGGTGTCTATTGGTTGGGTTAGGGCAGAATCCGACGGTATAACCGTGGGAATGGCTGCTGTAAGGGTGTCAGTGGCGGCTGTGTCGTTGACGATAGCCACGTTCTCAACGGGTTTGGGTGCAATGCTGTCGTGGAGAAAATCTTCGATGGTGTCTGCCACGGCCGTTTCTGCATTTGTAGCGGCAACGGGCGTTTTAACAGCCTGTGACTTCTCTTTGAAAAGCGACGACGGCGTACAGGCCCACAGCAGAATGAAGGCCAAAACAAAGAGGAGGGTACCCGTTTTTTGTTTCACGGCTGCAAAATTACATCAAAATTCCCGAATAACGCCGTGTTTACCATAGTTTAACGCATCTATTCGAATATTTTTGACCATTCCAGGAACTTTTCCACACCCTCATGGCCAAACTTCTCAAGACTTTGTGCCGTCTCAGCAACAGTGAGGACGCGGTCGGGACGAGACTTTGAGTAGAACTTGTCGGCATAGCACACAAGTTGCTCGGTCAATGTCTCGGGCACATAGTCCTTTGCCGGCAGGGGCAACTGCTGTCGCTCAATCTGTTGGCGGGTAAGGCCAGTGCCGGTGTGGCGCTCGCAGACGCGGGCGAAGGCTTCGTCGCAGCCCTCGCTACGCAGCAGCTCGGCACCGATGAGGCCGTGACGAATGTAGGGCTCAGTGCCGTTGCAGTAGATGGACGGCGCATGGCACCAGCGTATGCCGATGTCGTGCAGCATCGCAGCGGCCTCGATGAAATCCTTGTCGAGCTGCAACTCGGGGTGTTTCTCTGCTATCGCCAGGCAGCGGTCAGCCACCTGTCGCGAGTGTTTCAACAAGAGACTGCGCAATGCGTCATTCTCAGGGTAATACTTGTCTATAATTGCTTGATAGTCCATTATAACGAGTTCAATCGTTGCTTTTGTCAACTTGTGTCTCAGGCCAGTTGACGAGGAATACTTTCTCTGTGGCACGTGTCAGTGCAGTGTAGAGCCAGTGAAGATAATCGGGTGTGAGCATATCGTCGGTCATGTAGCCCTGGTCGATGTAAACGTGAGCCCACTGTCCGCCCTGTGCCTTGTGGCAGGTAACGGCATAGCCGTATTTCACCTGCAAGGCGTTGTAGTGCGGGTCACTGCGCAAGGCTTTCAAGCGGTCTTTCTTCAAGGGAATGTCGGCATAGTCTTCTATCACGTTCTGATAAAGTTGCTCCTGCTGCGTGCGTGTCAGTGATGGCGCCTCCGTAGCCAAGGTGTCGAGTAATACGGTTGCCGTCAGCTCCAGATCGTTATAGTCGGGTAGGGTGACGGTGACGTCGGCGAAACGGAAGCCATAGAGTTCATGTAAGTTCCTCACACGTTGTACCACGCAACTGTCGCCGTTGGCCAGGAAGCTGAGTGGCGCGTTACCTTCGTCGTCTTTTAGTTTCTGACTCCAGTAGTAGTTGTTTCTTACAATCATCAGCTGGTCGCCGCGGCACAGCTCTTCCTCGCGGTCGAGCACGGTATTGCGTATGCCGCGATTGTAGATGACAGCTCGCTTGTTCGACCGTGTCACCACCATCGTTTCGTCCATGCCTACGTGGCTGTAGCTGCTGGCCAGCGCCTCGATGAGTTCTCCGCCAGGCACGTTGACGATGTCGGGGAAGTCATGGAACCGGATTGTCGGCAGCGTAGTCACTTCTTCGGCGTTCTCCACCATCCTCCTTACCCGCGTGGCATTCCAAAGGATACCCGATTGTTGGCTCTGGCGCAGCACCTCGCTGAGAGTGGCTTCGTAAGTGTTCAGACCAAGGGTCTGCAGTATTGCTGTTGACAGCGCCGGACTCTCCTCCTCGCCTACGGGTGGCAGCTGTGCGTGGTCGCCAATGAGCAGCAAACGGCAGTTCACGCCCTGATAGACGTAGTGCACAAGGTCGGCCAGCAGTGAGTCAGAGCCGAAGGTGCAGCCTTCATTGCCGCCGTAAGCTGAGATCATTGAAGCTTCGTCGACGATGAACAGCGTGTCGTGGTGCAAGTTGTCGCTGAGACTGAACATTGAGAGGTCGCCTGCCACTTTCTGCCTGTAGATCCGGCGGTGGATGGTATAGGCCTCGCTGCCTGCATAGAGCGAGAAAACCTTGGCGGCACGCCCTGTAGGAGCCAGCAGCACCAGTTTCTGCTTCAGTCCGAGCAAGGCTCTGACGATGGCAGCAGCCAGTGTGGTCTTGCCTGTGCCGGCAGCGCCCCGGAGAACCATTACCGACAGCGGCGTAAGGTCACACAGGAACGCCGCCACTTTGCTGATGGCAGTGGCCTGCTCGCTTGTCGGCACATGGCCGAAGCACTGCTCCATGCGGAATGCCAACTCTTGCGCTATCATGCTGCGAAGGTACTTTTATTCGTTGTCTCTGTCGCGGTCGAAAGCCTCGTAGGCGTTGACGATACGAGTGACAAGCTTATGGCGCACAATGTCTTTCTGTGTGAGGTTGACCACGCCGATGCCCTCGACACCGGCGAGAATGTGCAGCGCCTCGATAAGTCCGCTCTTCTGCGAGTGGGGGAGGTCAATCTGCGACGTGTCGCCAGTAATAATCATTTTCGTGTTCCAGCCCATGCGGGTGAGGAACATGCGTATTTGTGCCGGCGTGGTGTTCTGAGCCTCGTCGAGGATGACGACGGCATCGCTGAGTGTACGTCCGCGCATGAAGGCGAGGGGAGCAATCTGGATGACGTGTTTCTCCATCATGTCCTGCAGTTTCACCTGTGGCAGCATGTCTTCCAAGGCATCATAGAGCGGTTGGAGGTAGGGGTCGATTTTGTCCTTCATGTCACCAGGCAGGAAACCCAGTTTCTCGCCCGCCTCAACGGCTGGTCTCGACAGAATGATTTTCTTTGCCGTTTTCTCTTTTAAAGCCTTGACGGCCAGCGCGATGGACAGGTAAGTCTTGCCTGTGCCGGCGGGGCCTACGGCGAACACCATGTCGTTGTCATTGTAGGTGTCGATGAGATGCTGCTGGTTGACCGACCGGGCCTTGATGGGCCGTCCGCTGACACTATAGCATACAACGTCGTCGGGCACGTCATCGCTGAGCCGCTTACCGCGTGTGATGTCGAGGATATCCTCTTCTTTGAGTGCGTTGAACTTCAACACGTGCTGCCGCATTTTCTCCACGCTTTCCTCAAAGGCTGCCAGCTGCTGCTCGTCGCCCAGCACACGTAGCACGTTGTCGCGGGCCACGATGCGAAGCTTTGGGTATAATGCCTTCAGCATCTGCAGATGGGCATTGCCCACTCCGTAGAAAACGACGGGGTCGATGTCTTCTAAAACAATGTGTTTTTCTGTCAATTTGTCAGTCTTTTGCGGATTGAACGTTGAAGGATAATTCTTCTTTTTCTGGGTTTTTCGTCACGTTGATGGTGCAACCCTGAGGCAGTTCACCCTCGAGAATGAGCTCACAGACGCCGTCTTCTACATAGTTCTGCAGGGCGCGCTTCAGGGGACGGGCACCGAACTGCACATCGTAGCCCTTGGTAGCCACGAACTCGCGTGCCTCATCGTCTAAAACCACCGTGTAGCCTAGGTCTGCAATGCGTTTCACCAGCGGCTTCAGTTCTACGTTGACAATGCGCTTGATGGCGTCGAGGTCGAGCTGGTCGAAGGTGATGATTTCGTCGAGACGGTTGAGGAACTCGGGCGAGAACTGCTTCGACAGTGCCTTTTGCACAATGCTGCGGGCATGTTCGCGGTCCTGCTCGTTCATGGCCAGTCCGATGCTGCCGGCCGTGAATCCCACGCCGCGACCGAAGTCCTTCAGCTGGCGTGTGCCGGCGTTGGAAGTCATGATTATCACAGTGTTGCGGAAGTCTACGAAACGTCCGTTACCATCGGTCAGACGGCCTTCGTCGAGCACCTGCAGCAGCAGGTTGAAGACATTGCCATGAGCCTTCTCTATCTCGTCTAAGAGGACGATGGAGTAGGGTTTGCGGCGCACGCGCTCTGTCAGCTGTCCGCCCTCTTCATAGCCCACGTAGCCCGGAGGAGCGCCAATGAGCCGGCTGACGTTGAACGACTCGGTATACTCCGACATGTCTACACGGATGAGGGCATCGGGCGAGCCGAACATAAACTCGGCTAATTTCTTGGCTAAGAAGGTTTTGCCAACGCCTGTGGGGCCGAGGAACATAAAGGCGCCGATGGGATGGTTGGGGTCTTTCAGACCGACACGGTTGCGCTGTATGGCGCGTACCATCTTGTCGATGGCTGCATCCTGCGCAATCACCTGTTCCTTCAGTTCCTTTGCCATGCCCTTGAGGCGGATGCCCTCGCTCTCGGCCATGCGCTGCACGGGCACGCCGCTCATCATCGATACCACACTGGCCACCTCGGCCTCACCCACAGTCTGACGGTCGTCGTTGTTGCCATTGCGCCATTGCTCGGTGAGTACAGCCAGCTCGGCCTCAAGCTCTGTCTGACGGTCGCGGTAGCTGGCGGCCAGCTCGAAGTTCTGCCCTCGCACAGCGCTTTGCTTGCGGTCTTTTACGCGGGCCAGCTCCTTCTCCTTCTCTGTAATCTCGGGTGGCACGGTGCCATTCTTTAAATGTACGCGCGAGCCAGTCTCATCCATGGCGTCGATGGCCTTGTCGGGGAAAGCACGGTCGGCGATGTAGCGTTCTGTCAATCTGACACATGCCGTGAGCGCCTCGTCGGTGTATTCCACGTGGTGATGACGCTCGTAGCGGTCCTTGATGTTGTGCAAAATGGTGAGCGTTTCGTCGGCTGTCGTCGGATCTACGATGACCTTCTGGAAGCGGCGCTCCAGTGCGCCGTCCTTCTCGATGCTGTTGCGATATTCGTCAAGCGTTGTGGCGCCGATGCACTGTATGGTTCCACGTGCCAGGGCCGGCTTCATAATGTTGGCGGCATCCATTGCTCCTGCCGAGCCGCCAGCACCTATGATGGTGTGTATCTCGTCGATGAAGACGATGATTTCAGGGTTTTTCTCCAGTTCCTTCAGCAGTGCCTTGATGCGCTCCTCAAACTGTCCGCGGTACTTGGTGCCTGCCACGATGCCCGTCATGTCGAGGTTGACGATGCGCTTGCCGAAGAACATAGGCGAGCACTTGCGCTGGGCAATGAGCTGTGCCAGACCTTCGACGATGGCGCTTTTGCCCACGCCGGGTTCGCCGATGAGGATGGGGTTGTTCTTCTTGCGGCGGCCGAGGATTTCGAGCACACGCTGAATCTCGCGCTCGCGGCCCACGATGGGGTCGAGCTTATCCTCCTTTGCGGCGGCCGTCAGGTCGGTAGAGAAGTTGTCGAGCACGGGTGTCTTGCTCTTCTGCTTCTGGGCCGTCTGGGTTTTCGAAGCGGCGGTTCCGCTTCCTGCGGAAGTGCCATTAGATGCTTCCTCGTCATATTCGTCCTCGTCCTCGTCGGGTAGCGCAATGCCGTTCTGTGGCGGAGGGTTGAGGGTTGAGGGTTGTGGGTTGTCAGCTGAGCGCAGCAGCGTCAGCACATCTTCGTAATTCATGTCGTTCTGTTCAAGGATTTGTTTGGCTCCGTTGTTGACTGAGTCGTGCAGGATGGCGAGCAGGAGATGCTGCTCGTCGACGCGCTGCACACGCTGGATGCGTGCCTCAAGGACTGCCAGCTTCAGGATGTTCGATGCCTTTTCGTTGAGCACCAGGTCATGTGTGTAGCTGGGCTTGAATATGTCATCCTGTCGCACCTTTGCTTCCAGTTCGTACTTGAGTTGGGAAATGTTGAGACGCAGGCGGCGGAAAACGTTCACCACCGGCCCTTCCTTCTGGCGCAAAAGTCCCAACAGCAAATGCTCTGGCCCAACGGAGCTTGAGGCCAGGCGTGCTGCCTCCTCTCGTGAGAAAGAGAGGATTTCGGATACTTTCGGTGAGAATTGACTTGTCATCGATTTGCTTTGCTTTATCCTTAAAAGTGCAAACGGCGTGCCAAAGGTACGAATAAGCGGGCAAAACGCAAAAGAAAAACGCAATTTTCTTTTCATGGAGTTTAATTACGTCTTTGAAGTATATTTTAGTAACCACGTGGGTTACTGACTGTAACCCGCATGGTTACTGACAGTAACCCACGTGGTTACTGTCAGTAACCCTCGATGTTACCGATGTTTCGGTGACTTTTTGTCGAACGATGACTTTGGATAATTCTGGGCGGATGACTTAGAGGGGTATGTTTTTTCGGAAAAATTTTGCTCATATCAGTTTTTCTGTGTACTTTTGCAGTCCAAATAGATATGTGAAATGAGAAAATGGTTCATAGGTATCCTGTGGGGCCTGTTGCTGCTGGCCGTTACAGGAGTGGGAGTGATATTCTGGGCTATTGCCGACGGTCGCATCGGTGACATGCCGCCCATCGAGGAGATGCTGAACCCTATTGACAAGTCGGCCTCGCAGGTGTACTCGGCCGACGGTAAGCTGTTGGGTACCTATAGCTATAGCCGCGAGAACCGTGTGATGGTGAGCTACAACGAGCTGTCGCCCTCATTGGTTCAGGCACTGGTGGCTACTGAGGATGCCCGTTTCTTCGAGCATGCCGGCATCGACTTCAAGGCATTGATTCGCGCCGTGGTGAAGCGAGGCGTGATGCGGCAAAAGAGTGCCGGAGGCGGCTCAACCCTTACGCAGCAGCTGGCCAAGCAGCTCTACCACGAAGGCGGTGCACACACCACCACTGAGCGTCTGCTGCAGAAACCCATCGAATGGGTTATCGCCGTGAAATTGGAGCGTACCTATACGAAGGAGGAGATTATCGCCCTGTACCTCAACAAGTTTGACTTCCTCAACAATGCCGTAGGCATCAAGACTGCTGCCAACACCTATTTCTCAAAAGAGCCGCATGACCTCAGCATCACTGAGTCAGCCACGCTGGTGGGCATGTGCAAAAATCCCAGCTATTTCAATCCCCGCCGATACCCTGAGCGCTGTCAGGAGCGCCGCAACATCGTGTTGCAGCAGATGTGCAAGGAGGGCTATATCACCGAAGAGCAGTTGGACAGTTGCTCAGAAGTGGTGCTGGCTAATGAGCTGAAGTTCCACGTGGCTGACCATAACAACGGTGTGGCCACCTATTTCCGCGACTTCCTGCGCCGCTACATGATGGCGAAGAAACCCGTGCAGAGCGACTATCCTGAGTGGAACCGCGTGCAGTATGAGATTGACAGGATAGCGTGGGAAGAAGATCCCCTCTACGGATGGTGCAACAAAAACTTCAAGGCCAACGGCGCACCTTATGACATTTATACCGACGGACTAAAGATTTACACCACCCTTGACACGCGTATGCAGCAATATGCCGAGGAGGCCTGCTATGAGCACGTGGTGGGCTACCTGCAGCCGGAGTTCTGGCGCGGCAACCGCAACCGCCGCAATGCACCATACGCCAACAACTTGTCGACGGCCGAAGTGAACAAAATCATCAAGCGCAATATCCGTCAGAGCGACCGCTACCGTGTGATGAAGGAGGCCGGCGCTACGCAGGAGGAGATTGACGCCGCGTTCAATACGCCGGTGAAGATGGCTGTGTTTACCTACCATGGCGAGCGTGACACGATGATGACTCCGCGCGACTCCATCCTCTACTATAAGTCGTTCCTGCGCACAGGCTTTGTCAGCATGGAGCCGCATAGCGGCCATGTGAAAGCCTACGTCGGCGGACTCGACTTCCAGCACTTTGCCTACGATATGGCCTCACTCGGACGCCGTCAGGTGGGCTCCACTATCAAACCGTTCCTCTATTCATTGGCCATGTCGCCTGCCGGTGCCAACATGACGCCCTGCACCGAGGTGCTCTGTGAGCGCCACACCTGCTACACCGACGATGGCCGGCCTTGGACGCCGCGCAACGGCAGTGCAGCACGCCTGGGAGAGATGGTGACGCTGAGATGGGGCTTGCAGACGTCGAACAACTGGATATCAGCCATACTCATCGACCTGGTACGCCCGAAGAACTTCCTGGCCATCCTGCGTGAGTATGGTTTCAACAACCCCGACATTTTCCCCGGCCCTGCACTCTGCCTGGGTCCCTGCGAGAACACCGTGGCCGAAATGGTCTCGGCCTATACCACGTTTGTCAATCATGGCTATCGCTCAGCACCCGTCTTTGTCACGAAGATTGTTGACAACGAAGGAAAGGTCTATAACGCTGATCAGCTGGCCAGGCCGGGCAATGAGGTGCTCGACAATGAGACAGCCGAAAAGATGATCTACATGCTGCGTGGCGTCGTGGATGGCGGTACGGGCAGCCGACTGCGCCGTGCTCCCTATAACTTTACCGCTGCGATAGGCGGAAAGACGGGTACGACCAACAGCAACAGCGACGGATGGTTTATGGGCATTACGCCGAAGCTCGTCTCAGGCTGCTGGGTGGGCGGCGAAGACCGCGACATCCACTTCGAGAGCATGGCCTACGCTCAGGGCGCTTCTGCTGCTCTGCCAGTCTTTGGCCTTTACATGAAAAAGATTTATGCCGACCCCACCATCGACATCACTCAGAATGACCAGTTCGACATCACACCGGGCTTCGATCCCTGTCAGGGTGAGATTGGCTTAGGAGATGAAGAGGGCGAGGAAGGCGAGGAAGGCGAGGAAGGCCATCAGGAAATATTTGGCTTGCCTATTTTGTACGAATAATCAGTAGAATATATGAAACATCCATTACGTAGTAGTGTATGCACCGAGGGTCGCCGTATGGCCGGCGCCCGTGCCTTGTGGGTTGCCACAGGCATGAAGCACGAACAGTTTGGCAAGCCCATCATTGCCATTGTCAACTCGTTTACTCAGTTTGTGCCGGGCCATACACACCTGCACGAGATAGGACAGATAGTCAGAGAAGAAATAGAGCAGCTGGGCTGTTATGCCGCTGAGTTCAACACCATCGCCATCGACGACGGCATCGCCATGGGCCACGACGGAATGCTCTACTCGCTGCCCTCGCGAGACATCATTGCCGACTCTGTTGAGTATATGGTCAACGCCCACAAGGCCGATGCTATGGTGTGTATCTCAAACTGCGACAAGGTGACGCCGGGTATGCTCATGGCCGCCATGCGCCTGAACATTCCTGCCGTGTTCGTTTCTGGCGGCCCGATGGAGGCTGGCAAATGGCGTGGCGAGAACGCCGACCTCATCACTGCAATGGTGAAAGGTGCCGACCCCAGCGTCTCTGACGACGAGATGAAAGAGATAGAGCAGTGTGCCTGTCCGGGCTGTGGCTCGTGCTCAGGCATGTTCACCGCCAACTCGATGAACTCGCTTACTGAAGCCATCGGCCTGTCGCTGCCCGGCAATGGTACCATCCTGGCCACGCACGTCAATCGTGTAAAGCTGTTCCGCGAGGCTGCACAGCTCATCGTGAAGAACGCTCTGGCTTACTATGAAAAGGGTGATGAATCAGTCCTTCCGAGAAGCATCGCCACCCGTCAGGCTTTCCTCAACGCCATGACGCTTGACATCGCAATGGGAGGCTCGACGAACACCGTGCTCCACCTGTTGGCTGTGGCACAGGAGGCTGGCGTCGACTTCACCATGAAGGACATCGATGCCTTGAGCCGTAAGACGCCCTGCCTCTGCAAGCTGGCTCCCAATACGCAGAAATACAGTGTGCAGGAGTGCAACCGTGCCGGTGGCATTCTCGGCATCCTGAACGAGCTGAACAAGGGCGGGCTCATCGACAGCAGCGCCATTCGCGTTGATGGCATGACGCTTGGAGAGGCAATGGACAGGTATGATGCCAACGGATTGAACGACGAGGCTGCCATCTACTTCAGCGCTCCTGCCGGACGCTTCTCTACTGAGATGGGCTCACAGAATGAGTATTACGACAAGCTCGACCTGGACCGTGAGAACGGCTGCATCCGCGACATCGAACATGCCTATACGAAGGACGGCGGACTGGCCGTGCTCTTCGGCAACATTGCTCAGGACGGTTGCGTAGTGAAAACAGCCGGCGTAGACGAGAGCCTGTGGCACTTTGAAGGTCCCGCCGTGGTGTTTGACTCACAGGAAGATGCCTGCGAGGGTATCCTTGGCGGACGGGTGAAGAAAGGCGACTGCGTGGTCATCACCCACGAGGGTCCGAAGGGCGGACCTGGTATGCAGGAGATGCTCTATCCTACATCTTATATTAAGAGTATGCACTTGGGCAAGGAGTGTGCCCTCATCACTGATGGACGCTTCAGCGGCGGCACCAGCGGACTGAGCATCGGACATATCTCGCCCGAGGCTGCCAATGGCGGTAATATCGGTAAGATCAAGGACGGCGACATCATCGTCATCGACATTCCTTCGCGCAGCATCAACGTGAAACTGAGCGACGAGGAGCTGGCTGCACGTCAGCAGCAACCCTTGAAGCGCAATCGTGTCGTCTCGAAAGCCCTGCGTGCCTATGCCCAAAGCGTCAGCTCGGCCGACAAAGGCGGTGTGAGAATCATAGAAGATTGACCATTGAAGATTGGATGAGAAAACAAATTGCCATACTGAGCCTGGCTTGTGCCGCATGGGGTGTTGCCCTGGCTGACGAGGACCCGAAGCTGACGGGCACTGTCATCGGTACGGCTGAGTCGGTGAACTATTCCACGGGTAATCAGTCAACGACAGTGAATACTTGCCGTGACGCCTTCGACGGTAACCTTCAAACTTTCTTTGCTTCGTGGGAACGCAGTTATACTTGGGCTGGTCTGGACCTTGGCGTGCCGCATGTCATCACACGAGTAGGATGGTCGCCGCGCAATGATGTGCATGGCGAGCAACGCGTGCAGTTAGGCGTGTTCGAAGGTGCCAACAGTCCTGATTTCATGGATGCTCTGCCGCTTTACGTCATCAGCGAGCGAGGCACTATCGGAACTGTTTCCCACGCTGATGTTGCCTGCTCGAAAGGATTCCGCTATGTTCGATATATCGGTCCGTCTGATGCTCGCTGCAACATTGCTGAGATAGAATTCTATGGACATGAGGGCGAGGGCGACGAGTCGCAACTTTACAGGTTGACGAATCTGCCTACCGTCAGCATACATACCCTCAACGGCGAGATTCCCTACGACAAGGAGCACCAGATTGTTTCTCAGCTGACCATTATCTCTGACGACGGTTTGCTGTCAGAGCCCGGCACGACACGTGAGCGTGGCAATGCCTCACGCGGCTTTCCGAAAAAGCCCTGGCGCATCAAGTTCGACAAGAAACAGCGTGTGCTGGATGCACCGGGAAAAGCCAAGAAATGGACGCTCCTCAACAACTACGGTGATAAGACGCTGATGCGCAACCTGCTGGCTTTTGAATTGAGCAAACGCCTGGGGATGCCATATACACCCTACGGCACTGTCGTTGACGTACTGCTCAACGGCGAGTACAAGGGCTGCTATCAGCTGTGTGATCAGGTGGAGGTGAACAAAAACCGTGTCGATATTGTGGAGATGACGCCGCAGGACAACAGCGGCACGGCACTCACCGGCGGATATTTCATCGAGATTGACGCCTACGCCGACCAGGAGGCTTCGCATTTCTATTCGAGCAAAGGCAATCCCGTCACCATCAAATCGCCGGAAGAAGACTCCATCACCACGCAGCAGATGACCTACATCCGTCAGCGCTTCAACACTATGGAGAGCAGTTGGAGCACCTACCTCGACCTGAACACTTTCCTTCGTCATTTCCTTGTAGGAGAGCTGTCGGGCAACACCGACACCTACTGGAGCGTGTTCATGTATAAGGATCGCGACGACCAGATGTTCTACACGGGTCCGGTGTGGGATTTCGACCTTGCCTTCGAGAACGACAACCGAACCTTTCCCGTCAACAGCAAGTCAGACTACATCTATCGCAGTGGCGGCAGCTGTGCCGGCAACATGAAGACTTTCGTCGACAACATCGTGGTGCGTAATGCCAATGCCCGGGCACAGCTCGTCGAGATTTGGGACGAGGCGCGGCAGAGCGGACTTAACGAGGAAAACATGGTGGCGTTCATCGACAGTCTTGAGCAGGAGCTGGATTTGTCGCAGCAGCTGAATTTCATCCGATGGCCTATTATGAACACATACGTACACCAGAATCCGACGCTTTGGGGCAGCTATCAGGCCGAGGTGCAGAACGTCCGGCGGTTTATGAGGGAGCGTATAGCCTGGATGGACAGGAAACTGGGCTATACCTACGTTCCCAACAGTATTGCCGACGTGCACATTGACTATAATCTGCCATACGAAGTGTATAACCTGCAGGGCAGAGCCTGCGGCAGTCGTCTGGAAGGCCTGTCGCCAGGCATCTATGTCGTCCGCCAGGGACGTGCTGTCAGGAAAGTGACAATATCCGACTAAAATCAGACTATTCATTATATGCAAGAGAGAATTACCGGCTCTGAGGCGCTGATGCTGGCTTTGAAGTCAGAAGGCGTGGAGACCATCTTCGGCTATCCCGGCGGCAGCATCATGCCTGTCTACGACGCCCTCTACGACTATACGCGTGGGCCGAAGAAGGCCTTTGACCATATCCTCGTGCGCCACGAACAGGCTGCTACTCATGCTGCTGAGGGCTATGCCCGTGTCAGCGGTAGGGTAGGGGTGGCCATTGTCACCAGCGGGCCGGGCGCTACCAACACACTGACAGGCGTGGCTGACGCCATGCTCGACTCTACACCAATCGTCGTCATTGCCGGACAGGTTCCCATCGGCGCCCTGGGCACCGACGCTTTTCAGGAGGTAGACCTTGTAGGCCTGGCACAGCCCATCTCGAAATGGAGCTATCAGATACGTCATGCCGAAGACATTGCCTGGGCCGTCAGCCGTGCTTTCTACATCGCGCGCAGCGGTAGGCCGGGGCCTGTGGTGCTCGACTTTCCGAAGAACGCACAGGTAGAGACGGTGGAGTTCAAGGCCGAGCATGTCAGCTTCATCCGTTCTTACGTGGCCTATCCCAAGTTGAGCGACGCCGCCGTGCAGCAGGCCGCTGAGCTGATAAACAATGCAAAGAAGCCCCTCGCACTGGTAGGTCAGGGTGTGGAGCTGGCAGGAGCACAGGAGGAGCTTAAGACATTCCTCGAGAAAGCCGACATTCCTGCAGGCCGCACGATGCTGGGCCTGAGTGCACTTCCTTCGAACCATCCGTTGAATGTGGGCATGCTGGGCATGCACGGCAACTACGCCGTCAACCTGAAGGAACAGGAGTGCGACGTGCTCATCGCCATCGGTATGCGTTTCAGCGACCGCGTCACCGGTAATGTGAAGACCTACGCCAAGCAGGCGAAGATCATCCACTTAGACATCGACAAGAGCGAGATAGACAAGAACGTGAAGACCGACGTGGCCGTGGTAGCCGACTGCAAGGAGTCGCTGCCGGCCATTACTGCGTTGCTGCAGAAGGCTGATCATCATGAATGGCGTGAGTCCTTTAAGCCTTTGAACGAGCAGGAACGCCAGAAGGTGATTGAGCCGGCCATCCATCCCAAGGACGGGCCACTGCTGATGGGCGAGGTGGTGAACGCCGTGGCTGAACAGGCACCTGACGACACCGTGCTCGTCACCGACGTTGGACAGAATCAGCTCTTTGCCACCCGCTATTTCAAATATCTCCACCAGCGCAGCATCTGCACCAGCGGCGGCCTCGGCACAATGGGATATGGCATGCCAGCGGCTGTCGGAGCCACTTTTGGCGGCGACGGCCGTACCGTGGTCTGCTTCATGGGCGATGGCGGCTTCCAGATGAACATTCAGGAGCTGGGCACCATCATGGAGCAGCAGGCTAAAGTAAAGATGATATTGCTCAACAACAACTACCTGGGCAATGTGCGCCAGTGGCAGGACATGTTCTGGCAGCGCCGTAAGTCGTTCACGAGGATGCTCAACCCATGCTATGAGCTCATCGCACAAGGCTATGGCGTTGGCTACGAAGCTGTCACCGACCGTTCCTCCCTGCACGATGCTGTCGGCAGGATGCTTGCCGCCGACGGTCCCTTCATCCTGGAGTGTGCCATCAAGGAAGACGACGATGTGCTGCCAATGACGCCGCCAGGCAAGAATGTCGATGACATGATGCTTTCTTTGAGTTAAGAGTTAAAAGTTTAGAGTTAAGAGTTGAATGGAAGAGAACAAGAAACTTTATACGCTGTTGGTCTACTCCGAAAACATTGCCGGTATCCTCAACCAGATAACGGCGGTGTTTACCCGCCGTCAGGTAAACATCGAGAGCCTCAACGTGTCGGCATCGAGCATCCCCAACGTGCACAAATACACCATTACGGCGTGGAGCGACGAGGATCAGATCATCAAGATAACTAAGCAGATAGAGAAGAAAATCGACGTGGTGAAGGCCAACTATTTCACCGACGACCAGTTGTTCATCCGTGAGTCGGGCCTCTATAAGCTTGCCACCGATGCTGTGTTGCAAAACCCTGAGATCAGCCGCACTATCCGTCGCCACGATGCCAGCATTATCGAAGTGAACCCCACCTACGTTATCGTGATGAAATACGGCATCACCGACGACATCATCTCCCTCTACCGTGCCCTCGACGCCTTCGGCTGCGTCCTGCAGTACACCCGCTCAGGCCGCATAGCCGTCACGCGTGGCATGCAAGAACAAGTGAGCGATTTCCTCGCACAGCGCGAGAAGAGCACATCACAGTAGGTAGATTCGCTGGAATCAGCTAATTGCTAAAAACACTGCGGCACCCATTGCTTCCTGTGCAATGGGTGCCGCTTAAAGTGTATTGGTCAATCGTCAGATTTGACCTGCTTGTCTTACTTCACGATGACCTTCTTGCCGTTGATGATGTAGAGACCCTTCTGAGTCTTCATCACCTTCTGGCCTGCGAGGTTGTAGATGACAGCCTTTTCGGCGGTGCCATTCACACTGTTGATGCCTGTAGTCACCGAACCGTTGCCAGTGATGTAAAGGGCGTCAAGGCCCATGGTGTTGCTACCGGCGGCAGCCATGATGAGGTCGCAGGTCTCGGCAACCGTGAATTCCTCAGAGTCGAACTCCTGAATGTTTACTGTAGTGCAGTGGAAATCGGCAATCTGCGTCTCACCAGCCATGAAAATCCAGTGGCTGTCAGGACTCTTGCTGGCATCGTAGATGATGGCGTGCAGCTTGTAGGTGCCAGGGCTGAGTACGGCAATCTTCGTGTCGGCAGTGGCATAGGCCGAAGCCGAGTTGGAGCTGCGGATAGCGGTGTTGGGACTGTTGCAGGGGGTCAGACCCTCAACATCCTCACCCTCGGTCAGGAATACTACGTTGTCTACACCGCTAACAGCACTGTAATCGAGGTTCTCGACCTGATAGTCCTGTATAAGTTTGAAGCTGTAGTTATACTCCTTGCTGGTTGCATCCTTGGTGTAGAGCTGGCCGTCGACGGCATTGTACTTGCGATAAGGAACAGTCACTTTTGCTGTTTCGTAGCTGAAGTTCTCGGTGACGCGGGCAGCAGTGCCGTCGCACATCTCGTTCACGGTGTAGTTGAAGTTCAGAGCCTTGTGGAATTTCACTGTGACGACCGACGAGCCATCCTCGGCAACGGTCTTACCCTCGCTATCGTCGCTGTCATAGACATAAGTGTCGTCGCCTACAGTGATGTTAGCCTTGTCGGCATCGCTCACAGTAATGGCAGCTCCGCCAACTGCATCGTATGTGACAGACTCTTTCAGCGTGTTGCCTTCCATATCGACATAGTTCACTGTGTAGGTAGTGGCCACAACGGCTTTGTTGGGCTTGTAGACGGAAATCGTGAGGATGCCCTGGCTGTTCTTGATGCCGCAGAAGCCTACGTATGCATTCGATTCAGCAGTGATGGTGCAATAGTACGACTTGCCGTCCTCACTGGCAGTATAGCTGAAAGTACCGTCAGGATTGCCATCGGCGTTGGTCAGCGTCAGTCCGGCTGAAGCCTGGCCTTTGCACTCGAATACTACCAGCCATCCAGTTGTCAGGTCGTCGCCAAAGACTGCAGCCGAGCGCTGTGCGTTAACACAGTAGAGGCTTTGGCCAGCACGGTTCCACCAGCCTTTGCCTGAGCCGTCGGTCCATCCCTGGAATGCTATCCATCCTGCTGCATCCTCTGGAGCGGTAGCAATGGTCAGTGCCTGTTGTTTCTTGTTGCCAGTGTCGTATGCCGTGTATGCGCAAGCACCTTCACAAGCAATGTTCACTGCATCGGCGCCGCCAAAGCTGGCAGAACGTACCAATGTGTAGTCGTTTGTCAGGTCAGGGTCAGCGGCCCATGCACCTGTTGCAACGAGCGACATCATGCCTAAGAGCATGGTCTTTAGTAATTGTTTTTTCATAAGATTTTGTTTTAGTAAATGAATAAAAAAGGTTTACGGCTGCAAAAATACAAAATAATCCCCGAATCGCCAAACAATTCGGGGATTATCATTTTCTTTTTTTTTTACATCATGCCGCCCATTCCGGGGTTGCCCATCGGCATGGCAGGCTCCTTCTCGGGTTTGTCGACGATGAGGCACTCAGTGGTGAGGAACATGCCGGCAATGCTGGCAGCGTTTTCCAGTGCAACACGAGCCACCTTGGCGGGGTCGATGATACCGGCCTTGCGCAGGTCCTCGTACTCGTCGGTGCGGGCGTTGTAGCCGAAGTCACCCTTGCCCTCACGCACCTTCTGCACGACGACTGCACCCTCGGCGCCTCCGTTGACGGCAATCTGGCGCAGCGGCTCCTCGATGGCACGGCAAACAATGTTGATACCGGTTTGCTCGTCGGCGTTGTCGCCCTTCAGCTCGGCCAGCTTCTCCTGAGCACGCACATAGGTGGTGCCGCCGCCGGCTACGACGCCTTCCTCGATGGCTGCGCGGGTAGCGCACAGGGCATCGTCGACGCGGTCCTTCTTCTCCTTCATCTCCACCTCGCTGTTGGCACCGACATAGAGCACTGCCACGCCGCCTGCCAATTTGGCAAGACGCTCCTGCAGCTTCTCCTTGTCATAGCTGCTCGTGGTCAGCTCAATCTCCTTCTTAATCTGGTTGACGCGGTCCTTGATGGCCTGCTTGTCGCCAGCACCGTTGACGATGGTGGTGTTGTCCTTCGAAACGGTCAGCTTCTCGCAGGTGCCCAGCATCTCGAGCGTAGCCTGCTCCAGCTTCAGACCCTTCTCCTCGCTGATGACGGTGCCGCCAGTCAGCACGGCGATGTCCTCGAGCATAGCCTTGCGACGGTCGCCGAAGCCAGGAGCCTTGACAGCGCAGATCTTCAGGCCGCCACGCAGACGGTTGACAACGAGGGTGGTAAGAGCCTCAGAGTCAACATCTTCGGCGATGACCAGCAGCGGGCGTCCGCTCTCAGCAGCAGGCTGCAGGATGGGCAGGAAGTCCTTGATGTTCGAAATCTTCTTGTCGTAGATGAGGATGTAGGGATTGTCCATGACGCACTCCATCTTCTCAGAGTCGGTGACGAAGTAGGCTGACAGATAGCCACGGTCGAACTGCATACCCTCGACCACGCCGATGTGCGTGTCGCGGCTCTTCGACTCCTCGATGGTGATGACGCCGTCCTTGCTCACCTTGCGCATAGCCTCGGCCAGCAGCTCGCCAATCTCCTTGTCGTTGTTGGCACTGACGGTAGCCACCTGCTCAATCTTGTCGTAGTTGTCGCCCACCTGTTCGGCATCCTGCTTGATGTAGTCGACAACGGCCTTCACAGCCTTGTCGATGCCGCGCTTCAGGTCCATAGGATTAGCACCTGCGGTGACGTTCTTCAGACCCTCGCTGACGATGGCCTGAGCCAGCAGCGTAGCGGTGGTGGTGCCGTCGCCAGCATCGTCGCCGGTCTTCGAGGCAACGCTCTTAACCAGCTGTGCGCCAGTATTCTCGAAATGGTCTTCCAACTCGATTTCCTTAGCCACGGTCACGCCGTCCTTGGTAATCTGCGGAGCACCGAACTTCTTCTCAATAACAACGTTGCGGCCCTTCGGTCCGAGGGTCACCTTCACTGCATTTGCCAACTGGTCGACGCCCTGCTTCATCAGCTCACGGGCTTCGATATTGAATTTAATTTCCTTTGCCATCTTTGTAATTTACTGTTTTACTATTTACTATTTACGATTTATTCTCTCATTGTATTATTTACGATTTTCCTCTTCAGCAATTCACCATCCAATAGCAAAGTAACCAAGTCACCAAATAAATAGTAAAATAATTAAATCGCCAAATAAATAGTAAATCGTAAATCGTCAAATCGTCAATAACAATTTACTCGATGACAGCCAGCACATCGCTCTGGCGCATCATCAGGTACTTGGTGCCGTCGAGCTCAATCTCAGTGCCGCTGTACTTGCCGTAGAGCACCTCGTCGCCCTCTTTCAGAATCATCTCTTCGTCCTTCGTGCCCTTGCCAGCGGCCTTGATGGTTCCACGAAGCGGTTTCTCCTTGGCGGTGTCGGGGATGATGATGCCGCCGATTTTCTCTTCAGCCGGTGCGGGCAATACCAGCACGCGGTCAGCTAATGGTTTGATGTTCATAGTCGTACTATTATTAATAATGTTATACATTTATTATTCATCTGCCCTATCTTCTGCCAAAAGTGTGCCAAATAGGGCAGGCTGACACATTGTCAGCATTGCGGGGAAATCCGACAGTTTTCTTAGGCCACATACTGTCATGGAATGACTCAGTCAAAGGATTGTCAGAGATGTCCGTGAAAAGGAAATTGTATTTAGGAGCTATGAGACATATCCCGTATGGAATGTATCAAACCTTTCACGCCCTATCCGTGGGTGCTCGCTCCGCTCGTACCCTCGGTTACTGAGTGGAAACGAATTGTAATAATTGGAATAATTTATTCACGAATTGGAATAATTATTATTCTCATTCGTGGCCAAAATTAATCTCATTATTCTCATTCGTTTGCTGTTCAACAAAATTTCCATGAATAATCTAGGTTAACACGCCAAGTTGTCATTTTTCTTTACAAAATAGGTGCAAAAACGGGTCTCAACGTGGCTGAGAATGGCTCAGAATTGACGACAGGACAATTTGCTGAAAAAACGCGAAAATGAGAGGGGTTGGCTATTTCGTTGACTGACAGTCGCTTAACTCATAATCTTGTTTATCGGGAGCATCCTCGTTTTCAAAAAGGTATATCCGCGTGAAAAAAAGTCAATGCCTTTTTTTCACGCGGAGCCTCTTTTTTAGCAAAAGTAAGCCGTTCTGGAAAAGCTGCACAAAACCCATACGGATGTGCAGTTTTTGAGCCGCACTCATGCTCAGCTGGTGGCTCGAAGACTGTAAAAACCTGTCTTTCCGCTTCTATTTCACGAATTTCATTTGTAAAGAAATCGGAATAAAATATCTTTACATTTTTGAAAGCGATTTTCACGATTTCATCACATCTGAAAACCCGAAATCTATGAACAAGGATTAGTTGCTTTCGTGTATTTCGATGTTGAAATAAAAGTGTTCTGCCTGCACAATGTGGATGCCAGTCATTCGGCTCCCTTCGGCCTACAGCTTGCTAACCAGACGTTTTACGATGCTTCTGGGGTTGAAATAGTTAAAAAACGCTATTGACAACAAACTAATTCTCGATTCTCAATTTCCAATTCTCTTTTTTTATGTAAATTTGCATCGTATAGACGCAAAAACAACCGGTAGGATTTGAAACACCTAAAACAAATTATAAACAATAAGTAATGAAAAAGATTTTCTCACTGGCGCTGGTTGCCATGACGATGCTGGCTCTGACGGCCTGCACAAGCAAGAAAGAGACTGACAACAATGTGAACAACTTCAAGATTCAGCGGGGCACAAACGTGAGCCACTGGCTGTCGCAGAGCGAGGAACGCGGCGAGGCCCGAAGGCTCCACATACAGGAGGACGACTTTGCCCGGCTGGATTCGCTGGGCTTCGACTTCGTGCGACTGCCTATCGATGAGGTTCAGTTCTGGGATGAGGACGGCAACAAGCTGCCCGAGGCATGGGAGCTGATGACCAATGCCATCAACTGGGCCGAGAAGCACCACCTGCGCACCATTGTCGACCTGCACATCATCCGCTCACACTATTTCAACGCCGTGAACGAGGGCGGCAGCGATGCCAATACGCTCTTTACTTCCGAGAAGGCGCAGCAGGACTTGATCAACATGTGGTACCAGCTGTCGGACGTGCTGAAGGGTTACAGCTGCGACTCCGTGGCCTACGAGTTTATGAACGAGCCGGTGGCCGACGACCACGAGCAATGGAACCAGCTGATTGCCAAGGTGCACAAGGCCCTGCGCGAGCGGGAGCCGCAGCGCACGCTGGTCATCGGCAGCAATATGTGGCAGAGCTATGGAACCATCAAGCACCTGAAAGTTCCCGAGAACGACAAGAACATCATTCTGTCGTTCCACTACTACAACCCGATGATTCTGACACACTACGGCGCTTGGTGGACACCCATCGGCAAGTACACTGGCAAGGTGAACTATCCGGGCGTGCTTGTGTCGCAGGAGGACTACGAGGCAGCCAACGATACCGTCAAGAAAGTTATCGACGAGAACGAATTCACCACGCAGGAGTGGAACATCGACAAGATACGTGCCGACTTCAAAGATGCCATTGAAGCTGCCAAGAAGTACGGACTTCAGCTGTTCTGCGGTGAGTGGGGCGTCTATGAGCCCGTCGACCGCGAGCTGGCCTATAAGTGGACGAAAGACATGCTGACCGTGTTCAAGGAGAACAATATTGCCTGGACCACATGGTGTTACGATGCTGACTTCGGTTTCTGGGATCAGCAGAAACATGCCTTCAAGGACAAGGGACTGGTGGATTTGCTGATGGCTGATTATTAAAAATGAAAAACACGGCTACGTATGGTTAAGAAGCATCCAAGGTCGCTTGTCGTCGCAGCTATCACCGTTTTGTCTGTGACGTTACAGGCACAGACGTATCCCACCAAGCTGCTGGACAATGAGCAGCGGATTGACGAGATTGTCGGCAGCATGACGCTTGAAGAGAAGGTCGAGATGCTGCACGGCAAGAACATGTTCTCGTCGGCGGGCATACCGCGACTGGGCATTGCCGACGTGGAGTACGCCGACGGACCCTTCGGCATCCGTGAGGAGATGGAGCCTCACTCATGGAACTCTGCCCATCTGACCACCGACTCTGCCACCTTCTTCCCTACCGGCTCGGCACTGGCTGCTACGTGGAGCACTGAATGGGCATACGCCTACGGGCAGGGTATGAGCCGTGAGGCCAGGCTGCGCGGCAAGGATATGATTCTCGGCCCCGCCATCAACATCCAGCGCATTCCGACGGGCGGACGCACATACGAATACTTGAGCGAAGACCCGTTGCTCAGCGGAATGTTGGCCATGGCCTATACGCGTGGTTCACAAGACAACGGCACGGCTGTCTGTCTGAAGCATTATGCGCTGAACAATCAGGAAGACTATCGCGGGTTCGTCGACGTGCATATCTCCGACCGTGCCATGCATGAGATTTACCTGCGGCCTTTTGAAATGGCTGTGTGTGAGGCAGATGCCTGGGGACTGATGGCTGCCTATAATAAAGTGAATGGCCGCTGGTGCTCGGAAAATGAGCATCTGCTGACCACCGTGCTGCGCCGGCAGTGGGGATTCCCGGGCATGGTCATCAGCGACTGGGGCGGAGTGCACTCCACCGTCGATGCCGTCACAGCGGGCATGAACGTTGAAATGCCGGGCAGCCGCTATATGGGGCAGGCTCTGCTCGATTCTGTAAAGGCTGGCGCAGTCAGCGAGGCTGTCATCGACCAGCGTGTCCGTGAGATTCTGCGTGTCCGTCTGACGGTGAAACCCGTTGATAAGGCCGTGGCTAACAGCCAGCCCGTGGGTAATGCCGAGGAGATGGCTACGGCCTTGGAAGTGGCGCGGCGCTCCATTGTTTTGCTGAAGAACGAGGGATTGCTGCCGATTGACCTGAAGCGCACTAAGCGCATCGCCGTCATTGGCGAGAATGCTGTCACCCGGATGTCACTCGGTGGCGTGGGTGCCGGCGTGAAGACGCGACGCGAGATTACACCGCTTGAAGGTCTGCAGGCGATACTTGGCAGCAGCGTGAAGATGACCTACGCCGCTGGCTACAAAAGCTTCGACCGTGACAGCCGCAACAAGCATCTCGACCCCATTCAGCCTGCCGACCGCCAACTGATGGCTGAAGCCGTGAAGGCGGCGAAGCAGGCCGACCTCGTCATCTTCTTTGCAGGCAATAACCGCGAAGTGGAGACCGAGGGCTCCGACCGCAAGACCATCACACTGCCTTCCGGACAGGATGAACTGGCCGCTGCTCTCGCCAAGGCCAATCAGCGGCTCGTGACAGTCGTCGTCTCCGGCGGTCCTGTCGACATCAGCACCGTAAACGAAGTGTCGGGCGCTCTGGTGGCCTCGTGGTTCAATGGCTCAATGGGCGGGCAGGCATTGGCAGAGGTGCTTACGGGCGAAATCTCCCCGTCGGGAAAGCTGCCGATGACTTGGCCAAAGAAGTTGGAGGATGTGCCGGCCTACGCCACAGGCACTTATCCGCAGCAGGTGAGTAACAACAATCAGGGCGACATCTTTGTCGACATCACCCGTAACCGCAGCAATGAGCGCCGCCAGCAGCTCGTGGCCAACTACGCTGAGCAGAGTCTGGTGGGCTATCGCTGGTACGACAAAAAGAATGTCGCTGTGGCCTATCCCTTCGGTTATGGCTTGTCCTACGCCACGTTCCAGTACAGCGGCCTCGCGGTGAAGCCTACTACTGAGGGCTTCGATGTGAGCTTCACGCTTGAGAATACTTCCGACCGCAAGGCTGAGGAGGTGGCCCAAGTCTACGTCTCGCGACCCACGTCTCGTGTGGAGCGTCCTGTCAAGGAGCTCAAGGCCTTCCGTCGTGTCGCATTGAAAGCCGGCGAGCGCCGCACGGTTGTCGTACCCATTCGTCGTGCCGATCTCTGCCATTGGGATGAGCCCGCACAGACCTGGCTGTTGGAGCCTGGCAACATGACCGTCCTTGTCGGCGGCTCTTCCGACAACTTACCGTTAAAGCAAAACACAACCATCAAATAATTACTAAACAAGATGAAGAAATTATTCGTATTGACCGCCTTGGCAGCACTGTCAGTGCTGCCGACAATGGCACAAGAGATGAAGTCGCCGTCATTCGACGAAGTGTTAACCAGTCGGCGCAGTATCCGCAGCTACGACGCAACAAAGACGATTAGCGAAGCTGAAGTGCGCACGCTGATGGCAGCTGTGCAGGAGGCTCCGTCGTGGGCCAACCAGCAGCCGACGAAATATTATGTGGCCATGTCGCCAGAGAAACTCGCCGCTGTGAAAGACCTCATCGGCGGCAACAAACGGAATGTAAAGGACGCACCTGTGCTCATCGTTTCAACCTTTGAGCGCGGCAAGTCGGGCTTCTTCCAGGGCAATCCCGCCAATGAGGTGGGCGACGGCTGGGGCGCCTACGACAACGGCCTCTCCAACTGCTACCTTGTGTTGCAGGCTCGTGCTATGGGCTTCGATACGCTCATCATGGGTATGCGCGATGCCGACAAGTTGCGCCAGCTCTTCAACATTCCTGAGGACGAGGCTGTTATGGCTGTCATCGCCCTTGGCTACCGCGCTGCCCAGCCCGTTCAGCCCCGCCACCGTCCTTTCGACGATGTCGTTAAATTCTACTAACCAGCCATCTTCGGACACACTGTTTGCATCATGTTGGTACGCGGATTATCATAAAAATAATGAAATATGTTTTGAGAGTGGATTTTTTTTCCTAATTTTGTAGCGTAAAAATAAAAATGTGCCGACGATATGCGTTTCTATGCTATTTTTTTGGCGTTGTGCCTGCCGCTTTTCTGTCTTGCGCAGACGGAAATTCCCACCCCTGTGTCTCAAGAGACGAGCGTTCCCTCTGAGGAGACGCTGAAGCTGACTTTCATAGGCTTTCTGAGCTACGACAGCGTGTTGACAGTTATGCCACAGCGCAGCATCGTAGAGAAACAGCTGGAAACGCTGACCGCCCAGTATGAGGCTGAGTTGAAGCGCGTCGAAGACGAGTTCAACCAGAAGTACGAGGCATTCCTCGACGGCCGTAAGGACTTTCCGCGCACCATTCTGCTGAAACGTCAGAACGAGCTGCAGCAATTGATGCAGCGCAACATAGAGTTCAGGGAGAATAGCCTGAAGGAACTGCAGCAGGCGCGTGAAGAGGCATACGCTCCGCTGCGCCGGCAGCTCAACGAGGCCATTGCCATCGTGGCGAAGCGCCTCAAGCTGGCTGTCGTCGTCAACACCGATGCCAATGCCTGTCCTTTCATCGACCCTGACGTGGCTGTTGACATCAGGCAGGAGGTGGAGAAGGAACTTTCTAAACTGAAATGAAAATTGGAAATTGAAAATTGAAAATTCCTGCCCCATCGGCATCTTTGACAGCGGCTACGGCGGACTGACCATTCTTGACGCCATCCGACGAGAGCTTCCCCAATACGACTATTTGTACTTGGGCGACAATGCGCGCGCCCCCTATGGACCACGTTCCTTCAGCGTGGTCTACGAGTTTACGCGTCAGGCGGTGGCACAACTCTTCCGCATGGGCTGCCATCTTGTCGTCCTTGCCTGTAACACGGCCTCGGCCAAGGCGCTGCGCACCATTCAGCAGCAGGATTTGCCCCGTTGGGACGCGGCACGCCGTGTCTTAGGCATCATCAGGCCCACGGCTGAAGTCATCGGCTCGTTGACAGAGAGCCGCCACGTCGGCGTGATGGCTACCGAGGGCACCGTGAAGAGCCAGAGCTACGAGATGGAGATTGAGAAGCTGCATCCCGACATTCGTGTCACAGGCGTGGCCTGCCCGTTCTGGGTGCCGTTGGTTGAGTACAACGAAGCCGCTTCGCCGGGTGCCGATTATTTCGTGCAGAAATACATTGACCAGATGATGGAGGCCGATCCTCTGATAGATGCTGCCATTCTGGGCTGTACGCACTATCCGTTGCTGATGCCGAAAATCCGTCGCTTCATGCCCCCGCAGGTACAGGTCATCGCGCAGGGCGGCTATGTGGCCAAGTCGCTGGCTGATTATCTGCAACGCCATCCTGAGATAGAGCAGCAATGTTCGAAAGGCGGCTATACGCGCTATCTCACCAGTGAGAACCCGGAGCGTTTTGCCGAGCAGGCGCAGCTATTCCTCAATGCACCCGTCAGCGCAGAACATATTGACCTCACTACAATAACCGTTAAACAATAACCAATTACCATGAAGATACTGATTGTCAACGGCCCCAACCTGAACCTTTTAGGTCGTCGTGAGCCTGGCATCTACGGCCAGACGTCCTTCGACGATTTCCTGCCGCAGCTGCGCCAGCGCTATCCTGACGTCGAGATAGACTATTTCCAGAGTAACATAGAGGGCGTGCTCATCGACAAGATGCAACAGGTGGGCTTCTCGTGCGATGGCATCGTGCTCAACGCCGGCGCTTACACACACACCAGCATTGCACTGCACGACTGTATCCGCAGCATCAAGGCGCCTGTCATCGAGGTACACATTTCCAACGTACATCAGCGCGAGGAGTTCCGGCATAAGAGCATGATCAGCAGTGCCTGCCGTGGCGTCATCTGCGGCTTCGGTCTCGACTCCTATCGTCTGGCCATTGAGGCTCTGCTTCCTACGCGCATGTGTATATAATAATGTGTAGCATTACCGATTATATCCTATCGCACATCGACGCCGAGCCCGACTACCTGCATCGTCTCTGGCGTGCCACTAATCTTGAGTTGCTCAACGGTCGCATGGCCAGCGGACATCTGCAGGGCCGCCTGTTGAAGATGCTGGTTGAGATGATCAGGCCGCGCAACATTCTGGAGGTGGGCACCTTCAGTGGTTATAGCGCCCTATGCATGGCCGAGGGACTGGCCGATGATGACTGTCGCGTCTATACTTTCGAGGTGAACGACGAGGTGGAGGATTTCACTCGCCGATGGATAGCAGGCTCGCCTTTTGGTCATCGCGTCCAATTCACCATCGGCGATGCCCTACATTTGGCGCCCGAACTGGGCATCACCTTCGACATGACATTCATCGACGGCGACAAGCGTACTTATGTCGAGGCTTACGAGATGGCGCTTACAGTGGTGCGTTCAGGTGGTTTCATCATTGCGGATAATACCCTCTGGGACGGACACGTTGTCGATTCTTCATATGACCACGACCACCAGACGCAGGGCATCCGACGCTTCAACGACTACGTGGTAGCCGATGCGCGCACTGAAGAAGTGATACTTCCGATACGCGATGGACTTACAATTATGAAGAAATTATAGCAAAAAAACGAGAAAACGAATTGATTTAGGTCAACTATTTGTCAGATTTACACTTTTTAGCAAAAATAACTTGCAGATTAGTAGAAAATGGCCTAATTTTGCATCGTGTTTTTCATAGTATTAGATTTAAGGTTAACAAAGGTTGGGTCACAGCGGTGACCCTTTTTTTGTACTACGCAATAAGACAATGCCGATATATTAAGAAGACAACTTGTACAACAAGAGCAACTTTTGCTGCGCTTGTTGTACAAGTTGTCTTCTTAAAGCAATGTGTTTATTTTTTGAAGTCGAAACCGAGGCGCAGACCGTCGTAGCTCTTCGAGATTTCGCCCACCGTCTGTAGCGTTCCGTTCCCGCTCAGGGCCGACACAGTCTGCAGCAGTGTCAGCAGCTTGCTTGACTCAAAGAGCAATGCGATACCGTTGGCATTGCGCTTGGCGTAGCAGTTGATGGTGAGCAACATGCCCTGCATTGTCACTCTCGACGAGGCCTCGTCAAACGTGTAGTTGCCGCTCATGCCTGTGCCGGCAAACTTGGCCGAGAACGTGCCGTCCTGATTAAACGTGACGCTGGTGTTGTTTGCCCTCACGCCAATAGACTGATATGTGGGTGCCAGCTTCGACTTGATTTGTGCAGCCACCACCTCGCCGCCTGCCTGTGCCAGCAGCTGGTCGCTGGTGAAGGCGCAACCCGGCTGGAAGTACGTCCAAGTGCCGATAAGCTGCTGCTTTGTGGGCCTTGCCGATCCGCCTAAGACGCTTCCCAGTATGTTGCCCAGGGCACCGGTTGCATCCTGCACTGTTGTCCCGGCAGTAGTGCCTGCAGTATTCGTGCCAAGAAGCACGTCGGAGAGTACCTGTGTGCCCAACTGGGTCCACGTGTTGTTCTGCGATCCGCAGCCCGTCAGCATCAATGCCGACACAGCAAGACTGCAAATAAAGATAGTCTTTTTCATGTTGATGATTGAATAAAGGTAAATAATTGCTGCAAAATTAGCAATTTTTGCTGAATAGCAGCAATTTTTCCTGCTAAAATTTGGCTGGTTGCAAAAAAAGCAGTAATTTTGCACCCGCTTTAACGCTCGTCGTTCATTTCTTTGTTGAACATTAGCTTAATGCAAGGTCCCTTCGTCTATCGGTTAGGACGAGAGATTTTCATTCTCTAAAGAGGAGTTCGACTCTCCTAGGGACTACAAAAAAGTAAGTTCGCCATCTGCGCAGCGATGCGCTACCTGTTACGGAAACGCAGGGAAAGGGTGACGATGAGTTCTTTCGGGAACTTGCCCAGGGCGGTTGTTGAGACGCAAGACCCACAGGCCTTATTCAAAAATTACAAATTTTAAAATTAAAAATTAAAAAAATGGCAAACCACAAATCCTCTCTGAAGAGAATCCGCCAGGACAAAGTTAGGGCACTCCACAACAAGTATTATGCAAAGACCATGCGTAACGCAGTGCGCAAGCTGCGTGCCATGACAAACAAGGAAGAGGCTGAGGCTCTCTACCCGAAGGTGCAGAAGATGCTTGACAAGCTGGCAAAGACAAACATCATCCACAAGAACAAGGCTGCAAACCTGAAGTCTGGACTCGTGGCACATATTAACAAGCTGGGCTAAACGCCAGCAAGCCGCAAAGGCAAGAGCCGCACGCAGAGAAATCTCCGCGTGCGGCTCTTTTCTTGATGACGTGTTTCGTGTGATTGGTGCTCGTCAGTGGCTTAGCGTCGCTGGCGGAAGAACTCCTGCATCAGTTCGCGGCACTCTTCCTCGAGCACGCCGCCGTTGACGATCGCCTTTGGATGCAGGGCGCTGGGAGCAAATGTAAGGAAACCGCGCTTCTCGTCGCGACAGCCGTAAACGATGTTGGGCACTTGCGCCCAGCCCAAAGCTCCTGCGCACATTACGCAAGGCTCGACGGTAACATAAAGCGTGCATTGTGGCAGATATTTTCCGCCCAACTCATTCGTGGCGATGGTGATGGCTTGCATCTCAGCGTGTGCCGTGGGGTCGGTCAGGGTTTCAGTGAGATTGTGGGCACGCGCTACGACACGGTCTTGGCACACGACGACGGCGCCGATGGGCACTTCGCCCTTGACTAAGGCCTTTTTTGCCTCGTCGAGGGCCATCCGCATGTATTTCTCGTGGTTGGAAGTGGAATTCATCATATTTTTTTTATTGATAGAGTTCTTGCAGCACGCTGAGCGAGCGCAAGGCAGGAAAACTGGGCAGATGCAGGCGGTAGTAAAGCAGCAGCAGCTCGAGTATGCGATTGCGCTCCGTGCGGCTGAGTCGGAAGAGATGCATCGTGGGGTAGTCCATGCGCATGAGCAGGCGTATGCGGCTGGCTTCCTGCGGCATCAGGAAGTCGGAATGTAGCGGCGGAGTGGCGCAGAACGTGGCGCCGCGCAGGTCGAAGTAGTCGTTTTCCTCCTCTAAGTTAGGGTAGAAACCGAGGAAGCGGCTTAGACGCATAAGGAACACGAGGTGGAAGTTGGCAAAGTTCTTCTCAGCTCCGTCGAGCCACTCAATACTGTTGCGCACGTAGTTAAACAGTGGCGCGTCGTGTTGCTCATCTCTCAAGGCATGATACAAAAACTCCGCCACGAAGAGCCCGATGGTGAGCTTCTTCGCGTCGGAGTAAAGTGAGGGCAGCGGAGTGAGCAGCGATGCGTCGCGCAGTTTCTGTAGCTGTTGCAGGGGTCGCACGTCGCACTCGATGCTGAGCAGCGTCAGCGGCTGCAGATACTGTTTCTTGATTTTTGAGCGTTCCGAGCGTGGCGCAGGCACAATGAACGACAGCCGCCCATGCTCACGGGTGTACATGTCGGTGATAATACGTCCTTCGCCGTATTTCAGCGAATGTAGCACGATGGCCTCGCTCTTCGTCAGCATCAGAGAGTGATGTCACAGCCGATGCCGAGCACGCGGTTGGTGCGGGTGAAGCTGTCGTTCATGCCTGCCGAGGGATAGTCGGTGCGGTCGTAGTTGCCGTATTCCGTCTGGAAGAAGGCAGCCTTCAGCTTGACGACTTCGCTCAGTCTGTAGTTCATGCCGAAGCCGATGCTGTAGCTGTTCACCACAAACGACATGTCGTTGATGTACTCGTCGGTGTTGCCGTAGCGAGTAATCTGTCCGCCGGCCGAGATGGTCACGCGGTCGTTGATGTCCCACTCGGCACCGGCCAGCAACTCGTAGCTGTTATGGTCGAGTTTCTTCTGTGAGGCATCATACCAGTCGGCCTGCTTGTCGAAGAAATAGTGGGCGCCAAGGTTCAGACGCACTGCCTCGATGGGTGAATACTGTGCACCGAGGGTGAGCAGGGCAGGTTGGTCTTCGTTCACTTTCTCGCCGTCGCGGAACTTGTTCACGGCCTCAATCTCGCCTGCTTCAAAGAGTGTCGACTCGTTCTTCATGCGCATCTGGGTCTTGAACTCATATTTTGCGGCGAAGTTGAACTTGTCGTTCAGGCGATAGTCGATGCCGATGACGGGAGCCACGCCCAGGCCGGTCTGGTTACACATCAGGTTGACGCCCTGCGAATATTGTGCCAGGGCTGCCATCGAGCGCTTCGACTCGTCGCTCGTCAGCTGTGTGAGTCCGGCTTTCAGCTGCTGCATCTCGGGCGTCATCATGTTTTCGGGCACATTGTTCAGGATGGGCAGCACCTCGCTGGCGCGCTGAGCCAGCTCCATCGACTGCACGCCCACTTCTTTCAGCTTTGAGGCAAAGTCGACGAAGCTGCCGTCGGCCTGGTAAACGTTGATGTTGCTGATGCGTGCCCTGTAGGTGGCATCGCCGTAGAGCAGGCGCAGGCCGCCATAGACCGACACCTTCTCGTTCAGCTTGTAGGCCGTTCCCAGCTGCAGGCCGAAGTAATACTGCCTGCCTTCCATGAAGCTGTTCATGTCGTAGCCGTGAGTATTGTTGAGGGAAATGACTCCCGTGGGAGCCTGACGGCCGGCCATCTGATAGATGAGGGGCGAATAGGCATTGAGAGCGTTGGCCAGCTGGTCCATGCTCATAAACGTGCCGGCAATTGTTCCCACCACGCGCTCAAACGAGCCCAGACCGTTGTCGTAGGTGCACTTGCCGCCGCCGCCGGGCACCGAGAAGTTCAGCTGCATGCTCCAGTCACCCTTGTTCCAGGCTGCCTGTATGGAGGGGATGATGGGCGCGTCGGCCACTCCCTCAAAGGTCTTGGTTGTATTCTTGTTGTTCTTGAGACCCAATGCGAATACCTGGTCGGTCGACGTAATGGTGCGCGTCTGGTGAGCATACTGCCAGTTCAGGCCCAAGTGGAAGCCTTCAGGCATGAATACCACGCCGGCAGGGTTGCTGTACACGCCGTCAAGGCCGATGGCTGCATCGCGTGCGGGGTTACGAAGAAAATCAATGCTTTGGTTTGTGTTAGTGAGAATGCCGCCGGCGTTTGCCGTGGTGGCTGCTGCCAGCAGAAGGCTGGTCAGAATCTTTTTTGTTTTCATACCTTAAAACAATACTTATTGAAAAACGGCTGCAAAGGTAAGCACTATTTTCGAAAGCTTGTTCGTTGTGTGCCTGCACTTAAGGATTATTAACAAAAAACTTGCGCATTTCTGCACAAATCGTGCAGTTTGCGCAAAAAATCATTGCACAACGAGGCGTAAAGTGTGCATTGAACATGAAGAAAATATTGTTCAGGCCACCAATTGGCGACCTGAACAATAGGCAGTTGTTTTACTTCGGCTGCTTGCCGATGTAGGCGAGGATGCCGCCGTCGACGTACAGCACGTGGCCGTTGACGGCGTCAGAGGCGTGCGAGGCGAGGAACACGGCGGGACCGCCCAGCTCCGACGGGTCGAGCCAGCGTCCTGCAGGTGTCTTGGCGCAGATGAACAAGTCGAAGGGATGGCGGCTGCCGTCGGGCTGGCGCTCGCGCAGCGGTGCGGTCTGCGGTGTGGCGATGTAGCCCGGGCCGATGCCGTTGCACTGGATGTTGTACTCGCCATACTCTGAGCAGATGTTGCGGGTGAGCATCTTCAGACCGCCCTTGGCGGCTGCGTAGGCGCTGACGGTCTCGCGGCCCAGCTCGCTCATCATCGAGCAGATGTTGATGATCTTGCCCTCGCGACGCTCCATCATCTCAGGGATGACGGCTGAGGAGCAGATGAACGGACCCACGAGGTCGATGTCGATGACCTGCTGGAACTCGGCGCGCTTCATCTCGTGCATGGGGATGCGCTTGATGATGCCGGCGTTGTTCACCAGAATGTCAATCTGGCCCACCTCTTTGTGAATGGTCTCCACGAGTGCCTTCACGTCGTCTTCCTTTGTGACGTCGCACACATATCCTTTCACGTTCTCAATGCCGGCCTCCTTGTAGTTGTCCAGTCCGCGCTGCAGGGCAGCCTCGTTGATGTCGTTGAAGATGATGTTCTTTGCACCGGCGGCCACAAAGGCCTTGGCGATGTTGAATCCGATACCGTAAGAAGCGCCGGTTATCCAGGCGTTCTTACCCTCTAATGAAAATAAATTTGCCATTTTTTTGTTTTACGTTAATGATTATTTGAGTGAAACTTGATTTTTCTTTTTTTTTGTCTGCGACGCAACACGAATGACCATGAATGACCATGAATGATTCATAAATAAATATTTCTTATTCTATAATGTCTTCTTCTATGTCCCATTCTACATTATTATTCACAATATCCAAATTCCTGTCAAGAAGTACACATTCGTTGGTCTCTTTTATGTAGCCGTATCTCTCGCCTTGTAGCTTTTATATATTTATGAATCATTCATGGTTATTCATGGTCATTCGTGTAGCGCCGCAGGCAATAATTATCCTATTTCAGTTCCTTTATGTCATAAAAGTCTTGGTCGCTATAATCAAGGTTTTCACCGGCCATGCCCCAGATAAACGTGTAGTTGTGCGTGGCAGCGGCGCTGTGGATGCTCCATTCGGGTGAAAGGACGGCTTGGCCGTTGTGCAGCCAGAGGTGGCGCGTCTCCTGCGGCTCGCCCATGAAGTGGCAGACGGCTTGGTCGCTGGGCAGCTCGAAGTAGAAGTAAGCCTCCATGCGGCGGCTGTGCGTGTGGGCAGGCATCGTGTTCCAGACGGAGCCGGGCGCCAGCTCGGTCATGCCCATCTGCAACTGACACGTCGGCAGCACCTGGTTGACCAGCATCTTGTTGATGTTGCGCTCATTCGACATTTCCAACGAGCCCATGTGGGCCACCACGGCGTCTGCCTTCGTCACCTTGCGGCAGGGGTAGGCGGTGTGGGCCGTGGCCGAGTTGAAATAGAACTTCGCCGGCTTCGCGGCGTCGGCTGAAGCGAAGCGCACCTCGCGGTCGCCGCGGCCTATGTAGAGTGCCTCCTTATAGCCGAGCTCGAACACCTCGTCGCCCACGACGACACGCCCCTGGCCGCCCACGTTATAAATGCCCACCTCGCGGCGAGTGGTGAAGAACGGCGCCTTCAGAGGGTCGATGGCTTCTAACGTCAGCTCCTCGCCGACGGGCATGGCGCCGCCGACAATCATGCGGTCGTACATCGAGTAGACCATGTTCACCTCGTCATTGGCAAAGAGTCTATCTATCAGGAAGTCACTGCGCAGACGCGCTGTGTCGTAGTGCTTTGCATCCTCAGGGTTAGCCGCATAGCGCAGCTCATAGTTTGTCGTCATGGTTAGCTACTTTTGATTTGTTGAGCGCAAAATTACAAAAAAAAACCGTATTATTGACGGATAATGTTCTAAAAAAACAAAAAAGGCAAAAGTTTATTTTTGTAACCACGTGGGTTACTAACAGTAACCCGCGTGGTTACTGACAGTAACCCACGTGGTTACTGTTAGTAACCCTCGATGTTACCGAGGGTTTCGAAACATCTCTGCATTTCCGGCCATTATTATTGCTTGCGGAGCATCTTCAGCTTCCAGATGAGCAGGCCCATGCCGACAGCCAGCGTGACGCCCGTACTGTTGGCGAGGAAGTCGAGCCATTCGCCTGAACGGTTGGTAGTGCAATACTTCTGCATCAGTTCCAGGAGACCGCTCATCAGTATGGGACCGAGCCATGCCAAAAGGAAGAGCTTCCAGAAATGCAGGCGGTCGTGGCAGCGCAGGTATTCAATCCACATCACCGTGCAGGTGCCGCCATACATCACAAAGTGCGTCCATTTGTCGATGAACGGCACGTCGTTTAACCGTGTCTTGGGCACGATGATGAAGAGTGAGAGATACCACACCAGTGCTAAGCAGATGAGTGTCAGCGGGTAGTGCTTGAACAGGCGTTTTATACGGTTTTTCATGGAATTAACGCGATATTGCAGGAGTCTGTAACTTAATATGACACGCAATTGGTAACGCTTCTACTGAAATTTGGCTGCAAAAGTACAAAAATCCTTTCAAAATGGTGCTGAAAAGAAGAAAAAGTTGTACTTTTGCAACCGAAACAAAAGAATGGCTATGGACAACAGGGCAAATTTCGGGAGCCGTCTGGGCATTGTCTTGGCCACTGCAGGTTCTGCCGTGGGCTTGGGCAACGTGTGGCGTTTCCCCACGATGACAGGCGAGAACGGCGGCGCTGCCTTCCTCCTTATATATATAATATGTGTCATCGTGCTCGGCATTCCCTGTATGCTCAGCGAATTCATCATCGGTCGCAGGGCGCAGGCCAACGCTGCGCGTGCCTACTCCGCGCTGGCCAACGGCACGCCGTGGCGCTTCATCGGCTATTTCGGCGTGTTCACAGGCTTTCTCATCGTCAGCTATTACAGTGTTGTCTCGGGCTGGTGCCTGCAGTATGTCACCGCCTCGGTGGGCGACGGTCTCAGCGGCGATGCCAAGAGCGTGGCCGACTATTTCGATGCCTTCGTAAAGAATCCGTGGATGCCCGTGGTGTGGCTTGTCGTGTTCTTCGGCATTTCCCATTTCGTCGTGTCGCGTGGCGTGGAGAAAGGCATCGAGCGTGCCTCTAAGCTGATGATGCCGCTGCTGTTCCTGCTCTTGGTGATCATAGCCGTGGCATCGTGCATGTTGCCCGGTGCTGCCCAGGGCGTTAAGTTCCTGTTCAGCCCCGACTTCTCGAAGGTTGACTCAGGCGTGTTCCTGGGTGCTTTGGGACAGGCGTTCTATTCGCTTTCCTTGGGCATGGGCTGCCTCTGCACCTACGCCAGCTACTTCAAGCGCGACACACACTTGGTGAAGTCGGCTACGCAGATTGTGACCATCGACACGCTTATTGCCATCATGGCGGGCCTGATGATTTTCCCCGCCGTGTTCAGCGTGGGCGGCGACGTGGGGGTCGGTCCTTCACTGGTGTTCATCACCCTGCCCAACGTGTTCAACGAGGCTTTTGCCGGCGTGCCACTTGTGGGCCACGTCATGGCGCTGTTGTTCTATCTGCTGCTGTCGGTGGCTGCCCTGACGTCGCTCATCTCGCTGCACGAAGTGTGCACCGCCTTCATCCATGAAGAGTTTCATCAGTCGCGTCAGAAAGCGGCTACCATCGTTACTGTCGTGGGCAGCATCCTCGGCATTTTCTGCTCGCTGTCGTTCTGTCATGCGGAATTGTCGCTCTTCGGACGCTCGCTCTTCGACCTCTTCGACTTCACCACAGGCCAGATATTCCTGCCCTTAGGAGGCTTCCTCACCAGTCTGTTCGTGGGCTGGTATGTGCCAAAGTATATTGTGCGCGAAGAGCTGACCAACCAGGGCACGCTGCGCGGACGCTTCATCGGCGTCTATCTGTTCTGCGTGCGCTACGTCTGTCCCATCTGCATCTTGCTCATCTTCCTCCACCAGATGGAGATTATCTGATTTACCATGAGTACCGTCATCTATCCTTCACCCATCTTCGGGCCGGTGCATAGCCGTCGTCTGGGTTTGTCGCTTGGCATCAACCTGCTGCCGGCCGACGGCAAGGTGTGTTCCTTCGACTGCATCTACTGTGAGTGCGGCTTCAACGAGGCCCACCGTCCGCAGCTGCCTATGCCTACGCGGCAGGAGGTGGCCGAAGCCTTAGAACAGCGCCTGCTGCAGATGCAGGCCGAGGGCCGCATGCCCGACGTGCTCACCTTTGCTGGCAACGGCGAACCGACATGTCATCCGCATTTTGCCGAAATCATCGACGATGTCATCGCATTGCGCGACAAATACTGCCCCGAGGCGAAGGTCAGCGTGCTGAGCAACGCCACGCTCATCCACCGTCAGCAGGTGCATGATGCGCTGCTGCGTGTCGACAACAACATCCTGAAGCTCGACACCGTGTCGCCGGAGTATATCCAGCGCGTCGACCATCCGCAGGGCACCTACGATGTCAATCTGGTCATTGAGCGTTTGAAGGCTTTCCAGGGGCGTGTCATCATCCAGACCATGTTCATGCAGGGCAGCTGCAACGCCGAGGATGTCGACAACACAGGCGACGAGTATGTGCTGCCCTGGCTCGAAGCCGTCAGGCATATCCAGCCCCGTCAGGTGATGATCTACACCATCGACCGCGAGACGCCCACGCAGGGCCTGCTGAAAGCCACCCACGAACAGCTCGACCGCATCGCAGCCCTCGTCCGTGCCGCAGGCATCGACTGTTCCGTAAGTTACTGAAGAACAGTTGTCTCAGTTGTTAAAGTTGTCTTTTAAAAACAACACGATAGTCTTATTGACGACAACATAAACAACAAAGACAACATAAAATGGTCTCGAACATAAATGATAAAGAATATAATATGACAAACTTCGCACCTGGCACCATCTTCATTCTGACAAAGAATAGTTGTCTCAGTTGTTAAAGTTGTCTTCTAAAAAATGAGAAAATGATAAGAAAAGGACTGTTACTGCTTGTTGGCCTCTTGTCGCTGACAACCGCGAAGGCACAGAACCATAACCTGGAGGTGGGGAAGAATCTGGAAATCTTCAATACGCTCTACAGCCATCTGGACCTCTTCTATGTGGACTCCCTCGACCCGGGCCAGACCATGACGGCGGGCATCAAGGGGATGCTGCGCTCGCTCGACCCCTACACCGAGTATTATCCCGAGGAGAACAAGAAAGAGCTGGAGATGATGCTCACAGGCAAATATGCGGGCATCGGCGCCGTGGTGAAGTACCACAGCAGGCTGAAGCGCGTCGTCATCGACGAGCCCTATGAAGGAATGCCGGCCGCCGAGGTGGGCCTGAAGAAGGGCGACATCATCCTGAGCATCGACGACTCGGTGATGACCGACAAGAACGTGAGCTACGTCAGCAGCCACCTGCGCGGCGACGCCGGCACCACCTTCGTGCTGAAGGTGAAGCGCCCCTCGACGGGTAAGGAGATGAAGTTCCGCATCACTCGCCGCAACATCAAGCTGCCCGAGCTGCCCTACTACGGCATGAGGTCAGACTCAATAGGCTACATCAACCTCAACCAGTTTACCGAAGACTGTTCGAAGGAGGTGCGCCGTGCCTTCGTCGAGCTGAAGCGCCAGGGTGCCAAGGCCATGATTTTCGACCTGCGCAGCAATGGCGGCGGCTCAGAGATGGAGGCTGTGAACATTGTCAACATCTGGGTGCCGCAGGAGCAGACGGTGGTGGAGAACCGCGGCAAGGTGGAGCAGGCCAGCCGCACGTACAAGACACGCCTGGAGCCTGTCGACACGGTGATGCCGCTGGTTGTTCTGGTAAACGGCGAGACGGCCTCGGCCAGCGAGATAACGAGTGGCGCCCTGCAGGACTTAGACCGTGCCGTCATCATGGGCACGCGTACCTATGGCAAGGGCCTTGTGCAGGTGCCGCTTGACCTGCCGTACAACGCCAATGTGAAGATTACCACGTCGAAATACTACATCCCCTCGGGCCGCTGTATTCAGGCCATCAACTACAACCGCGAGACGGGCGCTGCCTACACTGAGCACATTGCCGACTCGCTGACACGCGTCTTCCACACCCGCAACGGGCGCGAGGTGCGCGACGGTGGCGGCATCAAGCCCGACATTGAGGTGAAGACCGACACAATGTCGAACATTTCCTACTATCTCTCGGCCAGCGGTCTCGACTCTACCGAGGTGATGTTCGACTACATAGTCGACTACATCGCGCGCCATGAGCAGATTGCTCCGCCGCAGGAGTTCCACCTTACAGAGGAAGACTGGCAGGAGTTCCGCCAGCGTGTCATCGACAGCGGTTTTACTTACGACAACCTCAGCCGCAAGCAGTTCGACGAACTGGTGAAAGCAGCGAAGTTCGAGGGATACTACGAGGAGACGAAGGATCTGTTTGACGCCCTCAAGGACAAGCTGCACCACGACGTGGCCACCGAGCTGGACCGCCACCGTGAAGACGTCCAGCAATTGCTTGAGCTTGACATCATTTCCTCCTATTACTATCAGCGCGGCTATCTGCAGGCAGGTCTTAGCTATGACAAACAACTCCTCGAGGCTGAGCGTCTGCTTCGCAACCCCGAAGAGTACCACCGCATCCTTGCGCCGAAGTAAAGCTTATTTTAGTTTCCTTTCTTTAAACAGCTCCACGGCGCGGCGGATGCTGTTGAGCCCGAAGAGTGCGGGCTGCACGTCGCTAAGCGGCACCCACTGCAGGGATGCTGCGTCGTCGTCGGCATGGGGCACGGCATCGGCATCCACTTCTACACGGAAGAACATATCGATGGTGTGGATGATCATGCCTGAGTATTCGTAGAGGTTGGGCAGCGAGAACAGATAGCTCATCGAGCGGGCCTCTAAGCCTGTCTCCTCGCGAATCTCGCGTGCCATGCCTTCCTCCACCGTCTCATACATGTCGACAAAGCCGCCCGGCAGGTCGAGTGTACCCTTCGCCGGTTCCTTCGCCCGCCGTGCCACGAGCAGACTGCCATTGCGGATGATGAACGCCGCCGTGGCCGCCGACGGGTTGGCGTAATATGTAAAGCCGCAGGCGCGGCATGTCTTACTCTTCACGTTGTTTACCGTGAACTCCCTGCTGCCACAGGCGGGGCAGCACACAAATTTCTCCAAAGGATGTAAATCAGTATTCATACGCGTGCCTTTGCAGGTAAATTGTTGTGTCATTTTCTTAAGAAAACGTCTGATTTACCACAAAATTGTACTTTTTTTGAATAAAATTTTACTTATTTCTTGCGAGAAAGAACAAAAATGTATAATTTTGCAATTTGTAATAACAAAGAATAACCATTTTATTTTTATTTATTCACATTATTAATTATTAGCTTATGAAGAAGTTTACATTCATGCTGATTGCGGCCTTTGTGGCCGTGGCTTCGTGGGCTGGTGTGCCGGTGAAGAAAGCCACCGCGCTGCAGCTTCAGAATGTCGTGCAGTTGGATGCCCAGAAAAAGGCTCCTAAGCTTGTCAAGGCTGCTGCACCCTTCAAGGTGACGGCTCCTGTCACCAACCGCCTTGCCGCAAAGGTCAAGGCCAATGTACGTAGGGCTCCAAAGAAGGCCGGCATCGCCGACCTGCTGAAAGGTGACCTGATGCTCGTTTCTGACTATTATGAAGTCGAGAATCAGAACATTATAGAGGGCACTCCTGCCGCCGGTGGCTGGGCCGTCTCGGCATCGCTGACCGGTGACAATACGCTGGCCATCGAGGGATTCACCTCCTCTGCCACTGAGCCCATCGAGGCTACGTTCGAGTTGGCCACCGACCCCGAGCTGTTGGCTAAGGACGTGTTGGCCACCGCCACGATTGCTGCTGGACAGACGCTGTTTGAGTCAAGCTACGGTCCCGTATTGCTGGATAATGCCTTGGAGGACGCTCCACTCACAGCCTACGTCTTCAACGACGGTACCATCGTTATCGATGGCCTGTGGTATGATGTCATCGGTGGTGACGGACAGTACGCCGGCTATATGTATTCGGGCTACCTCTACAGCTCAGCGGTGGTAGCAGCTAACGGCACCATGGAGTTCACCAATTATAAGGATGAAAAATACAACGAGACTGTCTACATATTCCAGGATGCAGAAAGTCCCAAGTCGGCCGTTGTCTACAACTTTGCCGGTGAAGAGGCTGCCGTTGAAGTGTCGATGAAGACGGACGGCAGTTTCATCATCAACGAGCAGCCGATATTCTACTACAACGAACAGCACGGATACTTCAATACTACGGGTCTTCTGATTGAGAATGGCCAATTATACATTAATAGCCTCACCGGTGTGTGCGATGCCAACGTGCTGACTTTCGACGGTATGTGGGCTATCTACTCGCCTACATCTTTATCTATTTATAGCTACTTTAATCCCGCCATTATTACCCGCACCGACGGTGTTGACTTCCTCATACCCACTGCTGTCGCCGGTCCCGCCACACCTGCTGATCCCGAGATTCTGCGTGTAGGCAACTACGACAGCGAACAGGGCTATGGCTCTGTGGCATTTACCATTCCCGTCGAGGATGTTGACGGCAACAATCTGAACGAGGAAGACCTCTATTACCAGCTCTTCTCCAGAATCGACGGTAAGGAGGAGCCTATCGTCTTCACACCGGAAATATGTGAAAGACTGACAGAGGACATGACCGAGATTCCCTACACCTTCACTGACAATTGGGACTTTGAAGATAAAGGCACTTACAAGGTAGTGTTCTTGAACTACAACTTCAACCTCAACTATGAAGCCATCGGTGTGCAGAGCATCTACAAAGGTGGCGGAGAGACCAACAAGAGTGAGATTGTTTGGGAAGACGTTGAGAAGGCAGAGCCAGTCGGTTATGCTGGCGACTTCACCTTCGACTTCAACAAGATGGATGTGGCAACGTCAAGTAGCGTCAACAAAGACGGTGACATTACAGAAGCCAAGACCATCACTGAAGGCAGCGTCTCGCTGACCATCTCGACCAGCACCACCAACACGCCGAACCGTTTCTGGGGCACCACTGCCGGCCCGCAGCTCCGCGTCTATGGCGGCACGCTGACCTTCGAGGTTCCCGAGGGAGCTGTTATCACTCAGATTGTGTTCAACCACAATGGCAAATGGGGAGAGAATACTGCAGATTCAGGCAAAATCACCAACGATACTGAGGCAAACGCCGCTACCTGGACGGGTGAAGCCCAGACAGTGGTCGTCACCATCGCTGCCAACAGCCAGATCAACAGTATTGACGTGACTGTTGAAGACGGCGAAGGACAGCCGCAGCCGGAAGACGATGTCCTCGTTGCACTGCCCGACGGCGTGGAACCTATTGAATATACGCTGGTTCTTAATGGATATACATCGCAGAGTACCATCACTGCAAAGGATACCAAGTATGTGGCCTTCGACGGCAACGATGTCTATCTGCAGGGCTTGGCATACTACTTCGACGAGGCTTACGTCAAGGGTACACTCGACGGCAACGGCCAGATCATCGTGGAGAGCGGACAGTTTGTCGGTGAGGACGAATATGGCAAGGAGTATCTTGTAGGTGCCGGCGTGGACGAAGAAGGCAATTTCTTCTTTGAGCCGCAGATAGTTTTCAACTACGATAAGGAGAGCGGAAAGATTTCACTCGTAGAGGGCACTTACTACGGCGAATCGGGTACAAGCGACGCCGTTGACCTCTGGGACTACTTCGAAGTAGCCGAATACACACCCGGTGCATACGTTGCTCCCGAGGTTGTTGTACTGCCTGAGGGCATTGAGCCTGAGACCTGGACGCTTGAAGGCGTCTACGGTGGTAGTGATACGCAGTACGCTACCGGCGTGGCTTTTGACGGTAACGACATCTATGTACAGGGCCTGGCTTACTACTTCCCCGAGGCTTGGGTGAAGGGTACCATCAGTGACGGTATTGCAACCTTCCCCACCGGACAGTTCGTTGGTAGTGATGAATATGGTGATGAGTACCTTGTCGGCGTTGACGTTATTGAAGGCGAAGATGAAGACGAGCAAGTCCTCAGCGACATCAAGTACGTATACGATGCAGAGGCCAAGACGCTGACTCAGCTGACTGCGTTCGTTGCTGAGAACGATGGCCCCGCTGATAATATGGAACAGGTTGCTCCTTGGGGTTATTGGCTTTACAGCAGGTTCTTTGATGGCGAGCCCGTCGTGTTGGATCCTGTTGTAGCTCCAGAGGGTCTGGAGACTGAAGCTTACAGCTTCCAGGCTACTGTGTCTAAGGAAACCGAAGATGAAGATGGCGAAACCGTTTTAGAGTCTGTCTCCTACGTCAAAGAGGTGAATGTTGGCTTCGACGGCAATGACCTTTATATCCAGGGCATCTCTGAGGATTATCCTGAGGGCTGGGTGAAGGCTACGAAGAACGAGGCTGGACAGTACGTCATTCCTGCCAACCAGTTCATGGGTACGTTAGTTGTTGAGTCAATATTTGGCACATTCGAGTATCCCTTCCACTTCGGTGCTATCGACGACGATTTTGAGATTGCTGACGCAGTGCTTGACTATGACGCTGAGACCAATACCATCAGCACCGAACAGATGCTGGTGCTGAACGGCAGCCGTTTCATCGTCAATCCTTATCAGACCTTCACTGATGTTACAATCACTAAGGTAATTGATATGGCTGGAACACCTGCTGATCCTTCATTCATTGATACTAAGCTTGAGGGCACCAGCTATCCTTACGTGGTATTTGACATTCCTACCTTGGACACCGACGGCAACCCGATGTTGAACAGCAAGCTCTTCTTCACTGTTTGGGTGGAGAAGGATGGCCCGGCAACGCCTTACACTGTTCAGGCAGATGAATACGAAAATGTTGAGAATGACATGGTTGAGATTCCTTACACGTTTGATGACAACTACGACATCTACGGGGGCACTAATGGTAAGACGTTCTACTTCAATCCCGCTGATGAAGTGGCAGAGTTCACCAATATCGGTGTACAGAGCATCTACTACGGTGGCGGCGAGACCAATAAGAGCGACATCATCTGGATGAATGGTGCCACCACTGGCGTCAAGGACATCAACACCGCCAACAACACGGCTGTGTACTATGACCTGCAGGGTCGCAAGGTGACCGCTTCCCAGAAGGGCCTGCTCATCAAGCAGTCTCGTCAGGACAATGGCACTATCACTACTGTTAAGGTTGTGCGTAAGTAATCTTTATTAAATATCATTGAAAAGAGAGTGCCGGTCATCGTGACTGGCACTCTCTTTTCAATGATATACTTCAACATCGAAAAACACGAAAACAGTGCGCAGCCGCTCGTACCCCCGATAATTACCAGCATATTATTTAACTCTTACATATGGCCACTACTTTGTAAAGAAAATGTATTTCCGATTTCTTTACAAATGAAATTCGTGAAATAGAAGCGGGAAGACCGCTTTTTATGCTCTGTCGTTCATCTGACAAGCATGAGTGAGGCTCAAAAACTGCACATCTGCATGGGATTTGTGCAGCTTTTCAGCCTCTAAAAGGGCATATTTTTGCTAAAAAAGATGCTCCGCGTGAAAAAAAGGCATTGACTTTTTTTCATGGGGATATACCTTTTTGAAAACGTGGATGCTCCCGATGAACGGGAATATGAGCTAAGTGCCTGCCAGTCAGCAAGATAGTCAACTCCTCTCATTTTCGCGTTTTTTTCAGCAAATCGTCCTGTCGTGAATTCTGAGCCATTCTCAGCGTCGTTGAACCCTGTTTTTCCGTCACTTTTGTAAAATTTTTTTATTATGATTATCCGCAATCGTCCGTATATGACCCTTTCATCGTCACTTGCGGATAAATGCGGATAATCATTATATTTTATGTAGTAATTGAAGTTTCATATAGTAATCGTAAACAATAAGCTGGCAATTTTCGGGGGTACGGAGGTACGGAGGTGCGAGGATAGACCTTACGCTGAAAGAACTTTTTTTTGCAGTTTGGTTAAGTTTTTATCTAGATTGGCGTGTCATTTAAAAAAATATGTTTATATTTGCAAAGAAAATCAATAATATCTAACCCAGCACTATGAAAAAGCTTGTTCTATTAGTCATGGCGGTTATGATGGCCGCGCTGACTTATGCCGAAAATGTGACAAAGGAAGCTGCCCTGAAGAAGGCCAGCCTTCTGAAGCCGGGCAAGAAATTCATGCCTGCAGTGGAAGGCAATGAAAAGGGCTATTACATCTTCAATGCGGCAGAAGGTGGTTTCGTGGTAGTAAGCGGTAGCGACCAGATGCCTGAGATTCTGGGATGGTCGGACCAGGGGAGCATTGACCCCGCCAACATGCCCGATGGCTTGAAGTGGCTGTTGGAGAGCTACGAGCGTACGGCACGGAGCCGCAGTATGCTGACAGGCAGTCAGGAGAAAAAGGCTCGCGCAGCCCGTAAGGCCATTGAGCCGATGCTGCAGACACGATGGAACCAGACGTCGCCCTACAACAACCTATGCCCTGAGGTAAACGGCAGACGTTGTCTGACTGGTTGCGTGGCGACAGCCCTCGCACAAGTTATTAACTATAATCGCTGGCCTGTAGGACCGACATCGGCGGTGGAACAGCTGATTACACAGACGCATCAGCTGATGCTTCCGCGACTGGAGCCTACCACTTTCAACTGGAGCAACATGACCACTGACGACATCGCCCGACTGATGCTCTACTGTGGCCAGGCTGTAAATATGGACTACGGTGTGGAAGCATCGGGTGCAATACCCGAACAGGAGGTGAACGCGCTGAAGCGGGTATTCGGCTACAGCCGTGATGTGCGCTTTGTCTATAGCAGCGACTATTCTTCCGCTAATTGGGAAGAGCTGCTCTACGATGAACTGAAAGAGGGTCGCCCCGTCATTTACAATGGATACACGACGAACTATGAAGGCCATACTTTCGTGTTGCATGGCTATCAGGACGGATGCTTCTATGTCAACTGGGGCTGGGGCGGCCAGGGCGACGGCTACTTCATGCTGACGAACCTCGATGCCGGCAACGCCATCTATAGCCAGGCTCACTGTGCCACCATCGGTATCCACTCCTCTGCCGACGATCCCGTCGAGACGGCCAAGGCTGAAATCTGTAATCTCTATACTTTGGACGGGAGGTACTTTACCCCTGATAACGACGGTAAGACATATATTTGGGTTGGTGGCGACGTGAGATGTGCCACCTCAGGCCCGTCAACGCTGCAGATAGGCGTAGGCCTTTACGACTTCAACGACCAGCTGGTGAAGGTGCTCTGGGAGGGTGAGCAGAGCTTCTCTGCTGATGAGACGCAATGGTTCACTGCCAGCTTCTTCATCGACAAGACAACAGCCCCCGGCTCCTATCGCGCTCTGCCCATCAGCCGTGCCAGTGTCTCGGATGAATGGGAGCCCGACCGTGGCTCTTATGAGCGCTATCTTGAGCTGACCGTTTTGGACAACCTTGTCAAGACACGCCTTTTCCCGCTGTCGGATATTGAGAAGAGCACTGTAGACATGGGCATACAGACCATCGACGGCATTACCTACGACCTCTACTCCGTCTACGGCAAGCGCCGTGCCCTCATAGTGCCTCCCCCGACTGGCCGTTACAAGGGCGACATCCGTCTGCCCGACGATGTCACCTATGAAGGTCAGACCTATCGGCTCTACCAGTCGCTCGATGCTGCCTTCGGCGACAATCCTGATATCACCTCGATTTCAACGTCCATGTACTGTGCCCCGTATGCAAGCAACTGTGAGAATCTTGTCAAATACGAACTGCGCGAGGGCGTTGTCCAGCTGAACTATCCGCTGAGCCTTCCCCACTTGAAGAGCTTAGAGCTTCCCAGCACGATGAACAATGTTGGCGAGGGCGGCGTGTACTATTGTAATGAGCTGACTACTCTCCGCTTCAACAATCCCCAGTCCTTCACCATGAGCAGCTATCCCAGATGGTTTAGCGAATCGGTGCCTTCACTCCGCGATGTCTATTTCCTCACCTACGACCCGCCCACCTTCAGTTGGATGGAAGGTGACTTCGTTGTGAATCCGCAGGTAACCATCCATATTCCCAAAGGCTCACTGAAAAACTGGAAGAACTCCCACTGGAAGGATTGGAAGCTGGTGGAAGACCAGGAACCCGTCTTCACCGGTATTGAGTGGGGCTACAACACCCACGACGTGCTGGATGGCATTGATGTGCCCTATGACCTCGGCGATAATGATGCCGAATATGCAATTCGTGTGCCTGCGGAGGACTTGGCACCCCTGAAGGGCAATACCATCAGCAGCCTGCGCTTCAATACCTGCTATTGGGGCTATGACTATATGTTCATTACCACCAGGGACAAGGACTATCTGGTCAAGCAGCCCCTGGATATAGAGGCCAACAACTGGGACTGGAATACCGTGGCCCTGGACGAACCGTTTGTCATCACCGGCGAGGAGCTGTTTATCGGTCTCGGACGCCATAAGGACATCACTACCCGTTTCGCCGCTGCCGACGTGCCTTCGCCCGACGGCTTCTACCTGCGTGGCATGGGTTCCGGCGCCGGCTTGGATCCCGCCTATCTGGGCACGTTCATCAGCATGACCGACGACTTCCACGGCAACCTGCCCCTGCGCATTGTCATTACCGGCAACAACCTCCCCACCGACATCCAGATTAGCAATGTTGAGGTGCTGACTGACCAGACTCCCATAAAGTTTACGGCAAGGGTGACCAACCGCACGTCAAAGATAATCAACAAGTACACCTTCAACTGGACGCTCAACGACATTCCGCAGACGAGCTACACGGCCAACAGCCAGTTGGCTGGCGGCAAGTCGGAGGTCATCACTTTGGAACTGCCTGCCAACGTCAAGGGAAGGAACCAAACCATTGGCTACTCAGTGAGCAATATCGACGGAAAGGAGGATGCCATTCCGTCAAACAGCACTGGTTCTGTCACCTTCCAGTTGTCTGCCACCACCTTCTATCCACGCCGCATTGTGATGGAAGAAGGCACCGGCACATGGTGCGGCTGGTGTGTCAGAGGCTTGGAGACCATCAGCCGGCTGACCAAGGAATATCCCGACAACTTCATTGCCATTGGCATACACAACCAAGATGAGATGGCCAACTGGCTGAACTACGAAGGCATTGCCAACACCTTCGTCTCCTATCCCAGCTGCACCATCAACCGTTGGTTGTGGTATGACCCCGAGTATCCCTACATCCGCTCGATAGTGGAAGACATGAAGAACAGCGCCGAAGCCATGATCAGTGCCAGCGCCCACTACGCCAGGAGCGACAGCTCGGCAGTTGCCGTCACCACTGAGACCACCTTCGGCTTCAGCGACCAGGGGGAGGACCACTACCGCATAGCCTATGTCGTGATGGAAGATCAGGTAGGACCCTATCCCCAGAAGAACTTCTACGACGGTTCCCCAGTATCCCCTGACGACTATATGTATCCCTGGACGCAGCAGGGCGGCATGGTGCCCGTCTTGTTCAACGATGTGGCACGTGCCGTCTACTCTGATGCCGACGGTCTGAAGAGCAGCATACCTGCCACCATCGAGGAGGGCAAGGCCTACAAGTATACCTATGCCTTCAACCTGCCGCAGAACATTCTGAACCGCAAGAATATCCGCATCGTTACCTTGCTCATCGATACCAAGAACGGCGAAATCATGAACGCTGCACAGACTGCCGTCGTCAAGTCGTCAACGCCCGACAACCAGACCTTCGGCCTTAGCTATCAGGGTGAACTGCAGCCCGACTTTGCCAGCATTATCATCGAGGCTGACGAGAATGAGCATGGCGACATCGTTGCCGAGACCAATCCTGTCGGCAGCGGCGCCAAGGGCCTGATCATCACCACCCTCGACGGCAAGCAGAAGCAGGGCAAGGCTACCCTTGAAATAATCAGCAGCTCCCTTCAGGCTGGGCAGATGCAGTGGTGCATTGGTGGCGACTGTGTGCCCATGACTCTTGGTAAGCCGGTAGAGAAGACGTTCACTACCGATGCCAGCGGCCAGGCACAGGTGCTGTTCGACGTTGCTCAGATCAAGAGCTACGGCAGCCTCGAGGCTCGTCTCACTGTTACCATCGGAAGCGAGACCCACCAGGCTGTCATACAGGTCGTTTACGAAGAACCCGTCATGAATAAGACCAGCCTTTATTTCCGTGAGCAATTACTCTACACTGGCAAGCGCTACACAAAGGCCGACTTCTCTGACATCGTCTCAGGCAGCTTCAAGATAGCCAAAAACGGCCGTACCATCACCTTGACCAACCTTGTCACCAACAGCGACATGCAGGAGGGCTGCCTCTTCGACTTCTTCGATGATGTCACGCTGGTGCTTGTCGGCGACAACAAGGTCGAAACTCAGGGTCACGTCGCCATCTCACCCAGAAGGTCGATTACCATTACTGGCGACGGCACCCTTACTACACGTTCCACATGGTTTGACTTCTGGGTAGACGGCAACGACTTCACCATCGACAACACCACTGTCACCTGCCTTGGCAATACGGCCATTGGCAATAATATGATGCCCAGCGGCGACAATCTTATTGTCAAACAGTCAACCTTCAAGGGGAAGTATATCTTCCGTCTCTCCTCGATGGTGCTCATTGGCTGCGATTTCGACTCGCCCAGGAAAATCATCTTCGATGCTGACGAATTGGGCGGAAGCCAGTTGAAATATGAGGACGGCACGTTTGTCTCTGACTTTACCATCAAACCCGCCTCAGGCAATTTCCAGTATGTTGTCGTTCCCTCGGATCTGGGCAAGGTCTATCTTGACACCAACAAGCAGCGCACAGTCTACGTCAGCTGCCAGAATAGGGGCACCGAGACCGTCAGAGCCCTTACCTACGAGATTATAATCAACGGCGTATCACAGGGCTCGCAGACTTACACTCTCCCCATTCCCTCCAACCGCATCGGAGAGGTCTTCACGCTGCCAGTCAACTTTACAGGCACAGCTCAGGCAGGCATCAGGGAAGCTGTCATCGACATCACTCATGTCAACGGACATCCCAACGAGGCGCCTGAGCATACCGCCAGCGCTACGCTCCTGACCTCCAGCCCTGCCCAGTCGCATCGCTTGGTGGTGGAGGAATTCACCGGCACATGGTGCGGCTGGTGTACGCGAGGCATGGTGGGCCTTGAAATGCTGAACAACCAGTTTGGCGACCGTGTCATCACCATTGCTGCACATAGTAGCGATCCGATGTATTCTGATGATTATGGTTTCTTACTAGGCCTTGCCAGTGCCTATCCCAGCTGCATTATCAATCGTGGACCGACGATGGATCCTTACTGGGGTAGCAGCGGAGCCCAAAAGCCCTTCGGTATTGCCGACGACGTAGAATATCTTCTGTCTGAGCCTGTGGTAGGCTCCATCGAGGCCACCGCCATCTGGAAGGATAAGGCGCAGACCAAAATAGGTGTGAAGACGGAGACTACCTTTGGCTTAGACATCAACCAAGGTGCATCCTCTCCCTATCTGATAGGCTACATCCTCGTGGCCGACGGACTGAAGGGCGAAGGATCGGGATGGGCACAGAACAACGTCTATTCCGGCATGGGCTCTGGCGATTCCAACTTAAGAGGTATTGAAAACCTGCCAAGCTCCATCTATGGCATGGAGTACAACCATGTAGGCATTGGCGCATGGGGTGCCGACAAGGGTATTGCCAACTCTGTCGTCATGCCGCTGAGGAAAAATCAGACACAGAAGTTCAGCTACACCTGCGACATTGCCAACAATACGCTGGTGCAGGACAAGTCTAAGCTGTCCATAGTGGCACTGCTGCTCGATAGGGAGACTGGCGTCATCATCAACGGCGCAAAGTGCCCGATTGCCGACTTTGACCCGTCGGGCATCAGCACGCTGGAAGCTGATGAGCAGTACAGCTATGACTACTATGACCTGCAAGGCCGCAAAGTTACCGCTTCCCAGAAGGGACTGCTCATCAGGCAGTCGCGCAATGCCGACGGCACTGTCAGTACCGTTAAGGTCATGCAAAAGTGAATAGAATCATTGGTGTCCGCTAAATAATCGATTTGGCGGACACCAATCGTTTAGAAGAAATAGGTGACGGAGACGCTCCAGGCATTGGTGCGCGACTTGGAGTGGTGCCACGTCTGATCCCACAGCTCGTCGCCCAGCTCATTCCAGGTGAAGTCGCTGGTCTTGCTGATGGGGATGTTGTAGCGCAGGTCGGCCTCGAAATGCTTGGCGAAGGATACGCCTGCACCCAGGTTGATGCTCAGCATCGTCTCCTGCAGCGACCACTGCTTGTATTCTTCCTCAGTGGTGAGCCAGTGCACGAAGTCGTCGCCCACATTGAAACTGAACTGCGGACCGGCCTTGAGGAAGATGCCGAGCATGTCGCCGATGCCTACGCCATAGCGGGCGCTGCCCTGCACGACGACGCTTTTCTGCTTGAACACGGTTTGGTCGACCTTCAGGTCGCGCTGGTCGTAGAGTGCCGCTACATCTACACCTAAGCCCACGACGGGCAGCGTGAACTTCACCGTTGGACCTGCAAACCAGCCCAAGCGATTGCTCTTGTTCAAGGCATCGTGACTGAATGACATGTCAGTGAGCTGGAAGCCGCCTGTGACGCCGAAACGCACTTTCGCTTCGGATGTGGCTGGTGAGATTTGGAGAGCGAGGAGTAACAGCAGCGCCTTCACCACTTTGCTACGGATATTCTTGTTATTCATGCTGTCTGCATTTTTTTTGAATTTAACGAATTAAAAGCCAAACGGTTATTAAACCATGATGGTTGTCTTGGTTGTTCAGGTTGTCGTTATGAAATAACAAAGACAACGCGAATATGTTGCTGCAAAGATAGGAAAAAAAATGAAATGAGTGACGTTTTTCTCAACTATTTTTCGTAATTTTGTGGGCAGGTATGGAAAACAACTATGTAAAGCAGTTCCCCGATTTGCTGAAGGGGAAGAAAATGATGTATGTGCACGGCTTCGGCAGCAGCGGACAGTCGGGCACGGTGCGCCGCCTGCGCACGGTATTTCCCAACGCCACCGTCATTGCTCCCGACCTGCCCCTGCACCCCGAGGAGGCCATTGCCCTGTTGCACCGGCTGTGTCAGGATGAGCAGCCCGACATGATTCTTGGAACGTCGATGGGCGGTATGTACACGGAACAGCTGCGCGGCTTCGACCGCATCTGCACCAATCCTGCGCTGTGCATTGCCGACACGATGCACGACCACGGCATGACAGGCACGCAGCAGTATCAGAACCCGCGTCTGGATGGCGTGCAGACGTTCTATGTGGACAAGGCGTTAGTGAAGGAATACCGCACCGTGTCGGAGCGGCGCTTCGAGAATCTTGACGATGCTGATAGGCAGCGCGTCTTCGGCCTCTTTGGCGATGAGGACACATTGGTGGATACCTTCGACCTCTTCCACCAACACTATCCGCAGGCCATCCGCTTCCACGGCGAGCATCGCATGGACGACCGCTCGTTCATGCACAGCGTGCTGCCCGTCATCCGTTGGATAGACGACAGACAGGAGAAACGCGAGCGCCCCGTCGTGTATATCGGTATGGAGACGCTCGTCGATGCACGCCAGCTGCCTACGGCCTCGTGTCAGAAGGCTGTGCGGCAGCTCATAGAAAGCTATCAGGTGTTCTTTGTCGCACCAGCCGACAGTACCAATGTGTCGGCATACACCAGCACGTCAGCTTGGCTCGAGCAGTATATCAACGTGCCGGCCTGGGGACACACCGTCTTCACCAACCAGCGGCGCCTGCTCTACGGCGACTATCTCATTGAGGGTGCCGAGACGGGCGACACAATGGCCACCAGCCTTGTCTTCGGTAGCGACACGTTCAAGACCTGGGACGACATCATCGATTACTTCAGCCGCCTCGGAGGCCAATGACTTATTTAGTCAGGAAAGATTATTGCTCTTTTGGATGACATACGTTTTTGTAACCACGTGGGTTACTAACTGTAACCCGCATGGTTACTAACAGTAACCCACGTGGTTACTGTTAGTAACCTGCGTGGTTACCGATGTTTTGCTTTGTTTTGTTAAAAGGCGGAAGCTTTCAGCCGTAGACCAGCCTTCTCTTCAAGACCGAAGAGCAGGTTCATGTTCTGTACGGCCTGGCCAACGGCACCTTTCAGCAGGTTGTCGATGGCAGAGGTGATGAGCAGTTTGTTGCCGAACTTCTCACAGTGTACCAGCGCCTTGTTCGTGTTCACTACCTGCTTGAGGTCGATGGCCTTTTCTGAGTAATGTGTAAAGGCAGCATCGGCATAGAAGTCCTTATAAGCCTCGATGATGTCTTCGATGGGAGCTGGCGTTTTCACTACAGCTGTGCAGAAGATGCCGCGGGCGAAGTTGCCGCGATAGGGAATGAAGTCGATGTCGGCATCGAGATAGCCCTGCACCTGGGCCAGCGACTGCCTTATCTCCGCGATGTGCTGGTGGGTAAACGGCTTGTAGATGCTCAGATTGTCGGTGCGCCATGAGAAATGTGTCGTGGCGCCAGGTTTCTGGCCAGCTCCTGTGGAGCCCGTGATGGCATTGACGCTGACGTCCTCCTTCAGCAGATTCAGGTAGGCAGCAGGCAGCAGGGCCAATTGGATGGCTGTGGCGAAGCAGCCAGGGTTAGCGATGTGCTGCGCCTGCATAATCGCTTCCTTGTTAATCTCCGGCAGACCGTAGACATAGTCGTGGTCGCCCTTGATGCGGAAGTCTTGTGCCAGATCGATAATCTTGACCTGTGCGGGGATGGTATGTTCCTTCAGGAACGCCTCACTCTTGCCGTGGCCGAAGCAGAAGAACACTACGTCGACATCATCAAACGGCATCTGATCGGTGAACCGTAGTTCCGTCTCACCGATGAGGCCTTCGTGCACGTCGCTGATGAGGTTGCCGGCATTGCTCTCGCTGTTGGCAAAGACAATCTCCGCCTCGGGATGGTTGAGCAGCAGGCGGATGAGCTCGCCGCCCGTATAGCCTGCTGCGCCAAGTATTCCAACTTTAATCATTGTCCTATACGTTTAGGGGCGCACAGCCACAATACAATATATGCTATGAGACCGCCGCCGAAACTGAAGGCAAAAAGGAGGAAGGCAACGCGTACCAGCAATGAGTCTACGTTAAAGTATTCGGCGATGCCGCCGCAAACGCCTGCAATCTTCTTGTCTGTTTCTGACAGGTAAAACCTTTTCTGTTCCATTGTTTCTATAGTTTTTCCGTGAAAAGTCCGTGATTACCGATGCTCGTCTTTGTGGATGCCGTAGTACACACGGAGTGGGGTAGAGCTGACCTTGATGAAGCCCTTGGCTTCGTCGGCGGTCCAGCCGGTCTGAGTCTCGCCATACTCGCCTAATTTCGAGCGCGTCAGGTCGTTGGGACTGTCGATGCCCACAGTCTCGAAGCCGTAGGGGCGCAGCTTCAGGATGGCGGTGCCGGTGACGTTGCGCTGGCTCGAGGTGAGCATGGCCTCGATGTCGGGCATTACGGGCTCTAAATACTGGCTCTCGTGGAGGAACATGCCGTACCAGTTGGCTACTTGGTCCTTCCAGTACTGCTGCCACTTCGACAGCGTCGACTTCTCCAGCAGGCGGTGAGCCTCGATGATGAGTTTCGGTGCAGCGGCCTCGAAGCCCACGCGGCCCTTGATGCCAATGATGGTGTCGCCCACGTTGGCGTCGCGGCCGATGGCGTAGGAGGCACCAATCTCCTCAATCTTCTGGATGGCTTTAACTTTATCGTCGAAGTGCTCACCGTTGACGCCGACTATCTCACCCTTCTCGAACTGAATCTTCAGCAGGGTTTCGGGTTCCTTGGCGGTGACGTGCTTCAGGTAAGCGTCCTCGGGCAGGCCCTGCGTGGGGTCGAGCAGCTCGCCGCCGCAAATGCTGGTGCCCCAGATGCCTACGTTATAAGAATATTTCAGTTTGGCGAAGTCTGCATTAAAACCGTGCTCGTTGAGGAAATCCACCTCTTCCTTGCGTGTCAGTTTCTTGTCACGCGTCAGGGTGATGATTTCTACGCCGGGAGCCATCACGAGGAACGTCATGTCGAAGCGAATCTGGTCGTTGCCGGCGCCTGTAGAGCCGTGGGCGATGGCATCGGCGCCAATCTCCTTGGCATAGCGGGCGATGGCAATGGCCTGGAAGATGCGCTCTGAAGAGACGCTGATGGGATAGCAATTGTTGCGCAGCACATTGCCGAAAATCATGTATTTCAGCGACTTGGCGTAGTATTCCTGCGTCACGTCGAGCGTCACATACTCCTTAGCACCCAGTTTGAAGGCGTTCTCCTCGTTCTTCTTCAGCTGCTCAGCCGAGAAGCCGCCAGTGTTGGCGCAGGCGGCATAGACGTCGTAGCCTTCTTCTTTTAACTTCATCACGGTGTAGCTGGTGTCAAGTCCACCACTATAAGCTACCACTACTTTCTTCTTTTCCATTTCTTTCCTATATAATTAATTATTTTTCTTCTAATTCTTCGAGGTGACGGATGCGGGCCAGCACCTCGTCGGGTATTTTTGCAGGCAGATGCTCCGTAGGATCATAGAGCATAGCCGTGCAGATGCAGTATTTGCGGTCAGTGCGATGCAGCACGTCGACGTTGACGCAGCCCTCGCAACCGCGCCAGAATGCCTCGTCGTCGGTGAGGTCGGCGAAGGTGACGGGCTGATAGCCCAGTTCGGTGTTCATCTTCATCACGGCTGCACCGCTGGTCAGCGAAAAAATCTTGGCATGGGGCCAGCGTGTGCGTGCCAATGAGAACGTCATGTCCTTGATACGCTTGGCCACGTGATGGCCACGGAATTCGGGATGCACGATAAGACCGCTGGTGGTGACATACTGCTGCTGTTCCCAAGTCTCAATATAGCTGAAGCCAGCAAAACGTCCGTCCTTTGCAAGTGCGATGACGGCCTTTGCCTCCAGCATCTTCTTCGCCAGATACTCATGCGTTCGCTTGGCAATGCCTGTGCCGCGCACCTTTGCAGCCTCGGCGATGGTGTCGAGGATGGTGTCGACGTAAACCTCATGCTCGGGACCAGCCACCAGCACCTCAATCTCTTCTTCGGAGCCCTTGACGGGCAAGACCTCCTCTTCTTTCTTCTCCATTATCTTATTGTCTAATTGTCAAAATGTCTGATTATTTAAAATGTCTATTATCTATAGCGTCAGTGGCGGGCCAATGGCCTCGGTCAGCGCCTTTGTCACCTCCTGCGGACTGCATCCCTCGCGAATGACGATGAAGATGGTGTCGTCGCCGGCTATGGTACCCAGTACCTGCGGTATGTCGCTGCGGTCGATGTTCCATGCCAGCGCGCTGGCATAGCCCGGGCGTGTCTTGATGACGCCCATGTTGCCCGAGAAGTGGATGCTCAGGAAACCAGGCATCTGCATCATCTCGCGCACCGTCGAAGCCGTGCTCACGCGCTTATACATCGTCTCATTGGGCAATACGTAGATATAGCTGCCGCCCAGCGTTGAGGCCTTTGCCACCTTCAGCTGCTTCAGGTCGCGGCTAAGCGTAGCCTGCGTCACGCTGAACCCTTCGCGCTGCAAGGCACTCATCACTTCTTCCTGGCTGCCCAGTTGCTGGCTTGAGATAATCAGGCGCAAAGCCTCAAGCCTGCTATTCTTAGTTTTCATGTTTTTGTATATTTATGCAAGTTTGGGCTGCAAAAGTACATATTTTTCTGCATACAACCAAATCTTCTTGCATATTTTTTCATTTTGCCGTAAAAAATATAGAAAAAGAGAGCGGCGCTTCCCGCAATAGGGAAGCGTCGCCCGTGTGTCTTTTTGATTAGATTTAAGTGTTGATTACTTCAGTATGACCTTCTTGCCATTGATGATGTACAGGCCCTTGGTGGGCTGCATCACCTGCTGGCCTTGCAGGTTGTAGATAACACCCTGCTCGCTGGCAGCCTTCACGCTGCTGATGGCAGTAGGAGTGCTTCTGGAAATGACCTTGCCGTTCTGAGCCATCTCAGGAATTGTGACATTGTTTTTGTCGATATACTTCTGCAGCAGACCGCGCACTGTGACCTTCTCACCTACGGAGATGGGAGTATCATCAGTGGTGAATTCCTTGCCTTCAGCGTTCTTGGCACGGAATATCTGCAGAACATTGGTGGTATTACCAGCCTCGTCGCTAATATCAAAGGTGGCATTGCCATAGCCGTCGGGCTTCGGCGACCACTCGATAACATTCACGACATATCCCTCAACCTCGTATTCCTCCTTGGTCTTAGCGCCATCCTCAAGGCCTGCGATGATTTCAAGAGCCTTGGCAACGTTGATGGTAGTTTCTGGCTGTGGGTCGTCGCCTTGTTTCTCCTTCACGGTGAGGGTGTACTGTGCATGTCCAGCCTCAAACTCTGCCGTCTCAGCCGACTCGGCAGTGATGATGGTCGTGCCTGCTGCCACAAGGGTGATGACGCCCTCTGCATCGATAGTAGCTACGCTGGTCTCGGAACTGCTGTAGGTCACTGCAAGTCCGTTTTCATTCTTCAGTGTGGGGAAGGCGTTGTCGTCGGCACCAAGTGTAACCGTTCTGGAAGACGTGCCCCACGACAAGCCAGCAGCTTTCTTTGCCTCGCCCTGATAGAGCTCGATGTTGTCGAGTCGGCAGTTGGCAGTAAGCGCGTTCTCGAAGGTAATCTTGATGGTACCCGAAGCGCCAGTGATGGCATATAAGTAATCATTGCCAGTACCAGTATTCTCGCCTACGGTAGCGCCCTCGGCTGTGATGGTTATGTTTTTGTTGCACTTGAACTTCAGTGACATGTCGCCGCTCTTGCCACCCAGGTCAATGGTAGCGGTGAAGGTGCCGCCATTCTTGGCAATCAGCAATTCGGGAGCCTCGCCACCAGCCAGAGCCTCAGCATAAACGCCCGTACCTCCCTTGTAGGTGCCGTCGTCCTTGAAGGTCGTACCAGTGAATGTATAGTTGCTGTTAATACCGTTAGGGTCAACTTTCACATGGTCTGCCCATCCTGCCCAGTCTTCCGACCAGATAACGTCCTCGGCCATAGCCGTCATGCCGAACATCATCAGCACGGCAGTAAATAGATAGCGTAAATTTTTCTTCATAAGCTTAAATTTTAAAGTTAATAATGTTAGATAATTGCTGCAAAGTTAAGCCTTATTTTTGGTTTTAACAAATTTTTTGGAGATTATTTACACAAAATTTTTTTTGGAAGGCTATGCAGCTCTTACCATCCCAGCACCCAGCGGCTGTCTGAGTACCTTCCGATGAGCTGTGCGTCACCGATGGGGTTGAGCTGGCGCATCAGCGGATTTCTGCTGGAGATGTCTGCTGGCTGGCCGTCCACAAGGTGACTGTTGAACTCAAGAATAGTAGCTGTCTTGGCACTGTCGTCTATGATTCCCCAGCCGCAGGCAGGAATGTTTTCTAATGTGCAGTTCAGCAGTACACACTCTGCGTGAGGATAATTCTTTCCCTTGTTGTCAGGCAAGCGGCCTATTTCGGCATGGTCAGACAATCCCTTCAGATGGCAGTCGACGAACACGTTGCCGTGATTCTCTTCTGTGTTACGAATCCACATGAAAGCCCCATAGCTGGTGATGGTGCAGTGGTTGAAGAACGACGGTCCGCGTCCTAAGATGGTGTCGCCTCCGCCGTCTATGCGACAGTTCATCCAGTAGCAGCTGCCGTTGGCTTGCAAGGCATCACCGTCGCCGACGATGTGTACATTCTCAAAGTAGTTGCGCTCTCCATTCACCAACAGCCCTTCTGCCTGTCCCTTGCAGTCGGTCTTCAGCGTCAGGTTGCGCAGCGTCATATCGCTGCAGTTGTCTACGGCAAAGGCGGCACGACGCGAAGGAAAAGTCCCCTTTACTTCATTGGTCTTGATGTCGGCAGGGTGGGGGTTGAATACCTCGTTGTTGGGGTAATGAATCAGCACGCCGTCACGTGACTCACCCTCGATGGTGACAAACCGCTTGTTGCGGAAATACACCAGTTCCTCATAGTCGCCGTTCTTCACCAGCACCCGATAGCCGTCCTGTGCCCTGTCAATGGAATCAGGTATGAAGTCCATCGCTCCCTGAACGGTTGAGAAGTCGCCAGTGCCGTCGGCCGATACCGTCAGCAGTCGCCGGTTGCTGTCGGGAGCTTTTTCTTTCGTGCGGAACGTCCAGCTCTTTTTCCCCTTGATGCCCTTGAAGCCACTGATGACACCTTTGTCAACAGTGACATAATACTCATGGCCATACTCCAGCATGTTGTGATGCAGATAAATGGTCAGTTGCTTGCCGTGGACAATGATGGGATAGAAGTGGAAACCGTCGGAGAAGCCTCCGATGATGTCAAGCTGATAGCGGCTTGTGTCCCAGGCGTTTACGCCAGACGGCGTGCCAGCCTTGGTGTTGCGGTTGGTGATGACCTGCGACTTATAAATATAAGGTACAGGCGTGTATTGTGCTGCAGGGTTCTTCGGCTGACCCTCTGTAGGCCCGGCGGGAATGTTCATGTCAAGACGGTCGACTAGTTTTCCCGTTTTCCTGTCATAGACAGAAATAAACCCTTGCTGGCCAATGACGGCGTCTTCAGCCATTGTCAGCACAAGATGAGTGTCAATGTTCACACCTGTCGCACCGTTCTCAGGGAACATCATGCTGACCGTATTCTCTGCCTGGCAAAAACATGCTGTGCCTGCCAATATGGCCAATGTGAGCAATGTCTTCATTTTCATCATCATCAATGTCAATCGCTTAATTCTTTACGGCTTTGGGTGTCCAGTTCTTGAAGAAACGCAGCACTTTCTCCTGATGATAGCCCTGTCCCTCCTCCAGGAAACTTGAATCCTGAATATGTATGACCTTGCCATCTTCATCCAACACAACGAACACGGGGAAACCGAAACGGCCGCAATTGTCAAGCCGTTTCATCAATGCTGCTGCCTGTCGGGCATTGGCCTCTCCCTCTGATTTGCGCGGATTGTAGTTCACATGGATATACTCAAAGTTCTCGTCAATGATTTTACTGATTGTAGTGTCATTCGTGATGAAGTCGGCAAAGCGCAAGCACCAGGGGCACCAGTTGCCACCCACCTGACAGATGACGAACTTTCCTTCGGTCTTTGCTTTGGCGAGAGCCTGGTCTATTTGCTCCATGGGATTGATGTCTTCATTATAAACCTTCTTCAGTGCCGTCTGAGCGTTTACGGTCAGGGCAAAGAAGGTCGTCAGAAACAGGAATAACTTCTTTCTCATATCTCTGCAACAACTTCAATTTCTACCAATGCTCCCTTTGGCAATGTCTTGACGGCAACGGCCGACCTGGCAGGGAAAGGCTCTGCAAAGAACTCTGCATAGACTGCGTTCATGTCGGCAAAGTCGTTCATGTCGGCCATGAACACGGTTGTCTTTACGACATGGCCCATTGTCAGTCCGGCTTCTTCAAGAATAGCCTTCACGTTCAGTAGTGACTGACGGGCTTGTGCCTGGATGCCGCCCTCAACGATCATTCCGGTTGCAGGGTCGATGGGAATCTGGCCAGAGGTATAGACAAGATTGCCTACTTTGATTGCCTGGCTATAAGGGCCGATGGCTGATGGTGCTTTTTTTGTACTTATTACTTTCATAGTTAATCGTTTATTAGTTGGTTTTGCTTATTCGCTGTAGTTATGGTCAATCACAACGGTCACTTCTTCGCCTGGAACAAGTGCTTTTATTTCATCCGTCAGTTGTGAGCTCAGGGCAGCCTCGTCGTGTACTGAAATGTCGGGAACGACATCGACTGAGATTCGATGCTCTTTCTCAAAGTAGTAGAACCCGTGCACTTGCAGAATCTCCTTGTGTCGGGCCAATGTCTGCATCACTGCGTTTTGCAGTTCTGCCCTCTTGTTCTCCCCGGTGGCAATGGAATACACGCCGACGGTCATGATAATTCCGTGACGCTCATACATCTGCTCGGATATGCGTCGGGTCAAGCCGTGAATCTCATGCGCATCCATTGTGTCATAGACATTCACATGCAGCGAGCCTATCAATACGTTGGGCCCGTAGTTGTGCAGGATAATGTCGAACACACCGTGTACACCCTCAAAACTGAGCACCTCCTGCTTGATGTCACGAAGCAAATCCTGGGAAATCCTTGCGCCAAGCAGTTCGTTGACGGGTGAAGCCAGCATTTCAATGCCTGCCTTGATGATTACGATTGAAATGAGTGCGCCCAGAATACCGTCGAGCGACACATGCCAGAGAAGCATGACTCCTGCCGACACCAGAGTAGCCAGCGTAATAACAGCATCGAAGAGGGCGTCAGAGCCGGAGGCTATCAGGGCGTCGCTCTTCAGCTGTTCGCCTTGTTTCTTCACATACTGGCCAAGCACCAGTTTCACCACGATAGCCACCACAATGACAATCAGCGTGACCGTCGTATACTCAGGTTCCGTCGGCTCAAAAATCTTCTTCACCGATTCTATCAGCGAGGTAATGCCGGCCGACAGGACAATGACTGCAATGATGATGGCACTGAAATATTCCACGCGCCCGAAGCCGAAGGGATGCTTACGGTCGGCAGGACGCTCAGAGAGTTTTGTGCCGATGATGGTAATGACACTCGACAGCGCATCACTCAGGTTGTTGACCGCATCCATCACGATAGCGACAGAGCTGGCCAATATGCCCACCACTGCCTTGAACACCGCCAATAACACATTGGCGACGATGCCGATGATGCTGGTACGGATTATTTTCTGTGAACGGTTCATGTCTGATATTTTCTGAAGTTACACCTTTTAGTAAAGGCAAAAAAGAAAAACGCCGCAAAATTACTAAAAAATGCTCAAAAACAACCGTAAGGAAGGCAAAAATGTTTTTTTTTCGCGCCTTTATTGACTGTAAATGATGTGCTTATTGTAGGGCATGATGCTACCAAGCGTCACGGTGGGTGGGATATGTAATACCGTTCCATCTTCTTTTTATGACCACTATCTTGTAAAGAAAATTTATTCCGATTTCTTTACAAATGAAATTCGTGAAATAGAAGCGGGAAGGCAGTGTTTTACGCTCTGTCGTCCATCGGACAAGCATGAACGTGGCCAAAAAACTGCACACCCGTATGGGCTTTGTGCAGCTTTTCAGCCTCTGAAAGGGCCAATTTTTGCTCCAGAACGGCTTACTTTTGCTCAAAAAGAGGCTCCGCGTGAAAAAAAGGCATTGACTTTTTTTCATGGGGATATACCTTTTTGAAAACGTGGATGCTCCCGATGAACGGGAATATGAGCTAAGTGTCTGCCAGTCAGCAGGATAGCCAACCCCTCTCATTTTCGCGTTTTTTTCAGCAAATTATCCTGTCTTGAATTCTGAGCCATTCTCAGCCTCGCAAAACCCTGTTTTTTCGCCTGTTTTGTAAAAATTTTTTCAACCTGCGTCACCTGAAATCGTAGCCTCCTGCTTGATGTCAGGAAGCTGAGGCTGAATTGTTCTGAATAATTGTTAATTTATTTTGCATTTTGTGTAAAAAGTATTATCTTTGTCATCTGAATTGTAAAAACCTAAATACTATGTCTGCCCTAGTTTCCGCTATCCCAATCCTTCTGCTTATTGTGCTGATGATGGGATTTAAAGTGTCTGGCTATAAGAGTGCAATTGTTACACTTGTAGTCACGGTCCTGCTGGCGCTGTTTGCTGTTCCTGCCATGGGCATTATGCCCGAAAAGTTTGCAGACGTTTCCATCTATGGCATCACCGTCTGGTCGGTGGTCGAAGGGCTGTTGAAGGCCTGCTTCCCCATCATCCTGATTATTATCTGCGCCATCTTCAGCTACAATATTCTTTGTGAAACGAAAGAGATTGAAACCATCAAGACACAGTTCATCCAGATGACCTCCGACAAGGGGCTGCTGGTGTTGCTGCTGACGTGGGGCCTGGGCGGCGTGCTCGAGGGCATGGCTGGCTTCGGAACGGCTGTGGCCATCCCGGCTGCCATCCTCATCAGTCTGGGGTTCAAGCCGATGTTCTCGGCCGTCATCTGTCTGGTGGCGAATACGGTAGCTGTAGGCTTCGGCGCCGTGGGCTTGCCTGCCACCACACTGGCCAACCAGGTGGCAGCCAGTGGCGTGGCATCGCCCGAGGAGCTCTGCGAGGTGGCCACATTTATTATATTGCAGCTTGCGCTGATGTTCTATATCACGCCGTTCCTCATCCTGATGATGACCGACCGCAAGAAGATTCTGAAGAACATCACCATCGCGCTGTTTGTGGGCACCTTCTCCATCATCGTGCAGTTCTGCTGTGCCCATTTCATCGGCCCTGAGACGCCAGCCATCCTCGGAAGCGTGGCCGCCATCTGTGCCATGCTCATCTACAACAAGCTGTTCATTAAGGATGAGAATCCGGCTGACGAGGTGACTGTGGAGCGTAAGAAGTTCGGCCTCACGAAAACGCTCAAGGCTTGGAGCGTCTACGGACTCATTATCTTCTTCATCCTGATTTCAAGCAAGATAGTGCCGCCTGTGAACGAACTGCTGAACAGCACGCTGGTGACGAAGTTTGATCTGCCCGTCACAGGCAATGCCTTTAAGTTCGGCTGGCTGTCTAATGCCGGTCTGATGATTTTCCTCGGTGCCGTCATCGGCGGTCTGATTCAGGGTTTGAGCTTCGGAAAACTGTTGAGACTGCTGGCCAAGACCACACTGCACCTGCAGAAGACCGTGGTCACCATCTGCTGCCTCGTGGCAATGGCTATGCTGATGAACAACACGGGCATGACGAACGATATTGCCAAGGGTCTTGTGCAGCTCACCGGCGCAGTGTTCCCGTTCTTTGCACCGCTCATCGGCTCTATCGGCACCTTCGTAACAGGCTCGGCCACCAATGCCAACATCCTCTTCGGCAAGCTGCAGGCCACAGCCGCCGGCGACCTGGGCTTAGTGAATCAGGGTACGTTCTTCGGCGTCAGCGGCAATGAGACCAACTGGCTGGCTGCTGCCAACTGCGCCGGCTCGGAGGGCGGCAAGCTGCTCTCGCCACAGAGCATTGCCATTGCCACCGCTGCCTGCAATATGGAGGGGCAGGACGGCGACATTATGCGCAAGACCATGCCCTTCGCCATTTTCTGGATTCTGATGAACGGTCTGATGGTGTTCCTCGGACTGCACGTGTTCTGAGTTATGAATTAAGAATTTAGAATTAAGAATTAAGAGGTATCGGCTTCGCCGAGTAAGAATTTAGAATTAAGAATTTAGAATTAAGAATTAAGAATTAAGAAGTTTCGGTTGCGCCGAGTAAGAATGATGAATTAAGAGCTATTCGCTGTATGATGAACAATGAATTTTTATCCGAGCTCAGACAGTTCATGCCGTCTGACCGTATCTATACCGACGAGCTGCGCACCCTTGGATGGGGAACCGACGCCAGCTTCTATCGTCAGATTCCAAAGGTGGTGCTCCGCAGCGATGGCGAGGCGGAAATCTCCCGCATCGTCGGGCTTTGCCGCAAGTATCAACTGCCGTTCACGTTCCGCGCTGCCGGTACTTCGCTCTCAGGACAGAGCTGTACGGACTCGGTGCTCATCGTGGCGGGAAAGCATTGGGAGAAATACCGCCTGCCCGATGACCACGCGACAATTACGTTGCAGCCCGGCATCGTCGGTGCCCGCGTCAATCAGATACTGAAACCCTATGGCCGCGTATTTCCGCCCGACCCGGCATCGATAGGCTCGGCTATGGTGGGCGGTATCGTGGTGAACAACGCCTCGGGCATGAACTGCGGCGTCCATGCCAACAGTGACCGTATGCTCGTCTCGGCCCGCATCATTCTGACCGACGGCACGGTCTTAGACACTGGCGACGAAGCCAGCCGCGAGGCTTTCCGCAAAAGCCATCCTGAGTTTATCAGGAAGATGGAGGCGCTACGCGACAAAGTACGGGCCGACGAGGAGCTTCGCACGCGTATTTTGAAGAAATATTCCATCAAGAACGTGACGGGCCTGAACCTGCGCCCGTTGGTGGCTTACGATGACCCGTTTGACATCATCGCCCACTCGGTAGTAGGCTCGGAGGGCACACTCGCCTTCCTGTCGGAGGTGACGATGAAGACACTGCGCGACTATCCCTTCAAAGCATCGGCTATGGTCTATTTCATGACGATGAAGGAGAGCTGCGAGGCGGTGGTGGCGATGAAGAAACTGAAGGCTGGCGATGAAGACTTGGCCATGAGCGCCGAGCAACTGATGGTGAAGAGTGCCGAGATGCTCGACTACAAGTCGCTGAGTTCGGTTGACGACCCTGTCTATCTGCAATACCAGAAGGATGTGGATGCAGGAAAGATAGAGGGCGTAGAGCCTGGCGACTATCACAACCTGACAGCCATACTCACCGAGACAAAAGCCGTGACGCACGAACAGCTGGTAGAGAAGATGGCGAAGATAAAGGAGTGTCTGGGGCAATTCCGACTGTATGTTCCTGCTGAGTTCACCGAGGATCCCGCAGTCTATGGCAAGTATTGGGCCATCCGCAGCGGCATCTTCCCCAGCGTGGGCGGCACACGTCCTGTTGGCACATCCTGTCTCATTGAGGATGTCGCATTTCCCATCGAATCGCTGCCCGAGGCTACCGTCAAGCTGCAGAAGCTCATTGCCGACCACGGCTACGACGACGCCTGCATCTATGGCCATGCCTTCGAGGGCAACTATCATTTCATCCTGAACCAGAGCTTTGCCGATGAGCATGAGGTGGCTCGCTATGCCGAGATGATGCGCGATGTGGCGCGGCTCGTGGTCGAGGAGTATGACGGCTCGCTGAAGGCCGAACACGGCACAGGCCGCAATATGGCGCCATTTGTCCGCTATGAGTGGGGCGACAAGGCCTATGAAGTGATGAAGGAGTTGAAGGCCGTCTTCGACCCCGACGGCCTGCTGAACCAGGGCGTTATCTTCAACGACGATCCCGACTGCTTCATCAAGTGTCTGAAGCCGCTGCCAGTGCTCGACTACGACTTCGACAGCGTGCCCGACGGCGGAAAATATCTGATGGATCCTTCGCTCTCCACTGCCAAGGAAACTATCGAGCAGGTGAAGCGCGCCAACAAGTGCATAGAGTGCGGCTTCTGCGAGGTCAACTGCATGTCGTGCGGTCTCACGCTGTCGTCTAGAATGCGTATTGCCGTGCAGCGCGAAATCCGCCATCTGACCGCTACGGGCTCCGACCCGGAACGCTTGGCTAAGCTGAAGAAACAGTACAAATACTACGGCGACCAGACCTGCGCCACTGATGGTCTGTGCTCCACCTCGTGCCCGATGAAGATTAACACGGGCGAGCTGACGCATCTCATCCGTCAGATGGATATGAACAACTCGAAGATGGGCTATCGCGTCGGTGAGTTCGCTGCCAACCACATGGCCGGCATCAAGAGTGGCCTGCGCGTCGTGCTCGACGTTGCCCACATTGCCCACGTCACACTCGGCCCGAAGCTCATGTCCAGCGTCTGCCGGGGAATGAACAAGATGGGTCTGCCACTGTGGACAACGGCCATGCCCAAAAAGAAACGCCAGCCGAAACCTTCTGACCTCACGCAGTTCATCATTGAGAAGTCGCTACCCAAACATGACGAAGGAACTGCGGCAAATCTCTCACCTCTGAAAGTTGTCTACTTCCCCAGCTGCATCAACCAGACGATGGGCTTGTCGAAGAAGTCGCCAGCAAAGAAACCGCTTGTTGACGAGATTTGCGAACTGATTCACAAAGCCGGCTACGAGGTGATTTTCCCCGAAGGCATGAAGCGTATGTGTTGTGGCCAGATTTGGGAGTCGAAGGGAATGTTAGACATTGCCGACCGCAAGAGCGCCGAGCTGGAGGCTGCCCTGTGGAAAGCCTCCGAAGAGGGAAAGTATCCCGTGCTCTGTGCCCAAAGCCCGTGCCTGCACCGCATGAAGAAGGTGATGCACAAGATGAAACTCTACGAACCAGCCGAGTTCATCATGGAGTTTCTCGTGCCGCATCTCGATTTCCATCCCATCGACCGTCACATTGCCCTGCATCTCACCTGCTCCACACGTGAGATGGGCGTCGATAAGGACATGATTGCCCTCGCAAAGCTGTGCTCCACAAATGTATTTCTGCCCGAGGGCGTCGGGTGCTGTGGCTTTGCTGGCGACCGTGGCTTCACTTTCCCCGAACTCAACCGCTACGGCCTGCGCAAGCTACGTCCGCAAATCGAGGCCAACCATATCGAGGTGGGCTACTCGAACAGCCGTACCTGCGAGATCGGTCTTGAATCGAACGCCGGCATCCCCTACATAAGCATCGTTTATCTCGTCAACGAGTGTACAACACCTAAAGAGAAATACTAATTTAAAATCTATGATATGAAAGTCGGACTATTTATTCCCTGCTATGTGGACGCAGTTTATCCCGAGGTGGGCTTGGCAACGTGGAAATTGCTGAAGCACTTGGGATTGGACGTGACTTATCCTGAGAAGCAGACGTGCTGTGGCCAGCCAATGGCGAATGCAGGTTTCGAGAAACGGGCCATCCCTTTGGCCGAAAAGTTCGAGGAGAAGTTTGCTGGCTTCGACTACGTGGTGTCGCCCAGTGTCAGCTGTACGGCATTTATCCGGTTGAACTATTCACGGTTGCTGAATCATGAGTGCGAGACTGCGAAACACTGTATGGACGTCGTTGAGTTCCTGCACGATGTGGTGAAGGTGGAACGCCGCCTCGGAACGTTTCCGCATAAGGTGTCGTTGCACAACAGCTGTCACGGAGTCCGTGAGCTTGGGCTCTCTTCGCCCAGCGAGCAGCATGTAGCGAAGTTCAACAAAATAAAGGATCTGCTCTCGCTGGTTGATGGCATCGACGTCGTCGAGCCGGAACGTCCTGATGAATGTTGTGGCTTTGGCGGCATGTTCTCTGTTGAGGAGACTGCCGTCTCGGCACAAATGGGACTTGACAAGGTGGAGCGCCATATTCACACTGGCGCTGAGTATATCACCGGTCCTGATTGCTCATGCCTCATGCACATGGCCGGCGTGGCGAAGAAGCAAGGTCTCAACATCCAATTCAGACACGTCGTTGAAATCCTCGCCGCTGGATTGTAATTTGTTAATAATAACGAAGATAATTACTGATATGAGTACATCACATAGCAAAGCAGCCAAACAGTTTCTGAAGAACCAGACGTATGCTCACTGGCACGATGCCACGTTCTGGGCTGTTCGTCAGAAACGCGACAATATGGCCTACGGACTCGATGAGTGGGAACAGTTGCGCGATAAGGCAAGCGCTATCAAGCGTCACACTATCACGCACTTGGATGAATACCTTGACCAGTTTGCTACCGCTGCCGAAAAGAACGGCGTGGAGGTGCACTGGGCGAAGGACGCACAGGAGTTCAACGAGATTGTCTATGGCATCTTGAAGAACCACAACGTGAAGAAAATGGTGAAGTCGAAGTCGATGCTTACCGAGGAGTGCGGTATGAATCCTTATTTGGAGGCAAAGGGCATCGAAGTGGTGGAGACCGACCTCGGCGAGCGCATCATTCAGCTGAAGGGACAGGCTCCGAGCCACATCGTCATGCCCGCCATCCATCTGAACCACGACGACGTGGGCGAACTGTTCGAAGAGAAGGGCATCAGCAACGAGAAGGGCAACCACGATCCCACGTTCCTCACCTACCGTGCCCGTCTCAGCCTCCGCAACGAGTTCCTGACCGCCGACGCAGGCATGACAGGCGCCAACTTCGGCATCGCCGAGACGGGTGACATCGTCGTCTGCACCAACGAGGGCAATGCCGACATGAGCACGAGTTGTCCCAAGCTGCACATTGCCGCCATCGGCCTGGAGAAAATCATCCCCAACTACGAGTGTCTGGCCGTCTTTCAGCGCATGCTCTGCCGTGCAGGAACCGGTCAGCCCACGACGACATACACGAGTCACTTCCGCAAGGCGCGTCCGACAGCCCATCACATGCACATCGTACTGGTGGACAACGGCCGCTCTGACTGGATTGCCAATCCCGAGCACTGGGAGTCGCTGAAGTGCATCCGCTGCGGTTCGTGCATGAACACCTGCCCCGTTTATCGTCGCTCGGGCGGCTACTCCTACAGCTACTTCATCCCCGGCCCTATAGGCATCAATCTCGGCATGTTGCGCGATGCCCGCAAGCATAGCGGCAATGTCAGTGCCTGCACGCTCTGCAACTCCTGCCAGACGGTCTGTCCGGTGAAGATCAATCTTGGCGACCAAATCTACCTATGGCGTCAGCAGCTCGACGACTTCGGTACTGCCAATAAGCAGAAGAAGCTGATGTGCCGTGCCATGAGCACCCTCTATGAATCGCCCGGCCTTTATAACTTCGGCACCGGCATTGCCCACTGGGCCAACTATGTGCCTTCGCCTCTGATGAACTGCGGTCTCAACCCCTGGGCTGAGGGCCACAAGATGATGGAATTCCCCAAGAAACCGTTCCACAAACTGATAAAGGAGATAGAAAAATGAGTAGCAAGGAAGATATATTGAAGAAATACAGGGCGAACATCCGCGAGCAGTTTGACATGCCCGACCTGAGCGACATTGCCGCCATCACATACTCCAACCCGCTGTTGCAGTTTATCAATATGACCCGCTCGGTGGGTGGCAATGCCATTGAGGTGGAGAAAGGACGCGATGTGAACGAGCTTATCCGTGAACTGTATCCCGATGCCAAAGAGATTGCCTCAAACCTGCCCGAGATTACCATTGCCACGCGCAACCCCGACGATGTGGGCCGTGCACGCGACCTGAACGGCACCGACGTCGGTGTTATCCGCGGAGAGTTCGGCGTCGCTGAGAATGCCTGCGTCTGGATTCCTCAGACAATGAAGGAAAAAGCCGTCATGTTCATCTCCGAGAATCTTGTTATCTTGCTCGACAAGAAGCAGATTGTCCATAACATGCACGAAGCCTACAAGCGTATATCATTTAATAACTATGGTTACGGCACATTCATCAGTGGCCCGTCGAAGACTGCCGACATTGCTCAGGTGCTCGTCATGGGCGCACAGGCTGCACGCTCTGCCACCGTGCTGCTGCTCGACGAATAGGCTGCCAAACATGTAACCCCAAATAACGAAATAAACGATGAAGAGATTACTGACTGTGGCCTTTATGGCCATCGCATTGACAGTCAATGCACAGGAGAAGACTCCCAAGTGGTACGACAACTTTAAGTTCAGCGGCTACGGCATGCTGCAGTATCAGGCCGAAGACAAAGAAGGTGGTGAACACAACGAGTTTAACCTCCGTTTGGCCCGTTTTATCCTTGACGGAAAGATTGGCGAATTCGACTGGCGCGCCCAGATACAGGGCACCAATGCCAAAGGACCTGGCGAGCCCACTGTGCAGCTCGTCGATCTCTATACTGAATGGGTGAAACACAAGGAGTTCCGTGTGAGAGTGGGTCAGTTCAAGCGTGCCTTCACTTTCGAGAATCCCACGCACCCCATCACGCAGGGCTGGTATTCCTACGCCAACGTCATCAATGCCCTGTCGGGTTTCGGCGACCGTACGGGCGAGAAATCGAGTGGCGGACGTGACATCGGCCTGCAGTTTCAGGGCGATATTCTTCCCAATGCCGACGGTCGCGCACTGCTACATTATCAGGTGGGCGTCTACAACGGCGAGGGCATCAACAGCAAAGACAAAGATCAGCGCAAGGACATCATTGGCGGTGCATGGGTAATGCCTGTTAAGGGCGTGCGCATTGGTGCTTTCGGATGGACGGGTAGCCGAGCCGGCATCGGAGGAAAGAATCGTTACGCCCTCTCTGCCGAGTACGACAAGGACGAGTTCACCTTCCGCACCGAATACCTGCACAGTCAGGGCATGGGTGCCGACCCTGCTCTGGGCGACAAGGCCGACGGATGGTATGTCTTCGGCATCGTGCCTGTGGTGAAGAGCAAGCTCCACGCAAAAGCCCGCTACCAGTGCTATCGCAAGGCCAAGGACTGGGACACGTCGAAGACCATGTACGAGGTAGGCCTGAACTATTACTTCACGCCCAAGTTGCAGTTGAACATGGAGTATGCCCGCGTCAACGACCGCAGCATCGCCGACCCCGACAAACACAACTACAACTTTGTCGACGTAGAGCTTGACTTCCGCTTCTAAGTCCCCTGCTAATTGAGATATGAGCACGAAACTGGTCATTTTCGACTTTGACGGGACACTTGGAGACACCAGACGGAATATTGTCAGGACGATGCAGATGACCATAGCAGAGCTGCATTTGCCGAATCGCAGTGAGGAGGAATGTGCAGCTACTATCGGTCTGCCTCTTGCAGGCTGTTTTGAAACCATGTTTCCAGACTTGCAGAAAGAGAGAGTGCAGACATGTGCTGACACTTACCGCAGAATCTTCGCTGAGAATCTTCAGACGTTGAAACCGCAGCTCTTTCCAGGAATAAAAGAAACACTGACGAAACTGTCAGGAGAAGGCTATACGCTTACCATCGCTTCCTCGCGCTCACATGCTTCCCTTGTAGAACTGACAAGTGATATGGGAATAGCTGATTGCATCTCTTATCTGATAGGTGCCGACGATGTGGAAAAGGCAAAGCCTGCCCCCGAGCCGGTCCTCAATACACTCGACGCCATGCGCTTCGAGGCCAGTCAGGCACTTGTTGTCGGAGATATGGCAGTTGATATTCTGATGGGAGCCAATGCAGGAGCCAAGACTTGCGGTGTGACGTGGGGCAATGGAGCAAGGAAAGAGCTTGAACAAGCGGGAGCAAATTACATCATCAACAGTATAGAAGAACTAATTGCTGTGCTGAAATAGAATAGGATAAAGAAAATACTCTTTTTGGCGAACAAGGAAATCAAAACCCCTTCCATCCCTGTTGCTTGAGTAGGGATGGAAGGGACTAATGTGTTTCAGAGCCAAGACTTAGTCCTCGTCGTCCCAGTCGCCTCCGCGTGACTGAGCCGCCACACCATCGCCAGCGCCTCCATATCTTAGGTCGCTACCGGTGACATTAGTGACACTTTTGTCAGAGGCGCAAATCATATTTGCAATCTGCATATTGACCACGTCCATCGTGGGTTTCATATAGTTCTTTTTCATAATTATGATAATTGTATTTTGTGAAACACTTTATTTAACGATCACTTTACGACCGTTCTGGATGTACAGGCCCTTCGTGGTGGGCTGCTTGTCGAGCTTCATGCCGTTCAGCGAGAACCAGCCCTCCTTCACGATTTCAGTCTCTTGGGCGATGGAGACGATGCCTGTGGCTTCGTCGTCGAAGTTCAGCACGATGGAACGCACACCGTTGGCAGGATCGCCAGCGACGATGCCGTTGTTCAGCTGGAAGTATGCGCGGCAGGCACCGATAGTCATAGCGCCACTGGGGTAGTAGAGCGTGTTGTTGGCACCCATATAGAGTTTTGTCTTGTCCTCTGAACCGATGCTCACGGGGTCGTAGCTGCCCACGAAGCTCACAGCACCATTAGGGTTGATGGTCTCGGCTTCGGTGTTCTTAACGGTGACACCCACAAACTCGGGGTTAACGATGTTTTCCCCGCTGGTCCACTTCACGATGTAAGGCTTGCCAGCTTCAATCGAATTTACTTTTGTAAAGTCGAGGGTGAGTGTGCCGTTTTCGAATTTGGATGTCTCAGTTTTAAACTTCATCACCGTTGCGCCCTGCAGCGGAGTGCCCGTAAAGCTTGTGAGACCAAAGGGCAGACACAGCGTGTTCCAGTTGCCGTCCTTCGCAAGGGTGCGACCAGAAAGGATAACCTTGGCTACTTTTTTGTCATAGTCACTAAGATTCCCACTGTTTGTCTCATTATTTGCGAGTACAAGAATCGTTTCAGACAGGCGAGCCTCTGTTTCACCATCATTCCAGACAATTTCAAAGCCTTCCTTGTCGCTGAAGAAATTATCCAGAGGATTATCCAGAGAGCCATTATTATTCTTCAAACCGCTAGTGAAGACCATGTCAGATGATGCCTGCACGCCAATGTTCGAACCCTCAATGCTGCCATTGATTGTCATAGCAGTATTCAGATAGAGGTTGTTCGGTGCAGTGACCACCGTAGGTGTCTGGTTCTTATAGATGTTGTCATGGATTTGCACATCGCCCTGAATGCTGATAGAGCTGCCTTCTGCAACATATACGCCAACACCCTTGCTGTTTACGTTTTTGCTCAAGTTGCCGGTAATGGTAGCACCATCGATGGTCAGTGTGCCAGCGTTGTAGATGCCGGCGCCATCGCCTTGAGTAATAAAGTTGTCATTGATGGTGACGCCAATGAGGTTCAGCGTTCCTTCGTTGTAGATACCGCCGCCGTTGCCTGTGTTATGGCCGCCAGTGATGGTGCCGCCGTTGATGGTCAGCGTTCCGCCTTGCTCCACTTTGATAACGTAGCCATTAGCCTTTGCTTCAGCAAGCATCAGGTCGCGGTCGAGAGTACCGTTCAGGGTGAGCGTGACTGTAACACCGTCGGGCACGACAAGAGCCTCATCCTCTAATCCTGCAATAATGGTTGCAGATATGCTTTCAATGTTAGCACCATTGTACATATCAGTTTTTAAACCTTCCCAAGTAGGATTGTGCCTAATAATGTAATAATTATTACTGTCGGCGGCTGTCAATTTAATAACGTAATGGTCATTATTTACATCAATTCCTTCCACAGTTTTCAGCACCTTCTGTCCCTGTGCATTCTCCGGCTCACCGAAATGACTCACCCAGTATGCATTTGTGAGCGTATGGGTGCCACCATTAATATCGTGTAAGAACTCACATGAACCCGTGATATTGTTATTCTCGATGCTAATCTCCGAGGGGTTGAACAGACAGTTGTCGAGCGTGGTAGCTCCCTTGTTGATGCCGATGAATCCTGCCGAATACTGGTAGTCCTTACCGAGGAACTTACCGTCGAACCAGGAGTTGGTAATCGTGGCATTGCCTTCGGCGATGCCGATGAATCCACCGTGGTTGCCGTAATTACTACCAGTGCTCTTGTAGTTGGCATAAATGGCAACGCTGACCTGACAGTTAGCAATCGTGCAGGCGCCATCGGTAGTGTTATAGCCCGTTGAACCGACCAAACCGCTGGCCCACTGACCGGTAGTCGTCACAGTGCCAGTCACATGCAGATTCTTGATAGTTGTATTCTTGACGTATGCAAACGGAGAGCAGTAGCCCTTGTATGCTTGGCCCTCGAACTTAAACCAGTTGGTCGCATTTTGATCCTCTGGATCTGTGTCCAATGCGATATAGAGCGTATGGTTACCACCGTCGAAAGTGCCGGCAAAGCGCTTTCTGTCATCTTTCTTGTTCGGGCCAATTTGACGGCCTATTGGTCTCGTAATAGGGGCTTCAGCGCTACCGATATCAGCAGTCATCAAGAAATGTTCTTCCGTGAAGTCGATGCCTTCTTCAACTAAGCCAGCGAGAGTATTCCAGTCATCTGCATTTTGAATCAGATAGTTGCCGTCATTGTCTCGATCAAAATACCAATCAGATTCTGCCCACGCCCCAGCGGAGGTAAACGTAGCAAAGAGTAGCGTCACGGCTGTCTTTGCCCAAGAGAAATTTTTCATTTTTGTCATTGTTTGATTTATGTTTGATGCTTTATTTTAATATGTCTTACCTAAAGGTCGTTTTTTCGGGGCGCAAAGGTACAAATGTTTTTACAAAATAGGAAGAAAGTGAAAGTTTTAAGAGTGTATTATTAACCATAAAACGTAAAAATTCACAAAATTTCACAGGGAGGCAGATGCGGCTCCAGTTACTCCGTTTCCTGAAAACAGGAGTAAAAGTGGGATTGCTTACGTTTCATTCATGTACCTTTATTTTACAAAAGAGGCTGCAAAACAAGGTCGAACGAGGCTGAGAATGACGGTGAAATGTTAAAAAGCAGTTAATTTTGGGCCTTAATGTCACATGTCACAATGTCACATGTCACAAACTTTAGGAAAAAGGCAATCCGCCTGAATGGATGTTCCGCACGTTTCTGCGGAGACTCCGCAGAAAATTTTGGAGGCTCTGCAGCTAATGCTGGCAATGCTATAGCAGTTGACCTCTTCTGTGTGTTCCGAGCGTCGGAGTCTGCGATGCCTTGCGTATTTAGCCTAGAGATAGACGAGGAGGACAAAGCGATGCACTGAAGAAACATGTGGACGACGAGGACAAGCTGACCGAACGAATCGTTCTGTCAGGTCAGAACCGCAACGTAATGTTCATCAACGATAGCGCTCTCTATGCGTTAGTGTTAAGCAGTCGGAGTCGGGCGTTAAATATGTGAATGTGACATGTGACATTGTGACATGTGACATTAAGCAAAAAATAAATTTCGATAAAGTCAATATATAATATAATTATATATTGAAGTCATTTTCGACCTTAATGTCACATGTCACAAGTCACAATGTCACAAACTGAAAATTATCATTAAACATCTGATTATAAGCAGATTAGAAGAAAACCGCAATGATGCGGTCAGTCATTATAACGACGACTTTTCCAAACTTACACCCTACGGAAAAGGGCGAATCCGTGAATGACCAATCCCCAAAAGTGGGAGGCGGTACACTGGGCTAAAAATCAGCTGGATTTTGAGGAGTTTGTGACATGTGACATTGTGACATGTGACAATAAGGCCCAAAATTAGCTGTTTTTTAACATTTCGCTTCGACGGGGCTCAGCGACCACACCGATGAAATTAGGCAATGATAGAGCAGTTGACCTATTTGTGCGCGTCGGCTCCTATCACACAATTTTCAGCAGGAAAAAGCACGAAAAAAACATTTTTGCCTTCTTTATGGTTGTTTTTGAGCGATTTTTAGTAATTTTGTGGCGTTTTTTACAATCCTCCAAATAAACACATAGAAGGATTTGAACCAATAATAAAAGAAATATGAATAAGATTCTGAATTGGATGCTGGCTACCATCCTGACTTTCAGTGGCCTGACGGTGCTTACCTCGTGTGGCGATGACGACGATGACATTATACCGACTGCTGATAAGTCGGTAGTGATTGACTGCGTGAAACCTGACTATCTGAAGGCTGGCGACAAAGTGGCGCTGATTTCGCCTTCGTACTACACGCCGATGGAGAATGTGCAGAAGACTGCCGATTTGCTGCAAAGCTGGGGACTGGAACCTGTCATCGGCCCGAATGTGGGCAAAATAGTGGATGGGCGGTATGCAGGAACAGTGGAAGAGCGCATCAGCGACATACGCTGGGCGCTGGGCGATCCTGCTGTCAAGGCCATCATCTGCAATCGTGGCGGTTATGGCACCATCCAGCTTATCGACCAACTGACGTTGGCTGAACTGAAAGCTTCGCCGAAATGGCTGGTAGGATTCAGCGACATCTCCACACTGCATGGGCTGCTGAGCCGTGCAGGAGTGATGAGCATTCACGGTACGATGAGTTCGTTTTTGGCCAAAGGCGGCACCGACACAACCAGTACGCTGATGCGTGACCTGCTGCTGGGCAATGTGCCTTGCTACGAGTTGCCGGCACACGAGCAGAATATCGTGGGCAAGGCCAGCGGTGTGCTGGTGGGCGGCAACCTCTGCACGTTTGCACCTAATCTCGGCTCGCAGGCCGATGCCACGAAGGGTAAAGACCTGATTCTTTTCATAGAGGAGGTCGAGGAGTCGATGCACAACATCGACCGCCAGATGCGTATCCTTCAGATGAACGGCGTGCTCAGCCGTTGCAAGGGAATCATTCTTGGCGAGTTTACCGACTGCGGTTCGGAATTCACATACGAGAGTGTGGAAGCGATGCTCCATGATATGCTGGCCGAATATCACATTCCTGTGCTCTGCGGTTTCCCTGGCGGTCATGGCGATGTGAACCTGCCGCTCGTGATGGGTGCTTCCGTCACAATTGATGTGCGCAATGATGGCGCCACCCTGCAGTTCAACATCGACGGCAACCAGCAGCAGGTTAACACAGACGACATCACTGCTCCCTCAACACCTGCCGCCACTCGTATGCAACTGGCAGGAAAGAGAGAATAGATTTTTTTTGTGATATGCAAGCGTCAATGGAACAAATAGAAAGAATCAAGACGATGGAGCAGCACCTCGACCGTGCTTCACAGGCAGTGATGCGGCTGTCGGCAGCCCTCGACGACTATGCCGAGGCACAGGAGGCTCTTCACCAACTGAATACTTATTACGGAAGCGACGAATGGAAGCAGGACTTCGCTGACGACGAAGCCGGCCTGCTGCCTAACGACTTGAAACGAGGCGTGCTCAGTGAAGACGGCATCTGGAATGTGCTGACAGACAGTGGCAACCTCAACTCGCGTATTAAAGAAATGGCGGAAGAAATCTAAATCGCACTCACTTGAAAACGACATTTAGAATCAGAGCATTAAGCATGTGCGCGGCCTTGATGACAGCTATGGCCGCAAGCGCCGGCATTGTCACCGTGAAGCAAGGCTATCAGACAACGGGACGGGGAAGCCAACAGGCGTTGCTGTTGAGAATGGATTTTCAGGATGAGAAGCCCATCAAACGGCTGTCGTTCCGTCTGAAAGGCGACACGAAGAAAAATGTCGCTGGCGTGCAGCTCTTTGCGAGCGATGCCGATGAGTTTTTCGCAGACAGCGCTCCTGCTTGTGTAGGATTGACCAGGTCGGCGGAGAATGTGTTCTTTACCTTCTCCGCGTCTTCCACCGTCAGGAATAATCGGTTGTGGCTGACGGCACGTGTGAAAGACAAAGCCAAGTTGGGACAGCACATAGATGCGGCTCTGACTCGCATTGACTATCAGGACGGAACGTGCTGGGAAGTGCCCGACACCGTGGGCGACCCTGAGGGCGATGCCCGCATATTTGCCACACATAGCCTCGTTTTCGTGCCAACCACTGACGGCTGCCGATTTTACCGGATTCCGGCTATGGTGGTTGACCGTGAGGGAAATCTGCTCGTAGCAGCCGACCGTCGCTACAACAGCAATGCCGACTTGGGCAACCACCGGATTGACGTAGTCGTCAGGAAAAGTACGGACGGGGGACACACGTGGTCGCCGCAGCGCATCATTGCTCAGGGCGACGGCCAGAGCGAAGCCTGCTTCGGCTATGGCGATCCCGCCTTGGCCGTAACTCCCAGCGGGCGCATCATCTGCATCATGGCAGCGGGACGCAACAACTATTTCTACGGCATGAGGAACATGGGCATTACGATGAGCGACGACAACGGAACGACGTGGACGCCCGTGCGCGAGCTGACCGCCTCGTCATTCCGCGATGCTGCCCACAATCTGACTGACAGCCTGGGCTTCTGGAGCATTTTCACAACATCGGGCAAGGGGCTTGTCACCTCCAATGGCACCGTCATGTTCGCCGCCAACACACTGAAAAAGTCGGGCACCTACTCGTCAGACTGCTATATCCTCTCTTCTGCCGACGAGGGTGAGAACTGGCAATTAGGCCCTGCAATGGCCTTCGCCGAGGGCGACGAATCGAAGTTGGTTGAGAAGAACGACGGCGGACTTCTGTTGTCGGTACGAAGGAGAGGCGCACGCGGCTTCAACACGGGCAGTCCTGACGGCAGCACGTGGGGGCAGCAGTGGAACAACGACGATATCAGCAATGGGAATGCTTGTAACGCCGACATCCTCCGCTATAACGCCGACATCCTGCTGCACACTTATCTGAAGCACCCCACCGACCGTGCCAATCTGACGCTGGCCATAAGCAACGACGAAGGGCGCTCATGGCACGACATGATGAACATACAGCCGGGCGGGGCAGCCTACTCCACAATGGTCAGACTGCCTAACGGCGACGTCGGCATCTTCTTCGAAGACGAATCCTACTCTGCCGACAACGGCTACGCCCTGACCTTCATTACCATCGCCAAAGAGCAGATTCTGCGATAAAAGAAAGAAGTAAAAAATCCCCTCCCTTGAGGGGAGGGGCAGGGTGGGGGCAGTTTCTTTTTGCAAAGACAAAAAGAGGACCAGCCTATAGCTCCAGGTCGCCGTCATGAATCTCATGCCAGGGCAGACCCTGCTTGTTGAGCTGTTCCATGAAGGGATCGGGATCGAATTCCTCGACGTTGTAGACGCCGGGCTTCTTCCACAGTCCCTTGCAGAACATCATGGCACCAATCATGGCCGGCACACCGGTGGTGTAGCTCACGCCCTGCATGCCTGTCTCCTCATAGGCAGCGCGATGCGAGCAGTTGTTGTAGACGTAGTAGGTGTGCTCCTTGCCGTCGTTGCCAATGCCGCGGATGCGACAGCCGATACTTGTCTGGCCCTCGTAGTTCTCGCCTAAGTCCTGCGGGTTGGGCAGCACGGCCTTCAAGAACTGCAGCGGCACAATCTTCACCTTTGCTACGCCAGAGCCGTCGGCCAGCGGGGCCTCGTAGACCACCTCGTCGATGCGGCTCATGCCGATGTTCTGAATGACTTCGAGATGCTTCAGATACTGCTGGCCGAAGGTCATCCAGAAACGCGCGCGCTTAATCGTCGGGTAGTTGATGACCAGCGACTCAATCTCCTCGTGGTGCAGCAGATAGCTGTCGCGCGGGCCAATCTCAGGATAGGTCAGGTCTTTGTGAATCTCCAGCGGCTCCGTCTCCACCCACTGTCCGTTCTCCCAGTAGAGGCCCTTCTGGGTGATCTCGCGGATGTTGATCTCAGGGTTGAAGTTGGTGGCGAAAGCCTTGTGATGGTCGCCGGCATTGCAGTCGACGATGTCGAGGTACTGAATCTCCTTGAAGTGATGCTTGGCAGCGTATGCGGTGAAGATGCTCGTTACGCCCGGGTCGAAGCCGCAGCCGAGGATGGCGGTGAGGCCGGCCTTCTCGAAGCGTTCGCGATAGGCCCATTGCCAAGAGTATTCGAAATGAGCTTCGTCCTTCGGCTCGTAGTTGGCCGTGTCGAGATACGAGCATCCACAGGCCAGACAGGCGTCCATGATGGTGAGGTCCTGATAGGGTAGGGCGAGGTTGACCACCAGCTCGGGCTTGTAGTCGTTGAACAGCGCCTTCAGCTGCTCCACGTCGTCGGCATCCACCTGTGCCGTCTGGATGGGCAGGGTGTAGCCTTTGTCGTGGATGGCCTTCACCAGAGCGTCGCACTTTGCCTTGCGGCGGCTGGCAATCATAAACTCAGTAAACACGTCGGCGTTCTGCGCAATCTTGAACGCAGCCACCGTAGCGACGCCTCCGGCGCCAATCATCAGTATTCGTGACATCTTTATTTGGATTTGAGGTTTGAGATTTGAGATTTGAGATTTGGATTTGAGATTTGGATTTGAGGTTACTGCACAATCTTCTCGCCGTTGATGGTGACGTTGTTGATGGTGAGCTCGTCAATGGGGTTGTTGGTGAAGGCCTTCACCTTGGCCTGGTCCTTTACATCGACATTGTCGAAGCTGAAGCGGCAGAGATAGTACTTCTCCGAGCCGGTGACGTTGAAAAACGTACCGCAATCCATGCGGATGTTCTTGAACGAGATGTTGTTGCACTCCGATAGCGGCATGTCGTCGCGGTCTTCTTTTTGATAGAACTGTGTCCAAGGTCTGACGAGCAGGAACGAGCGGCACTTGCCCGTGAAGTTCTCCACGTGCACATACTCGTAGTGCTGCGGTGTGTCGGGGCGCATCTTCAGCCATAGCACGTTGTTCGTGTCGTCGGCATGGCAGTTGCGCATGATGACGTTCCAGTCGTGCAGGCTCTCAGAACCCAGGGTCATGCAGCCGTGCACAGTGCCGTAGTGACAGTTTTCCACAAGAATATTGTAGCATGGGCCGTTCTCGGGAGCTTTGTCGGCAAAGGTGCCCTTGCCGCCCTTCAGCACCACAGCGTCGTCGTTGACGTTCATGTAGCAGCCGCGCACCACCACATCGTGGCACACGTCAATGTCGATAGCATCGGTCGACGGGCCTTTGATGTCCTGCGTGGAGGAGTAGATGTAGAGGTCGAGATAGCGCACGTGGTCGCAGCGGTAGATGTGGTTCGTCCAGAAAGGCGAGTTGATGAGGCGCACATCCTGGATGGTGACGTTCTTACTATTAGAAATGTATGTGAGACGCGGCCTTTGCGCATCCTTGTTGGTACACTGCGGGTTCCACTTGCGGCGAATCCAGAACTCCTCCCAATAGGGCTCGCCGTTGCCGTCGATGGTGCCCTGACCGGAAATGGTAAAACCGTCCAGGCCGTCGGCGTTGACCAGTGCGGTGAAATACTTGCAGGTCTGACCCTCGATGCGTGTCTCGCGAATCTCGAAATCGTGCACGCGCTCTGAGCCCTTCAGCACGGCACCCTCCACCAAGTGCAGATGTGTGCCCTGCTTGAAGAACAGGCTGCCAGTATAGAAAGTGCCCTTCGGCACGACGATGACGCCGCCGCCCTCCTTGGCGCATTTGTCGATGACGGCTTGAATCTCTTTCGTCTGAATATCGGTGGTGCCTTGGCGCACGCCGTAATTAGTCAGCACATACTGACGGCCCAAATCCTGCAGCTTCACCTTTGTCGTGTCGCTGAACCAGGCATCCATCACCTCGCCGTTGGGCCACAGCTCCTGTTTTTTCTGCTTTTTGGCGGCCATTGCTGCTGTGCAAAGTGTCAGCAGCACGAGGGCCATGCAAAGTCTTGTTCTCATGTGTGTATAATCAAAATAATGTTACGTCTGCAAAGATAAATCTTTTTTCCGAATTAACGGCATAACACAGGAAAATATTTTTCCAACAGGCATCTGGGATGCAAAATCTCGTTTGGTGGTTACATTATGGCTCATCATTGAAAAAAACAGCCGATTGTTGTTTCGTGTATAAGAAAAAACTTGTAACTTTGCACTTGTGAACAGAATCATGCAGGCTTTCGTCTGGCTCAAACGCATCCGCCACTGCCGCGGCTTCGGCATACAGTCGCCTACAGACTACAGCTTCGTCAGGGATGTGGTCAACGAGCAACGGCCCTACTACGCTTACAGCGAGGTGGGGCTGACTGATGACTGGCTGCGCAGCAAGCTGGGACGGCTCTATCTCAGGCTGGCCAACTATGTGCAGCCCAACGTCATCGCCGACCTTGCCGGTTATAGCGACTACCTTAGTGCCGGTTGCCGCAAAGCCGCTTTAACCAAAAGTCTCAGCAACGACTTCGGAAACGTTCCAGCCCTCGTGGTTGTGCCTGACGGTGACGTCAGCCCTGCTCTGCTGTCGCACTGCGGAGACAAGACCATGCTCGTTGTCGAGGACATCAGCAAGCATCGACGGCAGTGGCAGACGGTGGTGCAATGGCCGGCAGCGACCGTTACCTTCGACCTCTACTACTGCGGCATCGCCACTTTCAACCCACAGCGAGCCAAGCAACACTACATTGTCAACTTCTAAAACAACCCTCCATCTTCTACCACTATGAAAATCACCAAAGTCTATACACGCACAGGCGACAAAGGCATGACCGACCTCGTGGGCGGCGTGCGCGTTAGCAAAAATGACCCGAGGCTTGAGGCCTACGGCACTACCGACGAACTGTCATCACACCTCGGACTCCTGGCCGCCATGATGGCGCACGACAGCAATACGCTGGAGGAAGAACGTCAGATGCTGGTGCGCAGCCAGAACAACCTCTTCATCATCGGCTCCTACCTCGCCATCGACCAGAACCAGACGCCGCTCTATGACTTCGCGCGACTGCCCGACGGCGAGACGACACTGCTCGAGCAACGCATCGACCAGCTGATGGCTACGCTGCCCGAGAAGCAGGGCTTCGTGCTGCCTGGAGGCACCGTCAGCGCCGCCCAATGCCACGTCTGCCGCACCGTCTGCCGCAGGGCCGAGCGACGTATCCTCGAGCTGGCACAACACGCACCAGTGGACGACTATGTCCTGCAATACGTTAACCGCCTCAGCGATTATCTCTTCGTTTTGGCCAAAATAATAAATTTTAACGCGGGACAGAGCGAAATAATATGGCAAAAACCTTGTAGATAAAAAAAAATATATTACTTTTGCGGCCTCAAAACCACTAACGTTAAACACTAAACACTAAACGCTATGTATTGGACACTCGAATTAGCATCCAAATTGGAAGACGCTCCCTGGCCCGCAACCAAGGAGGAACTTATAGATTATGCCATCCGTTCCGGCTCGCCCCTCGAAGTATTGGAGAACCTGCAGGAAATAGAAGACGAGGGCGATGTCTACGAAAGCATCGAAGACATCTGGCCCGACTATCCCACCAAGGAAGACTTCCTATTCAACGAGGATGAGTATTGATTGGCTCATACAGGCCTAAACTAATAAACATCAGCGAGATAAACAAGAAACGCTTGTTTATCTCGCTGATGTTTTTGCCGAACAAAAATGCGTATTTACGCAAAAAAGTTAAGCAAGATGCTGTCAGGACTACCGATTGGCAAGAGGGGGTTGTTAAACGCTATATGAGATTTACCTTAATCGCGATTTTCTCCAGATTCTCATTGTCTTCATTTCTTCTTGATTGTGAACTCCACTTTTTGTATTCCGCGCTTATAGACGTTGGCGAGGATAAGGGCGTAGTGGAGTGTTTCGCCCTGCTTCATAGATTGCTGGACATGTGCCATCTCGCTTTCAGTCAGTATGTTCTTGAAGAGAAAGCAAGCATGTTTGCCCGGCACAAGGCGTATCTCATCGGTAAGCGGTGAAAGAACATAGGCGTAGGTTGCTTGATAACGGGCACCTGCCTGCCATAGCGGGTGGTTCTTGTCGAGAATATTCTCCAGGTATATTTGTGCATGCTTGTCAAATTCGGGAGTCGGCGTGCCGTCTGCGTATGTCACCTTGCCATCGGCGTTCACTATGTATTCACCACCTTTGGCTATGGCATACTTCTCTATTGGGCACTGCTGCTCATACTCAATGTCGGCTTCACTCTTTACAACTTTCTCTACTGTCTCTGCCACATCCTCCACTTTCTTGTCGGCCAGGATGCGTACCAGTTCGTAGGTACGGTTGCTGGCATCCTGAGGAGGATTGGCTAAAATAGTCCGCTTAACGCGCAACTCGTATTCATGGCCTCTTTCGTAGGTGAAACCTTTGATGTCGCTGAAGTGTAGGTCCTGCCACTGTCCCGGTTCGTCCTCTGTCATCACACGCATGCACTCAATGGGGTGTTCTCCCATGCTGTCGAAGAGGTCGTACATCACGCCCGGTACAGCGGAAACGCTCATGTTAATCTCATTGACAATGTCCTTGTCGTTATCATCGTCGCTGCTGCAAGAAGCGAGGGAGAAAGCAACAAGCATCGCAAAGGCGAGTCTCCAGATTTTCGTTGTTTTCATTCTCTGTTACCTAATACCGTATACTTTCTGATATAGAACTTCATCCTTAGATTTTACTTCATACACATACCGTCCATCGAATTTTATCGACGATGTGAGAATGGCGTTTTCTGCTTGTTTGCAAGAAGTTAGTATCAAATCTTTAGAAGTTCCCGGGGCAAAAGATTGTGCATTGTATTTGAGTCCGTTCATCTTGTAGGCATCAGAATATGCCAATTCAATAGCCTCAATTTCGGCATTATTGCCATTGATAGCCGATGTAAGACCAAAAGTATAAATTGAATAACTTTCATCGTCGTTGCTGCAAGAGGCGAGGGAGAGCATGGCAGCGCACATCACGAAAATGTTTCTCCAGATTTTCATTGTTTTCATTACTTCTATTCTGTTGCTAATGTTTCTACTATTAGAAACGCTGTGAAGTAGAAAATCCTGCATCATTGGGCGTTAAATATTCTTACCTATATAATTCATAGAGGTTTTCTCATCGCTGAGTTGTAGCTTTTTATCTTATGGCATTAGCCTCACGCGACAGAATTGTGCCGGATTACGATGTGTTATGATAAGTTTTTTGAATTCAGCATAGCGTTTCAGCTTCATTTACTGCATGGTTTATGGCCTATGGGCACAAAAGC
>CACYYG010000016.1:0-63520 GCA_902778535.1 uncultured Prevotellaceae bacterium
TGCTGCAAAAGAGAACTGTCGAGTTTCAGGAACGCCACTAATGAAGATTATATCTACAGAATCTATGGTGATAAATGGTTTTCCTGTACTATATTATTCCTATAGACGCATGGGATGGTGCAGCGGAAACTGGCGGCTGCACTGGATATAGACACGCCAATGTATAGCAAGATAGAGCGTGGAGAAAGGAAAACCAAACGAAGCCATATCCCTATTATGGCCAGACTCCTTGAAATCGAAGAGAAAGAACTGCTGACCATCTGGTTGGCGGACAAGGTACTGGATACCGTTGAGGGTGAGGACGAGGTGAAACTTGACGCTGTAATCTATGCTCAGAAAGAGATAGAAGCCGGGGTAGGATGATTCGGTTATAAGAACAGCAGGTAATCTATGGATTTTTGCCTGAAATTTAGACGCTAGAAATTGTGAATAGTATTTGGCTGTTTCAAAATAAAGTTCTTGCTTGGGCAAGCGGCAAAGCCGAGCGGTACCTTTGCACCCGATGATGGGCCACGAAACAGGCGGTGGCTCTGAGTCGGGTGCTCTTTTAGGCAATTTATAGCAGAACATTGAATTGAGAACGATCTCTATTTCGTAACCCTGAATTTTCTCAATCCTCTGCATCGCCTTTATATAAAGAAATCCTGCGAATTCTTCCAAAGTTACGAAAATTCGAGAGCAAAACAAAAGAAACACGTTTGTTTTTTCTTCCGAGGCGGAGAATCCGGGCTCTGCTCGCTTGGCTTGTCCAAGAACTTCGCCGGGTATGCGGTCGCCAACGGGCAACAAGTCATAGCTGTGGCCTCTGGCATCAACGCCCATGACTGTAGCATAGCAGCCGGCACCGGTACGGGTGGTGATGCGCTTTTCATTTCGTACACACGGTGTGTACTAAAAATACACACGGTGTGTACGAAAGGTACACACGGTGTGTACGAAATGAATATCGGTCGCGCATGATGTGGATGCACTGCCTTGGACTTGAAAACAAGTCCCTGCCGGACGCCACAATTATCCCCAATCGTTCATTATCGTTAGTGCGTAACAGCCTGATGACCGATTCGGGATTATGGTTGCAAAAAAAAGATGGATGGTTTAGAAAAAATCTATCGATGGATTTTTTCAAAGCCATCGATAGATTTTTTCATTGGGATGCCGCGGAGATTCAAAAAGGGTTACCGGCCGTTGGAGTAGGGCAGGTAGCAGTTCTGCGTGGTGATGCCCGGGGCGTTGTTCTGCAACATGCGGCTGAGCCAAGTGTCACCGAAGTTGCTGCTATAGGTGCCTGCCTGGTTCTTGTGTCGGGCCAGACGGGTGAGGTCGGAGAAGCGTGTGCCTTCGAAGGCAAACTCCATAGCGTACTCGTCGCACAGCAGGTCTTCCATGGCGTTAATGTAGTCGTCTTTGGTGTAGTTCTGCAGACCGAGGTTGAACTTGCGGCTGATGTCGGCAATCTTGGCGTTGAGGACTGTGCTGTAGCGGTAGGATGAATAGAGGTCTTCCACTGCGCCGGCGCCATGACTGTGAATGCCTACGAATGCCTTTGTGACACCGTTCTTGAACACATCGGAGTTCTCCTGTGCCAGGAAGGGCAGGCGAGTGGTGAGCAGCTCGTAGGACTCTGGCGTGAGATAGTATTTGTCGTCGATGTGCGACTGTGTCATGTCGAGCACCTTATTGCCGTTCTCGTCAATGGAGTCGTTGCCAGCCATATCCTTGGCATAGACCTCGAGGTAGCGGTAGTTGGGCAGCTCGGAATGTATGCCGTTCTTCAGCACTGCGAAGGCTGCATCGGGATATCCCATGCGGTTGATGGCTTCGGCCAGGTGGAGCCACACGGTGGCGTTGCGATAGAGGTAGATGTAGGCTGTTGAGGGCTTGTATGTATAGACGTAAGTAGAGTCGGCGCCCAGGCCTTGGCTGATGATCTGTGCACGTGAGTCGCCCAGTGCCTCGTTCCTGACAATCCAGTTGAAGGGTGACACCTTTACCTGCTCGGTGTAGTAATAATACTGTGCGCGGCGGGCGGAGTCGCAGTAGGCCCGCGACGGAACAATCTGAATGTCGTAGGTCTTGGGACAGTTGAAGCCGAACTGAATGGCTGTCGACACGTCACTGCTGTTGTCTGTTCCATAATAGTTGTAGCCGTAGGCAGCAGGAATGTCGGTCGTCTGGCCCATGGTGTAGTTGACGGCCATGGGGATGTAGGAGATGACGTCGCCGGGTGCGTAGTTGTGGAGGAATGAGTTGAGCCACGTGGGCTGTCCCTGGAAGATGGTTGAGTTCTTTCCCGCGTTATAGTCGGCCGGCCAGTCAATAAAGTCCTTGAAGATGGGGCTGTAGACACTGTAGATGGTGCTCATGGGGTCGGTATAGTTGACTGAGATGTCAGCTTTGTCAACCATGCCGGCATAGCGCAGATACTGGTAGAAGCACGTGGCAGCCCGCTCATATTCGCCCAGTTCGAGATAGATGTCGCCCAATACCACGTTGAGCGGTATGAAGCATTTGCGTGGGCTGATGAATTTCTCCTGTTCTCTTCCGCCGTTGTCTTTCCAGTTGAGGATGCCTGCCGAGCGCGATGTCTGGTTGAAGGTGGGCACGGCAAGCTGCTCGTCGGTGTAGCGTGCCTTCAGTGCCTCGAGCATCTGTGCCTCGCCTGCCAGGATGGTCTCGCGTGCCGACGCACTGACGTTGGCGTTAATCTGGGCGATGGTGGTGACAGGCTCGGTGACGTAGGGCACGGCGCCGTACTGGCGCGCGAGCTGCAGGTAGGCCCATGCACGGAAGGCGGCTACGGCTGCATACTCGTTGCACACGACGTTGCGCACACCGGTGCGCAGCGTGGTGTCGCGGTGGGCCAGATAGTAGTTGCAGTTGTTGATGACCTTATAGTAGAGGTACACGCTGTCATACTTGTTGGTGGCGTCGGCGGTGAACGATGCCAGCTCGCGCAGGTGTGTCGATGCTTTGTCGGTGAGTGTGACAAGGTCGCCGCGCAGCTCGTTCTGATAGTAATACTGATCAGCCAGCTGCTGCATGGCCTGCATGATGCCGTAGGCGTAGAAGACGGAGTCGGTCTTCTGGTCGAGTGCCGGCTCAAAGAGCTGGCGCGAGCTGTCGGACTCGAGCATGTCCTCACACGAAGTGAAAAGTGTAAAGTGAAAAGTGAAAAGTGCTGCGCAAGCCATCCACGTCACTGTGTTCTTTATCTTGTTAATCATAATTCTTAATTCTTAATTGTTACTCGGCAATGCCGATAACTCTTAATTCTTAACTCTTAACTCTTAACTCTCTTAGAGGTTGATTTTTACACCCATGGAGAAGATGCGTCCCTGGGCGATGTTGCCGCAGTCGATGCCCTGATAGAGCTGGCGGTTGCTGATGGAGAACTCAGGATCGCTGCCCTTGTACTTGGTGAAGGTGAGCAGGTTGCTGCCCTCGGCCCATACCGAGATGCCTTGCAGCCACGACAGCCACGACTCGGGGATGGGCACCTGATAGGAGAGCATGACGTTCTTCAGGCGGAGGTAGGAGCCGTCCTCTATCCAGCGGTCGGAGAAGCGGTTGTTGCCCATGGGGTCGCCATAGCTGACGCGGGGCAGGTCGGCATGCTGGCCCTCGTAGCGCCAGTGCCCGATTTCGGCCACCTGCTGGTTGTAGAGCGTGGCACCGCTGTTGAGGATGGAGCGCTGATAGTTGTACACATCGTTGCCCAGGCTGTAGTTGAAGGTAGCTCCGAGTGAGAAGCGCTTCCATTTGAGGTTGAGGAAGATGTTGCCGTAGATGTCGGGATTGGGGTCGCCGATGATCACCTTGTCGGCCTCGTCAATCTGTCCGGGAGCCAATTCGCCTGCTGCGTTGTTGGGGTTCTCATCCTTGAAGATGACGTCGCCTGCAGCAAAATACTGCTTGGCACCTGTCTCGTCGACAATGTAGAGGTTGGCAGCCGCAGCCTCGTCGGTGGTTGAGAAGACGCCTTCGGTCTGGTATCCATAGAACACGCCTACGGGATTGCCTACGGCCGTGAGAATGTTGTCAGAGCCATAGATGGACGATGTGAAATTGCCGTTGGCCAGCGACTTCACCTCGTTCTTGTAGTGGCCGAGGGTGGCGCCCAGCTCCAAGTTCCAGTCTTTCATGGCAATGGGCTTGCCGCTGATGCCCACCTCAAAGCCGGTGTTCTGCACCTTGCCGTCGTTGGTCCAATAGTTGTTGATGCCGCCGATGGGATTGTCGAAGGTTTTCAGGGTCAGCAGGTCGCTGGTGTTGTGGATGAAGTAGTCGACGTGTGCGCTGAGGCGGTTGTTGAGGAAGTGTCCCTGCAGGCCGACATTGAGCTTCGATGTCGTCTCCCACTTGATTTCCTCATTGCCCACATTGGTGAGCTGGATGCCAATCTCAGTGTAGTTGTAGCGCACGGTGTTGAACGATGTGCGTGCGGCATAGTTCGAGATGCCGTCGTTGCCGCTGATGTCGTAGCCAGCATTGAGGCGCAGGTAGTTGATACCCTTGGTCTTGGGGAACCACTTCTCGTTGGTGAGCACCCATCCCAGCTGGATGCTGGGGAAGATGGCCCACTTGGTGTCGAAAGCCTTGATGCCGCCGTTGGCATTAGAGCCGAAACGGCTGTTGGACTCAGCCAGCAGCGAAACGGTGGCGAAGTAACGGTTCATGTAGTTGTAGTCGCCCGAGACATACCACTGCATGTTCTTCCACACGTCGTCAGCACCTTCCACCGTAGAATACACATTGTTGCCAGCGGCGAGCTTCGGGTTCTTGTCGTCTTCCTGCTTCGTAGAGTATTGTGTGGACAGGTCGCTGTTGTCGTAGGAGAAGTAGTTGTAGCGGAAACCGCCCGTGGCAGCCATTGTGTGGGCACCAATCTTCTTGCTCCAGTCTATGTGTGTGTTGCTCAGGATGTTCTGCTCCTTGGAGAAGATGGATGCCGCCTTGGAATAGACCGTACCGAGGTTCTCGATGGCGAATGAGGGCAGACCGATGTTCGGACGGTAGTAGGCCTGCGAGTTGCGGTTGAGGTAATAGCTGAAATGCGAGGTCAGCTTCCAGTCGTCGCCAAACTCGTAGGTGGGCGCGAGTGTCACGTTGAAGAAGGTGTTCTCGTTGCGGTTCTTGCGCTCGCCCTTGCCGTTGGTCATCAGTGCCAGAGGATTGGCCTGTGAGTAGTTGCCGTCCTTCAAAGTACTGTAGAGGTCGTCAGCATCGGCAAGAAGGTGCGTGAAGCTGTTGATGTTCTTGTTGTACTGATAGGGATTGAGCAGCGGGCTCTTGATTTGTGCCAGGAACGTGGGCGAAGTGATGATGCCGGCGTTGAGGTCGGCCGGAATGCCTTCGTCGAAGAGGTTGGTGTTCGAGCGCGAGAACGACATGTCGAACTTCGTCTTCAGGTTGTAGAGGATGTTGATGTCGGTATTGAAGCGCACATTGATGCGGTCGAAACTGGTGCTCTTCACATTCTTCATCGTCTGGATGTAGGCCACGGAAAGGTTGTACATGCCGATGTCGTCGCCACCCTGCACGTTGATGCTGTAGTTGTGGGTCAGTGCCGTGCGGTAGACGTAGTCACTCCACTGGGTGTCGTTGTGATAGGTGTTGTAGTAGTAGCCGTCCTTGGCATCGTTGAGGAAGTTGAACTGCAGGGGATTGGTGGAAGAGCCGATGCGCTCCTGCACTTCGGGTATGGTTCCGAGCTGTTCCACAGCATAGTTGCGATACTGTGCTGCGTTCATCATCGTGGGATAGTTGGGCGTGAAGGTCCAGCCTACGCCAAGCTTTGCATCGATGCGGGTAGCCATGGAGTGGCCGCGCTTGGTATCGATGAGGATGACGCCGTTGGCGCCGCGGGCTCCGTAGAGCGCAGTGGCGTTCTTCAGCACCGTCACCTTGTCAATGTCTTCGGGCGCGATGGTTGAGAGCATGTTGAAAATATCGCCAAGGTGCAGCGACTCACGGTCGCGCTGCATGTCGAGCTCCACACCGTCAAGGATGACGAGGGGCTGGGCATTGGCATTGATGGAATTGAAACCTCGAATGAACATGGCGGCTCCCTGCTCGAGGTTGCCCGAGTGCATGTTCATGCGGATGTCGCCGCCGAGCCTTCTGGTCATTTCCTCATCGATGGAGAGACCGTTGCCGTTCGAGACGAAACTGTTCCGAGCCGTTATCGTGGTGCCGTCTTCGTACATTGAGGCAAAGGCATCGCTCAACATACTGATGTGCAGCTGCTGCTGCTCGTCGCCGGCCACAATGGCCTTCTGCTGAGACAAATACTCGGGAGCCTGCACGAAGAGCGAGGTGGCGAAGGTTGGCACTTTGATGGAGAAATGGCCCTCTTCGTCGGTCATGGCGACATAGCGCCTGTCGTTAAGAACCTGGACGCGTACACCAGCCAAAGGAGCCTTGGTAGCATCATCAACGACGACGCCTTGCACGGTGATGGTGGGATTGTTGTCGACAACCGGGGTGCGCTTGGGAACTTTGATGGTTGTGGGGTTGTCCTCGTCCTCAAAGTCGTCCTGCGCGAAAGCTAAGGTGTTTGCTGTCAAGACAAAAGCACAGAGAGAGAGTCTGAGACCCTGACGCTGTAGGAAGTTATGGATCGTACTTTTCATCGTCGTCAATTATTCATTAGAAGAATTAGCCCAATAGTCGTTGTATGCCTTCGGGATGAGGAACACACCGGCCACACGCATCTGCTGGTCGTACTTCTTGCGGTTGGCAGACGAGGTGTAGGACTTGGTGTGCATCATCATCAGACTGGGATAGGCGTCCAGCCCATAGTAGCTGGCGGGGAATGTGAACTCACCGAGGTCGATGACGTTGACACGTCCCGGATCGCCCACGTAGGTTATCGTGGCGGTGCTTTCTCCCTCGTCGGTAGTAATCTCCGATGTTGTCTTGGCACCTTGCGGCAGCACGGTGAGCTGCTGCTTGTTGGAGGCGTCGGTCCAGCTGAGGTAGAAGCGCAGGTAGTAGGGCTTCACGTCGGCATTGGGGTTGAACACCTGCTCAGGAACGGTGACTACATAGATGTGGTAAGTGCCTGAACAGACGAGTCCGCTTATGGAACCGTCATTCTTCTTTGAGCCGAGCGCGAAGCAGAACTCTGGCTTACTGGTTGTTCCGTCGACATCGGCGCTGTCCACTCCACAGTAGGTGAAGAACTTCGACGTTGACGGGAATAGCCACTGGTTAAACATCGGCGGTACCTTGCTGAAAAGCGAATCGCGACCAACAAGGCTCTCCAATGATACGTTGTGGGTAGTCAGTCGGTTTACCTTCAGTGTATGTTCGGGAGTTGTCACAATGATAGGACGGAGATAAGTGTCCCAGGGGTTGAAGGTCAGGGAGTCGATGGTGCGGGTCATGCCATTGCTCATTTCGCTGATGCCGATGGTGTGTTCCAGCACCGTGTTCACATTCTGCAGGTAGCTTCCTGAGGTGGAGTACACGGAGTCGTTGGGCGTCAGCCTGCCATTGCCGAAGAGGGGCTGGTTGCGCTGGTAACTGCCCGAGAACGTGAGGTTGCTGACAATGTTGCGGCACGTCAGCGAGTCCTGGTCGGTAGTGTTCGTCTCAGCGGCTTTGTCGGCCTTGGCATCAGTGGCTTTAATGGATGAGGCCACCGTTGTCTTCTTCGAGAGGTCCATATAGTCCATCTTGGGTATGTAGTTGAAGCAAGGATGGATCTTGGCGTATGCGTCAGCCCATGCCTTGTCGTTGGGAATCAGCATGCAGTAGGTGCTGTCCTCGTCTTCCAGGTCGGCACGCATGATGTTGCGGATGACGTTGTTGCGCTTTCTGAGTACCGAGTCAAGATAGGTCTGCTTGCCGTCGACAAGCGGGCCGATGACAGATGCGTTGACATCGAGGTAATATTCGTCGTATTTCTGGATGTATTCCTTTATGGCATTGCAGTCCTTGAGGTCGTCGATGTTCTCGTAGAGGTTGTTGAAGAACTCTGAGAAGCCCTTAATCTTGTGCATCAGTCCGTTGACAGAGGGCTTGTTGACTGCCTCATACGAGATGCCGTCGAAGGCTTGCTGCGTGAAGGGATGATGCTTCAGATTGAGCGAGACAATCGTGGCACTGTCGAGGGCTGCTGACACGGGATGGTTATACTCCGTGATATGCTGTTGCATGAACTGCTTCAGAATCGTAGTGCTGTCGCTAGCCATCAGGCGCTGGTACTCGGCATCGCTGAAGGCATTGTCGACAGGAGCCCATACTGTGTAGAAACGCGGGCTGTTCAGGGCCTCCGAGAATTTGCTTTTGCTGGCAAGCGCAGCAAACTTCGTCAGCTGCGGGTCGCTGGCAATATTCTCCCATAACGTATTGTTGGCTCCGGCCTGCACGTCCACAGGCGCCGTGTTGTAGTCATCGTATTCGGAGCACGATACTGCCAGCATTGTGGCTGCCAACGTCATGAATCCTATATATTTATTTACTTTCATAATCAATTATCAATTTTTCAATTTTCGATGTTCAATTGATTTAGTACCAGTCCTCAGTCATCGTCTGGTTGTTGACAATGTCAAGCGGAACCAGCTCAATGAAGTCGAATGACCAACCCAGGTTGGTGTCGTTCACAAGGTTCTTGATGCGCAGCCAGTAGTCCTTGCCCTGCTCGAAGCGCTGGGTGGTAATGATGCGGCGTAGCATCATCGTGCCATAGCCTGTCTCTGAGCGACAGCTGGTGGAGCCGGTAATCTGTTTTGCAGCCGAGTAGATGTCATTCTCGTTGTAGCTCAACGGGTCGGTAATGGTGTTGTACGTACCGCGTGAGAACGAAGCCGGTGCATACATGTAACCACGTACGTGCATACGCTGACCGCACTCAACACCAAAATCAGACTCGGGATTCTCGTCAAGGGTCTGGATGCGTTCGTAACCGAACGTTGCATCCTGATCAGGATTGGCACAGGCATCGAAGGGGATGCCGACAGCCACCATGTCCGACTGCTTGGAGGTGTTGCCCAGATAGAACTGCATCAGTCCGCCACGAGCCATGGGAGGATAGATGATGCGCAACTCGTAGTCGCCAGTAGGTACATGAGGCAGCTTGATGGCGAAGTCGTAGACATCCCATCCCTGGAACTGGTCTGAGTTGTGTGCACGCCATGCGCCCATCACGTTGAAGCGGAGCAGCGTGCCGGGGTTGTAACAGACGATGTTATCGAAATAGTTGTTCTGGAAGGCTACACGGTTGCCGTCGCCGCCGCCGTTGAGCGCACTCACCTCGGCCGGCGTAGCGCCGCGAAGGCCGTTGTTGATGAGCTCATAAAGGAAGGTGGAAGAGTCGAGACGCAAGCGCTCGTGGAGGGCGTCCTTTGCATTCTGGTCATACTTCAGGATTCCCTTGATGCGGTGAATGTATCCGTTGAGGGTCTCGATACTGTTGTTGCGGTCTATGGGCACGCCTGCAAACTTAAGTACGTGGTCACCATCGCCAGGCACACCGAACAATCCAAGCTTGGCGGTCAGCGTGTTGTTGGTCAGATAGCGGTTCAGCCATAGGTTCTTGGTGGTCTTGGGATTCGTTTCCCACACTTTCATCAGGGTGTTGGGAAGCATCGTCTCAAAATATTCCTGAGGCTCATAGCCGAAACAGAAGTTCCAAGAGGCATCGGTCTGCTTGTTCTTTTCATAAACAATGCGGTCGATAGGCATACCGGCACGAAGGATATGATAGGCCACGAACATGTTCACCACGTTGAAAGGATTGGTGTAGTCATCGCCCGTGCTAATAGTTATTCCCTTCTCATTGATATAGTCATACCATGCGTTGCAGTTGCCGTACCACTCCGCGCACTTCTTCTTCAGGTCGTCGAAGTTGTTGATGCCGGCCGCCTTGAATACATCATCGGTTTCAGCAAAGACTGTCCACTTGATCATGCACTCTTTGGGATAATAGAGGGGATTGCCATCGCGGTCGTTGTGGTTGGTGCCCAAGTCATAGGTCATTGCCGTGCCGTTGGCGTTGAGCTTCTTCTCAATCATCAGGGTGTCGGTATATCCCGTTGCCTCGAGTGCGGCATAGAAGATGCTGAGGTCTTTCTCGCCCTCCACGCGCAACTGGTCGTCGGTAGTGCGGTCGGAACGCGGGATGACGTTGGAGCAAACGTGCAAGATGCCGTTGCTGGCCTCGATGTCGCCCTCGATGATGGCAGAGATGTCGTTGAGGCTGGTAAGGCCGATGAATTCCTCTTTATAGGCATCGACGCCGAAGGTGCCGACACGTATGCTGCGGCCCGTCTTCATCGTGGTCCACGTAGTGGCTGTACCGTCGAGGTCTACCTGCATGTGTGCTTCGCCAGAGAGGTGGAATCGTGAGATGTCGTCACATAGCGAGTCAGACATCAGATTTACCTTGGCCATCACGTCGAGGTTGTTCCAGTTGGCGTCCTCGGTAATGCCGTTGTGCTTGACCTTGGCCTTCGAGATGAGGTACGACTCATCGTTGTAGAGGCTGTCGAGGTATGCGTTTACACCGTCGTTCAGGGGTGCAAAGCAGGTATATTCGCCATACGTTCCCATGTACTTGCCGAAACCGCCCTTCTCCAGGATGCGATAGAAGGCACTTAGCTCGCTTCTGTCACGCAACAGCTCCGCAATGGTCTTGTCTTCTGATGAGAAGAGGTTGGAGCCATCGGGTTCCTCAGTACAGGATGCAGTAACAATAACCAATAAACAATAGCCAATAACCGTTATTTTACTGGTCAGTCCTTTTATCATAGATAACTTCTTCATTTCTTACAAAGATTGTTGTTTTACGTTTATTGTTTATTGATCAATACTTCGAAGAAGATTTGTAGACAGGATTCTGTACGAGGTTGCTGTTCAGCTCCACCTCGTCCTGATTGATAGGCATATAGAGATAACGCTCGTCGCGTATCTTGGCCTTCATGGCAGAAGGTACGGCATACTTGCGTAGCGCCAGGTCTAAGAACTCATCGCTGTTGGTCACGTAGCTCTCAGTCAGTTTCTTCGTCAGGTCGGCCTTCGTAGTGGTGTGGCGGTAGTTATAGCGCATAAGGTCAAACCAACGCTTGCCCTCGAAGCACAGCTCACGGGCACGCTCAGCCAGCACCAGCTCTTCCATCTTCTCTCTGTAGATAGAGTATTTCAGCGCATAGGAAGCCTTGTTGGCATCAGAGAGGGCGCGGTCGTTAATAAACTTGCAGATGGCGAATGCCTCCTCGTTGCGGGTATCGCCTTCGACCTTACCGCCAAGGTTATATAACTGGACGAGGGCTTCGGCCTTCATCAGCATCACATCGGTGAGACGGTAGAAAATCCAGTTCTGATAGACGGAAGAGCGGGTATCGACCTTGGATTCGGCAGTATTGTTGACACCAGCCGACACGGTGGCAACGAACTTGCGTACGCCGAACTGCTCCACGTTGCCGGTAGCATCATAGACATATTCAAAGAGGCGCTGGTCGACGGCGTTGTTCCACACACCGTTGCCGGTGGCATCTACCGTTCCGAACTTCGTCGAAGCCTTCAGATAGCCGAAGCCGTTGGAGCTGGAGTTGTTATAACGGAAATACATCTGGTCGAGACTTGAGTTGGTGACGTTGGAGCTGCGGAACTGCAGTTCAAAGATGCTCTCGTCGGCATTCTGTCCTGACTGGCCAAACAGTTCGTCATACATGTCATCATAGTCCGAGAGATAGTAGTCCTTGACCACATCTTCGGTACCCGGACGGTGATGTATGGGATTCAACTCGTAAGCTTCCTTCTTGGCCTTGATGACCTTGTCGCAATAAGCAACACATTCCTCATAATCGGAGACGTCGCGGTTGATGGAGGCTCGCCAAAGGTAGATGTCGGCCAGAATGGCGTTGATGCCGTCCTGATTCAGGTAGCCCTTGTCGCGCCAGTCGCCGTAGGTAGAGCCTGAGATGGCATACTTTGAAGCCTCCTTCAGGTCATTGATACACATGGTCAGGACGGAATCGGGATTGGCCTGCGGTGCATTGAAGTCGTCACTGCTATTAAGATAGGCTGCGGGAGTCACAGGGATGTCGTGGAAGACACGTGTGAGATAGAAGTAGCAGAATGCTCGCAGAGCCAGCATCTGTGCCTTGTTGGCATCATAGTCACCCTTCATGTAGTCGGGGTCGACGGCAATAACGCCTTCGGCCTTTTGCAGCACAAGGTTGCAGTAGTTGATGGCTGAGTAGAAAGGATACCAGGAAGTGAACGAGTTTTCTGTATCGATGTTCAGGGAGTAAATCTGCGCCAAAGCCGTCTTGTAAGCGGCAGAGGCAGGCAGGGTGGAGGTGACCACGAGCTCGTCGGAGCGGAAGTCGCCCCATACTATCATGTTGCGTATGGCAGTGGCATCGCGCAACTGTGCGTATGCTGCAGCCACCAAAGCGTCCACTTCGGTCTTCTTCTGCCAGAAGTCATCATCTACAGTCTTATTGTCTGGCAGGATGACGGTGTCGACGCACGAGGTCATCGCGATGCTTGCCAGTATGATTGAAAATATCTTTTTCATAGACTTATTGTTCAATTTCAATTATCAATAATCAATCTCTTTAGAATCCGAAGTTAAGGCTGGCGGTGACAGACTTCGAGCGGGGCGTGGAAGCGCCGTCGGAGGCCGGAGAGTATGTTCCGGCAGAAATCTCCGGGTCAATGCCCGTGTACTTCGTCCAGCAGAAGAGGTTGTTCATCGTAACGTAGGCAGTGAGGCTATTGAGGCCAAACTTCTTCAGGGTTGTCTTGGGTACGCTGTAGGAAAGCTGCAGGTTGTTCAGACGCAGGTAGGAGCCGTCCTCCACGAAGCGCGAGCTCACCTGATAGTTATAGCCAGAGCCATAGAGGGCGCGCGGGATAGGTGTCACGTCGCCGTCCTTGCGCCAGCGGTAGGTCACGGTAGAGCACTGGTTCTGTGTGCCATACATGCTTTCCAGACCCATACGTGCCGTATTGATAATCTTGTTGCCCCAACGGAAGTTGAAGCGTGACACCAGTTTCCAGTTGCCGTATTGCAGCGTCAGGCTGAAGCCGCCCTGCATCTTCGGCAGCGAGTTGCCCAGGTACTTGATGTCGAGCTCGTTGATGGTGCCGTCGTGGTTGACGTCCTCGTAGATGGCATCGCCGCCCTTGAACTTATAGTCTGTCTGACCATAATAATAGGTGAGTTCCTTAGGTTCGCCGGTGTTGGTCATAATCACCTTGCCGTTCTCGTCGGTAGCCACGGGGAATGTCTTTCCCTCAGCCAGTTGCTGATTGATCCATTCCTCATAGTTCCAATAGTAGTTTTCACCATTGGCTGCGGCCTGTGCCTGCAACTGCTGCTGCTTGGTGTTGTAGTTGCGCAGGTAGTCGTAGGTGTATTGGAACACGCCCAGGCTGTTGAAGCCGTAGATGGAGCAGAGCGGGTCGCCCACCACGACGCGGTTGAGGATGGATTTGGCACCGCGGTTGTTGGCATTAGGCTGTGAGTTCAGGTTGTCAAGCACGCGCTGGTCCATCGACAGCAGTTTGTTGACGTTCTGGGCGAAGTTGACGCTGGCAGAGACCGTGAACTTGTTGACCTTGATGAATTTGTTGGCAGATACAGACAGCTCCCAGCCTTTGTTTAGCATCTCGCCTACGTTGCCGAAGGAGAGTTTTGTGGAGGTGTTCCAAGTAGCCGATGTGGGAATGGGCAGGCCTGCCATAATCAGGTCCTTGGTTTTATCCTTATAGAGGTTCAGGTCAATCTCAAACTTATTGTCGAAGAGTTCGATGTTGAATCCGAGGTTCAGGCCTATCTTCTTCTGAGGACGGAGATCGTCAAGCTTCATGCCGCTCATCGAAGTGAAGTAGCTGCTGCCGTAGCGTCCTGCACGCGATGTGTACTGGTTGAAATAGTTGTCCACACCCACGTTCGAGCTGCCCGCGATGCCCCACGAGCCGCGTATGCCGAACATATTGATCACTTTCTGCAGTGGCTTGAAGAACGCCTCGTCGCTGATGTTATAGCGTAGTGACACGGAGGGTGAGTAGAACCACGGGTTCTTCGGTCCGAACTTCGAGTTGCCGTCGCCACGCAGTGAGAAGCCTACGCTGTAGATTGACTTGTACGAGAAGTGGGCATTGTAGACAAAGTCCTGCCAAGCCGATTTCGTGGTACTGGGCTGGTTGTCCATTCCTATGAGGCGTGCATCGATGGTGGCCGACGTAATACCATTGGGAATTGAATTCTGGCCAATATACTGGTAGGTGTTCTTCTGCGTACCAGCCTCATAGCGTGCCAGCATGGTCAGTGAAAGGTCTCTGTTCTTGAAGGCTGGTGTATAGATGAGCTCTATACGCGAACCCATCTTGAACTGGTTCGACTCCGTGTTGGTGATGAAGTTGTAGTTGTTGTCCGTATAGCTGCCGTTGGAGAGGCTGCCCGGCATGAAGGTCGGCTTGGAATAGGCATAAATGTCGAAGAACACGCGCCCGTTGAAGGTCAGTCGATGCTGGTCGACGCCGGTGCCGAGAAGCTCGTACTTGATGTTGAAGTCGGGTACGATGCTGTAGGTCTGTTCCTTCTGCCAGGAATTATTGGCGTAGGCCACAGGGTTGCCAATGGCCACGACGTCGGCCAGCTCAGTAGAGGTGAAGTTGCCGTCGTCGGGCGTCATGCCGTTCCTTGTGGGGTTCATCAGGAAATACTCGCCCGTATTATTGTTAAACTGGTCGTAGCGGTAGATGCTGGCATTAGGTGCCATAGCCAAGGCCATAGCCAGCAGGTTGTTGTTCGAGCTGCTGTTCTTGCTGCTGCCGTAGGTGTAGTTCTTCAGGTTGTCGGTATAGGTCAGTGCAAAGTTGGTGGAGAATCGGATGCGGTCAGACACATTGTAGTCCAGCACCAATCGTGTAGTCAGACGGTTGAGCTTCTGCTTGATGACTGTGCCCGACTGGTGGTTGTAGCTGCCCGAGATGCGGAACTGTGCCTTCTGTCCGCCACCCGAGATGTTGAAGTTGGCCTCATGCTGCTCACCAAACTGCTTGATGGCATCCACCCAGTCGGTGTTCTTGTTCCAGTTGTTGGCCTCGGCCCACGACTCGGCGGGCACATAGTTAATCTCGTTGATGGTGGCAGTGGCCGACGAGCTCTGTGTGGGGTTGTAGAACTCTTCCTTCAGCATCATGGTGTAGTTGTCGCCGTTCAGCAGGTCGTAGCCGGCGGGCATCCATGTGCCCGTGAACTTATAGCCCAGCGTCACACGGGGTTTGCCGCGTGTACCGCGCTTGGTGGTTATCTGTATGACACCGTTGGCACCCTGTGCGCCCCAGATGGCTGTAGCGGCTGCATCCTTCAGCACGGTGATGCTGGCAATGTCGTCGACACTGACTGCGAGCATCGACGAGAATTTCTCTTCGTCCATGTTCTCAGGGTCGAAGTCGGCGCTGTCATATTCAAATATCTTGTCGTCGACAACAATCAGCGGCTCGGCGCTGCCGTTCAGCGTGGAGACACCGCGCAGGCGCATTGAGGTGCCGGCACCGAGGTTACCCGAGTTGTTCACAATGTCCAGACCGGCAATCTCGCCCTGCAGGGCCTCGTCGGCCGAGGTGAAGGCCATGCCTTCCACTTCAGCCATGTTCATCGTCTGCTGCGAAACGGATATCTCGCGCTTGTCGATGTTCAGACCACCGGAGCTGGTGCGGCGGCCCACCACCTTCACTTCGCCGATGGTGGCGTTGTCGTCTTCCAGCTTGATGTTGAAAGTGCGCTTGTCGCCAATGGTGAGCACCTTTGTCTTGTAGCCGATGTAGGTGATGACAAGCTTGTTCTTCGTGTTGGCAACTTTCATGGAGAAGTTACCCATCATATCAGTCTGCGCGGCATTGACGATACGGTTGTTGGCGTCGCGTTCCACCACGTTGGCAAAAATCACTGGCCCCGAGGAATCGTTCACGCTACCTGATATGACAATTCCCTGTGCCGACATTGTCAGGGTGACAAATGTGAACAGGAGTGTCAATAGTATTTTCGATTTTGACATAATGTTCAATATTCAATGTTCAACGTTCAATACTTCCTGTTGCTGTTATAGCATAATGGCTTGTCAATGCCATGAATAGTTACGAAGGAAGAAGTCTCGATTGACTTGTAGCCTCCTTCTTCTTTCACCGTGATGTCGCGGGCAATGAGGTTGGCTGTGTCAGACGTGGCGTTCACGGTCACGGAGGTGTCCGAGGCATCCTTTATCGTGAGCTGGTTGTTGCCGCCGGTAACGACCAGTGTCTGGGCAATGCCGATGGCATTCGAGCAGAAGGTGGAGAACATGGGCTCCGGTGTTGTCAGGCCGGTCTCAGGGTCGTAATTCTTGAAGTAGCGGTCGGCGTAGAGCGAGCTGTTCTGTGTGTGATAGCGCACGAAACGTGTCATCTTGTCTAACTGGTCCTTCACATAGGCAGCTGCATCTTCCTGCGTGCTGAATCCGTACTGGTCCTTCACGCTCTCCCAGTCGTTGACAATGGCCATCACGCTCTTCCAGGTGGGCAGGCCCATGTCCTTCTGTGCAGTCACCATGGCCTCGTAGGTGGGGGCGTAGATGGTGTAGTTGTAGGCGCTGAGCATTCCCCAGTTGTTATTGTCATCAATGATGCGATAGGCTTTCAGCTTGCTGTTCTTCTGTGCCTCAGACTCGCTGCCGGTAAGGATGCCTGCAAAGGAGTAGAGATCCTCGTTGTTGAACTGCAGGCAGAAGTTGAGGAAGTGGTCATAGTCGGGGGCTGCCATGTCGTAGTCGGCGTTCTCGTCGTAGAACTCCGGGCGTGACAATGTCTGCATCACGCTTGTAATCGTCGGCTGCAGGGGGAAGTCGAGGCGGTAGACGGTGCCGTTCTCAATCTTGGCGTCAGGACTGTTGGCATCGAAGGTCTGGGTGATGGTCGACCACTGTGAGGGGTCGCCAGCCTGAAGGCCGCCGGCCACTTTATTGCCGTCGACGATGACGGTGCCGCCGTGCTTCGTCTTGTAGTAGCGGTTGCCATAGAGGCCGTACTGTGCGGTGCCCTTACCCGTCTCGGTAGAGTCGGCCAGCACGATGGTACAGTAGTCGAGCAGGTCCTTGATCTGGCTGTTGAAATAGCCCGTCTCGATATTGATGTCCTGGGCGTTGGCTGCCTCTACGTAGGAGCTGAGCTGGTTGTAGGGTCCGTCCTGATAGATGTATCGCTTCACCAGCACGTGGAACGAGCCGTCGGCAGTGGGGTCGAAGCGGAAGCGCAGACCCTTCAGTCCGTCGGCATCCTTCACCGACGTGGGGTCGATGACGATGAACTGTGTCTCATGGTCGGTGGGAACGAACAGGCCGTAGCGGGCCTTCATCGACAGCAGGTAGTAGTACATGTCGGCACCCAGCTTCGAGGCTACGCCGGCAGTGGTCTGGTGGTCGTTCAGCATTTCGCCCATAGTGCGCATGTCCTTGTAGACCGATGCAGGGCCGAGGACGGAGTTATAGAGCTTGGGGCCGAAGAGCCTGTTCATTTTGTAGATGACGCCGTTGTTGGCGATGGTGACGTCGTATTTGCCATTGTTCTTGATGATGTCGTTCTTCGTCACATCCAAGAATTCGAAGGCATCGTTCTGCACCGTCGAGAACGTGCTGGGCACCGTCTTCGACAGGTAGGGCTTCATCACGTTGTTCAGGATGCTGGCAAAGATCGACGGGTCGCTGTTGTAGATGGCATCGAGGTGGGCGTTGAGGTTGGCCGCTGAGAGGTCGAGGCCGGGGGCACCCAGGTTTTTCACGATGTAGGCAGCTTCCTTCAGGAAATAGTCTTCCACGGCCTTGTCGTCGGGAGCCAGGAAAGCAGCAATCTCGGCATCGTCGTCGCTGGAGCCGCCCTTCAGCGTCGGGTTGTAGTAGTTCCATCCCGGGTCGAAGTCAAGCAGCTGATTGTCGGCCACCGTCACGCCGCGCTGGGGCTGTGCCAGCTTGGCACGCTGTGAGTTCTTGCTCAGGTAGCGTACGGCGAAGATGGTGTCCTGCGGACCGGTGCCCGTTGCGTCGTTATTATACTGCTCCGTCAGCGTCATGTCGGGGTCGGGGAAACAGTAGTAGTCCAGCATGCGTGAGATATAGCGGGTGTCGCTGCCACCACGCAGAATCTCTGCCATGTTGCCGGGATTCACCAGCACTTCGTCTAACTGGTGGATATAGCCGTTTTGGCACACCACGTCGCCCTTCACCACCTGATGGTCGAAGATATAGGCAGCACCGTCCACATAGTCGTGGCCGGTTAGTATTTTGAAGTCGCTGTCGTCGCCTGTCACCGTCATGTTCTTCGTCAGCATGTACTCGCCGGTGAAGTGCACCATCGGCGATATGGTATTGTCGAACACAGCCAGTATTCCGCTGCCGTTCTTGAAACGCGAGAAATACTTGTTGTTGGCAGGCATCTGCTGCGGCGAGAACGGCGTCACGGCGTAGGAGAGACGCATGTTCGTGGAGTGCTTCACCAACTGGCCTTGCTGCATGGTGCCTGTAGCGTTCAGCTTGTTCGACAGCGTTCCCACGAGCATGGCATTGTCGAGCATTGTCGAGAACAGCAGCTCGGCTTTCTGGGCATGTGTCAGCTCTTCATAGCTGCTCACGCCGAATTTGTTGTTGCCACCGGCAAAGAACCGTGCAAAGGCCTCGTCGTTGGCGGGGAAAATGGTTTTGCTGCCCGTCTTGTTCAGCACCTCCGCATAGCCCATGTCATCAATCAGTCGGCAGTACGTGTTGAACGTACCTTCCAACTGAGATGAGTTATGAAGCTCTTTGTAGATACTCTCGCCCAGCCACGACGGCAGCTCTCCCTCTGGCACGACATAGTCCTTGGAGCAGGACACTATGCCTATGCACAGTAGTGATGCGTACAAAAAGAGTTTTTTCATAAAAAGTTTGTTGTTATGATTGTAGTTTTTATTTCAGCTTTAGTAGTTCATCTGTCTTTAGCTTGCAAAGGAACAAAATTTTATTGAATCTTGCAACTTTTTAACAATCTACTTTTGGGAAATCTCATTTTTTAAACTTCTTTTCGCATTTTGCAAAGCCTCGTTTAGCCGAACGGCAGTGTGGGGAATTTGCCGAAGGGGCGGGAGTGGCTGCGCATGGCATGTGCTCAGTGTTAAAATATGGAAATTTTAGTAACCACGTGGGTTACTGTCAGTAACCCACGTGGTTACTGACAGTAACCCGCATGGTTACAGTTAGTAACCTGCGTGGTTACCGATGGTTTGAAGATTTCTGGCTTTATCAGGCAAAGTTATGGCTTTATCGCGACGCTCGGGAGCGTCGCAAAATCATGCGGCACCACACTTTCGCAAGTGTGATGCCGCATGTGAGGTTTAAATAATCGTTGAAGGTGTTTTACCTAATCACAACCTTCCGGCCGTTGACAATGTAGACACCCTTCCGGGAAGGTGTAGCTACACGCATACCGTTGATGTTGTAGATGGCGTTAGCCTTGGTGTCGGCCTGTACGGTCTGGATGCCAGAGGGCTCGCCGGCAGTGATGCGCTGGATGAGCAGGTTGTCGAACCATGCGCGACGGTCGTTGTTGTTGTAGTTGCACTGGAGGATGAACTTGGTGGGAATGGCCTCAAGAGCGACCTCTTCGGAAGTGGTGGAGCCGTTGACACTGTTGATGGTGCAGTACATCTTCTTCGTACCGTAGTCCATAATCACCTCGATGTGGCTCTTCTGCAGCGGGTTGGCAGTAATAGAGTCGGTTGCATCGGCGGGAGAAGCGTTGTTGTAGCTGCCGCCTGACTTTGCCCAAATCTTGCTGATGTCAACGTTGCAAGTGTTGGTTTCGGTCGTACCATTATAGAAGTTGTGGAAGAGACCGAAGATTGTTGCGTCTTCCTGACCCTCTTCGCCTTCAACCACGTTCTTCAGGAAGAAGCCGAGCGAGCGGCCGCTGAGTCCCTGAACATACATGTCGCAAGCAGCCTTGAGGATGTTGGTGCCCATTGAACCGTTCTCGGTGGCATCGAAGATGGTGGTTCCGGTACCGTTACCGATACGGATGTAGCCCTTCCACAGCTGCTCGCCGTTGGTCCAGAAGCCTTTCTCGAAAGGCTGGTCGCCAGTGCCGTCGGTTGACCACTTGGAGAACTCCATCGAACCGGCAGCGCCATTGACGCTGTACAGACCAGTCTCCTCGTTGAGGACGGCGTCCTGCTCGAAGTCGATGTCGACGATAGTTGCGATGGCCGAAGCGGGAACGGAAGCCTTGAAGGTCTCAACGGCATAGTTGAGTGATTCGATGGTAGCCAGGATGAGGGCGGCATTCTCCTCGCTATAATCAGTGGCCTTCATGCGCTTCTGAATGGCTTTGGCAGCGTCGATAGCCGTCTGCAGCTCGGCCTTGCCGGTAGCGGCGTCATAGAGGCGCATCTTGCTTACAGCCACGGCATTGTCGATAGCGGTCTGGATGGAAGCCAGTGTGTCGTTCTCAGCCACAAACTCCTTGTTGGCAGCGATGATCCACTTGGTGGCCTGCTGATAGACTTCGTACACCATGTAGCCGGTCTCTTCAGATGTAGACTTTGCGTAGTCTTCCTGGTAGGTGGCGATGATGGCATCCTGATCCATTGCCTCGTAAGCCTCGATGCGCGGAGCGATGGAGTCGGCACAAGCCTTCAGGGCATTCTTGCCCCAGAAATAATCAGCATTGTCAAGGTAGCCGGCGGCAGTGGTGAGGTTGTTGCGGCCTGCAGTAATCTGCTCGCGCACGTCTGCCTCGTAGCCCAGCTGCTTCTGGTTGTACTTGTTGTTGTTCTTGCCCCAGATGGAAGCATTCTTCACATAGAGAACAGAACCGTTCTTCAGTTCCTTGTAGGCATCCTTACAGTAAGCCTTGTAACCAATCTCGTAGCTACCGGCGTCCTGAATCGTAACAGGAACATTGAATGTTGTATAGTTGACGGCATCCAAGTCTTTCACCAAAACGGCAATGGTGTCGGTGACAGCTTCGTTCTCCATCTTTGCGATATAGGCTACGCCGTAAGCAACATTCCAGCCTTCATTGTTGGTCCAAGAAGACGAGGTGGGGTCTTCGCGGAGAGCTGCGCAGCTCTCAATACTGAACACATAGGATCCGGGATCGAGCGTCTTCGTCATGTAGACACCCATGGGAGCTTCAACGTCGCCATAGTTCCATGCGCTGTTTCCTGCATAGTGGCCAAAGTCGGCAGCGCCCTGAGCTTCCTGTTCCCAGAAGCCGCGTCCTGAAGGCAGACAGTTCCAATCGCCCCAAGTGTAGGCCTTCTGCACCTTGGCAAACCACTGCTTGAACTTAACGTCGACCTTCGGTGTGCCGGCGCCATTCGTGGTAGCAGTTGCTTCTACGGTAGGCAGATAGTCGTCCATGTTGGCATTGATGAACTCGTCGAGGATCTCCTGTGCTACAGTCAGCTGCTCGTCGAGCTCAGCCTGTCCGGATTCATCGCCAATGGCATTGAGATTCTCAATGGCTTCGTTAATGGCATAATCCTCAAGCACCTCAGCAGGCCACTCGTAGCAGTTCTTGATGGCATTGATCTTCTCGAGCATGGCATCGCGCTGACGGAGGTCGGCGAACTGCATGGCGGGAGCAATCTGCAGGTCGGCAATCTCGATGGTTGCTGCCATTGCAGTAAACGAGATGAACCAGGTGCGGGCAGTGCCGTCGCCCTGAATGGCGTAGTTGAAGGTCTGCCAGTTCTCGTTCAGCTCCTCGGCGGTGTTGACAATCACCTCACCCTCAGTGGCAGGATGGGTGTAGACATTGGCATCGTTGCCAGCCACCTTCACCAGGTTGGCCTCGGTCTTGTAGCCATCACCGGGAATTCTGGTTCTGATATTGTCAAGAGCTGCGCCCTTCATCTTGAAGCTGACCACGTAGGCAGCGCTGGCATCGGTGGGCTCAAACTTGAAGTACATGCCCTCACCAGCTGTGGCTGTGGCAGCAGTGCTCTGGACAGAGTTGAAGCCTGCGGAAAGACCGTCGGCATTGGTGATGAAGAGGTCGGCCAGGGTCTTGCCCTCGCCAATAGCCGTCCAACCGCTCATGTCCTGGAATGCGTTGTTGGCATTCAGGTTAGCGCCTGTAATCTGGAAGCGTCCCTGCGGGGTGTAGACGAACTCACCCTGCTCAAGAGCGAAGCCAGAAACAGCTGCGCACATTGCCATAAAGGCTAAAAGTAAACGTTTTTTCATAATAGTTGTTTATTAGTGAATAATTGTTGTAAGTGAATCTGTAGGCTGTACACTTGTTTTGGGTGCAAAGTTACGCATTTTATGATATTTAGCAAGTAAAATGCACCCTTATTTTTTGAGATTCTGCTTTAGTTTTTGGCCGAAAGGCGCCTTCCGTCGACAGTGTACCGTTTTCCGCCCCTGTCTATGATTAGGTGTCCGTCTTCAATGCGTTTGAAGGATAGGGTGGGGCAGACATTGTCGGCGGCAACGATGCTGATGCCGTCTTCTACTTGTTCTCCGGCCTCCAGCTTGATGCAGTCGTAGAGGATGCCGTTCTTGCCGCCGGTGCCGCTGATGTAGAAGGTGAGGAGGTTGGTGCCAACCTTCAGGGCTGTTCCGATGATGTCGGTGGTGAAGACGGTGTGCCGCCCGCTGTTCACGGCGCTGCGATAGACCGAGGCATCCTTGTAGCCAGGCTTCCATACGGCTCGCTCCGTGCCGTTGAGGCGGACGGAGACGGATGCTTTCTCGCTGGCGCATCCTGCAATGGAGGCGGTGAGGTGTACGCGTCCGGCGGGGCGCTCGTCAATGTTGAACTTCACGGTCCATGCGCCGTCCTTTGTCTGGGCATAGTACCAGTCGGTTTTCTCATTGCTCTCGCCAATGGTATAGGTCAAGCTGGCTGGCACCAGTTCCCACAGGCCATACTGGCGGATGGTGTCGGAATAATGGAACTCGCTGCTGCGGCGGTCGTTCTGGCCTATCATCCATAGCATCTGGGCGTATTTCTTGGGCGTCCACGTGATGGTGCCCAGATTGTTATCGCCTGTACTGACGGTGATGTCGTCCTGCTCCAGCATGTCCGTCACTTCGCCGGCCTTGGCATAGGCGAAGAGATTGTACGTGCCTGGCCGCACATTCTTGATCTCAAAGTCGCCGTTCTTGTCGGTCAGTGTCCAGAACTGGTAGCCGCGGGTCATCTCGTATGGATCCTTGCCTTTCTCCTGAGCCAGGACAATGCGTACGCTGTCGTTGCGCTGTCCGGTGGTGACATGCAGATGGCCGTGCACAGTGCCGCGCTCACGGGGGTAGAGGTCGTTCTCAAACCACTGATAGGGCCAGGCGGCCACTTCCTTCGCCCACTGATTGCGGGCACTCTTTACGGGATCCTTGCTGTAAGTGGTGAAGATGAGGAAAGGGCCGAAGAGTTTCTTCTCACCCTCGGCCAGCACCATCTGCTGACCGCCGAAGTGCTCGCCCTGCAGCATCTGGATGGTGATGGGCGACTTGCTGGTGGCGTGCACTGTGAGTTCCTGACGCTCGCAGCCGCCGTTGATCCATTCGTAGCTGACGGGAATGTTGTACAGGCCGTAGTAGTTGTTGCTCATGCCGCAGAGGCCGTGCAGCGTGTCAAGCTCCACATAGTTGGCCCAGTTGTACTTGGTGTAGATGCTGCCGTCGGCCAGTCGGTAGGTGGCATCCTGAATGGTGTTCGCTTCCTTCTCTGCCTCGGCCATCTCGCTGTTCGAGGGAATACGGCCGTTCATGCGCCAGTCCACATAGCCGTTGAGCATCGTTTCAGACAGACGGCTGCACACACGGGCTTCCTTGACAGGCTCTGAGGATGAGGTGGCGGTGCCGGTGGCGATGACATAGGTGTAGATGCCGGGCGTGCCTTTGCGCATGATGAAGCCCTGCTCGAAGATGGTGTTGCCCGACGTGGCACTGTAGAGTACCTCGCAGTGCTCGGCGGTCTGCTTGACAACCTTGACTTTCGTGGGGTTCAGTCCCTGGTTGCCGTTAGCGGTGGTATAGTCGAAATAGATGCCGTTGCTGGAAAGGAATTCCGTGCCCTTGCGCTGCAGCGAGCTGACGCGCCCGTTGCTGTTGATGCTGATGCTCCACGTGCCGTCGCTCATCTTCGTGGTCATGCCGCTGACAGTCATCGTGACGTCGCCGTCGGCAGCCATCATGCTTGCCGGCAAAAGAAAAGTGGATAGTATGATGTTTAGTAGTTTGTTCATAAATGAAAAAACACAGATTCTTGGACTCTGCCAAGAATCTGTGATAGTTGTTGAAGTTGAATTATTTCACCTGTACGCCAACAGTGTTGTAGACACCGCTTGGAGTCTGGATGAGGATACGGCCGTCGGTCATCATCTTGCGGACGACAGCATTCTGGCTGCCCGACTTCACATCGACGATGCCCTCGGGATCTTCAGGAGCGTCTTCAGAAGCGTAGATGAGGATGACGTCTAAGCCCTCAGTGTCGCTACCGCCGGCCAGCAGCGTGATGTCGGTCGGTTCGGTAATCTCTATCAGGTCTGACTCGGCCTCCGTCCAGTTTGTTGCAGTAGCAGCGAGGTAAATCTCGTTCTCCTCACCCTCGCCCTTTGAGAGTGTGCAAATGTAGGCAGGAGTCTTGCCAGCATCGAAGAGGATGGCGCGAATCTTGTAGGTTCCGGGCTGCAGGGTCACGAGCTTGGTGTCCTCATTGACGTAGCCGGCCTTGCCCATTGACGAACGGATGGCAGCGTTGGGGCTGGTGCAGAGAACGGCACCTGCTATGTCTTCACCCTCAGTCAGGAATACGGCGCCTTCGATGGCGGTCTTGCTGTAGTTGACGACGAAGGTGGTGTCATTCTCGCCGTTCTTCAGGTCGAAGATCTCCTCGAAGGGGTTGCCCTTGCTGCCGTGAGTGTAGACGTGGCCCTCGGCATCGGTGAGCCAGTAGGGATAGTTGACCTTGACCGAAGAGCCTGTGATGCCTTCCGTCTTGCCAACGAGCTCCTTGAGAACTGTCGTGTTGTCACCATCCGTATAGGCGGCCACCACATTGTAGTTACGCGGCAGCTTCTCCTGACCTTCCTCAATGGTGATGGTCTTCAGCAGACAGTTGCTGAAACGGAACGTGATGTCGCCGGGAGTCTGCACCTCAAACTTGAAGTTGGTGTAGTTCGAGCCCAGCCAGATGGAGTCCTGCAGCTCGGTGGTCGACACCAGGCCTTCAGGAGCGATGGCGGCGCCGTTCATGGCCTGGATGCAGGTCTGCTTCGAGGCACTGCCCTTCGTGGCACGGTTGGCATTGAAGGTGATGACATCGCCTACCTGACAGTCGGGGATGGTCATGTACTGGTTTTGGCCGTTGAAGCAGATCAGGTCCTTGTAAGAACCCTCGGTGTCGCCCACGTAGAACACCTTGTTGCCAAACTTGAACACCAGGTCCTCGGTCATGGGCAGGGCCGTGCCGTCGGGAAGGACGATCTCCTCGTAGTTGCGGGCAGGCACATAATAGCGGTGGGTGGTGGCACCATTCTTCTGGATGTCCATGTATTTCGTGGCATCCTCAGTCTCGCTACCGGCCACATTGTCAGCAGCTTCAGCCACAATCTGTGCGGCAGACTCTGCATCGATGATAAACGTCCACGACATCTTGCGCTCGGTGCCGCGCGTCTTGAAGTTCAGGATGTAGCCACCCTCGGCAGCCAGCTCCACGCCGTCAACCTTCACGGAGGTGATGGTCAGAGCGTAGTCGGTAGAGGGCTGCAACTCAAAGTCAATCAGGTCGAAGGTGACACCCGAGGCAAAAGTGCCCTCAACGCCGTCGAAGGCTGTATCCTCAGTGCCGAAACTGCCCTCGAGCACGAAAACAGTGGCGGTGGGGTCCTCAACGCCGGTGACGTTGGGGAATGTCACGGTGATTTTACCCGTGCTGGGATTGATCTTCTTGCCTTCACCGAGGCTGAAGCTGATGTCGCCCAACTCAATCTGTGCCATGATGCTCAGGCACGAAAAGAATGCCATAAAGGCAAGCGTAGATATTCTCTTCATAAGCAAGTTGAAATAATAAATGGTTTTTCAGTTTGTTAGTTGGGTGCAAAGTTAGCCATTATCCTGCTATGTCGCAAGAAAAAAAGCAAAAAATATTGATGAATCTACTACACTTTTTGACATCAGTGCTGCCGTGCAATCGTTTTCTAAAGAAAAAGACAAAAGACTGTGCTCTTTTCACAGTAGCATTATTTAATAATGTGTAACTTTGCCGGCACAATCATATAAGCAACCACATGAAACAACTATTCCTAAGCCTGTTACTACTGATGAGTGCAACTACCCTGTGTGCCGCAAAGGCCAAGAAACCCGTCATCGACCGCATTGATCCCGCCTTCTGGTATGCGGGTATGAAAAATCCGCAGGTGCAGCTGATGGTCTACGGCCCAGGCATTGCCCAAGTGAAAAGCGTCACCACCGATTATCCTGGCGTCCGCGTCGACAGCGTGGTGGCATTAGACTCGCCCAACTATCTCTTTGTGTATTTGAATGTACGCGAGGCACAGCCGGGTGAGATGACGCTCCAGCTTCAGTTGCCCAAAACGACTCTGAAGACGAATTACACGCTGAAGCAGCGTGAGATGAAGGGCGAGGAGCGCCGCGGCTTCGACATCAGCGACGTGCTCTATCTGCTCATGCCCGACCGCTTTGCTCAGGGAATGGACCACTCGAAGCCCATTGCCGGCTTGAATGTCTATAAGGAAGACCGCACGCAGCCTTCTTTGCGTCATGGCGGCGACATGGAGGGCATCCGCCAGCACTTAGACTATTTTACCGATTTGGGTGTCACCGCCCTGTGGTTCACGCCCGTCCTGGAGAACAATGCGCCAGATACGGAGAACGGATTCTCTACTTATCACGGCTACGCCTGCACCGACTACTACAAAGTAGACCCGCGCTTCGGCTCCAACGAGCAGTACCGACAGCTCATCAGCGACTGCCACAAGCGTGGCCTCAAGGTGGTGATGGACATGATTTTCAACCATTGCGGCTTTGAGCATCCGTGGGTCACTGATATGCCGTCGAAAGACTGGTTCAACACTCCCGAATGGCTCAGCGAGAGCAAGGACAATGGAGTAGACCCCATGACAGGCTTCGGGCAGGAGAAAAAGGAAAGCAAATACCTGCAGACCAGCTACAAGCTCACGCCCGTGCTTGATCCCTACGCCGCCGATGTAGACCTGAAAGAGACGACCGAAGGCTGGTTTGTGCCCTCAATGCCTGATTTGAACCAGCACAATCCGCACCTGATGCGCTACCTCATACAGAACTCGAAATGGTGGATTGAATATGCCGGCATCGACGGCATCCGCATGGACACCTATCCCTACGCCTTTCGCGAGCCGATGGCTGACTGGATGCGCGAATTGCAGGAGGAATACCCCAACTTCAACACCGTGGGCGAGACATGGGTGACGGAGCCGGGCTATACAGCAGCGTGGCAGAAGGACTCTCAGCTCTCAACCCGGAACTCTTATCTCAAGACGGTCATGGACTTCTCCTTCTTCGACAAGCTCAACCAGGCAAAGAACGAGGACACCGACGGCTGGTGGAAGGGCATGAACCGCATCTATAATTCCTTCGTCTATGACTATCTCTATCCTAACCCTTCATCGGTGCTGGCTTTCATCGAGAATCACGACACCGACCGCTTCCTCGGCGCAGGCCGCGACTCGCTGATGCTGAAGCAGGCACTGGCCTTGCTGCTCACTGTCAACCGCATCCCGCAGCTCTACTACGGCACTGAGATTATGATGAACGGCACGAAGGAGGTGACCGACGGCAATGTGCGAAAGGACTTCCCCGGCGGCTTCCCCGGCGACACGCAGAATGCTTTCACGCGTGAAGGCCGCACCAAGGCGCAGCAGCAGATGTTTGGCTGGCTCAGTCGCCTGCTGCACTGGCGTCAGGGCAGCCTGGCTGTCACACGTGGCACGATGAAGCAGTTCATCCCATACAATGGCGTCTACGTCATCGCCCGTCAGTATGAAGACCGTGCGCTCGACGCTCCCAATCATGTGGTGCAGATGAACGTGCTCACCGTCCTCAACGGCACTGGCAAGGAAGCCACCATGTCAGTGAAGCGCTATGCCGAGGTCATCGGCTCCACTACCCGTGCCAAGGACATTCTCACCGGCCGCTATTACGACCTGTCGAAAGACTTGCAGCTGAAGCCCCGCCAGAGTCTTGTCCTAGAGTTCTGACTGTGGTGGTCAAGAATAACTCAGGATGAGTAAAATATTTTTACAAAAGTGACGGAAAAACAGGTCTCAACGATGCTGAGATTGGCTCAGAATTCACGACAGGACGATTTGCTGAAAAAAACGCGAAAATGAGAGGGGTTGGATATTTCGCTGACTGATAGACGCTTAGCTCATAATCTTGTTTGTCGGGAGCATCCTCATTTTCAAAAAGGTATATCCGCGTGAAAAAAAGTCAATGCCTTTTTTTCACGCGGACCATCTTTTTTAGCAAAAACATGCCGTTCTGGAGCAAAAATAGGGATGACCGTCAGAGGGCAAAACTCTGCCTTTCCGCTTCTATTTCACGAATTTCATTTGTAAAGAAATCTGAAATACATTTTCTTTACATTTTTGATGGCGATATTCACGATTTCATCACATCTGAAAACACAAAACCCACGAACAAAAATATGTTACAAAAAAACATAAAAAACAAAAAAGTCGTTTTTATTGGGATTATTGTTGCAAAATGACAATTGTTCATCAAATTTTTCGTACCTTTGCAGAGTTATTTAGATTGTGCCGATGAAAAGAGTTGTGTTTGCAGTCGCAGTTTTTCTTTTTGCGCTCCGCATAGTGGCGCAGGATAGCCAGACTGCGTTCAACTTCCTGCGGTTGCCGGTGAGTGCCCACGTGGCGGCATTGGGCGGCGACAACATCAGCATCAGCTCCACCTCCCGACCCTTCCCACGGGGAGGGTCGGGGTGGGGCTTTGACCTCTGCTGTTAGTCGTCCTCCCAGTCAATCTTCATGAGTACGTGCTTATAAGGATTGCGCCAGGTGCAATCCCAACTGGTTATCTTGCCACTATTCAGATTGATGGCGTACCAGAGGACGGACGCTGTCCAGTAGACGACATCTCTCTTGTCGATCCAGGAGTTCTGACCGGGGGTCAGTGCCGCTTCGCCTGCCTCTTCGAAGCAAGCCACATAGAAATCCCAGTCTTTCCTGATTTGCTCTGAGATAAGCTTGGCGGTGGATTCAGCTGGGCAGTACTTGGATTTGAGAAGGGTTTCGGTTCTGTGATAGACGGGATACATGTCTTCTTTCGACAGAGCGACATACATCGGCTTTACTCCGTTTCTCTTTTCACGTACACACACGAATCCTGTTTTGCCACTGTAGCTGCCACTCAGCAGACTGCCACCGACATAGATATCCATGTAGCGCACGTCGCCCAGACGGTATTTGCCTTTCTCGGAGTTGAACGGCCATGCGCTGTTGAGCAGGAATGTCACTTTTTTGAAGTGTTTCAGTCCGGGGAGGTTGGTGGTGAGTTCTGCCACGCGTCCGCTCTCAGAAGAGGGAGCAAAGCTGACTGTTCCTTGTGTCTTGCCGTCCTTGTCGGTCAGTGTATAGTTGTAGTTGAGTGCGACGGAGGCCGTGCGTGTGATGTCGGGTGCCAGGGCGTTCTCGAAAAACTCCAGCGCCTCTTCAATATTGTCGACACCCACGAAGAGGTGGGTAGTGTCGTTGTCGAGGGTGGTGAGGACAGCGCCTACGCTGCGATTGACGAAGGTGCCCAATGTATCCTCTTCCACGAAGGAGCTTTGGAAGTAGCTGAGGTCGTCGAAGGTGTCGACTGATTGGCTTTCGGGTACTTCCTTGCCCTGATTACTGTTGTCGTCATCGTCATCGCTGCAGGCAACGAATCCTAACGAGATGGTGCTGACAAGGAGGAAAGCAGCTGCGGCTTTCAGGGTCTGCATGATGAATGTCTGTTTGTTCATGTTGATTATAATTGTTGATGTGATAATGATAAATATATGCTATCCTACATGAATGACCATAAATGTCTCATAAATATTTATGAATGATTTGTGTTCATCCGTGAATCACTTACAGAGTTTGTCGAGCATACGCAGGGTCTTTTCCATCAGTTTGTGGCCGTCGGGGTTGACAACGGGTACTGAGGGGTCGTTGGACAGTGTGCCGGTGAACTGGTCGAGCTTGCATTTATCGGCAAACTGATGGAGGCTCTGGAGGTGTTTCTTGGTTGTTGCGTGGTCAACCAACTCGATGCGGGGAATGAAGCACTTGGAGTAGAGGAAGGTGCTGCCCTGCGACTCGAAAGCCACGTTGACGGTGACGATAAAGTCGGGTGAGGTGGGGTCGTTGAAGATGAAGGTGGAGTTGTCGGTAGTGTAGGGCAGCATCACCTGCGGCTCGACGACGATTTCCTTTCCGCATTCCTTGATGAGGCGGCCATGATAGTGCATGTTGTTGCCGTCATAGAAGGTGGTGACGGTGTTGTCCTTCGTTTCGTAGTCTTTGCTGTCGGTGCTGAGAATTTCATTGATAGGCAGTACCGCCAGCCTGGGTGAGGTGCTTTCGCTGAGTGTCACGAGCTTGCCGACATCCTTGCCCTGGGAGATGTCGATGGTAGGACGTTCTTTCAGCATGAGCATAGAACGGTAGGCGTCGGTGTGTCCCAACGTTCTGTTGGGGTAGACGCCGCAGGTGGTGGTGACATATACCTTCTCGATGTCGGGGAACAGGTCGCGGTTCAGGTTGACCTTGACGCTGCTGGGGTCGAAGAACCAGACGAGTCGCAGGTCGTAGCTGTCAAACTCGGTCTGAGAGTACTTTCCTTCACCACGTTTGACATAGCGGATGTGGTCTTCATTGCTCATGAGGACATCCTTGTCGATGTATACCACGGGGTCTTCAGCCAGTCCCCAGACACCTTTGCCTACATGTCCGTTGGCTCCATTGGCCGACTTAATGCCTTTGGGCGAGACGCCAAGAGGCTTGAAGCTGTTGGCGGTGTAGTTGGAGATGAAGCCTTGGAGTTCGAGCGTGGCATCGAGTGCCAGGTCGATCTTGCCGGGAATGGTGTCGTAGGTGATGGGGTCGATGTTGCTGGCAAGTGTTCCGAGCATAGCCGCTCCCATGTTGCATGCAAAGCCTCCCCAGTACATGGTGGGATTGACATAGGCTCCAATGCCTTCGTTGCCACCGTTCTTGGTCATCAGTGCAGCATAGGTGTTTGAGCTGCTGATGCTGCTGCTGGCCATGCCGCTGAGCGAGCTGAGGGCGTTGCTGATGCCGTAGAGTGCGCTGGTGCCACCGTTCTGTATGATGCGCTCGTTCTGGAACGTACCGTCGAGATTACCTATCAGCGAGCCTTTGAGTGTGATCTGCTGAGTGTTTTTCGTCTCGGCAAAGAACTTGAACTTGGCCTCGTCGACATTCTCCTTCAGCCAGTCCTTGCCCTTTGGCACATAGCCCGACATGTCGAACTCGAATACATACCAGCCTTGATTGAGGCTCTTGCTGACCATGTATGGGCTAATCCAGGTGCAGAACGTCTGTGGCTGTCCTTCTACGATTTTTGCATAGCGTGATAACGACACACCGGGAACATGACTGGTGGGGATGCCAAACTGGAACGTGTTGTATAATGGGTACATGTCGTTGCTGGTGTCTTCTCCGAAATAGGTGAGGAAGGTCATGTCGCTGCCCCAGCCGGTAGGATTGTCGATATAGGTGTAGACACGCATCTGGCCCGTCCACTTGTTGTAAAGGGCAAAGAAGCGCACACCTTCCATCGTGTCGTCGTTGAGGTAGGAGAAAGCCATTTCCCACCCCATGCCCGGTGTGTACTGCTTACGTATGGCATTGGGAATGTTGGCACCGCCCGAGACGTCCCAAGGAGCAACCTGTGCGCTGTTGATGCCTTGTAGCGGGATGGTGGAATAGGTCCACCATTTGTGGATGAACTCGTCGTTGGTTCCGCTGTAGGCATCGCCGTTGCCCATCTCTGAGTGGACGACGGTGATGTTGGCGCAGTCGCCGTTCTCGGTCTTGACGGTGACGACGGCCTGATTGCCGACCTCGTTTCCACTGCGGTCCGACTTGATAAGAATGGCCGGATGAGTGGCTTGCGACAACACGACGGGAGTGGCCGTGAGCCATGAAGCGCTGCTTTCCACGCTGCTGACGGCAGAGGAGATGCTGTCGAGAATCAGCTGATGGCTGTCGGTTGTGCCATAGACATAGGTCTGATACATGTATGTCCTCGGGGCGTGGCTGTCGTCAGATGAGTCATCGCTACTACATGAGGACAGCGTGAGCGTTCCTGCCACAGCTATCGCTGCAGCAAACAATAGTTTTCTAAAGATGTCTGTATGCATAAAAAATTAAACTTAGTTAATGATGTTGATTCTCTATTCCTATTTCTGATATACGATGAACTCCTCGGGATTGGTGGCGGCAAGGTTGCCGAAGTGTGCGGCATTCACAATCTTGGCATGAGAGCCAAGGGTGTTGCGTGCGCAGTAGAGGAAGAGTTCGCGGTAGGTGGTTTGGGGATCGAGCATGAGCTTTTCGACAAAGTTCTGTGAAAAGCGGTCACTGAGCCACACGTCCGATTCATTGCTCCAGTTGTCGGCCAACGACTGCTCCGTGGCCGATGCACCGCAGATGGCAAGGGCACCCGTAATGCCTTCTAATGAGCGGGCGACGACCTCACCGTAGCACGGCTCAGCCACCATCAACAACTTGCGGCACTGGCCATTAAGCATCTGCTGGGCGGTATTTCTCATCATGGTGGAGGTGAAGCCTCCTGAACGGGAGTGACACCATGCAAACTCGTCGGCTCCGCCATGTGGGACGCTATGCCCGTGACCACTCCAATAGAAAAACACATTCTGACCGGCATCGCGTGGCAATACTGTTGGCAGATGGTCGCTGGCGTTGCCCAAGAGAATATCTGCGATGTCGGCAGCATTGAGGTCGAGGTTGTTGTAGTCGACCTCAGCGGGAGGTAGGCCGTCGGTTCCGCCCAGCAGGTCGTAGCCGCTTGTGCTGGCACGGATAATGCCCGGCTCGCTGTTCAGAGGGTCTAAGGCCACGGACTTGTCGATGATGAGGATGATATGGTCATCGGGGAAACCGTTCTTGCGCAACAACTGATAGACACTGAGCGCATCGCCCTGATGACGGTAATTGATAAAGTCCTGACTGCCCTGCACCAGCACGGCATACTGGTCGGTCAGGTCACAATAGGTGATGGCAGGCGAGTTGGCTGTCTGCCGGTCGTAGTCGGCAGCGGCGACCTGGCTGTCATACATATACTTCCAGGCTGCTGTGGCTTCTGCAGTACGTCGGCCTCCAGCTCCATAGTAGGAACGGTGTATGATCTGTCCGTCCATAATCTGCCAATATACGTATGTGGTCTGGGTAGAAGCGGTGAAGGACTCGAAGTCGAATCCGATGTCGCCCGATGCCCCGATGAAGTGATCCATCCGCCCATTCTCTAAATCGTTCAGATAAATCTGCATAGCCGTCGTATTCCAGACAGAACCGGTGATGTTAGAATCGTCGACAATGCCGGTGAGGGTGATGATGGCCTCATTCAGTGTGGGCTTCGTTGCGGTAGAAGGTATGTGCTCGATATAGAAAGCCGAGAAGGCTGCCAGCATAAGGGCATCATAGAACTTGCACTCGGCGAATGTGGGCAGCACCCCGAAGCGCTGTCTGTAGCTCAGCTCAAAGCCCGTAGTGGGGTCGGCGTAAGGCGAGAATCCCTGATAGCCCTGCAACATCTTCACTCCCTTTTCACCAAGCGATTCCAGCTGCTCTTCACTCAGCCCTTCATAGGCGACGTAGGTGCGGAAGAGGCTTTCGAACAGTTGCCAACAGTTGTCAAGCACCTCGGGATCAGTGTCTTGGATGTTTGCAAACATATGACTATAGAGGCTAACTATCAAGTCGCGGCGCAGATGAGCCAGGTCATAGAGTTGCTGCATCGACTTCACAACGCTGAAAACGGCAAAATGGGGAGGTGCGACAGGGTCGGCTTCAGAAGGCTTGAACAGCGACAACATCTTTTCCTTGACCTCATTGATATCCGTATACAGCTCATTGTTCATCAATTTGATGCCGTAGTTGTTGGCGAAGAAAGGTGCCCAGTAATTGAAAGTCTGGCCGTAGCTGTCGTCGGGTGCAAAAAGCACAGCCTCAGGACGATTATCAGGATAATTCTGGCAGATGACGGCATAAGTGCTCATCAACGTTTCGGTGAGCGACACGTCGGTTTCGGTGAGCGACCAAAGGAAAGGCTGTTCGTTGATGTATCCTTTGGCATTCTTCACGGCATATCGGCGAACAATTTCCTCGCTGGTGATAGTGGGAGCTATCAGGGGCTTGTTTTTCTTCTGGCAGGCAGGAGCGAAAGCTGCAACAGCATCGCTGGCAAACGGGCCGACAACGGCAATGATGTCGCTGCGGTCAGCCAGCGACTGGCTCAGCGCTGTCAGGTCCTCGCTGTCTTCGTCATACCACTCTAACTCAAGGTCAATGGCCAGCGTGTCGACTTTTTGTGCCTCGCGGAAGTTCTGCAGAAACCATGCGGCAGTACGTTCCAAACGCTTCTTCACAGCACTGTCGCTTTGCGGAGCAACAATAGCAACGGTCTTTTTCACCCAGTGCCGGTTGGTCTGCTGAACAACGACATCGTCTTCCTGCTTGCAACCCACCAGCAAGGTCAGCAGGAACAGTAGGGCGGCAGCATACCTCTTACCTCTTAGTTCTGTCTTCTTACCTACCATATTCTGCCTCCTTTCTTATCGCCTCTTCATGGATACTGGTGCGCAACGAGTTGGTCAGGTCGCCTTTATATAGAAATGGATACAAATTGTTGGTAATGTCGTGGATGACGACATCGGTGTAACCATCATCCAAGCCAAAGGTCATGTGTTTGGGCAGACTCTTGTTCAGAAACCATTGACTGATGCAGCTGGCAACAGCCAAGTCCACGTGTTTAATAGCCGAATAAGGACAGAAAACAGAGGTGGTGGCAGCATCGACACCCATGTAAAAGAAATTGTTCAAGGTCTCTGCCAAACGCTGGAACACAATAGAGGAACCGCCGCATATAGGAACCAGCAACGGAAGGTCCTGCGTCCACTGATATGATGTCAGAATCCGCAGGGCAGTGGAATCGGCCACTATGAATCCGCCGTCAATCCGGTTGGAGATGTAGGCTGTCTGCAGTGACAGCGTGTGGTCTGTAGGGAACAGTCCACTGTTGAAGCCTGCAGTAAAGCCCTCTATGCACTCTTCGATGGCCTTATATTGGGGATTGGCTCCCACAAGCAGCGCTTCGTCGGCAAAATGGGGAGCTAAGGCGCCGGCCTCAAACATGGCTCCATAGTAATGAATATAAAGCGTCGAGCCCTTACCCTCTAACGGCGTATCGGTTTCAAGGTAAAGCAGGTCGATATAGGGATTGCTTTCCAGACGGTGGTTGTTCTGGCGAAGATACTCATCATAAGCATTGCCCACAACGATTAAAAGGCGGCGGATGGTATCGGGCGGAGTGCTCATCTGAAGGAGAAATGACTCTAAATACATCAAGCCCTCGGTAGTGGAGGAAGGTGCTCCTTGCAGCGTGCGCAAGCCATATTGGCGGGCTGCCGTCTCCACACCCTCATAGACAAGGTCGTTGTAGGAGTGGTCACCCATGGAATTCGGGTCATAAACGACGATGACAAGCGGCGAAGTATTGGGCACATCATCGGGGTCCTGAACATAGACGGTGTCGCCATCCTTGCTGCACGAGGACATCAGGCCAACACAGAGGGTAATCATAAAGGTATATAACAGGAATCGCAACCTATAGCATCTGTCTGTCCATACGCTATAGACTGCCAATTCGGAAGCAATACTCTTCGACTCCATACGGAAAATACTCTATGTTCATGATTTTCGTTGCAAAAATACACATTTTATTTTATTTTCTGCACTCGCTTCATCAAAATTTTCGTACCTTTGCAGAGATTTTTTAGATTGTGCCGATGAAAAGACTTGGATGGACAGTCATGTTATTGGTTCTTGCGCTCCGAATAGTGGCGCAGGATAGCCAGACTGCGTTCAACTTCCTGCGGTTGCCGGTGAGTGCCCACGTGGCGGCATTGGGCGGCGACAACATCAGCATCAGCGATGCCGACCCTACGCTGGTCTTTCACAATCCCTCGCTGATCAATCATGGTGCCGACGGCCAGCTGTCGTTGGGCATGATGACCTACATGCAGGGCTCGCTGACGGCCAGCGCCAGCTATCAGCGCTTCTGGGGCGAGCATGGCACGTGGGGCTTGCAGGGACGTTTCATCAACTATGGCGAGATGAAGGAGATGACAAGTCTGGGTGAGCAGACGGGCACGTTCTCGGCACGCGACATTGCCATCGGCGGCACAGTGGCCTACGACTTGGGCCGCCGCATCACGGGCGGCATTACCCTGCGCATGGGTGCCAGCTATATCGGACATTACAGTTCTTTGGCCGCCTGCGCTGATTTGGGCCTGAACTATTACGATAAGGACAGGGAGTGGAGCCTCTCAGCCGTCGTGCGCAACCTGGGCGGACAGCTTACTGCCTACGAAGACGACTTCGACCGGATGCCCATCGACGTTCAGCTGGGCGTATCGAAGCGCCTTGTAGGTTCGCCGCTGCGTTTCTCTGCTACTTTGGTGCGCCTCAACGACTGGCACTACGGCATTGGCAAGCATATTGTGGTTGGAGCCGATTTGCTGCTTTCCGACCAGTTCTACGTAGCAGCAGGATATAACGCCCTGCGTGCCAGCGAGATGAAGATTGCCAACGCCGATGGCAAGAGCAGTCACGGTGCAGCTCTCAGCTTTGGTGCAGGTATGAAGCTGGAGCGCCTGCAGCTGCACGTGGCGTACGCTAAGCTGCACGTCAGTTCCCCGTCGCTGATAATTAACTTTAGCTATACATTATGAAAAAGATTACCATCGCCATCGACGGCCATTCCTCATGTGGCAAGAGTACGATGGCCAAGGAGCTGGCCCGTCGCCTGGGCTACATTTATGTCGACACTGGCGCCATGTACCGCAGCGTTACTCTCTACGCCCTGCGCCACGGTCTTATTGCCGACGACGGTGCTGTCGATGCCGGCGCCCTTGAGCGTGAAATGCCCAATATTCATGTTACTTTCACGCTGAATGAAGAGACGGGCAAGCCAGAGGCCTGCCTCAACGGCGAGAATGTAGAGAAGGAAATACGCTCGCTTGAGGTGAGCAGCCACGTCAGTCCCGTGGCAGCCCTGCCTTTTGTGCGCACGGCTATGGTGGCCCAGCAGCAACTGATGGGGCAGGGTGGGGGCGTCGTGATGGACGGTCGCGACATCGGCACTGTGGTCTTCCCCGATGCTGAGCTGAAGGTGTTTGTCACCGCTTCGGCCGAGGTGCGGGCCCAGCGTCGCTACGACGAGCTGAAGGAGAAGGGTATGCCTGCCGATTTTGCCGACATCCTGAAGAACGTGCAGGAGCGCGACTATATTGACTCCCACCGCGAGGTGTCGCCGCTTCGTCAGGCCGACGACGCCATTCTGCTCGACAACAGCCACATGACCATACCCGAACAGAACGAGTGGCTGATGCAGCGCGTAAGGGAGCGTCTTGCGTAGGTTTGCACCACAGCAATATATCACGGTTTCCCTAACAGCATTTATGAAGATTTTTGGTGTAGGAATGAACTACCTCCAGCATACGGAGGAATTGGACGGACGGGCTTATCGCCCCAGTGAACCTGTGATTTTTCTCAAGCCTGACTCGGCACTGCTGAAGGACGGTAAGCCGTTTTTCGTGCCCGACTGGGCCCGGCGCTTCGACTACGAGGCGGAGCTGGTGGTGCGTATCTGCCGCCTGGGTAAGGGCATTCCTGTGCGCTTTGCCCATCGCTATTGGGACGCTGTGACGGTGGGTATCGACTTTACGGCGCGCGATACACAAGAAAAGGCACGCCATGAAGGCATGCCTTGGACTATCTGCAAGGGCTTTGACGGGAGTGCAGCGATTGGGACGTTTCAGCCTCTTAGCCTTGAAGGGAAAGGGGCTGGGATTGGTTTCCGTCTGGATAAAAACGGGGAAACGGTGCAGCGGGGCGACAGCAGTGAGATGCTGTTCAGTGTAGACGAGATTATCAGCTATCTCTCGCGCTTCTTTACATTGCGTACCGGTGACCTAATCTATACAGGAACCCCTGCAGGGATCGGGGCTGTGAAACCCGGCGATCACCTGCAGGGGTATATAGGTGAGGACTGTGTCCTTGACTTCTATTGCCGTTAGCCGAACATTCTTTTCAGTATGCGGCTCAACAGTGAGGGCGGTGTGGCACGCTCGTCGTCGTCGCTGAGCAGTGAGGCGAGGACAATGCAGATATTGTCGTCGCCAGGCACGTCGAGGGCAAGCTGCTGCAGGCTGTTGGCACAGACGTCGATGTCGGCCTTGCTGTCGGCCATCACCTTGCTGATCATCTCGTTGGTGCAGTAGCCGCAGAGACCGTCGGAGCAGAGCAGGAACATGTCGCCAGCCTTGACGTCAGTAACAGTGATGTCGGCCATTCCTGACGTGTCAAATTCGCCTAAGCCGCGCGTGATGACGTTGTTGTCGGGGTGGGTGAAAGCTTCCTCTTCAGTAATCTCCCCACGGTCGACGAGTTCCTGCACGTAGGAGTGATCCTTGGTGAGTGGCTGCAGACCTTTGTCGTTGTAGATGTAGCAGCGGCTGTCGCCACACCATGCTGTGTAGGCCTTGTCGCCTTTTACCCAGCAAAGCACGATGGTCGTGCCCATGCCTGCGGTTTCAGGATGGTCAATCATGTGCATGTTGACGGCCTTGTCGGCATCCTTGATGGCTGTCGTCAGCAATTCGCAGATTTTTTGGTCGTCATTGGTGGCGTTCTCAATAGCCTTTGGCGAGAACGTGCGACTGATGCTGTCGATGGCCACGGCTGAGGCCACCTCGCCGGCATTGGCTCCACCCATGCCGTCGGCCACGATGAGCAGTGCGCCCTGTGACCCTAAGGGCAGATAGCCGCCGGTGTGCTTCTGGCGCCAGTCAGGGTCAGAAAGGTCAGGACAAAAGGCAAAAGCGTCTTCGTTGTTTTCTCGGTTGCAGCCTACGTCGGTTGTCGCGCTGATATTGATTTTCATGATGCCGTTCCTTTGTAATTAGAATTTTATATTCGGAGTCGGTTTCGGTTGTGCAACCACAGTCACCTTGTGTTGTTTTTGGCGAGTAGGCGGTTCGTAGGTCACATCAAAAGCGTAGTCGGATGGCGGGCATCCTTCTTCCTCAACACGGACGACAATGGTGTTTTTGCCTTTTTTCAGTTCTGGCACTGTGCATTCATAGCGCGTGTCCATGATTTTTGTCATTTCATACTCCAGTTCATTGGAAACCAATGAGGGATGGAAGGGATAGACTTCCGTGTCAGACTCACGTTCAGTTTCGATTTTTACGATGAAGGTAAGTTTAGAGCCTGAAAGAACGACGTCCTTCTCATCGACGGTGACGGCGAAGTATTTAGAGTGCCATGCCTTGCCTCTTACATCCATTTCGCGTGTGCGCAATCCCTGATAGACGATGTTTACGGGATAGATGACGGTCCTTGGGTCTTCCGTAATGTTATAAGGACATTCCAGTTTACATTTGTACTCCACATAGCTGCCGTCAGTGTTGTTCCTTGCTACCTTGGAGAGCTTGTCAATATAGCAGCCCGATTCGGGATCTATTTCAAAGCTGGTCTCTTCGGCATTGATATAGGCCGGCATATTCAGACGGATTTTAGTGTTGAAATACTTATGGCGGAAGCCCATATCCTTGTCGTCGTTGATGACGAAGTGAAAGCGGTCGTTGGCATTAACACGCAGCAGGCCCAGCTTGTCGTTCATGGTCACTAAGGCGATGTTGCCGTCAATGCGGTTCACTTCGTCAATCTGTGGTGGCAGTATCTCTTCAAAGCCTAAATAGAGAGCATATTTGCCGCTAACCTCGTCTTTCACTTCTTTCAGGGTTGTCGGGGAACTTGTTTGGGTTGTAGCCTTTTTTTCGAATACGCGTTCCTCTTCACCCATTGTCATGCTGAGAGGCTTGTGGGTAATGGCATCGAATTTGATGTTGAAATGGTTCTTGCCGCACTTGCCTGTCATCATTTTGGTGCTGTCGTCTATCTGTACGAGGATCTTAGCAATGTCGCCGTCATCAGCGCGAGCCTGATTCTTGATGTTGGTGTCGCCCGACAGGGGCAGTACAGGGCTCAGCTCGGCTGTGGCAGCATCGAAGTAGTAGAGCTTTTCTTTGTGTACGACGATTCCTGTGCCGTCATCGCCGACCGACGATATAAAGTTTATGTCGTTTGCAGCAAACTCCTTGCCTCCCCATGCCAGCTCCACTGGTTCCATGTCGGTGTCGAGCAGGATATTTATCGGGTCTTTCATCTTGTGCAGTTGGGCGAAGGTGAAGCAGGCAGCGTAGCCATGAGAGAAGGGATAGGCGTGATAGTAGGGCTTTGGCTCAACGCCTCCTTCGGGATCCATGTAATAGAAATAGTTGCCGTCGCTGATGAGCAGGAATCCGTCGTGGAAGAATGGATAGCCCCATCCCAGCTGCACGCGATCCTTGATGTCGGTCTTCTTTCCTGTGGTATCATAGATGGCAGTGACGTAAGCTGTCTCCGGGCGGGTTGACACTGCGTATCCCTCACTGAAGGAGTAGAGGTCGTCGCTGACTTTGGCCAGACACTTGCTGTTCATGTCCCAGATGTGACGGTTGAAGCCTTGCTGAGCCAGAATGACGTTGTTTTCAGGCAACACCTCAATGTCATCATATTCGGGCGGCACAAGCCACTGTGCCACCTGTGCGTTAGCGTAGCCCAAGGAGAGCATCGCAAAAAGTAGACAAGTGATGTGTTTCATATAGTAGATGATGTTTGGTTTATTAGAAGGTGGCGAGGCCGGCATCGATAATCTGTAGCAGACTGTCGTTTCCGGCTATGACGGCCCATTTGCGTGCGGTGAGCAGGAAATCCTTGCCCTCGGCAAAGTTTTTCTGATAGAGATTGTTGGGCATGACGTAATAGCAGGCAAAGCGGAAGGCAGCCTTGGCATTGATGTCGGCGTAGCTTGAGTCGTTAATCTCCTTGATTTTGACAAGATAGGCCATCGCTTTGTTGCTGTTATCCTTGTCGGTGGGCAGGAACTGGTTGTCCATTTCAATGTTGAGCAGTCGCTTGCGTTTGACTGACACTGAGTCGGAGAACCATCCGTAGGTGTAGGCCATTTCCCAGATGGCAGGCACATAGTTGGTGGCGCTCAGGCTGTCCATCATTGTAAGGCCGGCTCTGAGCGAGTCGGGATCATTGATGTCGATGAGGTGCATAGCCTCTGCATAGACCTCTTCTGGTGGACGGCGCTCGGCCTCTTCGGTAACAATCTGTACCTCGACTTCCGGCGAGCGCAGGAGCCATGTAAGCGTCACGCCGATAATCAGTGCGGCAAGGACGCTGAGGCCGATGATGAGTCCAGTCTTCTTGGGCTTCAGCGGATATTGATGGGCAGCAGTGGCGCGGCTGAGGTATTCTGCCGTGGGGCGCTTCTCGGGGTCGGGGTCAAGGCAGGCCGTGATGAGACGCTGCATGTCAACAGGAATTTCGGCAGGTATCTGCGGCATGGCCGTGGGGTCTTCCACCTGTGCCCAGCCGCCCTGCTCACCGAAAGGCACGGCGCCGGTAATCATCTCGTAGAGCATGGCGCCATAGGCCCATACATCGCCGGCAGGACTGGGTTCGGCATCTTCGCGGTAGCGCTCGGGCGACATATACGCAAATGTGCCGCTGCGCTCTTCGTCCTCGAAGGTGTCGTGGTCGCTGGTGCCGCCTGACTTGGCGCTGATACCGAAGTCAGTGATGGAGTAGTTCAGGCTGTCATCAATGAGCACATTGCCCGGCTTGATGTCCTGATGGATGATGGGCGGCTCCAATGCGTGCAGGTAGGCGAGACCACCAGCCACGTCGGAGGCGAACTTCCATTTCGCCTCATCGTCTTCCAGCTTTCCGATGTAGCGTTCTGCCGAACCACGTTTGCAGTAAGGCAGGACGAGATAAGGCACTTCGTGGAAAATGGAGAAATGGGTGGGGTGAATCAGGTTGGTGTGATGGCAGTTGAACACAATCATGTATTCCTCGCGGAAACGCTGCTCGCCCTCTATGTCGAGTGCATTCTGCGGACGGTATACCTTAATAGCCACGATGAGGCCCAGCTCTTCTATCTGTTCATCAGTGAGCTTGCGCAGGTCGCCCACGCTGTCTGGGTTATTCACAGTATTAAGGTCGAGTGCGAGCCATACGTCGGCAGTGCCGCCAGAGGTGCTGAGCGGACGGATCAGTCTGTACTTGCCATCAAAGGCCTTGCCATTGACAATGTATTCTTTAATGTCTAACATTTATTATGTATTTTATTTGAGTTTCAGTTTTTCGCCAGGGTGCACTTTCTCCGACATATCCATGCGGTTCATCTTTGCCAGACTGGCAAGCTTGATGCCAAACTGCTGAGAGATGCCGTAGAGCGAGTCGCCCTCGCGTACAGTGTAGAAGTCCTTCGGACCGGTGAACTTCTTCTTCTTCTTGTCGAGGAAGACAATGTCGCCTTCGTGCAGTTCCTCTTCCACCACCACCTCGTTGAACTCCAACAACTGGTCTTTCGGGATGTCATATTGCATGGAGATGCTGGAGAGCGTTGTGCCAGGGTAGAGGATGGTGCAGGCCACATCGTTGATGTCGACAACATAGCGTGTGACAGCTTCTTTCACGGTCTGCTCTTCCTCGCTCTGCTCTTCCTCGTCCATGACGACGTCGTCGTCGAAAACGGGGGGCGCATTGTTTGCTGTCTGCCTGATGACGATGGTTTTACCTGCACGCAGCTTTACGCCGCCGTTGATGGCGTAGAGTCTGTAGGTGTCGATGAAGCCAATGAGGGCCACGGCGTAGTTCTTGGCCGTGGCATAGCCGCATTTTTGCAGACCGATGGCCCAGCCGCGGTAGTCGTAGATGCTTTTCGTGAATAGCGAGCGGTATCGGGGAGCCAACAGCACTTTCGAGTGATCTTCAAATGAATCGGAAGCCGAGGCGTAGACACGGAAAGAACTCTTCTGCGGCTCATCGTCCCATGCCTTGTACACGCCGCCGCTCCAACCGCCCAAAGCCTTGATGCCAAAATGGTTGTTGGAGTTGCGTGTCAGACCGCTTTTGCCTGCACCGCTCTCGAGGATGCCCTGTGCGAGCGTAATGGGGGCGGGAATACCGTGTCTGCGTTCCTGCTCAAGCGCGATGCCTTTATACTTTTCAATATAAAGCAGAATGTCGCTTGCCGACTGCGCACGAGCAGAAACAACAAGAATTGACATCAATAGCGTCAGAAGGAAGGTGTGTATTTGTCTGTTCATTGTTACTTTTTATCTTTGAGGTTATCTGGCATGACCAGAAACTAAAGGGAATCCATTCTCGTCATAACCCATCTCATTCAACTCTTCCACAGTGTAGGCTTTGGGTACATCGGGATGCAGTGCTTCGTAGAGGGAGTCACCGAGATATTCGCCAACATTGCCTAAGCCAATCATAATCCAGTCGGCTATGCCCTTGTCGGTAAATCCCATGACAATGATATCAATAACAGCTACGACGATGGTAACGATAACTACGACAAGGCCTGCTGTGCCGGCAGCAACGCCAGCAGCAACCAAAGCAATACCAAGAAGTTCGGTGGCTGCCATGATGATAATGGAACCGATGAAACCCTTCATGTTGTCGAAGAATTTTCCCTTATAATACTCGGTATCACCGCCCGTTACAGTGGCTACCATCCACATGATGAGGTAGTAGAGCATGGGAAGACCGGCAGTTACTATTCCTAAGACGCCACCTTTGCCGCCTCCTCTTTTCATGAACTTGGCAATCTCACCCTCAGGGTTGGCTTTTATGGCTTTTAACCATCTGTCTGCATGACGCTGTAGGGGCTTTGTAATATCATCGACTTTGGCGGCAACTATATTCCCGAGACGGGATACGTCATTAGCTACCATTTCGCAAAATGCATAGATTTTCGGAGATAAGTCTTTCAGCCTGGAGATGGCAGCATCTATCATCTTTTTCCCGATAGGCATATCCATCACTTCAGCAAGAATACCTCTGATGTCATTGCACAAGGCATAGAAATTGTCGGTGTAGTTCTTCTTGAAATATTCCAGCGTGAACCCCATGTCATCGCCGCCTTTGGGCGCCTTGTTGGCTGTCTCGGAAAAAGAATTGCCGCCGGAAGGACGATACACCGGTGGACCTGCTGTGCAGTTGGCAATATCGCCGTAGCCTTGGTCAATATAGTTATAGTTGGGGTCATAGCATCTCGCTACACCGGGATTCGCCGAATAGCCACGCTGACACTCATAGTATTTGGAATTGATAAGCGACTGAGTTCTTTCGTCTAAGTCACCAGATCCGACCTGACCCATGAAGACGCCTTGGAATCCCTTTACTGCATTGCGGGTGCGACGGCCAAAGACACCATCGGCATTGATATGATCCCAGCCGTAGTGGTAGGTGTTGCGAATGTAGTTCAGGCGATCCTGAAACACGTATATCTCGTTGCCACTCTCATAGGGAGGATTGTGATGGTATTTGTATTCCATAATACTACGCCAGTTAGGTTGTCAACTTTCAATCACTTGTATGGGAAGCTCAATTGTCATCTTCTAGGTCTTTCAGCGTGATGATGATAGGCATGGCGATGCAGGAGCGGTTGCGGATGCGCTGCTCCAGAAGCCTGTCGAGCGAGATCTTGCTGGCGTGTTTATAGTTCTTATGATCCTTGAACTCGATATCAATGTAGAGTCCGCGCTGCAGGGTATCAGCGCCAGCAGCTCCTTCGATGTTCATCTTGATAAAGATGCGTTTGAACTCCTCTTTTCCGAATTCTGCCAATAGCTCCTTGCGCATGAAAGCATCGATGTCCATGCGGGTGTAGAGACGGTCGTTGGTGAGAGCGTAAAAACGCAGCAGCTCATAGCGCTCGTCGGCAGTGGCTTTGTCTACGCCGCCCATAGCCGAGATGAGGATGGGAGCATCCTGCTCCAGAGCAGGTTCGTTCTTGTTTTCCATCTTCTCACCGGCGCGTGGTGTGTTGCCGATGCGTCCCATGGTGGTGATGAAGCTTACCTTTGTAGAGTTGGTGGGCGGATACTGGTTCATGTTCTTCATGACGAAAGTGCCGCTGTCGAACTTGAACTTCTCGTTCTGCTGTCCCACACTCTTGCCGAGGAGGTTGATGGTTTCGCGCAGTGTTTTCAGCACCTCGCCGTCCTTAATGCCGTTGTACTCGATGAAGGCATAGTAGTCGTCGATGAAGCGGTTGTAGAGGTTGCGAACGTCGCGGTAGAGAGTGCCGTTATTGTAACACTGTGCGTCAAAGTCGCGAATGATAATCTCATCGCTGGTCATGTTGAAACCCTGCTTGTTGGCATTAGTGCTGGTTTCGAGGATGCGAAGAAAGAATGCTTCGTCGGCCTGCTGCAACTTGGCAATGGGCTGGGCCTGTGTGAGCATGAGTGAGCAGACATCGACATTGGTGACGGGAAGAACGTTAAAGAGGACCTCCGCATCGTTGGGAACGACATAGCCTTCTGGGAAATCAAAACGTAGCCAAACGGTGTTGGCATCGAAATAGTCGAGCACCTCGCTTTCAAGCCATTGCTGGAAAACCCGGGGGAACTGTCGAGGCTTGAAGACGTCGCGGTCGTTGGTTTCGTCAGTGATGTAAATGATGCTGCCGTTGGTGACATTCAGGAGGTTTTCTTTCCAGTTTTCGATGAGAGAGAAGAATGTGTCCGACGACTGCTGTGCATCAAATGGCTCAGCCATCTCAATGTTCTCCATCTCGTGCATAGTCGAAAAATCGAGCTCCTGGTTTGCAGTAGCCACGAAGATATGTTCCGGTGTGATGCCGTTGGTGCCTTTGATGAGCATAGAGAGCCCCTTCATGTTGTTGAGCTCGCTGTTCGTCTGGATGCCCACCCAGAGTTGGTTGGGTTTCTCCATCTCGATGTCGATGACATTGTCGGCGGAGTGTACCTGCCGATGATTCAAGGTATACACGCCAGTATGTGGCAGCAGGCTGGTGTTGAACAGTGGTATGTAGTTCAGCGTACCCTTGCCGTTGGGATTCTTGTAGGTGAACATTGCTCCCGAACCCACAGGCACCAGTCCACCTTCGCTCCGCGGCTTGAGCAGTGGGCGCAGCAGGCACACGGCAGGCATGGCTTCCACTTTCTGCCGGGGTATGAAGTCGGTGCAGAAGCGTTCCACAATGCGGTCGGTGGAGGTATCGGCGTAGTCTTGTATCTTTTGTGATTCACTGACCAAGGCCACTAGCATCATTTTTGCAACAGGATCCATCTGACTGAAGTCGATGGGCTGTGCTGAGATCTGACCTAGCGCCTGTACAGCTTCGTTGATTCTTTTTTGTAAATCTACATCCATCTCTTAAGAGTTAGGAGTTAGGAGTTGGCAATCACTTTTCACTTTTCACTATCCACTACTATCCTCGGTATTGCTTGAGTGTGGGTTCTACGAGGAAGACGACAACCTTGCGGTAGCGGCGGCGGGTGCCTAAGCCGTCATCGAGATTGCCGTCGACAACAACGTTCAGCTCGTACTTCGAGGGCATCTTCTTGCGGTGGTTCCCCTTCTCCAAAGCGGAGTTGAGGACGATGTTGACGCTGACATCCTTCAGCATTGGCTCATAGGTGGCCAGGCTTTGACGGATGCTATCCTCGCACTCCTTCTTCGTGACTTCGTTTTGCAGAACGCCGCCTTGTGCTCCCTGGTTGACGTTGAACTCGCGGTAGTGGACGTTGGAGAACTCGTGGTTCCAGTATTCGAAGCCGAAGTCAGGATCGGCTGCGAAGCTGCCTCGTGGTGTGAACACAATAAGCTCTACCAAGTTGTCCAACTTGGTGATATGGTCTTCAATGTCGCGTACTAAGCGCAACGAAGGCTCAATATAGGAAACAGGTGTACTGATGAAGCTCATATCTGCTTACCGTCCCAGAATCGGCGTGAATTGGAGGGTGGTGGTGGCGGCGGTGCCGTGGGCTGAGGCGTCTCGACGACTGGTTCCGGCTCTTTGGGCTTTTCTTTAACAAGGAGACTGAACTTCCCGACCTTTTCATTAATGGCGTAGCACATGCCTAGGCCTTGTTTAATGCGCAGGTAACCTGTACGGTAGCTGAAAGGTGCTGTAGAGTATTTGCGGAATGTCTCGGCATCTTCCAAATTGATGAGTTCATCGAGGTGGCATGCAACGGTGAAGGCCGAAACCACTTTCTGCACGCAGGCCTGCAACTGCTGTGGCGTCATGGTGTCGAAGCAGGTGTTTGCGGTAATGAGTTGTTCGCGCACCACTGGCCAGAAGATGCTGAGCGCTGTGATTGCGGCACTCTCTGTCTGCTGACGTGTTGTGTCGTCGATTTGCTGCATCATCTGCACGAACTGCTGGTAGAGCTGCAAATACTTCAAGTGGGCCGCAATGCAAAGACACGGCGGAACAAAGTTGACATTGTCCTCGCGCCATCCGTCTTCGTAGATAATACGTCCGATAGGAAGACCATACTCAGGCACTGCCGTTTTAGGACTGACGAGACCAAAGTAATACTCGGGTTCCATGTAGCCGTCGGTAGTGTCCTGCCAGTTGCCTGGGCGAACGTTAATGGTGAGCATATACTCTGCCTCATCGCTGTTGTTCGGTATCTGCACACGTCCGTCGATAGTGTTGGTAAACTTCGTGTCGTAGTGGACATCAATCAGGATGCCGCCGCGAGTGATAGCCGTACAGGAGAGTGCTTCCACATCGACGAAGCCCTTGGTAATACTGAGTTGCAACTGGAAGGGCTGAAGTGTGGGGATGAGCCCGAAACGCCCTATAGCAGCCAGCGACAATGCTTGGTTGATGTATTCAGCAGTGCAGTCGTCGGCTGTTCTTAGCACCTCGTCGGTGAGGCGCATACCTTTTTTCCAACTGATTCTTTTTGGCATAGGTTATATGTTTGTATTATAGTTCAGGTAGTTGTAGAAGACTTCATCAGCAAGTCGCAGTGGCGGCTCATCGTGGTGGATGTCGAAGACGACGTCTTCCTCAACAGAGAAGAAGAAGTCCTTGATAAATAACCGCAACAGCTCCACTTCATCAATGAATTTCAAAAATAAATCGGTGCATTCTTCATCCGACCAGTAGTAAATGTCATAATAACTGACCGACTCGCTGAAGGTGTTTCCAACATAGCACTCGCCTAACGTCATGTCGAGGCGGTTCTCGTAGCGGGGCTCTTCGTCTGAGTACTGACGTGTGGCCTTCTTCGGTTTCAGGCTAAGCCCTTCCTCCATGAAAATCTTACGCAGCATAAAGGTGATGAGCGTGCGGTTACCACGGATGTATTTGCAGCAGGGCAGGAAGGGAATAATCTGTTTGATGAAGCGGTTTTGGCGCTGTTCCTCGGTGATGTTGTCGCCGATAATCTGCTGCATCACGAGGTCTTCGCTTCCCAGCGGGTTGATCTTCTCACGCACCTCGGACCGCAAGTGCAACAGCAGTACGTCGATGGGGGCGAAGAAGAGATAGGCCTTGCGCATCTCCTCTTCCTGCTTGTCAATTTCCTCCTGATAACGCTCCTTCTCCTGATAGGCCGGTATGTTGTCGAAGCGGTCAATGGGGTGGAAGACGTACTCGGGCAGCGAGTTATAGATGCTGTTGCGGCCCACGCCGACATGCATGATATCATCGTCTATGATTTCCGTTTCGATAATATCATTGTAGGTGTTGCGCTTGTGCAAGCCTTTTAGTGCTACCTTGAACTTACCCAGAGGGTAGTAGGGTAGCAGCAACTCTACGTTGATGTCAGAGGGAAGATTAGAAGGCATCGGCAGTGAGTTCAATATAGGACACGCCCTTGTCAGATGACACCATCAGCACATCGTAGGGCGGGATGCCTATCTGCTGCAGGGTGAGTTGCTTATAAGGGAAGCGGTCGTCGATGTTCTCGAAGAAATGCTTGTGGATGAGGGTTCGGTAGCTAAGCTGGCGCAGCTCGGCGTTCTGCTTGATGTAGTCGTCGAGCTTTGATTCGGGTATCATCACCTGGAATTCCTTCTCAGGCTGGTCGGAAACAATGACATCGATGAACTTGTTATTCACCATGTTAATCTCTACCCATTCGGCGCCGAGGAGTTCTTTTAGCTTCTCCAGCACCTCGCCGACGGTCATATTGGCCGACAACTCCTTACATTCTATGATGTTCTCCCAACGCTCGTGAGCCGGGCAGTTGTTCTTCCATGCAGCAATGCGATAGATGTTCGTCGTGCAGGTCATACCTTCGTAGCGCAGCATCTTGCCCTCTAAGGTCTTGAAGGGTGGTGCTGCCTTCAGAGCTTGTGCAGGCTTGATGGCGTTGATGGGCTTGACCAGTTGGATGAGCGGCTTCTGCGCTTCCTCTGCCTCCCTGTCCTCCTGAGCTTTCCGGGCTTTCTGGGCTTCAGTGGCATCGGCATTCCCTGTAACTTCGTCCTTGTGGATAATCTTCATTGCCTCCTGTACCTGTAGGGCACCTACGATGCTGGCGCTGATGGGGGTGGTGGCGATGCGTCCATGCTCGGTCTGCGTGCGTACTACGTCGGCGCAGCCAGTACGTAGCATAATGTTGTTAAATTCATCGCGCGAAAGGCCGCACTCGTAGCAGCTGATGCCAGGGCTGTAGACCTTCACGGCACCCGTGAGGTTCTCTATGCTGCCGTCAATCCAGCTCTTGCCGGCTCGCATTGCCATGCGGTTGAGCAGGTAGCGGGCCAGACGGCTGTCAAGGCAGCCAATGATGACGTCGACGGAGCGGTACAGACCGAAACCAACCTCCGAGAAAAGATTACCCACAATGGGTGTCACTTCTATCTGCGGGTTGATCTCTCTGGCGCGTTTGGCCACGATGTCAGCCTTGTAAGCGTGGCTGTAGGCGTCCTCCTCGCGAAAGAGGATGGAGCGTGTGAGATTGGAGATTTCTATCTGGTCGAAGTCGGCTACGTAGATATGTCCTACGCCGAAGAGTGCCAGGTTCTTCACCACCTCATTGCCAAGTGCGCCAGCACCGGCCACAAGCACGCGCGCATTTTTCACACGCTCTTTCTTGAACCAGGAGAGCAGCGTGAACACGCCCTCACCCCATTCATAGCTTTTGCTGTTGTCTCCTGTGCTTGAAGACTGCGAGTTTGACAGCCCTTTTGTGTTAAGATTATCCATCGTTGATTCTATGGAAATTCCGCATGTAAAAATCTATCGATAGATTTTTTCAAAACCCATTGAGTTTTTTTCAAAACCCACATGGTTTTTTAAAACATCTATCTTTAGATTTTTACATGGGGTGAAATTGGGTTATGATTCTACATATTCAAAGATGGTGTCGCCAATCTTGAATGTGTCGCCGTTGGTCAGCACAGTAGGCTTGTTGGCAGGCAGCTCGGTGCGCATGTTGTAGAGCACACCAGGCACGAGGGCTTTCAGCATAGGCAGCGTCTTGGCCTGGTCGATGTAGAGCTGTACATGCTCCTTGGCCACCTTGTTGCTCTTCTCCCAGTTCATCTGCACCTCGCAGTCGCCCGTGGCACCGATGGTCACCTTGTTGCCGCCGCCAGTGGCGTTCATCCACTTGTGGATAGGTATCTTCTGACCAGCCTTCACACCGTTCTTGATGAGCAGGAAGTAACGCTCTGCCAGCATACGTACTGTGACGAGTGAAGCGCCCAGGCCGCCGCCGTAGATAATGAAGTTGAGCAGGTTAGGCATCCACTCGATGTTACCAATGGAGCCAAACATGAGTACGAAGAAGCCGATGACGGCTGCAATGAGACCGCCGATTAAGGCGCTCTTCATGGGAATGGACGACTTGATGGTGAGGCTCAACGGCACGCAGACCGAGAAGAGGATGTAAGCAGGCAGTGAGCAGTACCAGTAGGGAGTGCCTGTGGCTGACACCAGCAGGCAGAAGATAATGCCGCCCACGGCCATGGCTGCCATACCGATGATACCTGAGAGTAGTGACATGCCCACAATCTTCAGGTAGATCTTGGCGTCCTTCTTACGATATTCGTCGAAGTAGCGGAAGACGAGCGAGAGGAAGAAACCCAAGAGCAGACCGATGGTGAGCAGTGCTGACACCTTAACGGCGCTTTCGCCTATCAGGCTCTTATTGCTGATAAAGGCATTGGCGATGCCTTCGCCCAGTCCCTGGAACAAACCGCGACCTGTCAGCTCGAAGATAATCCAGCTCACCAGTGCGGCCAAAATGCCGGCGAGTGTCTGCGAGGTCTCGCGAAGTGAAGTCTTTGAGAACATCTCCTTCCACTCCACGTGATCCTGAATGCCGTCCTTACAGTTCTGTCCGTACTCCACGCACTTGTAGCCGTTCTGCTGCCAGCAGGCCACGTGCATGATGTGCTTACACTTCATCACTACCATCTGTCCGGGTTCGATATCCTGACGGCAGTAGGTGCAGATGCGTCGAGAGACGTTGGCCTCCGGCTCGTACTTTTTGTAATACTTCATGCCGAAGCGCTTCGACTTGATAGAGGGCACGAGCACCTTCATAATGAGGAAGAAGATGGCAAATGTTAGCAGTGCGATGAGCAGTGCCACGAGTATCTTTGTGATGGTGTCACCCGTTGACTCAGCCTTGACAGGCCACGGTGTCTCAGGCATGCCGATAGCGAATTCTCCCTCGCCGGTTTTTGCTCCTTTCCACTCGGCGGTGTATTTGACCAGGCCGTTGTAGACCTTGTCCTTCGTTGCGCGATAAGAGAAGGCGAAGTCGTACATGGCATCCTTCACCACCTGCTCGAAGTTGCTCAGCACGCTGGCCAGGTTGTCGCTGGGCATGTACATGCCCTGACGGTCTTCGATGAAGTCGCCATTGGCATCGCGCGGTGCAGTAACGGCATCCAGCATCATTTCTACACCCTCGTCAACGCCTTCGCCAGTGTAGTAGAGCGCATACACCTTCGGCATCAGCGTGGCGGCCTTTTGGTAGTCTTCCACTTCAATGAAAGAAATTACTTCATCGGTAGGACGTGTATTACCCTCAGTGAAGACAAAGAGCAAGTTCTTGTCCTTGGCGGCAATGGCGCGACGGGCGATGGCTGCGTTGCGCTCATAGCCGGCTGCCATGTGCACAGAGTCTTCGAACTCGGCCTTGTCACTGGCAAACTCTACCAGCTTGGAATAGAGTGCGCCATAGAAGAATTTGCTCTCAGACTGCTTATGAAATTCCTGTTCGAAGTCCTTGAAGTTCTTCTTTGTCACCATTTGTGTGGGTGTCACCTCATCGCCGAAGAACGACAGGAAGACGCAGCTGTCGGGCGCACTCTCCACCAACTGACCCACAGCGTCGAAAATCTGATCCTTGCCCTCCTCGGGAATGCTCAAGTCGACGAGCACGGAGAATGTAAAGCCCGGGGGGATGCGCTGGCCGGAATTTACTGAGGTAAACAAGTAGCGTTCGGGCGAGATGATGTTGTCATCCTCTTTGATGACCAGATAGTCACTCAGATTGTCTGTGGTGACGTCATCGCACGACTTGCCATTACTGTTCAGAACTTTCAGGAACAGCGTGATGCTGTCCTTGCCTTCGGCATATTCGTATTTCTTGTCACAGAACTCAATTTTCTTTACGTCCTGCGCGTTCACCTGTGCCAAGCTGGCCAGCAGGGCACATCCTAATAGTAGTTTCTTCATTATTGTCTTACTTGTTTAATCCATGTTTTTAATACTTCCATTCTCTGCTCGCCGTAGAAGGTGTTCTCAACGACTAAGTCGCCATTCACCACGGGAATTGTAGTGAGCAGGCTGTCGCTTGGCGTGTAGACGAGAACGAAGTGTATGCGGTCGAGATAGTCCTGCACGGCGCGGCGCACGGTGGGTATGCTGCAGTGCGGAGCTGCCACGAAGCAGCCGGTAAGGCTGAGGTTGTCTTCCTTGTCTTTGTCCGAGATCTTCTCAGCCACATACTCCGTCTTCTGCCCGTGCTGTACGGCAAAGCCGTGGAGCATGGCCAGCACGTCGTCGCCCTCGGTGGCCAGATCCATGCAGATGTCTACGATGACATCCTTGTTCAACTGTACACCATGGCAGCTGTCGTCACGGTCTTCTGCCTTCTCCAGCGTGTTGAAGTATTCGTCGGCGCTTAGCTCTTTCTGGTTGGCTCCGACAGGGCGTTGTGCGGCAGTCTTAAGACTCTCCTGTGCCCACTGGTACCACTCAATGAGCGAGTACATCTTCTTCAGTTCGCTCTTCGAGTTGATATTCATGTCGCGGCGATAGGTGAAGATGCCCGTGTCCTGCATCGGGGTGAGAATGTCGACGACGATGGCGGTAAGGAAGAGCGGATGCTGCGGATGCTTCAGCTGGTCCTGAACCGACGTGTCGCTGTTGCTGAAGAACACGCCCAAGCCTGGATGTGAGTGCACCCAGCAGGTAAGGTCGTACTGCAGATTGGTCTCGCGGCGCAAGCGGCGCAGCTCCTCCAGCACCTTCAGCTTGATCTTGCCGCCGAAATTCAGGGCATACTCCTCGAAGACGGCGTCGTCGCCCGGCATCACAATCTGCTCTAATGAGACATAGTATTCATTGTTCTCTGTGTCATGCACCCAGCGGCCTAACACCATGCAGCCGTCCTCCTTCGGACTTTGAGGGTTGCGCAGGTCTTCCGCGTACATATTATATATATCTATGATGCACTGGTTCTTGATGTACATGCGACGTACAGCACTTTCATAGGTGAAGTCGACGGCGTCAACTTGCAGATAGTTGGGATTGTCTATGACATCCTCAAGGCTTTGCTTCTTCAGAATAGTGGCTGTCTTGCGGCGCACCACGATGTTGCCGTCAGCTGACACCTGCTGGCCTGGGGTGATAGGAGCGCGGTAGCCAGGCTTGGGGCCGCGTGGCGTCACAGGAGCGGGCTTGTAGCCATTGTTCTTCTTTCCCTTGTTCTTGCTGATGACGGCAATGATGAAGATGAGGAGGAGCAGTCCGCCGGCAATGGCACCGATAAGTGGCCAGGGCAGTTCCTTTCCGCTTTCCTCTTTTACTTCCATCTCGTTGGTCAGCCTTGTCAGGTTTTTGTCCAGCAAATTGAGTTTGCCGTTGAGCACCTCTTCCATCTGGTTGCGGAAGTCGACACTGGCCTGGGCGTCAAGCTCGGGATAGTTTTGAAGAATGGCTTGTATGAAGAGGTCTTTCTTTTCATTTTGTTCCTGCAGCTGCAGTTTCAATCCCTCAACATACCCGTTTAACTGACATTTCTGTATATATTCAGCCTTGTCCTTGCGGTTGAGCAAATCATCGATATACTTTGCTATCTCGTTATTCAGATTTTGCTGGTTCCTGTCCGAGAAGAAGGGGTCGTCCTGCAGTTTTTGCTGGAAGGCTTCCATCACGGTAGGCTTTGGCGGCTCTTGCACTTGCCTCCTTGGTCTGGCAGCATCTGCCCCCGGCTGCACAGCCGGAGTAAGGAGCAGCACTATGAAAAGTGCTAATGCTTGAATCTTTCTCATAGGTTATTTTTTTGCGTTGTTATTTGTTGCTATCGGGCGTTCCAGGCTTGCGCCAGCGCTTGTACTTGGCAGGGATGACATCGTTCATTGACTGCTTCTGCGGTTTGACGGTGATGTCGAGACCTGCATTCTGAGCCGAAGTCATGCCAGCTGCGGCTCTCACCTCACTGGCTTTTCTCAGCGGGCGCTTGCCGGGTGTGGCAGGAGCTGCAGGAGCAGCTGTACCAGCAGGGGCTGCCGGTGCAGCAGGAGCAGCAGGAGTGGTCGGTGAAGCCGGTGGTGCTGTGGGAGCAGCAGCCTTGCCACCGCCTCCTTTCGTCAACGCCGCCAGTTTTTCCTTAGCAGCATTGCCCTCAGCAGTCATTTTCTTGTTCGCCTCTTTCTTCAGCATCTGGTTCACCTCTTGGCCCAGCGGGTTGTTCTCCATACCAGGGATGTTGATATGTCCCATGGCCTGCTGCTGTGCCTTGTTGAGGTTGTCCATCATCATGCGCTGCATCTTGTTGTTCTTGATGGTCTGGAAGATCTGCTTGCCGAACATCAGCAACATGCCCACGCCGGCAATACCGCCAATCATCCACATCATGCCTTTCTTCTCCTCGCTGGCTTCTTTCTTCTCGGCAGCTTGGATGGAGTCCTGCTCTTGCTTCTGCCTATTGGCTATGGAGTCGGTGGCTCTCTTTGCAGCTTCTTCTTCGGTCTTTTTATCTACGGCTGCCTTATCCTCCAGTTCAGCCTTTTTCTTGTCGTAGGCGGACAACACATCGCTAATTTCCTGCACTACTTCCATGTCAGAGATCTTGCTACGCAAATCACGCAGGTGGTTGGCCAGGTAGGTAAGGTCTTCAGGTAATGGAAGCTTTGTGACCTCTTTGAGCTGATTCTTCACATTGGCGATGGTAAGCATGGCGTCGTCAATAGGCGTCAGTCCTTCGTCGGAAATCTCTTCGCTCATAATGATGTCGTCAGCATTGGCAGCCCTGTCGTCTCCGGCTCTGGCGCTGCTGCCGCCACCACTTCTGTGCGACCTGCCACCTCCGCCGCCTGTCACCTTTGTAGAGAATTCCAAGTATTTACTACACTTGCTGAACAACTTGTAGTGGCGTTTCTTCTCATAGTGTGCGATGTAGACGGGGATAGAAATCTGCACCTCACTGCTGGTGGTGAATGTCAACTGCGGGTTGTCGCCCAAGAGGAAGAATCCGTCCTCTGACGGGGTGTAGCTGACACCGGAAGGAATCATAAAGGCCTCGGGCGTCATGCCTTCGAACTTCGTGTCGTTATATGTGCCGGTGCGGTCGAAGATGGCTACAGCCACCTCGTCCAGCTTGCGGTATTTACGCTGGTTGGCAGAACCCAGTTTCTTCTGCACGTTGGTGAAGAGCACTGTGGTCTTTCCTCCGCTCTGCGAGATGGTATAGCTGAGGATGAGGCGGTCGCCGTCCGACGAAAAGAGCGTGTCGACAACGTCTTTCGCCTGGACAGTACCGGTACATCCTAATGCGCAGAGCCCGACAGCCAGCTGTGTGAGCCTCTTGTTCATCATAGGCCTTGTATGCGGTTGTAGCGTTCTATGATCTTGTTCTTATAGTCACCGCCACTGCGCCAAGCTGAAGCATGTTTGGAGCACTTCGGGTCGGTGCAGCAATTGTACATGCCGTTCACCTGACCGATGACGCTGGCCTTGGTGGCTGCGCGGTCGCTGCTGGTGTAGATCTTCTTGTAGAGGTCGTCCAGCTTGTGGTAGATCTGCTGCAGCGAAAGGTTGCAATAAGCGCATGAGTGAGGAGGAACTGGGTCAGAACGGTGTGGCCGGCAGATGCCTTCCTGCTTGCTCAGGTCAATCTTGGCAAGATCCTCTTTGATGGCGTTGTAGCGCTGGTAGCCGCCGTCGCTTGCGTTCCAGCCGTGAGCACTGATGGCAGCGTCAATCTTAGCCTTCAGGTCGTTGATGCGCTTCAGGTACGGTTCTTTCTGCTGCTCCACGCCAGGACGGTGTTTATTGCTTGTGCAGAAGACGGCATTGTCCACATCCTTCTTCAGTTTCTTGCACTCATCCACCAAGCCTAAGTATTCGGCACTGGGCTTCAGCTCCACAGTGATGTCGAGCTCGATGACCTGCTTGCGCAGCAGCAGCAGCTTCTCCTTGCCCAGGATGCGCTCCACGATGCCGCTCTTTGGCTTGCTCAGGTAGATAGGCAGCTTGACGGCCATCTCAGAACCGGCAGGGGCGTTGAAGGCTGCCAGCTGGTATTTGTTCGAAGGCTCGATAAACACATCCTGCCCTGTCTCAAGGTTGTAGGGGTCGATGATGCGTTTGCCTTTCGTGCCGCCGAAGAGCTTGTCATACTTGAACGAGGGGCGCAGCTTCTTCACCTCTTTCTCCTTGTAGGGTTTGTGGAAGAGGGCGAGAATCTTCTGCTCGTCGAGGTTCTCTATCTCAATAAGCACCTGTCCGAATTCGTCGTCGCTGTCAGGGTTCAACAGCGTGACGAAGATGTTGCAGTACGACAGGTTGATCGTCTCCTTCGTGTTGTCGTTGCTCAGGGTTATTTTCTTCTGCTCATCAGCCCAGGTCGTCATCGCCATCAGGAAGAAGAACATGCATATAAAAATCTTTTTCATCGTTTCCAATTTTTCAATCTTCAATTTTTCAATTCTTCAATTCTTCAATTCTTCAATTCTTCAGATGCTCAGTGAGATGCGCTTCTTGGGCTGCTCATCGGTAGCCGACGTTGCCGGTGCTGCCGGAGCGGGCTTGGGAGCCGCATCCTCAGGCATCTCTTGTGTGAACTTCACCCATCCGTTGGGTTCGCCTTCCTCGCGCACCCATTCGGCCACGCTCTGGTCCTCGGGGTAGGGGTAGGTGTTCTGGGCGTGATACATGTTGTACTTCAGGTAGCGCTCCACGCGCAGCACCAGGTCCTTGATCGAGGCCAGCACGCCCATCTCCTTGATGGTGAGGCACACGTGGCCCTTGAACGAGCCGCTGTAGCGGATGTTGGGATGCCACACGTCGCTGATGAAAGTGAAGACGGGATTGCCGTCGGCCGACGGGTAGTTGTTGGGCAGCACGATGCTCATCTTGTGCAGATAGCCGAAGACGGGCTTGCGGGGAGGCTCAGTATCCTCCACGCCGACGATGCTCTTACAGCGATACCAAATCTCAAACTCAGTGGGCAGGCCGGTAGCATTCTTCTTGCGGATGATGTACGACAATGATGGCTTCAGCGGGTTTTTACTCTCCTGCTTGCGCTTGCTGCACAGTGAGTCCAGCTCTTTCCACTCCTGAAAGAGGCGTGCGTCACGTCCTTTCAGTTCCTTTAGGTTAAAGTTGTTTATTGCGGGATTCATATTTACTTTAGATTTTAGATTTTAGAATTTTGATGTGTCTGCTTCGCAGATTAAGAATTATCAATTAAGAAGTAAGTGACAGAAAATTATAATTTTAAATTCTAAATTCTTACTGGCCGTCAGGCCAAACCTCTTAACTCTTAACTCTTAACTCTTAACTCTTTCGCTATCCTGCGATGGGCACGCTGATGAGGTGCAGGTGGTCCATGGGCTCAATCTCATAGTCAATGAGCGCCATCTCGCGACCGTTCTCATCTTCAAACTCCAAAATGACAGGCTCCTCGTCGCCATCCATCAGCTTGCCGAGCAAATACTGGATAGGGTTGCCGCCGTTGTCCATCTTCGGCAACTCAAACACCTGTATAATACTGTTAATCTGGTCGCGGATGGTTTTGTTGGGGTCGGTCACTTTAACTTCAATTTCGTCATACGACGTACCGTCAATGGTGAGCATGACGATAAATTCTTCCCGATAAAATTCCTGATCTGTCATAGTTGTTCGTATTTTTTATTGTTATTATCTATAGTGATGTTAGGCTATGTAGCTGTTCATGTGGGCAATGACGTCTATCTGACCTCTTGCCGATGACTTCATTGCGGTAAGCTTGCTTTTGAAGTAGGCTTTGCCTTCCACCCCCGACGGATTACCTCCAGTGGCATCGTAGATGTGGAACTGCACCTTTTTGTCGGAACCGTCGAAGAACACCATGAAGTTGCGGATGGCATCGAAACAATATTCTCTGCTTCCTGAGCAAATAGCACGGTTGCGGTCTTTCACTTCAACACTGTCCTTGCTGGAAACGACAATGTTCAGGCTAAGATTGCGCTGTGCAAAATCTATACTTGCAAATCTGTTCATAGTTCAAATATCGTTATTTGTTAATTTAATTCTGCAAAGTTACGTCAAAATATTCTATTGTGCAACTTTTGTGTCACTTTTTTCTTCTATAGAATCCGTTTGTGATTGCCTATAGAGTCAACCGTACAGGTGGAATTTCTCAAGCGTTGCCTACATGCTTACATGGCTGCATACATCATTTATTGTGCGTATCTTAGCTGTTTGTGATTAAATGTAGGTGATGTAAGCTCCTGTTGAAGGAATTTATGGGTCAAGACTAATGTTACTTATGCCACATCCAGCTCCACTGACCATCTTCCAGTTGATAGTTCTGACTCATAAAATGTTCTGTGCCATCCTTGAATACAATGAGCTGGTAGGCGTTCCAGGGGATGATGTAAGCCTTGGGGTGGTTCTCGCTGCGCAGAGCCAGCTGATAGGCCTGCTGCTCGGGGTCGAGGCGCAATAGCAGGTCGGCCTGGCTGTCGGGACTCTTCTGGAAGAAGTAGTTGAAAAACGCAGTAATCATTAATTTGCTCAGCCAGAAATGAGCCATATATTCCGTGTCGCCCGCATGCCATTTCACAGTAATCCTCTGGGGTTTGCCTGCAGTGTGGAAGTGCTGCTGGTCGTCATCGCCCTTGAGGTAGTTGAAGGTGCCGTCGGTGCGGTGGTCCTCTATGCTGTCCACATCCAAGTCATCGTAATAAGGGTCTTTGTCATCGTACTCAATCCATTTTAGAGTCTCCCAGTCCCAGTGCTCTTCGCAGGCCACATAGCGGTAGGTAAATTGCCGCATATCGTTCTCCAATTCCTTGAGGCTGATCACTTCGTACTCGCTCATCTCTTTCGCCCATCCGAAGCGAGCCTTCTCTATCTCGTTAAACTCTGCTTCCTGGGCCTTCAACCAATGGAGCAGTACAGAGCGAGTGCGTCCTCTCAGCCATACCGCTACCCCCCCAAAGGGAGCGGTGCCCACCACATAGCTGGTGAAGGGGTCCTTTGGGTGTTCTTCCTGCTGTTTCTGCCAAAGTTCATCGGCCCGCTCTGCATCAAGCGGCTCTTCGATGGCATAGCAGTGGCCATCAGTCATTGTCAGGTAGCGCAGCGACAGGAAGTAAGGCATGGGGAAAGCCTCTTCAGTCATGATGTCGAGGTTCTTCACGCTGCCCCAGCCGTCATTGTTCGATGTGGCGATAAAAGTCAGTCCCTCGTCATCGGGGTCTTCTTTCCCGGGCTCGCCTTCATAGTGAAGCTTGCCTTGCAGAATCGTGACGGGGCAGTTAGGAACAATGGAGTTGAACGGTCTATAAACGTAGTCATTCATTGTTTATTGTTTTTAGATTCTTCTTGTTGCTGTCTCTTTTTCTGTTTTTCTATAGTATATCTTAGATCCTGTGCTGCCATGTCAGCTTCAACGCCTTTCATATGTTGATCTCTGTCTTTTTTGCCAGCTTCCTTCGCTTTGTTATATGCCTCAGTCTGTTTGTCGTAATATTTTGCGAATTGAGCCTCATATTCATAGTCTGAACCTGTAATACCTAATGTGTTCGTAGTACCTAATGTGTTTGCTAAATTTGCTGCATTATATTGATTATTAAGTCTTCTGTTATTCTCCGCATTATACATAGCTTCGAGTGGAGATGCACCCAAATTGAGGGCATCATTACCTGCAATTTGTCGTTGATTATCAAGCAATGCCCGTTGTTGCCGTAGATGTTGGTTTTCTAGATTGTTCAACTGAATCGTTGTCTTCTCCCATTCATCTATGAGCTGCGGTGCAGTGGGACTGCCAGCAGTTTGTGCAGCTTTCTGAGCATCAACCGCCTTTTGCGCTGCAGCTTTTCGCTCTTGTGCATTATTCAGGGCTTCCTGCGCAGCCGCCTTTGCCACTGGATCCTTTGTTCGTAAAGCTCTTTTCGCGTTTCTCTCATCTTCCATGGCTTTATTCAGTTCTGCATTCGCATCAATACTTGCGGGTTTTAAAGGTATCTGAGTAATATTCTGGTTGCTCTTCAAATCAACACCAAGAACACCGCTGGCATCATCGATTCTTTTCTGAGCATCGTCCAGCGCTTTTTGGGCAGCAGCCCTTGCAGCATCTGTTTTTGCTTCTTTCAAGGCTATTTTTGCTTCATGCTGTGCTTTCTGGGCATTTTCCAACTCTGCATAAGCCTTTGCTTTTTCCTCTCTTTGTTTTGCCTCTTCTGCTGTTATCGGAGTATTATTTGCATTTGCATTAGAAATCCATACATATCCATTATATCCAACGCCCATGGCTCTTACCCATACATCAGCAAGGAATCCGCCAAAATCAGTCAATGATGACATATTCTTAAAGGCACTAATATAATGGGGATTTAAGATTTTCCCTAAAGCATATCCAATGCTGTCTTCCCCAGTAAGAATCCGAATAGCCGTCAACGTAGCCTTACTTCCTTCTTGAGATTCGGCTACGATTTTAAGTTCTGTATTTAAATCGGGAATAGCTTCGCCAGAAAAGCGTGGTCCTTTTATTTCAGGCACACCTTTCGCCCGTTTAGCATTTTGGGCGAGTTTTTCAAATAGTTCTCCAGAAGAAATGGAAACATCAGCTGCTTTGGCACTGATTTCTATCGTTTTGAAAACTGTTCCGAAATAGGGTATCAGACCTGCAATGTCAAAAGCGATTCCAGCGGTATTCATAACATTGTCTACTGCAGAAGCCTTAGAAATATCCCATTGATATACAGTCAAAATGATGTCTACGATACCAAGGGCGGGGAACGGAAAACTAGCGATGGCGATTAAAATTTGACAAGCTAATAATTTCTGACTTTTTATCGCTAGTTTTTTATTAGCAATTGCTTGCTCGTATTCTGCTATTTGCTGTTTTCCTTTGGCAACATCATAGTCTATCCTGTTGACTTCGGCTGTTAATTCTATGTCAGTGGTATAATGTCCGTCAATCGGAATATTAATCATGGAATCAGGAATAATCCCTTGAAATTTCAGAGCCTCGCGTGCCCTCGCACGAGCTAGATCCTGAGCACTACCATAACCAGAATAAGTATCGGAATGTGCAAGAAGGTAATTGATTTCCTGCTCTTCAATATCACTACGCCGCGCCATATTCTCGGCATAGTCTTGACGGGCTTTTTCGATGGTATTCTTCCTTCTGTTTGCTTTATTTTCTCTATCAGCCTGTGCAGCTTTCATTCCCTCCAGATTCTTTTCCATCTCTTCTACAGACGGATTCGTGATTTTGCGATGCTCTTCTCTCAATTCTGATTCAGTCCATTCCCTGCCTTCATAAGTGACGGTGGCCTTGCCATTCACGATTTTTCTATTAGCAGGGTCTTGGTTTACCCACATTTGCCCAATCTGTTCTTTTTGATTGCGATACAATTGTGCTTCATACTTGTCTCCCATAAAAATAGGTTCTTTTTCAGCGGGGAAAAGGTGTAAAATAGCATCCATTTCCTTTGCACGCTGAGCATCGCCCTTTTTGTCAGTCCCTTCAGCTTTATAAGGATCGAATACACCACAATAATCCACTTGGAATCTCCAACATAATGATTGAATCCACCTGAAAGTAAAATGAAATTCATCTCTACTGAGAATGTCGCCAACAAAACTGCTGTATATCCCTGAATAAGCAAGAGAATTGCCCATCAGTTCTGACAGTGCAAATAAACATTTTTGGCAAGGATGATAGGCAAGAAGGATACAATGCACTGTGCCATTAAGCCCATCTTCCGTTTTTCGGTAGATAATATCTGCAAGTCGGGCGATGGCATATGAAATATACGACCTCAATGTAGATTCTCCTCCATCGCTGTCTGTAAAGTATGCAGCCTCATTACTGCTGCAATCTACGAAAATGGTTTCATCACATGCAGTCGTATAGGCATCCCCTTCGGGTTGCGACCAGGCCAGGTTGGTAACGGGATAAGTAGAGGTATTGGGTTCATTTGTGTTGACATATTTCTCTACCGACCAGTCGGTTAAGGTTGACATAGAAACCGAAGAGAAGATGATCTTTACGGAAAAATCACCATTTCGGTCGATTTTTTTCAACAGATTTTGAAACAAATTTGCTATTCCCGATGCTCCTTGTCCTGCTCCTGCCATATCTTCTAATGTGTTTTTACTTGTTTTAGTAATTAGTCGTTATAACCCCATCTCTCTGATACTCGGTCGTTAGCAATGAACTTCACGCCCACCTTCACTACGCGTCGACCCTCCGCATGGAAGTGTAGGGCGTTGTCGCGGCTAACCGCGTCGTTCATAAAAATAGATATATCTTTTTTTTCAAAAAGGTCATGGTTTTGAAAAAATCTATCGATAGATTTTTTTGTAAGTATCTATGGCCTTAAAATGACTGTTGTTTTTATTCCTACGGATCGAATATTTTTCCGGTTGAGGCGGCTTTGGCGAAGGCGGCTATATCATCAGCGCTGGGCATGTCGATATCGGGCAATGAGAATTTACCCGTGGAGGCAGCTTCGGCAAAGTCGGAAATTTTCTCTGCGGTGTCAGAGTCGATCTGCGGCGGCCGAACCTTTCCTGTGGAAGCGGCTTCGGCAAAGTCGGAAATTTTCTCTGCTGTGTCAGAGTCGATCTGCGGCGGC